>NZ_RJTM01000064.1 GCF_003725735.1 Sinomicrobium pectinilyticum | reverse complement strand
CCAGTTTTTTGGCTTTAAACAACTGGTATAGTTTGCGGTTGAGGATATGCCTCTGCATGGGGTTGTACGTCATTTTCGGTGTTTTTAAAGTTTTTGATACGGGTAATAAGTACAGGCAGTACTACTGCCCTTGCGCTTCCTGCACGCCAAAGCCGGCGGCAGTATGCCTTTTTGTTCCCTGCTATGCTATGGCCATAAGCACTACAGGGATAAAAAGGGGCTCAGCTATGCAAGACTTCTGTAAAGAATGCTTTTGCTTAATGCAGAAGAGTTACCGGAAACAAAATAGGCGTGGAACTCGACTTATCGAATCGTGGTACTGGCATACCATGGAAAGACAAGTGAGCCCACGCCCGGGTCGTGAGCAAACTTACTTATCCTCTCTTTCCATTTGAAAAGTGCCAGTTTTCGATTCGAGATTCAAAGCAATTGCTTCTAATATTTTTGCTTATAGAAGTATCGCAAATATATGTTTAACTGTAGTAAATATAATAAAAAACTTTTAAAAAGGGACGATCGTCCTCTTTTTTTTTAAACCAATGGTGTTTCTTTGATATATGCAGGATATCAACCAAATAGTTTGCAATTATATATATACAACCTGGATTAAACCTTGGTTAGCTGAAGGCAAGAAACTTGCCGAGTTCTCCCGTAAACATAATATTGAAGCCAAAGTAGTCCGGAAAATTACTTCTCCTAACGGATACAGAATACCTTTGGAAACACTTGATAAGCTTTGTGAAGCGCGAGGTATTTCGCTTCTTTCCTTTTTCAAGGATTTGGAGAAGTATACCAATTCTCAGAAATAAATTCATCATAATAAATATTTTTGCCTATCATTTACCGCATTTGTGAAGCCCGGAATATTAGGGTTTCGGGGTTTTGTTGCTGTTGAGAGGTGTAACGAAGCTATCGTTTTTTTATGGGCGTTACAAACGCCCGGGAACGATAGGCACTCGTTAACGCTGCGCTTAAACGAGCGCCAGGGGGATTATACACAGTGTTCTACACCGTTTTTTTATGAATTTTAGTTAAAATGGCATATCGTCATCTTTCTTTTCTCTTTTAAACTCTTTCCTGTAAGTGGTTGACAAATTCACTTGGGGAATTTCAGTTACAAGTTTTTTAGCAATTAGCCTTTCGGTCAAAATATCAGCGAGACTTTGAGCGATTTCAATATCTATATTTTCCTCAAAACCAAAAACCTTATTTATAAACTTTTTTATTCTGTCTTTGATTTTTTTATTGAAATAGTAAACTCGTTCAAGTTTTCCAATGTCTAAATCTGTGAAATATTCTACAATATCATCTTTGGTAAAAGTTATAAAATCTTCATTTTTTCTTTCAGCAGAATACTCTTTACTTCTCAGAAATTTATTCAATAAATTATTTTGAACAGATTCGATATTCAAACGTTTTGTACCGTACTCAATCATTTTTTCCTTCCTTCTTGAAATTATCCAAACGAAACCAGTTATTAAGATTGATGTAACCCAAATAGTTGTGAAAACCCAGTCCGTTGGTTTAATGATATTCCCTAATATTGGATGTTCGATAGCCTTTGATGGAAAAAACCAAATGAAAGATAAAACTATAGTAACCGCAGATGCACTTATTTTTGGTACTAAACTCGCTCTTTTAAGGCTTTTAATCTCTGTTTTTAATTGCTCATCCAGTTTTGCTATTTTCTTCTTATTCGGTTTGTGAGGAATTATTTCTTTGATTACTTCAGCGAGTTCAGCTCTATTTGTGGGAAGTGTTTCGGATTTGACGAATTCTAACGCAGACATTATCTTAGGATACATCAGTTTGTAGGCTTTGTTGCTGAATTGTCCGTCTGAATTTTTTCCAGAATGAACTATTTTTAGAAGTTTTTGAAGTTCCTTTTTAATTTCAGAAATTTCACTTGACTCTAAATCAAATTCGTTAATAATATCTTCTAATTTTGTGAACTTCATTGTTTTTTTAAATGGTGTAGAACGGTCTCGGCTATGAGTAGTTGCATGGTTTAGAACGAAACTTGGCAAGTAAACACCAACCTGAAAATCCTTGCGGATTTTCATGAGTAGGCGAGAACAAGCAATTACTTATAGCCATTGTTGACAGTAGTTATTTTTCCTTTTCCTCTTTATTTTCCTTATTTCGTGAACTAATAACTTCACCCAATATTGCCAGCAATCTTTCTTTTCTATTTTGATAAATTTGGTAAAATGACAATAGAATTGTTATTATAAGGGCCACGATTGAGATTAAAAAGCTAATATTCGATTTGTCTAAATACTTTACTACTAATTGATTTTTATTATGTAGTTCATCAGTTATTCTATTTACATCAGTTAAGACACTTGAGTAATTTTCACCAAGTTTAAATCTCAAATTTTCAAAGTCATTTTTTTGGTTTTCTTCAAGTTTGTCAAATGGATTAATAATTTCGTGAGCGTCTATAATTGAAACTAATTTTTTAAGATAAATTGTATCTTGCTTTTCTGAAAGATAATAGTCAGTTTTCATATCATTCAAAACCTCCGACAACGGTGTTTCAGCAAGATATTTATCCTTGTCACTACTTTTATTAAATAAATCAGTTAAGCTTGGTGAGTATTCTTTTCTATTTGTATAAATATTCTTAACTACATCTAAACTTGCATTTGACTTTATAGTTTTTTGAATGTCTGATTTTATAGATTTATTGAAGTATTTATCACCCAATGAAAGATTTTGGTTTTTAAATACTAATACTAATGTGAGAATAGCAACAAGAAATGTCATCAAGACCATCAATGAATTTAGTAAACTTTTTAAGAGTCTTAATTTAGAATCCTTTTTAATATAAGAATTATATTGATTTAATAACTCATTAATTTCTTCATCCGTAAATTCTTTGTCTTTCATAGGTTGGTTTTAATTACTGGCAACACACAAATATATACAATCGACCGTTTCTTTTAATAAATACCTTAATCCAGGAAAGTTACAGTGTTTACTTAGGTTTAGAACATACTGGTTCATTCATCATTTTATATAGCATTCCTTATTTTGTATATCAGAATTATTGCTTTCGGGTTAGATACTTCTTTCTTCTGCTTTTGAGAATTTTTTAAGTTTTAGTATTTTATAATGCCTCTAATATCAGAGAAATCCCTTAAATAACTTTACGGTTTTCCACATCTTACAAAAAAACATAGCTTTTCTTTCTTTTGGTATGGGAAGTTGGGGGATACATTCCGGGGCTATGCCGGAAATACGTAATCGTCTTTATGATTTTTAATAGTAGGTAAGTGTAACGTCGTTGGGGAGTTAATGAAGTTCTGTCATGCCCTGTTGGTCAATGGCTTGCTTTTCGTGTTCGCCCAGGGAAAAACTCAGGGCTTTCCATGCGGTTCCCTTCAGACCTTTAAGGGTGATGCCGTTTTTGGTTTTGGTGATGACAAACATAAAACCGGCATGTTCTTCGTTATTTGAAGATAATATATCGTCTAAGCTGATCATTCCATGGGCATTAACAACCCGCGATTGGTTGGAGCGAAGGCTAAAAGATAAATCTACCCAGGCGGTACCTTCCACGCCATGCATAGCAATGCCGTTGGCTGTTTTTTCAACAATAATCTTAAAGCTTGCCGGAGGGGATGGTTCTTTATGCCGGGCAAGGAGTACGGTGCCGGAGGTGGTGATAAAAGCGATAAGCAGCAATTTTGCGTATCGTCTTTTACAGTGCAGTGGTATTTTCATAACGGTGTTTTGGTGTATAGGTGGTTCTAAATATACAAAATTATCTTATAGTGTTTATAGGGTGTCCATTAAAATGGAATAAGCCGATACGCCATTTGCATGGTTATACAAAGTGTTTTTTTATTTTCCTTTTATTTAAAAACCAAATCAATAATCCAAGGGGTAACGACCAAAACAATGCGCTGAAAATAGCCCCGTAACGAAATATTTCCATTCCGTCTTGTTGCCCTATCGATACCGATATGGCGATCATTAGTCCCCAAATTACCAAAATGAGCAGAACAGATAAAATACTAACCATTTGGTTGGCCCATAATTTACACTTCCGGATAAAAATGCC
Organism: Sinomicrobium pectinilyticum; assembly: GCF_003725735.1. Lineage (GTDB taxonomy): Bacteria > Bacteroidota > Bacteroidia > Flavobacteriales > Flavobacteriaceae > Sinomicrobium > Sinomicrobium pectinilyticum. The sequence goes on along the minus strand of NZ_RJTM01000064.1, from coordinate 71,750 downwards.
CCCAACCAGGAAGGCAACTCCTATTAAGAGCATTGTTAAACACAGTTCAATGTAGTATGAAAATAGCCATGATATTGAGCCGGCATTTTCAGTATTTTGATTATTCAGTTCTTCTCCTATTCCCATTACTGCCCAGGTTAAGGCACCCATTGCATTGCTGAATATGATAAATCCGGCAAAAATTGCCACTAAAAGCCCGATAGTTTTAATTGATTTTGGTTTTTGTTCTTCCATTTGGTTCTATTTGACTTTATAAGGATGCCTACACATTGGATTGCCTGCGAAGCCGAGACTTCGATACATTCTGGCGGAGCCGGTACACTCAGCTTTTTTCGTATATTTTGTTTACGCTTATTACCTGTTAAACAAATACATCCGACTATCTTTTCGCTGCGTATTTAAACTTCTCAAAATTAGAGGGAAGTACATTTGTTATTTCCAGCTTATTAGAGGTTAAAGTTGGTTTTGCCTGTATAATCCTTGTATTATTGTCAACTTCTACTTCGTGTTGGCTCCTCATATTTACCATATCTATATGTAAAAGTTTAAAGTGGTGTTTTCCGTTCTTAAGATTAATAATAACATATTCGCCCGGCCTTATTTGCCCCATGGGTTTGTCATCCAGCCAGACATTTAATCTCGCCGTATTATCTGCTTTGTGTAAAATATTTGCCCCATTATAAATCAAGACATTTCCCTGACCCAAACTGTCTAATTCTACTTCTTCCAAATCTGTTTTGATAAATGCATACTCTGATGAAATGGGCTTTAAAGCACAGGAAGTTAATAAAACACATGCTATAATTACAGCTACATTTTTAATTTTTTTCATATAAGTTTTATTAATGGTTAACAGCTAAATTCTAAAAATGGCCCCCAATATCGTTACAGGATTATAACCTGGTTTTTATTGGCCTACCGCCGTTAAATGGTCTTTCCATTCTGGTGGAACTTCATTTAATGTATATACTTTTAATGCTTCTTTTGATGAACTGGTTAGGGCATTTTGGACCAGGGTTTCATTAATAAATTCTGTATCTAACTTATACATTGCCCCCGTAGCCGGGTCAACAATAAGCATTCCTATTACCCCACCTAATAAAATATTCCCGAAATACCAACCATCGAGTTTGAAAGTTACAGGAATAGTTTTGGGAGTATAACCGGGTTTCTCCAGTACTACCTGGTACCTGGCTTTTCCAAAGAAACCACTTCCGGATTCTAATTTAACTATTGCAGGGGTTTGCCCTATATAGATCTGCTTACCCTTTTTATCCGTAATTGAAATTTTTGCCTCACTCGGAGTACTGTTAATGGAAATGGGATAATTACTTTTACTTACGATACTTGCACAACTTGTAGCTATAAGCATAATACCCGAAAGGATCATACCTGTAAAACTTTTATTCATTTTTTATTTATTAGTTACTATATTTCTATGGGTTAATTCTTTTTTCTTTCTTCTTTACAGGTATGACGGAATGCTAAACCTTAACAACAACTTCTATTTGAGACGCTGCTAATTTTAATGAAATATATTAAATAATGTTACGGTTTTCCACATCTTGCGAAAAAAAACATGGATTTATTTGGTTTTGTAGGGGAAAGATGAATTGGGTTGTATGATAAGCCGGGGCTTCGGTACATGCCGGCGGAGCCGGAATACTTAGCTGCCTTTGCCCTGGCTGTTATAGTTTGCTTTTGCTATACTGTAAAAACCAAAACGGAGGTGGCTGAGTGGCGGCCTTAAGGCCGGTGTACGAAGCCACCGTTATCAGTATTGTTTTTTAAATCCGTGTTTTCGCCCACAACCGGTTTTCCCTGGTTCGGAAAATACCTGCTTACGAAATTATTGGAAAAGGAATAAAGAAAGTACAAAAATGACAAACAGGCTATAATTTCACTTAAAAGACAAAGAAATAAACATTTGTACTGATATTTTCACCAAATCTACATACCATCCGGTTGATACAGAGCTATTTTTAGTTTTATAAATTAACCAGTTAAATACCAATTATATGAGAACTAGAATTAGCTATCTGTTTGTTAGTATCTTTATCTCCTTGCTGTTTTTTACAGCTTGTGATAAAGAGAAAGAACCTTTGATGCCAGATAAATCATTGAATAACAATGCAGTAGAGTATGCAAGTAACCAGGATGCTTCCATGAAGTTTTTGAGTTTGGGTGCAAATTTTAATGAAGAAATAGCAGACATAGATAATGACTTACTGGAGAATGCCGGGGTTAAATGGGTGCGAGGCTTTGTTAACATCAATAGATTATTCCTTAACTATACTGACGAAAGGGGAATATGGGGTGTTAGAAGCCAAGCTATTACTAACTTCCAGCCGATAATCCCTTTTATAAATGCCAAAAACACAGCAACCGAAAACGGAAGAAAGGTAAAGCTTATATTCAGTTTAAAACTACAATTTAAGAATAGAAATATGGGGGTTCCTGAGCCGGGTTCCAAAGGGATGGATTTAATGATGAAGGCCATTGAGGAATTCCTGTTGGCCAAAAACCTGGGAAGAGAAATAGCTGTATTGGTACTGGGTAATGAGCCCATGTGGGAAACACCTCTGGAAGATGTTGCTGATTACGAATATTTTTTAAATGCTTTAATTGACAGTGTCGGTGCATGGAAAAAGAAAAATGAATGGGATTTTAAAACCTATATAGGCGCCCTTAACAGAGTGTCGGAAGTGCGACAAAATGCCATAGGGAATAAAGTCCTGGAAATAGCTAAGAACAACAACAAAATTGATGGTTTGGATATCCACATGCATGTTGATGATATCTTGGAGATAGAAGACGATCTTAAATTTATTCGTGAAGACATGGGAATTACCAAAAGTTTAATATGTACTGAATTTTCGATCGTACGCTTATTTAATCAGCATAGCAATGATCTGTTAGGGGAAGCGTTTACGACTAAGTTCGGATACCCTGAAAACACAAGAATTTTCCAGTGGCTCAATAGCGCTATGGTAGCAGCCCAGTCGGGAACTCCTATTTCCGCAGCCGAATTTGAATATGGCTTTAAGACCAGGGACTGGTATCCGGATCAGTGGTTTTTTGATTTTATAAAAGCCTTTAAAAAATATGATGTGGATATAGCCACGTATCGTTTACAAAGCCATGTTAGAAATCCTTTGCGATTACTGGATAAAAATTCAGCCATGTGGAGTGTGAATGCGCCCTATAACGGAGAACTTTTAGGATATTTTGAAAATGGGTTTCCTAATAAAAATCCACTGGTAATTCCCGAATATGAAACTGTATTAAAAGTCCACTAAACAATAATGCCCGCAAAAGAACCCAAGATGATGTCCTGAGTTTATTGAAGAGATACTGCTTAACCAGCTTCTTAATGAGAATCCGGATTACGGGGATTTGAGTATTTATGGTAATGACAGATTACAAACACCAGATACAGGATGGGGATGTTGTTGGTTATGGGACGACTTCTGAGGGAAAGATTAATGGAGTTGGGCATTGAGGACCGGGGCTTCAGTACATCCCGGTCTGCGACCGGGGCACTCAGCCACCTTTGCTCAGGCTGTTATAGGTTGCTTTTACTATAATATAAAAGCCAACATGAAGGCGATTGAGTGGCGGCCACAGGCCGGTGTATCCAAGCCAACGGAACACTCAGCCGCCTTTGCTCAGGCTGTTAAAATTAGCTTTTGCCATACTGTAAAAACCAAAACGGAGGTGGCTGAGTGACAGCCACAGGCTGTTGTACCGAAGCCACCTCCGTTTTGCCCTTTTATTAAACCTGTTCAATCTCCCGGTAGATTTTCTGTTTGGAGTTTTCAAATATTTCCCCGCCGAATTCTTCATTGTCCAATGAGATGGTAACAATATCTTTTATGCCCATGATGCCAAATACAAATTTTAAGTACGTGGTCTGAAAATTCATATGTTCGTTTTTTTCGTTTTCTCCATAGCCGGTATCGCCCCTGCTAGATAATATAAACAGCTTTTTGTCTTTAAGCAGCCCCTCATAATCCCCATCGGGTTTGCCTGAACGAAATTTCCAGGTTTCATTGATGCGCATAAGTTGGTCTATATAAGATTTCAGACCGCTTGGTATGGACCAGTTATACATGGGCGTACCGATGATATAAATGTTATGCTCCTTGAATTCTTTGACTAATTCGTCACTGAATTTAACTCCCTCCTGATTTTCTACGGTTCTGTCCTCCGGTTTGACAAAAGCGCTTGCAATCCACTTTTCGTCGATGGGAGGAATATGCTCCCGCCCTACTTCTCGATAAGAAAAATGGTCGTCCGGATTTTTCTTTTTCCAGTTTTCGACAAAAAGTTGCGTTAGTTTTCGGCTGTGTGATCGTTCATTTCTAACACTTGCATTAATGATAAGTACTTTGTTCATTTCTCTTGATTTTGAATTATGGGACAAAGTTCGTTATCGTAAAAACAGGAAAAATTGACCTAGTTCAATGCGGTTTGTGTTTTTTGCGAATCCGGCTTAAAAATTCTGCGGAGATCCCTAGGTAAGAGGCTATTAAATATTGCGGGACTTTGTCTGCTATTTTCGGATAGTTTTCCATAAAATCGAAATAACGTTGTTCTGCATCCCATACGTTGTTGAGAATGATCCTTTTTTGCAGGCTGCCGAGATAATTTTCCAGTATAATTCTAAAGAAACGTTCCAGTTTGGGGATTTGTTCCAACATTTTCTGAAAGGAGTCATAACCGATTTGCAGGAGTTCGGTTTTTTCAATCGCCTGAATGTTATAAATTGAAGGGACTTGTTGTTGAAAACTCTTAATATCGGTAGCCCACCATTCGTCTATGCCGAAATAGAGGATTTCTTCTTTGCCGTTTTCGGAATTTATATAAAACGCTTTTAATGCGCCCTGTACAATAAAGTTGTCCGCTCTGCAAATTTCACCGTTCCTTAGCAGGTAATCTCCTTTTTCCAGCGTTTTTTCCGTCCAGAAATTTATAAACAGGTCTTCTTCTTCAACATCTAACTTAACGTATTTTGAAACGGATCTGATTAATAGTTCTTTCATTCAAATTGTTGCCAATGGTTTTGGTTATGAAAGGTAGCGATTTTTTACGCACTAAATTTTCAGTTTATTACCGGCTATAATTTTATGTTTATGCTTTTGTTTCGGCGCTTCCGCCGCTATTTTTATATACTGTGTTGGTGTAGTCTTATTCTTTGTCCCCTTCTTCTTTGCGCCAAAAAGCAAATTGTTGATTGAGCAACGTTACGGCGGGTTTGCCCCCTTTTTCTATACCTTGAACGGCTAGTTTTAAAATAGCCCCGTCCTGAGGTTTATAAACCATTATAAAAGCTGACCTGGCATATTGGGTTTCACATCTTTTATCGCCACCGGCTTCTTCGCCGGCTTTCAGGGCCAGCATCAGTCTTTCGGCTAATGGTTTATCCCTGTTTTCATTAAATGCTTTGTAAGCATTTAAAACGACTTGTTCTCCTGGAAGGATATTGCCCATAACGGCAAAATCGTTGCCCACCTTTTCACCATTCCAATCCTGAATTTCGGCACCGGAATACACAAGAGGACTTGTGTCGGTGTTTAGTAAAATGACTCCATATTGTTGTCTTTCGGGGTTGAATTTTTCGTCTTTCATAGCCGTCAATATCTCTTCCGGACCTTTTCCCTGGTGCATTAATTCTACGCCTTTCATTCGCGCGAAATAATCACTCCCGGCCTGAACCACGATGGCTCCTTTTCCCGGAACGATTGATGCTATTCCGGATACATCAAAAGTACAAGAAGCGCCTGCAATACCTATTTCACCTGTTCTCTGGTCTACCGCAATGATAGACCATGTAGCATGGCAATGTGTGGAAAAAAGTACGGCTAAAATTATTAATAATGTAATGCGAGTTTTATTCATTTTTCATTCAATTTAGTCTGTTAATTATATTAAAGACAAGGCAAATGAACGTTTGTTACACTATTTTTTAACATTTGTAAGGTAAATTTTAGTTGAATGAGGAATAACGGCCAATAGTCCCGGTTGCACATAGTTTGCATGCGTTGGCCCAAACCTTTGCAACTACGGTTTTTACTTCTTCACTTTCTTGTAAATCAATGAACCTGTCTGCAGCGTGTCATTTGTTACTTCAAAGTTCCTTGTCAGGACTCCCAGGTTACTAAAGTAACCCTTTTCTTCGTTCTTATAGATCCTGCCATTTAATATGCCCCAATTAAAAATGTAGTAATTATCTTTTTTGACAATGGAAATAACCGGCCAATTTTCTGTATTTTGATATGTACCCGGTATCTTACAGTTTGTATTGCTTGGGGTGAGGATTTGCGAATCTTCAGGGTATGGGATTTTATCTTCACTTTCAAAACTTTTGTCAAATTTTGGCTTTTCCTGCTCAAAAATACGGTCTGCAGGTAATGCGTTTATCAGGTTGTAAGCGTAATCTGCCATCAAATGCGGTAATAGATATGCCCTGTTGTCATTCGAAAAAGCAATGATTCCAACTTTTTTCTCCGGCATAAATGACATGTGAAAGCTTATGCCTGCCAAACCTCCGAAACGCGTCAAAATCTTTTCATTCTGGTATTCCGCAACGTCCCAGCCTAAACTGTAGCCCGAGCGATGGTACGAGAAATATTCTTTGTCTTGTGGTGTGGTGGAAGTATGAAGTGCCGGCCAGGAATTTTTATTCAACAAAATGGTGTCTTCTCTAATGTTTGCGCTTAACCATTTGGAAAGGTCGTTTATGGTTGAAATTATTCCTCCTGCGGCATGCATGGTGATGTCATTTTTGTAAAAGCCCTTTTCAATAATTCCTTTTTCACGGGAAACGGTAAATGACGGACGAATGTCTTTTAGTTTATAATCGCTGACATTGGCACTTGTATTTTTCATTTTCAGAGGGGCAAAAATATAATCTTTCATTGCTGTTTTCCACGTTTTTCCGGTTATGCTTTCCACGACAATACCCGCAATAATGGGACCGACGTTGGAATACCTGAATTTGCCTGATGGGTCCAGAAGAAAGTCGGTATTTAAATCATTGATCAATTCTTCGTTTTTGCCACTGTATCCCAAAAAAGCTGTTTTCCACGTCATTCTTGTGCTAAATGTTCCGTGCGTGTGGTTTAAAAGGCTTTTAATGGTAATGCCTTGTGTGTCTATACTGTCGTTATAATGCAGTTGCGGGAGGTAATCGTGAAGAGATTTGTCTAAATCGAGTACCTTTTTCTGTTCTAATAGTTTGAGTAATGTTCCCGTAAATGATTTGGTGCCCGATGCGATATATATGGGAGAATTATTGTTGAGGGACGATTTTTTGCCATGTAAAACCGCCCGGTTAAAGGCAAAGGAATACGCCAGTCCGTTCTCATCAACTACAGCCAAAATAAAATCGCCGAACAATTCTTTTTCTTTGAAAATGGCTTTTAGCCGGTTTTCAAATGTTGAGGAGAATTGAGGATGGTCTTCCCGGAATTTGCGTATGTTTTGAGATACAGAGTCCTTGCTTGTCTTACAAGAAAATAAAATAAGCAAAAACAGTATTAAAATTTGTAGCCTGGTCACTTGATTCATATTGTCTATTGTTTTATAGTTTTATATAGTTAAGACCGTCAAATTTTTAATTGGTTACAGTTTTTGCCTTCCTTAAAATCTCGTTTAAACTCGACAGGCAAAAATAAATACCGGTTAAAGCATATTATGGTTTCCCATTTATATCCATTACCGGTCAAGGCAAAGCCAAAATCAACATCGGGTAACAATATGCGTTTCAAGGGTATATATACCTGTACCCGGCCGGAACAAAACTTTTGTATATTTGAAAAACGATATCTTTTAAAAGACAAGCCAACACTATGATGAGCAGAGAAATCCAGGCATACCACGATGCACAGACTGCAGGCGACAGGGAAATCTGTGATCTCTTATATGAAGAGATCAACCGTAACTTACCGGAAGCGGAAAATAAGATCTGGCACGGGCACCCCGTCTGGTTTTTGGAAGGGAACCCCATTGCAGGGTACAGTAAATTAAAAGGATGTATACGCCTGCTATTCTGGAGCGGGGCCAGCTTTGATGAAGAACAGCTGAAACCGGGTACGGGAAAATTTAAAGATGCTTCTATCCGTTATACTGCCGCCGACCAGGTAAACCGCAATGACCTGGAACGATGGCTCGAAAAAGCCCGGGACATACAATGGGACTATAAAAACATCATAAAGCGAAAAGGCGAGTTAAAAAGGCTGAAATAAACCTGAAGGGTGATTACAAAAGTTTGTAATTTGTGGTAAAGACGCCTTACTCCCGATAATCATCGGGATGCACGGGGTGAACAGGGAGCTCGTTGCAAACAAGCGGTAGGTTATGTCATTGAATAAAATTGTCAGACACTAAAAACATGAAACAACTTTTTCACATAGTTCTCATTTGTATAACACTAACTGCCTGTAAACAGGCTAAAAAACAACAAGCGGATCAATTGAATTGTCCAAACTCTTTTACCGCAGAACAAATGAATGTATCGTTATGCTTGTCTACCGATAATTTTAATATTGAGAAGAGTAAAAATAACCTAGTCCTGAGTCCAAAAGAAAATGACTCAACTACCTTATCCGGAGTAATTTTTATGATAAAAGCGGACGATTTCGGAAAAAAATTAAGTCCTGCCTGGTATCGAGATGAGCAACTAAATATCAGGCACACCCTGAAATTGATATAGAGGTGTTGAACAAAGGAGACCAGATTATTGACGGAAAAGAATTTGCAGACCTGGAAATAATAATAGGATTACCGGACAAAAAAGTGTATTCCCGGACATTGTTCTATTTTGAAGGAACTGTTGGATATCTTTTAGATGCAAGCAGGTCAACGCATAAAATAAACGATAATATCAAATCTGATATTTTATCTTTTTTCAGTACTTTCAAGATTGATGGACCTCCTAACTTTTAAAAGCTATTTATTACAATATCTTTCTCTTATATACTAATACGAATTACACCTCTATAGTTAATCAAGGCTCCGTATTCCGGGGCTTTTTTAGTTTTGGGCCTTGAAAATTATTAGATACCTTTGGCAAAGAAGATGACTACACAAGTTGTTTTAGATTTAAAAACAATAAGGCAAGGCAACAGAATGTTAAATTATTAAATTATAATATTGGTATGGAAACAGAAAAATGGATTGAAAAAGGTTTAGAACTCCTTATGGAATACACCCCCAGGGTCCTTCTCGCCATTTTAATATGGATCGTAGGTCTTTGGGTATTCGGACGCGTTGTCAAATACGCCCGGAAGATCATGAAAAAACGGAAATATGACGTTGGCTTGCAAGGTTTCCTGGCCACAATACTGGATTGGGGACTAAAAATACTCCTGATTATTATAATTATGGGCACGCTTGGCATACAGACCATGTCTTTTGCTGCTGTTATTGCCTCTGCCGGTCTGGCCATAGGGCTCGCCCTGCAGGGGTCACTGGCCAATTTTGCCGGAGGGGTTCTGATTATGATCTTTAAACCTTTTAAGGTAGGTGATTTTATAGAAGCACAGGGAATATCGGGCACGGTAAAAGAAATAGGTATTGTCAACACCTCCCTTAATACTTTCGGAAATCAGCTGGCCATTATTCCCAACGGAAAACTTTCTAATGAAAATATTGTAAATTACAGTGCGGAAAGCATTCGAAGGGAAAACATCATTGCCGGTATCAGCTACGATTCCAACATTAAAAAAGCCAAAGAGATCCTTCTCGATATTGTAAACTCCAGAGACACTGTGCTGCGTGAGCCTGCCCCCATGGTTATCGTAAACGAGCTGGCAGATAGCTCTATTAATCTTTCGCTAAGGTATTGGGCCAGAAACGAAGATTTCTGGGATTGCCGCTGGTATGTACTGGAAGAAATGAAATACCGCTTCGACGCCGAGGATATCGAAATTCCGTATCCGCACCAGGTGGAGATCCAAAAGGAAGGTTAATACACCCATCCGTTAATCAGAAGGTCATTAACCGGCACCTGTTATCGAACCCTTTTAAAATCCCGGAAATCCGGGATTTTTCACATCCCTATATTGTGCGTAATTTTGTACAGTACAAATTCAAAAAAACAGACAACGATGAAGTTATTACGTCCCGGCACTGCAAGTGCCCTATTTATGATAATGTCGCTCACTGCCGGAGCGCAGATCAAGCTGAACAAAAAAGCGCTCGAATCGGGCTCTAAGGTGGTTAAAGCCGCTACTTTAAGCGATGATGAAGTTATTGCCTATACCAAAGAGTACATCGAGTGGATGGACGAGAACAACCCCGTAGCCCCGGAAACCGATGCATTGGCGCAACGCCTGCAAAAGCTTACATCCGGACTGAACAACTACGACGGACTGGACCTGAACTTTAAGGTATACCTGGTAAGGGACATCAATGCTTTTGCCTGTGCCGATGGCAGTGTACGGGTTTGTGCGGGCCTGATGGATATTATGACGGACGAGGAAATACTGGGCGTTATAGGACATGAAATAGGCCATGTTAAAAATACCGATTCCAAAGATGCTTTTAAAACGGCCCTGCTGACTTCTGCGCTGAAAGACGGGGTAGCATCTCAGGGCGGTGCGGCAGCTACACTGACCGATTCTCAACTGGGAAGTCTTGGCGAAGCAGTAGCCAACTCCGCTTTTTCCCGAAAACAGGAAAGCAAGGCGGATGACTACGGCTATACATTTTTAAAAGATAACGAAATAAATCCCTGGCATATGGCCATGGCATTCGAAAAGCTACTGACACCTCCGGGAGAAGCCGACGGAAATGAAAAGAAAAAAGGAGCACAGTTGTTTTCTTCTCACCCCGATACGGAGAAACGGATAAAGGACACGGCCAGAAAAGCGGAAAAAGACGGTTTTAAACGTCCGGAATAAAAGAACAGCAAAGGCTCCGATATGGGAGCCTTTGCTGTTCTTGTAAAGTGGTTTCTTCTAAAAGATATCATAAAAAGTCCCTATTGCGGGGACTTTTTATAATTTTATGAAGGAACCTGCTATTTTTTAAACTATATTTAAAAAGCAAAGAAATATCCATCACCTACTATGAAAAAGTTATTTGCCCTCGCTATACTCTTCATCTCCGTGCTGAGTTGCCAGCATGACGGAAAGAAAACAGCCTACAAAAAAAATATTCAGGGCGACTGGGTAACGGATTTCGTTAAAAATGATGCGAACAAACCTTTTTATATTTTTTCCTTTCAGGATACGCTTTGCTCCTATCTCTACCCTTCAGGTGCATATTCCGGCTTTACCACCAACTCCGATACCCTTGTGATCTCCGAAAGGATACAACGAAGGGGAGATAAAGTGTCGGGTGGAGAAGAAAAATACCATTTCAGGATACTGGAACTGGATGACAGCAACCTTGTTCTTACCCCTGTTACGAAAAGCACACTGGAACTTCTAGGAACTTCCGGAGAGGGTTCGGACACCATACACCTGAAAAAAATGCCTGCAAAGAATAATGCAGGTATTAAAAGAATAGGTTTTTACAGCGGCCCGTGCTTTGGGGTTTGCCCTTCCATGTACCTGGAAATAGACAGTGCCGGGAATATCCTGTTCAACGGACTGCGGTATACCGAAAAAGAAGGGCTGTTCGCCGGAAAAATACCGTCACCGGAATTAAAACAGATTCTGCGAAGGGTGCACAATATAGACCTCGATAATCTCAAAAAAGAATATGCCGCCAGGTGGACCGACGACCAGGCCTGCAGAATAAAGATTGAGACCGATGAAAACACATATGAAACCAGCGTTTACGGATTCGATAAAGAACCCGTAGCACTGCGGATACTGTTTCATAAGCTCATGGAAACCTATAAGACAGCCCGGTTAAAACAGGATTCCACGATCATAGAAAAATTTGCTTTCCCGGAATTTCAGCAAAGTGGTTTTCCAACACCTCCTGAAAGGGACAGCAATTCCATAACGCTGCACTAAATGGTGCAGAGATTATGATAAATTATGTAATTGCTCTTTAATTATTATCAGTTCATGAAAAAGGCTGAATCCATGTCAACATAAGATAAACCTGCTTGAAAAAAATATACATAACCATACTTGTTTTACTTGGCCTCGCCATCGGGGCTTATTTCATTTTAAATGCCGTTGCCCACCGCAAACTGGAACAGTTTCTCAATGAACAGGTGGACAAGGGAAATCTGAAATACCAAAACTTCAGCCTGTCACTGCTACAGGGAAATGTAACCTTTAACCAGGTAAGTTTTCAAAAAGGTCGCCAGGCGGCAGATGCCGGCCGGATCCGGTTAAAAGGGTTCAGTTACTGGCGTTACCTTGTTTATGACGAGATTTCCGTCCGGCAACTTCTGGTGGACCATCCTCACATCAGTATAACCAAAGCATCAGATGCCGATACAGCCAAAGCCATTAAAAAAGAACAGGAAAAAACTTCTTTCGGCAAGGAAATAAAAGTAAAACGGCTTATCATAGAAGAAGGAAGCATGACCTACACGAAAGATACTTCGCAGGTCCTCCATGTGGCCGAGTACAACCTGGATATACACCATATAACGGTAAACCGGGAAACACTGCAAAAAAAGGTTCCGGCTACCTATAAGGAATTTTCCCTGGAGATTTCGGATCTGTGGTATGATTTAAACGAATTGCAGGAAGTAAAGGCAGGGCATATACAGGTTACGGAAAACGCTGTGGACATAAATACCATTGAGTTACTCCCCAAATATACCCGGCACAACTATGTACGGGTTATTCCGTATGAAAAAGACCTGATGCATCTGAAACTGGACACCCTGTCCATTCCGCAATACCAACTGCAATTGAATCGTGACAAGCCTTTATTTGAAGCTCCCGAAATAGTGCTTCGCGGTATTGATTTTGATATCTACAGGGACAAAACCGTTACCGATGACCATAGAGAAAAACCGCTTTACAGCAAAATGCTTCGCGATTTAAACATCGATCTGGATATCGACAGCGTATTGCTTAAAAACGCCAATATCAACTACCAGGAACTTATAAAAAAAGACCGCGATCCGGGAGAAGTCTATTTCAGCAAATTAAATGCCACCATAAGAAACATTACCAACATAGACCAGGACCGCAAAGATTTTCCGGTTACGGAAATTGATATTGAATCCCGGTTCATGGGACAATCTCCCCTGTCCGTGCACTGGGAGTTCCGGATTAATGACCATGAGGATGTTTTTCGAATCAGTGGTAAAGGCTTCGATATTCCGCAACAGTCTATCAATTCCTTTTTTATTCCCGCTTTTAATATAAAGACCGAAGGAACTGTTGATGAAGTTTATTTCAATTATAAAGGAAATAATAATGTGGCTAACGGAGATTTTCAAATAGATCATGAAGATTTCACGGTGGAAGTGCTCAAAAAAGACGGGAAGGAAAAAAGTGGCTTTCTAAGCTGGGTGGCCAATATATTTGTCAAAAAAGGAGATAAAGGAGAACAGGTTGCCGAACATATAGAAGAAGTGGAAAGAGATAAAACAAAGTCCTTCTGGAATTATTTCTGGTCGTGCATAGAAGCCGGGCTCGCCAAAACTATCCTTTAGCCTTTCGGAAAAAACAGTTGCTTATTACAGGCAAGCACAGGTATTTATAAGAAAACCTGTGCCTGCAGTAATACCGTAGAAACGGATATGTCCGAAAAATTTATTTTAAAATCGCTTCGATCTCTTCCAGTTCGGCAGTTGTAAAATTCAGGTTGTCCAATGCCGCAACATTATCTCTCAATTGCTCCGCCTTGCTCACCCCGATCAACACACTGGTTACACGTTTATCTTTTAATAACCAGGCGATGGCCATCTGTGCCAGGGACTGGTTACGTTTCAGGGCAATAGCGTTGAGCGCGGTAACTTTTGCCACAACTTCCCGGGTAATGTGGCTGGCCTGCAAATACCTGCCGTCCTTTCCTGCACGCGAATCTCCCGGGACTCCCTTTAAATATTTGTCGGTCAATACCCCTTGTGCCAAAGGAGAAAAGACAATAGAGCCTATACCTGTTTCCTGCAGGGTATCCAGCAACCCGTCTTCTTCCACCCATCGGTCCAGCATACTGTATCTTGGCTGATGGATCAGGAAAGGGGTTCCCAGCTCCTTCAGTATCCCGGCAGCCCTGGCCGTATCTTCCGCATTGTACTGGGAAACGCCCACATACAGTGCTTTCCCCTGGCGTACCAATTGGTCCAGGGCCCCCATCGTTTCTTCCAGCGGTGTTTCCGGATCGGGACGGTGGTGATAGAAAATATCTACATAATCCAGCCCCATTCGTTTTAAGCTCTGGTCACAGCTGGCTATCAGGTACTTCCTGGAACCGAAATTACCGTATGGTCCCGGCCACATATCCCAACCTGCCTTGCTGGAAATTAAAAGCTCGTCCCTGTAGGGAGCAAAATCCTTTTTAAAAATACGCCCGAAGTTTTCCTCGGCAGAACCATAGGGCGGACCATAGTTGTTCGCCAGGTCAAAATGGCAAATCCCCAGGTCAAAGGCTGTTCTTAAAATGGTCCTTGCCTGGGTAAAATCGTTGGTATCCCCGAAATTGTGCCATAACCCTAAAGAAAGTAACGGCAGTTGAATACCGCTTTGCCCGCATCGGCGATATTGCATGAGGTCATAACGGTTTTCACCTGCAGTATAAGTAGGTAAAGGGTAGGTATCGTTTATATGCATAGTATACAATTAAGATTTAATAGTCGATTATTACAGCGTAAAACAGCCCGGCAGAACCCACCGTACTACAGTTAGCTGTTCTGCTGTTGCTTAAAAACCAATAATAAGGGTGCAATAGACCACAACGGCAGGTAAAAAGACAATTACCCTAGCACCGAATCGTGTACTGTCACCTTTTCCCAGAAGTGGCTGTATTTTTCTATGGCATCCATATGTATGGGATGTACGCCGTAAACTTCCAGTTCTTCCAGGGTGTCGAACTGTATCATGAGGTTATACGTAAAACTGTTATCCACTACGTCACGGGGTTTGCTGCCGGCAGGTTTACCGTAATAGAACTTGCGTATGCCCGGTACGGTACGCAGCATCTTAAAAAAGCCTGTAAACTCTTCCACCTGTTGTTCCGTAAGGTCCTTCTTTAACCAGAACAATACATAATGGTTCACTACTTTATCGGAGGCCTTTTCCCCTGTTACTGAAGTTGCGAGTGCCGGGGCTACGGTACTCACAGCTACGGCAGCAGTTGCCGTTTTAACAAAGTTTCTTCTTTTCATATGGTCGGGTTTATGTATTTTTATAAAACTTCTTCCGGGTTATAACCGGCATGAAGATCGTAAAATTGTTTTAAAAAGCGCAGTTTTCCAAATAAAAGATGAATATACAGGCTTATTTAAACCGGATCGGTTGTGCTACGGTTTCAAAACCCGGTTTCCCTGCATTACGGCACCTGCTGCACATACCTTTTGAAAACCTGGATATCCATTACGGAATTCCGATCCGGCTGGACACAGAAAATATTTTTCAAAAAATCATCCATCGCAAGAGAGGCGGGTTCTGCTACGAACTCAATGAACTGTTCCTGCAATTACTCCGTGCTTCCGGCTTTACGGCCAAGAGGATATCCGCACGGGTCTATGATGGCAAAAAAGGGCAGTTCGGCCCGGAATACGACCACCTCGCTGTGATTGTACTTGTGGATGGGACGGAATACCTGGCGGATGTGGGCTTCGGGGAATTTGCTTTTGCCCCGTTAAGAACAGAATACGGTGTTGTACAGCAGGACGCCAGAGGTGCTTTTGTTATCAGGCCGGGAAACAAAGGTGAATTTATTGTCAATATAAAAGACAATGCCGGGCATGAAGTACCCAAATACATCTTTGAGAATATCCCCCGGGAATACAGTGAATTCTCCGGAATGTGCCGTTACCATCAAACCAGCAGCGAATCGCCTTTTACCCGCAACAAACTGATATCCGTACCTACGGAAAACGGAAGGATAACCCTTACCGATAACAAACTGACGATCAAGAAAAATGGGGATATCAACGAGATACCCATTACCGACGAATCCGGATTCGACCAAAAGCTGGACGAACTGTTTGGTATTGTGGTCGCATAGCACTCCTCCTAAAAGGCACCTACACCTCTTTTAAAAACCTGTCCAGGGCCTCCTGGTGTTCCTCCCTCAGCCCGTTGTCCGTTATCTTTTTATCTTCCGTGGAAAAGTTCCTGCCGAAAGAAGGCAGCGAGAACGTAGCCACTATTTCCGCCCCGAACCGCGGTATCGTGTCCTGTATCTTTGTCAGGGAATGCTCTCCTCCTGCCCTTCCCGGTGACGTACTCATTAAAAGTACTTTTTTACCGTCCATAAACTGGCGGTCGAGCCTGGAAAGCCAGTCGATGAGATTCTTGAAATAGGCGGACGGGTTGCCGTTATGTTCATTGACGGAAATAATGAGCCCGGCCGATTTTTTTATATCCTTGCTCAGTTCTACCAGAGAATTGGAAAAACCCTTTTCGCGCTCCAGGTCTTCACTGTACATCGGAAAAGGATAATGGGCCATATTCAACTGCCGGACAGGAATATTCTTTATTTTGGAAACCGTGTATTTCACTAGTTCATAATTGATGGATGTGGAAGAATTGCTTCCTGCAAAAGCCAGGATAGATGCCATAGATATATTGTTTTAAGATTTTTCGGAAAAGAAAATTTTAACCTAATATACTGCAAAATACTATTTTTATTATAAAAGATACAGCTGGCAGTCAATTTCAGGGCGTCCCGATGGAATATTGGGACGCGAAGCATACACGGGAAAACTTAATACCCCGCTCCACACATTTATATAGGGATCGGGGATACCGATTTCCCGGGGCCGACTACACCACAAAAGTGTAGCGTTTAATGTGCATTAGGCCCCATAAAAGATAATTTACCCGGCTACAAAGACTTCTCATGTTTTGTTCGTTTCCATCGCGGCAATAGCAAGTTTCCTTACACTAACACGCTATTGTCCCGTTTTTTTATATCCGGTATAAAGAAAACATCCGTTTTATATATTTTTGCCGGCAAAATGATCCAAAGTCATGGTTTTAACAGTATATACTTATTAAAAATGTTTATATGAAGAACAGCTCCCGTCTATATTTTATCGATGCCATGCGTGCCTGGGCCATTTTAATGATGTTACAAGGCCATTTTATAGACGGTTTGCTCGCTCCTCAATTCCGGGACACTACTAATGCGGCCTTTGCCCTGTGGAAGTACAACCGGGGGATTACGGCTCCTGTATTCTTCACTGTGGCCGGATTTATTTTTATGTATCTCCTCATACGCAATAAAGATGCCGGCCGTGCCAATCCGCGGGTAAAAAAGGGAATAAAAAGAGGATTGATGCTTATAGGGCTGGGGTATATCCTTCGACTGGATTTTCCCGGTTTTCTTTTAAAGGGAGAGATATATGATAACTTTTATAAAATAGATGTACTGCACTGTATAGGACTCTCCATTTTGCTGCTGGTAGGTATCTACCTGTTGTCCTATGACCGCAAAAAGTATGTCATGCCCCTTTTACTCGGCGGAAGCACTTTATTACTTTTCTGTACTTACCCCTGGTATTCAGCGTGGGATTTCGGCTTTTTACCGAAGTTCCTCGCCAATTTTATAACGAAAACGAATGGCTCGGTATTTACCATTTTCCCATGGTTCGGTTATGCCTCTTTCGGGGCTTTTATGGCTACCCTGTTCAGTATTTACAAGGAGAAAAAGAACTTATATCCCGTAGCCATAACGTTATCTCTTGCCGTAGGGGGCATCCTCATTGCCCTGTTCCCTTTTTCTTCATTGAATTTCGAACTTTTTTCCAGGTTGGGGAATGTCCTTGTATTTTTTGCTGTTTTTATGCTTCTCCGGGACGTACTTACTTCCGGGACCATTATCAGCATAGGGCAAAATACGCTTTCGATATATGTAATACACTACACCATATTATATGCCAGCTTTTTCGGCCTGGGCCTGTACCAGCCGTTCCATCACTCCCTGCCTCCCTATATAGCCATACCTGGGGCCATACTGTTTATGATAACTGTTACCTGGCTGTCTTTCCTGTACAATAAGATAAAACCTGCCATAGAAGAAAAAACAGCTGTTCTGAGGAAGGAGTTTGTTATGGCATTTAACCAAAACTACGGGGAAGCCACAACTTTTCTGGTAAGATTGAAAGGAAAGATCCTCTCTGCACTCAGCATCATTAAAAATTAGATTCCTTTCGCAGGTTTATTAACTAAGTTTTTGTGTTTTTCGATATCTTCCCTCAAAAATAAACGGATAACGGGTTAAAAATCTTATCTTGGTTTAAAATAATCCTGATCAAAACCAATACTATTTGAAATGAATACTGCCCAAGAACGATTAAACGATGTACTTCAAAAAGGGTACAGCATGGATTTTAGTCCCGTCTTTGAAAAAGCTTTCGGGAACTACAAGAAAATTGCCCTGCAGGCGGGGGTTGTCCTGCTTATTGTAGTTGCTATTTTAGCAGTTCTCATCACAGCTTTAAGTTCCGGTTTGTTCGGAATCGGTAACTTCTCGGAGACCTTATTCCAGATTAACCTGAATTCTTCTTTTCTGACTATCCTGTTCTATGTAATAGCCATTGCCGGTATCAGTGCCGTTCTATCACCTGTAAGTGCCGGCCTTATACAGATGGCACATCTGGCAGAGACCGGAAAGGATTTTTCCATATCCACCGCTTTTGACTATTATAAAGGGAAATATTTTAAAGAATTGTTCCTGGCCGCATTCATACTCGGGCTGGCCGGAGCTCTGGTATCATTATTCCCTTTTATCGGGGCTATAGTGTCATATGCGATTTCCTTTTTTACATTCCTGACCATTCCGTTAATCATTTTTGCCGATCTGAAAGCTGTAGATGCTATTCAAAAAAGTATTCAGCTCGTCTCAAAACAACCTCTTGTTCTCCTGGGACTACTCATTGTTACCGGTCTGGCCATCATAATAGGGCTGATTGCCCTTTGTATAGGTATTCTGTTTACCCTTCCGTTTATGTACTCTATGTATTATACTATTTATACCCATATCATTCCGTTGGACAGTCAGGATGAAATTGACGAAATCGGCACTCCGCTGGACTGACCGGTACTGAAATCTATAGCTATAAAAAGCGAAGACCCCGAAATTAGTTTCGGGGTCTTCGCTTTTTATAACAGTATCCTTTGTACTACACGTGCAATGCCCTGTTATCGGTAGCGGCAAGGGCTGCTTCCTTAACTGCTTCGGCATAGGTGGGATGGGCATGGCTCATACGGGAAATATCTTCCGCACTAGCCCTGTATTCCATGGCGGTTACTCCTTCGGCAATAAGGTCGGCCATACGGGCGCCTATCATATGTATACCCAATACTTCATCCGTAGCAGCATCTGCAAGTATCTTTACGAAGCCGTCGGTATCCATACTGGCCCTGGACCTTCCCAATGCACGCATAGGGAACTGGCCTACTTTATAATCTACTCCGGCTTCTTTAAGCTGTTCTTCGGTTTTACCTACAGCGGCAACTTCGGGCCAGGTATACACAACGCCGGGGATCAGGTTATAATCGATATGCGGTTTCTGTCCGGCCAGGGTTTCCGCTACAAACACACCTTCTTCTTCTGCCTTATGGGCAAGCATCGCTCCTTTGATGACGTCACCAATAGCATAGATATTGGAAGTACTGGTCTGCAGGTGGTCATTCACTTCAACCTGTCCCCGTTCATTCAGCTTTACTCCGGCAGCTTCGGCATTCAGTCCGTCGGTATAGGGACGGCGTCCTACGGAAACCAGGCAGTAGTCCCCTTCCAGAACTACTTCCTTACCTTTTTTGTCGTCTGCCTTTACCGTTACTTTCTTTCCATCTCTGGTCACTTCTTTTACTTTGTGACCGGTGTAGAACTTAAAGCCTTGTTTTTTCAGGACCTTAGTGAGTTCTTTGGAAAGGGCGCCATCCATTCCCGGGATGATCCTGTCCATAAACTCCACTACAGATACTTCAGCTCCCAGCCGTTTATATACTTGCCCGAGTTCCAGGCCAATAACACCACCACCTATAATTACCAGGTGTTTGGGCACTTCTTTCAGTTTCAATGCTTCGGTGGAAGTAATTACCCTTTCTTTATCTATTTCTATAAAAGGAAGTGTAGAAGGTTTGGAACCGGTAGCTATAATGGTATTCCTGGCTTCTATCTTTTCTTCGCTGCCATCTGTCTTTTTAATATTGATGTGTGTACTGTCTGCAAAACTTCCCACTCCTTCATATACATCAATTTTATTTTTGTCCATCAGGAATTTCACCCCCGAACAGGTCTGGTCCACCACAGATTGCTTGCGGTTTATCATCTTTTCCAGGTTGACTTTTACTTCTCCCGGAATTTCGATACCGTGCTCCTCAAAATGTCTTACGGCATCATCATAGTGATGCGAAGAGTCCAGCAGTGCCTTGGAAGGAATACACCCTACATTCAGACAGGTTCCCCCAAGGGTGGAATATTTTTCAATGATCGCGGTTTTCATCCCGAGCTGTGCGCAGCGGATAGCTGCAACATACCCGCCCGGACCTGAGCCGATAACGGCTACATCGTATGAACTCATAATATGTTTTTTGAAAATGTATTTTTAAACTTAATAAACACAAAAATACAAATGTTTTGCTAAGCATCGTCCCTGTAATACAGGTATTCTCTCTTTTGTCACAAGATACTCCGGTGAAGTGAGATATTAGCCGGGCACAGATCATACGGGGTAACATATCCGCCGTATCTGCCTTTACGGATATTGCCCCCTATGATATTTATACTTTTACCGTTTTCCAGTTTCCTTTTTTAAACCATAACAATGCTATAACGGCAATCAGGGTTTCTGCAATCGTTATGCCCAGATATACGCCTACCGGCCCCCAATGGAACACCATAGCTGCCAGATAGGCAAAAGGCAGCTGAAAAACCCAGAAACAGAAGAAATTGATAATGGTAGGTGTTCTGGTATCTCCCGCCCCGTTGAAAGCCTGGGTAACTACCATACCATAAGCGTAAAAAATATACCCTGCTGCCACCACCTGTAAACTGAGGCTCCCGTATTTGATAACATCCGCATCATCACTGAACCAACCTATGATATATCTGGCAAAGAGAAGATATATCAGGGAAACGGTTAGCATAAAGAAAGCATTGTACTTCCCGGTCTTCCAGACAGACTTTTCCGCCCGTTCCGGCTGACCGGCTCCCAGGTTCTGCCCTACCAGTGTCGCCGCGGCATTACTCATCCCCCATGAAGGCATCATGGTAAACATCATTACCCGGATAGAAATCGTATAGCCGGCAAGTACCTCACTGCCGAATTCGGACATAATACGCATGAGTATCACCCAGCTGGATGTACCGATAAGAAACTGCCCTATACCTCCCAAAGATACTTTTACCAGGTTCCACATTACCTGTCCCCTTAGTACCCAGTCCGAAACCTGCAGTTTTATCCTGCTCCATCCGTAAAACAATATCCACACCTGGAAGAGCACCGCTACTCCCCTTCCTATGGTAGTAGCTATAGCCGCCCCTTCCACGCCATAAGCAGGCACAGGGCCCCACCCGAATATAAACAACGGATCGAGGATAATATTGAGTCCGTTGGACAAGGCCAGGGCCCACATTGCAATAGATGCATCCCCGGCGCCACGGAAAATGGCATTGATAAGGAAAAGCAGGAATATGGTGATATTACCTCCTATCAGTATCTGTGTGTATCCGAAACCTTCTTCAATAAGGTCCGCCTCTCCTCCCATCATGGTAAGGATTTCTCTGGGATATAAAACCCCGATAACTCCTACAACAATAGAAATTATTACCCCGAGAACAATAGCCTGTACGGCAGTTTCCTTAGCCCCTTTAACATTCTTTTCTCCTACCCTGCGGGCTATTACCGCAGTAGCGGCCATACTCAAACCTATTGCCACCGCATATAAAAGGGTAATTACCGACTCCGTGAGCCCCACGGTGGCTACGGCATTAACACTTACCCTGGACAAGTAGATAATGTCTACCAAAGCAAAAACCGATTCCATCATCATCTCGAGGATCATGGGAATGGCCAGCATAAAAATGGCCTTGCGGATGCTTCCGCTGGTAAAATCCGTTTCCTTACCCGTAAGGGCGGTCTTGAGGTTGCTAAAAAACTTTCCTAAAGTATTATTGGAATATGAACGCATCGTTTCCGAAATTACATGGTCTGACAAAAAATTTAAAACAAAAAAAGGGTAAGCGAAGAAGTATGCCTACCAAGACAAAATATCGGTCTGTATCCAGATCGGCTTTGTCATCTTGTTAATATAATTTCGAAGTGCTCATAATGCTGCAATATTAAATACTTTTTTTTAAATACATCTAAGTTTTTTTTGTTTTAACAAAATACGGGTTTAAGACAGGGAATATTTTTATGAACTTTGCGGAGGATTAGTTAGGAGCCCGGGAGGTCCGGAGTTTCGGGGAAGGCAATCCCTGTATCCTCTCGAGGGGGAAGAGTAACTCTCATAAAAACAACCCCTTTTAAGGATACGGGAGTAGGATTCTGAACTCCTCAACTAAGAACTAAAAAACTAACAAACCATGAACATCAACCTTAAAAGAAGAGTAGCCGTAAGTGCAGTTTTTTTCCTTAGCGGTATTTGCTTTGCCAGCTGGGCCAGCCGTATCCCGGACATAAAGAACAAGCTACATCTTACGGAAGGTGAACTGGGCGGACTCCTGCTCGGGCTTCCCGCGGGGTCCCTTGCTGCCCTTCCTCTGGCGGGATGGCTGGTACATCGTTTCGGCAGTCGTAAGGTAGCTGTTATCTCTGCCATACTTTACGGATGTGTATTGCCGTTACTCGGACTCGCCGAGACCAAAATTGCTTTGCTGGGCGCCGTTGCTCTCTTCGGATTGGTAGGTAACCTCATCAATATTTCAGTCAACACCCAGGCTGTAGGTGTGGAATTTCATTACGGAAAAACGATTATGGCTTCTTTCCACGGTTTATGGAGCCTGGCCGGGTTTGTCGGCGGGGCCATTGGTGCAGGGATGATAGACCTGAGCATCAACCCTCTTTTCCACTTCCTCGCTATAGGCTGTGTAAGCCTGCTCATTATCTTCTTTGCCTACCGCAATATGCTTACGGAAGATGTAAACACGGGAGACAGTAAAGGGCTCGTATTAAAGAAACCCGACAAACTGTTATTACGCATCGGGGCCATAGCTTTTTGCGGGATGATGTGCGAAGGCTGTATGTTTGACTGGAGCGGAGTTTATTTTGACAAAGTTGTGAATGTAGATGCCGGACTTGTCACCCTGGGCTATATTGCCTTTATGAGCACCATGGCTACGGGACGTTTTGTAGCGGACCATTTTACCCAACGTTTCGGTGCGGTGATGCTGCTTCAGTTCAGTGGCATATTGATATTTTTCGGGCTATTGCTTTCCGTGCTCTTTCCTTCCGTGATTTTTGCTACGGTCGGGTTTTTACTGGTCGGCGCAGGTACTTCTTCCGTCATACCTCTCTCCTTCTCTATGGCAGGAAGGTCCAAGAATTTTCCTCCGGGTATATCTCTCGCCCTGGTTTCCACGATTGCCTATTTCGGTTTTTTATTCGGTCCCCCCGTTATCGGTTTTATTGCCGAACACCTCAATCTCCGGGCTTCTTTCTTGCTTATCGCTTTTGTAGGGGCCATGATCGCCGTACTTTCCTATAGCGGAAGGGGAATCCTGCGTAAACCCGATAATACAACGCATTAAAAGTATATCGGAACCTTAATTTTAAGACTTTAAGGTGAGGCTATATAATAAACAGAGAGAAAAACTGCACGTATAAATATAGAAATATCATCCGTAGATACCGGAATATTGTTCACGGATGCAAAAATATTGTTCATGAGTACCCGAATACTGTTCACAGACACAAGAATATTATTTACGGACGCAAGAATATTGTTTACAGGGGTCGGAATATCCGTTAAGAAAACAGCAATATAGGCCATGGATATGAAAACGAAGCCTGGTATTTCTTTCTTCAGATATGGGTATCTGTCTCCGGTGAAGGGGGGCTGGGTAAGAAAAATAAAGCTTAACGACAGATAATCCGCAAAAAAAGATTAATTTAAAGCCTGTTTACTTTGTAAGAAAACCCATTTTATGCTACTGAACAATAAGATCCCCCTGAAGTTTCTCTTCAGGAAAACGCGTTCCGAGATCCTTTTTGTTACCTTATTATCCGTAATTATCGGTATTGCCGACGAACTTCTCCATGTTGGCGGCATTGCTATTCCCCTGGCCATCCCTACCATTCTGGGTACGGCCATTTCGCTTATCTTGACTTTCCGTACGGGGCAATCGTATAACCGATGGTGGGAAGCACGCATTATCTGGGGGGCCATTGTCAACGATTCACGTACGCTGACCAGGCAACTTCTCGGTTTTATACGTATAGAGGGGGAGGATGCCGGGGAAGCTTCCGTATTGATACGGAAAATGACGTACCGGCAAATGGCATGGTGCTATGCGCTGGGGCGATCGCTCCGCAAACAGGAGCCTTTGAAGGATGCCAGGCCATTTCTATCTAAAGAAGAACTGGAACAGGTGGGCAAACAGGACAATATACCTAATGCCCTGCTGCAATTACATATGGCAGACCTTAAAAAGGCCTTCCGGAAAGGATGGGTCAATTCCTATCAACAGGTTCAAATTGACGAAACCCTGAAAAGGCTTTGTGATTCTATGGGAAAAGCGGAGCGTATTAAAAATACGGTGTTCCCTGCTACCTATAGCCTGATCGTTCACCTAATTCTATACCTGTTCATCCTTCTTTTGCCTTTTGCACTGGTAGATGATCTCGGTTTTATACAGATTCCTCTGGTCATTACTGTGGCCATAGCCTTTTTTCTCATCGAAAAAACGGCTATTTACCTCCAGGACCCTTTTGAAAATCTGCCAACGGATACTCCGGTGACCTCCATTGCCCGGACTATAGAAATAAACCTCCGGCAAATGCTGAACGAAACGGATGTCCCGGAAACGATTAAACCGGAGAAGAGTTTTTACCTGATGTAAAGGGAACTTAAGGGGATGCCAGGAAAAACAGCTTTTAAATGCGCATTGTGATATACAGTAGAGAACCATCAACGGAACGTAAACAAGGCCGCCTGTAACATCAGACGGCCTTGACCTTGCATTTACAATGCTCTTAAAATATTAACTTAACTTTCCTTCCGGATCTTCAGTAATAGACCCGTTTAAATTTGCGCCCTGTTCCTTACGGACTTAGGACTCCTGTTTCTCTGTTTAAAATCAGAGGTTAAGGTTCAGCCCTCCAAGCAGGCTGCCAACTCCCAAAGAATTAAAGATAAGTGCGGGTGTCAATGCAATACCAGCCCAGGCTCCCGAAACGAGCATTGCGGCACCCAAGCCCAGGTGTGCTCCACCTTGCTGGAAGTCGTGATAAGCTTGATCGAATGTGATCCCCCCGTCTGTTTCACATAATTCAGCAACGTTCATCTCCTGAACACCATAACTTTCTAAAGTTTTCATAATTAAAAGGTTTTAGTTAATGAATGATTATAATTCAAAGCAGTTCTGATCGTTACAAAACTGTTCAAATCCTGAATATAATGTGGGGTAGTATGGGGTGTAAATGGTTGTTTTGGGTATGATTTACAATAGTTCAAATCCAAAATCCGGGGGTAAGTACTCGTAAAGTTACTATTATTCCCTGCACAAACCTTGCAGTTTGCGATTTTTAATTATATATTTTTTTAGTTTTGAGCTGATTAGCGACGTATGTGCGGATAGTTTCCTGAGAATCCAGGACGAAAACCGTTGTGCTTCTACGAGCGCTCATCGACGACCTCAGGGTTCGTTTTGATAGGGACTTACCATTATTACCGGTGAAACCGGGGCGGGAAAGTTTGTTTTATACGGTTATAGTATTTATTCCACAGTTGAGAGGTCTACGGACCCGTAGTTTTTTTATAAGCATTCCTGCCTTTCCGGCAGGTAAGGAAATTGCCCTTTCGTTAGTTGACTATCAATCTGTTCAAACAACATCCGTCAACTTAATAAATCAATAATTCAAAATACTGAAGTTACCGCTATTAACCGGTCTATGCCTGTCCTGATATCTTTTTACCGTTACTGTCCTTATAATATTTTCTGTACCTCCAGTAACTTACCGCCCCTAGTACCCCGATAACCACTATGGAATAATACACGAAATCGGGGGTTATCACTTTGTCCCCGCTGGCATAACTGTGAAGTCCCACGAGGTAAAAGTTCACACCGAAATAGGTCATCATAATACTGGCGTATGCTATGATACTGGCATAATTGAACGCAAACCTCCCCCGCAGACCGGGAACGAGGCGCATATGCACTACAAAGGCATATACCATAATGCTGATAAGTGCCCAGGTTTCTTTAGGGTCCCAGCCCCAGTAACGGCCCCAGCTTTCGTTTGCCCACTGTCCTCCAAGGAAATTACCTATGGTAAGCATGATAAGTCCTACGGTAAGTGCCATTTCGT
Source organism: Sinomicrobium pectinilyticum (assembly GCF_003725735.1). Lineage (GTDB taxonomy): Bacteria > Bacteroidota > Bacteroidia > Flavobacteriales > Flavobacteriaceae > Sinomicrobium > Sinomicrobium pectinilyticum. The sequence goes on along the minus strand of NZ_RJTM01000064.1, from coordinate 45,172 downwards.
TTATGACGGTGATCTCTTTGATATGAAGGTCCATCTTCTTCCTGTTCTTGTCGTTGGTAAGTATGATCAGCAGCAACGCCACTACGCCGAGTATCATTCCCAGTGTAAAGGGCCCGTAACTTCCTACGATAATAGACACATGGATCATCAGCCAGTAACTGTTGAGCACGGGTTGCAGGTTGGCTATAGCCGGGTCGAGCCAGTTCATATGTGCTCCGAAAAGTATGATAGAGGTGACAAATGCGGTGGACGCCATCGTAAGATCGGATTTCCGGCCGAATATCAGTCCGAAAAGCATGGTTGCCCAGGCCACATAGATCATACTCTCGTAGGCATCACTCCAGGGAGCATGTCCGGAAATATAAGACCGGGCTATAAGCCCCGCAGTGTGCAGTACAAAAAGTATGATTATCCCTACCTTCCCTACCAATACAAGGGTCTTTAAAAATTTATTCTCATAGAAGATACGCAGCACAATAAAAAAGAACATAACCAGCCCGACGGTCATATACCATATGAGTAACTGCTGGAATATATTCACTTTGTTGTATATTACCTCCACTTCTACTTTACGTTCCGAAGGCAGTACTTCCGATCCGAAGTTTTCCTGGTTTTTTTCAAAGGCTTCGAGTATTTTATCAGCTTCCGTATAGTTACCGGTTTTTATGGCCTGCCGGAGAGACATCAGGTAAAGACTTACGGACTTATCGATAAAATTCGCGTAGAGAGAGTCCTGAACAGGATACTGGCGGGTCCTGAAATCTACTGCAGATATCCACTTGTTGTTCTCATTGTCCGGAAGCGGGAATATTTTGAGTATTTCCCCTCCCAAAGCCCTGTTCAGCAATGCCAGGCGCTGATCGGCCTCCTTGAACTCTTTTTGAAACTGGTTAGGTACATTGGTAGCATATGCCTCCTGAAGATAAGGTGCCAGTTTGTAATTCCCTTTATCATCAAAGAAGTCTATGGCTCTTACATATTTTGTCCCTTCTTCCACTCCAATAAGCCTGTGGAGGCTGTCATTGGCTTTTTTCATGTATATGATCTCCGCATTGTACCATGCCGCCGGGTTTTGCAGCATGGATAAAAACACCTGGTCAGCATCCAGTCCGTTATAGGAATCGCTCTTACTGATCTTACGGAGTAATTCGGAAGCAAACGTATTCACGGGTTTCATACGACCGCCATCATCCTGGATAACCAGTTTACCAAACTTGTCCGCATGCTCCTGGCTTACGGACGTTGCAGCTATTACGGAGTCTATTTGTGCCTGGGTAGGCAGAACGCTGGTATGCGTATGGTCTTTTTCGTGCATATGGGCATCTGTGGCCTCTGCCTGTTCCTCCTGTGCGAACGCGGTAAGGCTGCAAAAAAGGACGATTGCCGTTACCACTTTTGCTTTTTCGGCTTTTATCTTTTTTAACATCTGCCCGAGACTCTTAAACCTCGTTTTACCGTAGAACAGGATACCGATAAGGCCGGTGTATAACAGAAAATACCCGATATAGGTGATCCAGGTACCGTAAAAATCGTGGTTGACGGATAATACAGTCCCTTTTTCATCCGGGTCGAACCTGGCCTGGAAGAAACGATATCCTTTGTGATCCAGTATGTGATTCATGTAAATATCATAATCAAAAGACCGTTCGTCATTTACGGTAACTTTACTCATAAAAGAGGCATATCCGTTTTCCGTACCGGGATACTTTTCTGCGATAAAATCGTTCAGTTTAATACTGAAAGGCAGTTCTATTTCTATGGAACCGAAAGAAAGGTGAAAATCCAGCCCTCCTATACTTGTTGTTAAGGGTGCTTTTGCCATTCCTTTGCCCCCGAGTATTTTTACCCGTTTGGTCTCCCCATTGGTAGCAATATCCAGAATAAGGGCATCCTGTGAGGCATTGGCCTTATCCTTCGCCTCTATAATATCATATTTCCCCTTTACCACAGGCTCGGGAAATACAAACTGCATCCCGGCTACATTGTATAAAGACCGTAATTGTAATTTCTGGACGCTGTCTTTAACCACACTGTCCTCAAACTGATCCGCCATTCGCATAAAAGTCCCTTCAAAGGGAGTGGATATGGTATAGACACTGTCTTGTGTATTGATATTAATGGCTCCCTGGGTGGGCTTGTTGAGTGCGAAAAGTACGTTGTGAATACTTGTTACTTCACCGCTTTTTATATAATGATCGTGACGGGAACCTCCTCCGGCCTCTACCACCTGGAGGTATTCTTCCCCGTTTTCGTCCGGAATAAGTCCTTCTTCGGCACCGGTGATATACCCGGCATAGGAAACTGTAAAAGGTTGCCCGTTAAAATCGGACCGCCAGGGAAGCCTCGAAAGGATACCTTCCGGAGACACGAGAAGGGCTTCCCGCATGGATTTCCGCATGGGCTCGCCGTTTATCTCCCCGTCTATATAGGCCGTAAGATAGGTTTTATCGGACAGGAAGGTATTGGAGGTCTCTCCTTCCCGTATAGGCATTACACCTTCGTAACTGATATAACGGGTAACAAAGGCACCGAGAATGATAAGTATAAAAGAGATGTGCAACAAGAGTACGGCCCATTTTTCTCGCTTGTGTAGCCTGTAACGCACGATATTCCCGGCGAAATTAACCACAAACAACACCATAATGGCCTCAAACCACCAGGCATTATATATCCATATCCGTGCTGTAGTGGTACTGTACCAGCTTTCGATAAACGTACCAAAGGCCAGTGCCGTGGCAAATACTACAAACAAAATTGCCATTAAACGGGTGGAGAAGAGCGTTTTCTTGAGGAAGTCTGTCATTACAACTTATTTACGTGTAGTTTTACACTATGGTATTCCGCCTGCAAAAATAGGTTGTTTTTATGACTTTTTACGGGTATGAAAGAGGAAAGAAACACAAGGGAATGTTAATATGTTCTTAAATACTGCCGGACCTTTATCGGACACCCCGCACCGTGGTAGGATGAATACATTTCAAGATTCAAATGTTTTTTTTAGTTTTGAAATTCGGAATTATTGGAAGAACCAATGACTAACGCTAAAAATCCCCGGATTTCTGATAAACCGGGGCTCTGTTTTTGCCACGGGCAGATGATTTGGAATAGGTACCCGTGGCTGAAACTTATAATAACTCATCGTCAAACCTCCAAAAACACAATTACCGAAAATCCGTAACCCGTCCGTTGCCAGGATCTTCGTAACTTTGCCATATGACCAAAGTAATTATCATTGGCTCCGGAAATGTAGCCACACATTTGATCAAAGCCTTTTATAAGAGCAGTAAAGTACAGGTAATTCAGCTGTTTAACAGGAGTGCCACTTCCACAGAAGGAATTCCTGTCACAAACAGTTATGATGAGCTCTTGAATGCCGACCTGTATATCATAGCAGTCTCCGACGATTCTATAAGTGAGGTTTCCCATAAGCTTCCTTTTAAGGGACGCTTGGTAGTCCATACTTCCGGAAGCGTTGCCCTGGATGAACTGGCCCCGGAAAACCGCAGAGGTGTTTTTTATCCCTTACAGAGTTTTTCCAGGAACAAGGATATCAGTTTCGCGGGAATTCCCTTATGTATCGAAGCAGGAAATGATGAGGACAGGAAATTACTGGAGTATGTGGCCCACAGTATTTCCCGAAAGGTGTACCGGGTAAATTCCGAACAACGGCGGTCACTCCACCTGGCTGCGGTTTTTGTAAACAATTTTGTAAACCACCTCTATGCCATCGGAAATGACATATGTAAAAAAAACGACCTTTCTTTTGACCTGCTGAAACCGCTTATAGCGGAAACTGCGGAAAAGATAGAAAACATGTCCCCCGCCGAAGCCCAGACCGGTCCGGCAAAGCGGCATGACGAGACTACCGTACAAAAACACCTGGACCAGTTGAACACATACCCTACATACAAAAAGATATACGAAACACTTACGAAATCCATACAGAAACATTGAAAAAATGTTTTTTAGTTGCGGAGTTGATGAGTTGAGTATCCCTGCGCTGCAAAGCAGAAGCCTTGAAGGCTCATGTTTCGGGAATGAATATACAATTTGTTTCTTTTAACTGCCTTTTATCAACGTACACCAGATAATTCACCGTTTTTCAAATTCCGAAGAGAGAATCTCTCAAAACTCCGGACTCGCCAACTCCGGGCATATGAACTATTATCTAACCTGAATTTTCTACAGAAAAGGCGTATGTCCGGCCTATGGAACAAGTACTCTCCCGTTTCAGGAAGAAACTTCGTAACTTTGCCTTTTTTAATTTCAAAAGCAAAATATATTTCCCTGCATGAAAAACTATAAAGAATACCTTGAAGACATCACCACTTTTGTCTTTGATGTAGATGGTGTGCTCACAGACGGCACTATTATAATTACCACCGACGGACAAATGCTCCGCAATATGAACCTGAAAGACGGCTATGCCATAAAAACGGCTATAGGCAGGGGGTATAACATCTGTATTATTTCGGGCGGTACCAACGAAGGTGTACGGGAACGTATGCGTGGCCTGGGGGTGACGGACATTTACCTGGGTGCACATCACAAGACGGATGCCCTGAACGAATATTTCGACATCTACGACATAAAACCCGAAAACGTACTTTACATGGGCGATGACCTGCCCGACCTTCCACCGATGCAAATGGTCGGACTTCCCACCTGTCCCCAGGATGCTGCCCCGGAGATCAAGGAAATAGCCAAGTATGTATCTCATAAAAACGGCGGCAAAGGATGTGTAAGGGATGTTATCGAACAGGTATTGAAAGTACAGGGAAAATGGAGTAACAATTTCGAAGCCGGCTTCGATTAATTATTCCACATAGCCGGAACACCCTATTCTCAGGGGAAAGGGATTCTTGTACTTCCGCTTTTCCCCGCAATCCGGTGAGACATTACGGAAGTGATCTGTCTATGCTTTTCTCCCTTTTATCCTTTACAAACTGAAAAACAATATGATTTAAAACCGGATTTTAATTATTAAATTGCCCCTAAAACAAATTGACCGACCATGAAAACCAGAATTCTGTCCGTAGATGTATTACGCGGGCTTACCATTTTCTTTATGATCGTGGTAAATACGCCCGGATCATGGGATTATGTTTATGCACCGCTGCGCCATGCTTCCTGGGACGGGTGTACCCCTACCGATCTCGTATTCCCCAGCTTTTTATTTGTAGTGGGCCTCTCCATGAGTATCTCCATGAAAAAACTGGACCCTTCCCTGAAAAAACCCGTTTTGCTCAAACTTTTAAAAAGAGCCGCCCTCATTTTCCTGATAGGCGTACTGCTTAACTGGTTCCCTTTTTACAGGACCAATATTGCCGACCTTCGTATTTTTGGTGTACTGCAACGCATTGCCCTGGCTTTTCTCGTGGCGGGGATATGCATTACCCTCCTGCAAAGAACCGGCTATCTGATCTTTTCCATTGCGGCACTTTTGCTCGGGCACTGGGCCATACTCTACTTTATGGGCGGAGATGCCCCCTACTCCCTGGAAGGGAATTTCGGCAATGTATTGGATACCGCCCTGCTCGGGGAGAGACATTTGTACAAAGGCTACGGTATTCCGTTTGACCCGGAAGGTTTGCTGGGCACTCTTTCTTCGGCCGGACAGGTAATCCTCGGATATGTTATCGGGAAAAGCATGCTCAAATCGGGTTCACCGGGACAATCGCAGGTAAAAAAACTGGTTATACTTGCTTTGTGCTTTATCCTTGCCGGGCAGTTGTGGGATTTTATCTATCCGATAAACAAGCCATTATGGACAGGACCTTATGTACTGTATACCACCGGGATCATTACTGCGGTATGGGCATTATTCATCTGGATTATCGATATCAAAAAGGTCAGCGAATGGACACTGGTATTCCGGGTATTCGGGCAAAACCCGCTGGTGAGTTATATGCTGTCCGTGCTGGTGGTAAAAATATTCATCTATGTTATACAGATCGGGGATACTTCGCTGATGGGATGGTCTTATCAACACATTTTCCGTCCTGTTTTTGACAATTACCTCGGCAGTCTTATGTTTGCACTGGCTTTCACTTTCTTTATATGGCTCTTTGCATACGGGCTGTACCGCAAAGGGAAAATCATAAAGATCTAACCGCCACACGACGGACGGAAAGTCTCCGCCTCCGTGCGGGGGAAGTCATGAATCAAAAACCAGCAAAATAAAAAAAATGTAGACCTATAGATAAGGACCAAAGGAAGTGAAGTAAACGCAATCTCATTACTGATTTTAACTTTATATTCAATACAAAAAACGGTAGTATGCTCCGCAAAATATTAGAGAACCACCATATTATCCTCGCTTCGGGCTCTCCCAGGCGGCACCAGTTCTTCCGCGATCTGGGGATTGATTTTGAAATACGGTTGAAAAACGTAGAGGAAATATACCCGGAAAGGCTTTACGGAAGCGAAATCCCGGATTACCTGGCACAACTCAAGGCATTACCACTGAAAGAAGATCTGAAGGAAAAAGACATCCTGATCACTTCCGATACTATTGTATGGCACCGGGAAAAAGCTCTCGGCAAACCGAAAGATAAGGAAGAAGCCAGGGAAATGCTTAAAACATTATCGGATACCTCTCACGAGGTCATCACTTCCGTGTGTTTTACCACAACCACATTACAAAAAACCGTTAATGCGGTGACCAAAGTATATTTCGATGTGCTAACCGATGAAGAGATCGAATACTACATAGATCATTTCAGGCCTTTTGACAAGGCAGGGGCTTATGGCATACAGGAATGGATAGGCCTTACCGGAATAAAGAAGATCGAAGGTTCTTATTTTAATGTAGTAGGATTGCCTGCCCACCTGGTATACAGCACCCTGAAAACTATAGTAGAGGACAATACATAAAAAACGGGGGAACAGCCTGAAAAACGATTTCCCGGTGTATCTTTACTCTTTTCTGTAAAACAGCCACAAAACCGATGAATATATTATTTGATCCTTATAAAAACCAATTGTTATACACGGCTATAGCCGTTGCTTTACTTTTACTCCTGAAGTACCTGTTATCCAAGATCATCCGCAAGGTGGGGGTAATAAGCAATTATAATGACGCGCGTACCTCCCTTATTGTGAGATATGCCAATATTGCCATTTTCTTTATCGGTATTGCTGCCATAAGTATTATATGGAATGTAGATTTCGAGGACCTGGGGCTGATACTTTCTTCGATATTTGCGGTAATCGGTGTTGCGTTATTTGCCCAGTGGTCCATACTGAGCAACATTACTGCCGGGGTTATCCTATTCTTTACGTTTCCTTTTAAAATAGGGGACAAAATAGAGATCTTGGATAAAGATTTCCCGGTACGTGCCACAATTGAAGATATAAAAGCCTTCCACCTGCTGCTCCGCACGGAAGAAGATGAGCTGGTCACCTACCCTAACAACCTGTTACTGCAGAAAGGAGTAAAAGTATATGGCAGTTCTGCGGAAGATGATGGTAGCCGAAGCCTGTAAATAGTTAAAGAAAGCCTAAACCCGGGGCAATAATTTCTATTATTTCTATATTTGAAAGGACTGTTACCAGTCCTGGCAATTACCGATGTGCCATTTTATCGCAATACAACTGCGGAAACCTAAAAACTAACTGAAATGCGCAAAATTACCCTGTTGTTATTATTTATTTTTGCTTCCTCAGCCACATCCGCCCAGCAACCCAAAACCTATTCTTCCTCCGAGATCTATCACGCCATACAGAAACTGAACTTCCTGGGTTCGGCACTTTACCTGGCTGCTCATCCGGACGACGAAAATACGAGGATGATCTCATACCTGTCCAATGAAGTACATGCCCGGACGGCATACCTGTCCCTGACACGTGGCGACGGAGGACAGAACCTTATCGGTACGGAACTCCGGGAATTACTGGGAGTAATAAGAACCGAAGAATTACTGGCGGCAAGACGAATAGACGGTGGAGAGCAAATGTTTTCCAGGGCTAATGATTTTGGCTTTTCGAAGCACCCGGACGAAACCCTCGATATCTGGAACAAAGATAGTGTCATGGCTGATGTAGTACTGGCCATACGGAAATTCCGTCCGGACATTATTATCAATCGTTTTGATCACCGAAGTCCCGGAACTACGCACGGACACCATACCACATCGGCTATGCTAAGTGTGGAAGCCTTTGACCTGACAGGAAACAAAAATGTTTATCCGGAACAGTTACAACAACTGGATACATGGCAACCCCGAAGGCTTTTTTTCAATACCTCCTGGTGGTTTTACGGCAGCGAGGAAAAATTCCGGAATGCCGATAAGGGCGCTCTCATAGAAATGGACCTGGGAGGATATTATCCTGTTCTAGGCAAAAGCAACGGGGAAATAGCCGCCCGGAGCCGCAGCCAGCACAGAAGTCAGGGGTTTGGCAGTGCCGCCACAAGAGGTAGTGAAACGGAATACCTGGAACTGCTGAAAGGGGACAAACCGGAAAATAATGATCTTTTTTCCGGGATCAATACCACATGGTCGAGAATTGACGGTACGGAAGAGATAGCGAAACTGCTTAAATCCGTAGAACATCATTTCAATTTTAAAAATCCGGCAGAACACATTCCGCAGTTGGTCAAAGCTTACCGCCTTATCCGTAAACTGGACGATGCCTATTGGAAAACTGTAAAAACCAAAGAAATAAAAGAAATCATACAGGCCTGCGCCGGGTTGTACCTGGAAGCAACCGCAACAGATCCGCAGGCCACCCCGGGAAGCAAAATTAAACTCAATATAGAGGCCATTAACCGGGGGAATACGGATATGGAGCTGCAAAGTATGGAAATACTCCCTTCCGGAACCGTAAAAAAGATTGCCGCAAAACTCGGAACTAACGAAAAAAACAATTTTGAACTGGAAACCACCATACCGGATGCAAAAAAATACACAACGCCGTACTGGCTGATGCGTAAGGGCACACTGGGTATGTACCATTCAAAACCGGAATTTATAGGTCTCCCTGAAACTCCGGCCATACTCACTGCCGGTTTTCACATGGTTATTGATGGAACGGCGATAGACCTCCAAAAAGACATCGTATATAAACACACCGATCCTGCCAAGGGAGAATTATACCAACCTTTTGAAATACTCCCTCCGGTAACGGCATCGATTACCAACAAGGTAAATATTTTTGCCAACGGGCCCAAAGGGATTCCGGTAAAGGTCCGTGCTGTCCGGGAACAGGTAAACGGCACTGTTGCTCTCGAAGTTCCGGAAGGCTGGAGCGTGGAACCGGAAAGCCATCCTATGAAAACCACCAAAAAGGGAGAGGAAAAAACCATAGTGTTCCGGGTAACCCCCCCGCAAAATGAAAGTGAAGGGTTTATAAAGCCGGTGGTAAACATAAACGGCGAAACTTATAACAAGGAACTGGTAGAGATAAATTATGACCACATTCCTGCCCAGTCCGTCTTACTGCCCTCCGAAGCCAAAATAGTGAGGCTCAATATAGAAAAAGCAGGGAAATCGGTAGGATATATAGCCGGTGCCGGTGATAAAATACCCGAAAGCCTGCGGCAAATAGGTTATAATGTAACATTCCTGGATGTAAACAGTCTCTCCGCTTCCTCCCTGACAGGTTATGATGCGGTGGTTATAGGAATCCGTGCCTACAACATATCGGAAACCCTGTATGCCAAACAGCCCGTTTTACTGGATTATGTAAAAGAAGGAGGTACGCTTATCGTACAGTATAATACCGTAGGACGGGGAATGCCTCTGGATGTTATGGCCCCATACGCCCTTCGTTTGTCCAGGGACAGGGTTACGGATGAACATGCAGCCGTAAAATTACTGTCCGAAAATCACCCGGTGCTGAATTTTCCGAACAAGATAACCGTGAAAGATTTTGAAGGATGGGTCCAGGAAAGGGGACTTTATTTTCCGGATCAATGGGCCCCGCAATATACGGCCCTTCTCTCCATGCACGATAAAGGAGAAAATGCAAAAGAAGGCAGCCTTCTTGTAGCACCTTACGGAAAAGGTTATTATATTTACACGGGACTGAGTTTTTTCAGGGAACTTCCAGCGGGTGTTCCGGGCGCATTCAAACTGTTTGCCAACATGCTTTCCGTAGGAAAACAGGAAAACGGTAATTGACCGGATACGTACCCCAAAGCGGAAGTTTTTGCACACTATGAAAAAACAAACATCACCTCATTAATGGAACCACTGCAAAAAAATAATACTCCCGAAAAATGGCGCTGGAAACCCAGCTACACCCTGGTCCTTATAGCCAATGCGGTTTATATCATCCTTTTTTATTTTATAATGCTGGAAAACTGCTAGTGCATGGAAAGTATAGACTGGATAGTATTGTATACGACCCTTCTTTTCATTGTAGTTTACGGTACATGGAAAACGAAGCGGAACACTACCGTCAAAGATTACATCCTGGGTAATAAAGAAGCCAAATGGTGGACAGTAGGTTTGTCGGTCATGGCAACACAGGCCAGTGCCATTACTTTTCTGTCTACCCCCGGACAGGCTTTTCACGACGGAATGGGCTTCGTACAGTTTTATTTTGGCCTTCCGCTGGCCATTATAGTCATCTGTATTGTTTTTATCCCGGTCTATGACAGGCTTAAGGTCTATACCGCCTATGAATTCCTGGAACAGCGTTTCGACCTAAAAACCCGGAGCCTTACCGCCATACTCTTTCTCATACAACGCGGACTGGCTGCCGGTATCACTATCTATGCCCCTTCTATTATCCTTTCTGCCGTACTCGGCTGGGACCTGAAAACCCTGAATGTTATCATCGGTTCGCTGGTAATTGTGTACACGGTGATCGGAGGTACAAAGGCGGTTAATGTGACGCAGAAACAACAGATGTTTGTTATTATGTCCGGTATGTTCGTGGCTTTTTTTCTCATTCTCCATTACCTGCCGGATGACCTCACCTTCAGCAAAGCGTTGAAAGTAGCAGGAGCCAATGAAAAACTGAACATCCTGAACTTTTCACTGGACACTCAGAGCAGGTATACCTTCTGGAGCGGAATTACCGGCGGGTTCTTTCTGATGCTGTCTTACTTCGGTACGGACCAGAGCCAGGTACAACGATACCTCTCCGGGAAATCCGTAAGGGAAAGCCAGATGGGGCTTATCTTTAACGGCCTGTTGAAAGTTCCCATGCAGTTCTTTATCCTGCTTGTGGGGGTAATGGTATTTGTCTTTTACCAATACCACGCCTCTCCCCTCAACTTTAATCCCGCAGCAACGGAAGCCGTTATGAATTCTTCTTATGCTGATGAGTACAGGCAACTGGAAAAAGAGCACCAGGCCCTGGAAACCGAGAAAAAAATGGCACAGGAATATTATTCCGGAGTATTGAACGTCAAGGACTACCAGATGACGATGGCGGCCAAACGAAAAATCCAGTACATAAACCAACAGGAAAGGGCAAACAGGAGTAAGGCCAGGAAGCTTATAGAAAAAGCGGACCCGGCCATCGAAACGAATGACAAAGATTACGTGTTTATCCATTTTATTCTCAACAATCTCCCTACGGGCTTTATAGGACTGCTGCTGGCGGTTATTCTTTCCGCCGCAATGTCTTCTACCGCTTCGGAACTGAATGCCCTCGGGACCATTACTACAATAGACCTCTACAAGAGAAGTCATAAAAACGAAAAACAGGACAGTCATTATCTCTCGGCTTCCAAATGGTTTACCCTGCTTTGGGGGCTTATTGCCATTACATTTGCCAACTTCGGTTCATTGCTCGATAACCTCATCCAGCTGGTAAATATTATAGGATCGGTATTTTACGGTAATGTACTAGGCATATTCCTGCTCGCCTTCTTTTTCCGGTTTGTACGGGGAAATGCAGTCTTTTGGGCAGCCGTGTTCACCCAGATTATTATTTTCTTTATTTATTACAGTTTTGTCTACGCCGATGAACGAATAGGTTATTTATGGCTGAATTTTATAGGTTGCTCCCTGGTAATCACCATAGCGTTGTTCTTCGAAATGCTGCAGCGTTCCATGAAAACAGGCAACTCCTAACCTGAATCCGGCAAAAGTATTTTCAAGGTCAAACGGGTTTGGTGCCGGTTGTTTTTCAGTTTTGGAGTTGAGAAGTCCGGAGTTATAGATGCTCTTTACTTTCCTCTGAAGTCTGCATATTTCGGCCACAAATCCACGGACAACAGGAGTGATTTTAAAAATTATTGGTATTGTCCGTAACAAAACGGGCCTTCGGTGTCGTATAAAAGCCTGTAAGCACCTCATCCAAAGAAATCTATATTCACCTTCCCGACTCTTACCCTCTCAACTCCATAACATCGGATATGAACTTTCTATACAGATATGCCTGTCTCCCGGCATCAAAATGGTTCCCGGCTGCACTGCGGGATTTTAGTATATTTGTCATGTACTAAAAAAATTTTATCCCTATGCAATAAGGAATCAGTATCCCCGGAATCGTTTCGAAAACAAACTGATAGAAATAGCTGATAATACGGAAAATCATGTTAGGATTAAAACTGCCTACGGACCCCAGATGGGTAAATATCGTAGAGAAAAACATTGAAGAAATACTTACTGACCATGCCTATTGCGAACAGAAAGCGGCAAGCACGGCCATTTCCCTCATCGTATCCTTCCCCGAATACACGGAACTGGTACAGGCCATGACCGCTTTGGTAAAGGAAGAGATAAGCCATTTTAAAATGGTACATGACAGGATTATTGCCCGCGGCTGGGTGTTGGGCAGGGAACGTAAAGACCTGTACGTGGTAGAACTGATGAAATTCTTCCCTAAAGGTGGCAGCCGGGAAAACCATCTCGTTCACCGGCTGTTATACGCCGCCCTGATTGAAGCCCGGAGCTGTGAGCGTTTTCGTTTGTTATCAGAAAACATACAGGATCGGGAACTGGCGGAATTCTACAGGAACCTCATGACCAGTGAGGCCAACCACTATACCATGTTCCTCTCTTTTGCCCGCCAATACGGTAGTAATCGTGAAGTAGTGGACCGCAAATGGCAGGAATTGCTGGAATATGAAGCGGAAATAATGAAAAACCTGGGCAGGAAGGAAACCATGCACGGGTAAATTTACGGATTACCAAATCTCTACAGACTGAAGTCCACAAGTTTTACTAAGCAACGAAATTGTACTCTAGTTTTAGAGGCAAAATGCAGATTTTGAACTATACCCGAGGCCAATAAAACAAAAAATCCCGCCTGACGACGGGATTTTTTTATTGCTGTTATTTTCATGATTATTTCATGAACTTCTCCATAACCTCGTTGCTCACGCCGGTATTGGAGAAACCTCCGTCGTGATACAGGTTCTGCATCGTCACTTTTTTGGTAAGGTCGGAGAAAAGCGATACGGTATAATCCGCACATTCTCCGGCCGTAGCATTACCCAGGGGAGACATCATATCGGCATAAGCGATAAAACCATCAAACCCTTTAACTCCCTGCCCTGCCGTGGTAGGGGTCGGAGACTGGGAAATGGTATTTACCCTCACTTTTTTATCTTTTCCGTAGAAATAGCCGAAACTTCTGGCAATCGATTCGAGATAAGCTTTATTATCGGCCATATCGTTATAGTCCGGGAATGTACGCTGAGCTGCCATATAAGTCAATGCAACTATACTTCCCCACTCGTTCATGGCGTCATTTTTATGCAGGGTTTGCAGCACTTTATGAAAAGAAACCGCAGAAACGTCCCATCCTTTGGTAGTAAAATCGTAATTCTGGTCCGTATAGTGTTTTCCTTTACGGACATTCACAGACATCCCTATGGAATGTAGGACAAAATCGAGTTTACCTCCCAGGATTTCCATGGATTTTTCCACGAGGGCCTGCAGATCTTCCAGATTGGTGGCATCTGCCGGCACAATCTCTGAACCTGTTTTTTCCGCCAGTGCTTTTATCTGTCCCATACGCATAGCGATGGGGGCATTCGTAAGTACGAAAGTACCTCCTTCTTCATGAACTCTTTCTGCAGTTTTCCAGGCAATGGAGTTTTCGTCCAACGCCCCGAAAATAATTCCCTTTTTTCCTTTTAATAAATTGTACATTTCTATCTGTTATGTTTGTCGTTTATGGTTTAACTCTGAGGTTACAGGTTGAAAATGACAGGTTAATCACAAACCCGAAACACAAGATCTCAACCTGAATTTCATCACAATAATAATAATTCCCTGGCATGTGATATGGCCGATTCGGAAATATTTTTACCACTCAGCATTTCGGCTATCTCCACGATACGTTCATCGGTAGATAATGCTTTCATCCGGGTGGAGGTCACTTCTCCCGAATCCTGTTTATATACTTTAAAATGCCCGGCTCCTTTCGCTGCTATCTGCGGCAGGTGGGTAATGGCAAAAACCTGCATGCTGTTTCCCATCTCTTTCATAATATCCCCCATCTTATCGGATACCTCACCGGAAACCCCTGTATCTATTTCATCGAACATAATAGTTGGGAGTTTTTCGTAGCGTGCCAGCACGGCTTTTATAGACAACATTATCCTGGACAGTTCGCCTCCGGACGCCACTTTTTTCAATTCGCCATAGCCGGTCCCCTTATTCGCGGAGAACAAAAAGTGCAGTTCGTCTTTACCGTTGGCAAAAAACGAGGTAGTGGATTTGATCTCTATCCGGAAAGTAGCATTGGGCATTCCGAGCTTCGTCAACGAACTTTCGAGATACTTTTTTAGCTTAGGGGCTTCTTTCACCCTTTTCTCGTGTATTTTCAGGGCTTTTGCGTCCAGTTCTTCTTCCAGCCGGAGTACCTTTAGCTGTTTGTCCTTTATATCGTTCTCCAGGTTTTCCGTGACAGAGACTTTTTCTTCGAGTTCCTTCTGGATCCGTATAAGTTCTTCCACTTCCAGGACATTGTGTTTCTTCTGCAGGTCATAGATAAGCTGTAGCCTGGTGTTTACCTGTTCCAGTTGCTCCGGATCCGCCTCGACGGTTTCGTCTATATTCTGTATCTCATTGAATGTGTCGTCCAGTTCTATGAAAGCGGAATTGATCCTGTTTTGCAATTCTTCAAACCTGGCACCGTACCCGGCAAGTTTCCCCAGTGCATTCCGCATACTGTTCAGGTTTACCAGGATTCCGCTCTGTTCATCACTGAGCAGCTGGGAAGAGAGAGCCAGCTTTTCCTTTATTTCTTCGACATTGCTCAGTGCCTCAAAATGCTCTTCCATTTCTTCGAGCATTCCCGGTTGCAGCCGGGCATCCTGGAGTTCTTTCAGTAAAAAAGCGTTATAATCCTGTTCCTTGTCTGCTTCCTGCTGAAAGTCTATTAATTTCTGAAGTTCCTTTTTAGCTTTATGATATTCTGACAGCCTGGTCTTATAATTCTCTATGTTCCCTTTATTTCCCGCTATGGCATCTATTACCTGAAACTGGAAATCGTTATCGGTAAGCTGCAGGGTCTGATGCTGGGAGTGAATATCTATAAGCCGTATACTCAGCGCCGAAAGTACATCAAGGGTTACCGGGGAATCGTTTACAAAAGCCCGGGATTTACCGCCGGGAAGTATTTCCCTGCGAATGATTGTATGGGGTTCGTAATCCAGATCGAGTTTGGTAAAAAGAGATTCCAGATGGTAATCTTCCACGGAAAACTCGGCTTCCACGATACATTTCTTCTCTTTGTCCTTTAAACTGTTCAGGTCGGCCCTTTTACCCAGTATAAGGGACAACCCGCCCAGCAGAATAGACTTTCCCGCTCCGGTTTCACCGGTAATAATGGTAAGTCCCCTGTCAAAACGAACCCTGAGGTCGTCGATGAGCGCATAGTTTTTTATGGAAAGAGAAAGTAACAATACACAATGGTTTTATACGTTTCAAATATACTAACATTTTTGAATGCGGTAATACCCCCGTTTATGCCACCTGCAAAAATTACAGTTTTCTTCTTTTTCGTTCTTTTTTAAGTAAAGACAATTCCCGGCTGGTTTGCCCGGCCACAGAAGTATTTTCTTCTGCCCGGCGTATCAGATAGGGCATAACATCTTTTACAGGTCCGAAAGGCAGGTATTTTGCCACGTTATATCCGCGTGCCCCGAGGTTATAACTTATGTGATCGCTCATCCCGTATAACTGTCCGAACCACACTCTGGGATCGTCCTTGGCTATACCGCGTTCTTCCATAAGCTCCATAAGCAGGTATGAACTCTCTTCGTTATGCGTACCGGCAAAGATAGCCATACGGTCCAGATGGTCTATCATATATGCCACGGCTTCGTTGTAATTATTATCGGTAGCTTCCTTGGAAGGACAAATGGGACTGGCATACCCCATTTCCTCTGCTCTTTCGTTCTCCTTTTCCATATAGGCACCACGAACCAGTTTTATCCCTACGCAAAATCCTTCTTCTTCGGCCTGTTTATAAAGTTTTTTCAGATAATCCATCCGATCGTGACGATACATTTGCAGGGTATTATATACCACGGCTTTTTCTTTGTTGTACTTGCGCATCATATCGGTGATGAGATTATCTACCGCTTCCTGTATCCAGCTTTCCTCTGCGTCTATCAGCAGCGCTACATCCAGTTGATGTGCCTTGCGGCAGGTAGAATCAAAGCGGTTTACCACCCTGTCCCATTCATCCTGCTCCCTCACGGTAAGTTTTTTACCTTCATTGATTTTCTGGAACAGGGAAAACCTTCCGTACCCCGAAGGTTTGAAAACAGCAAAAGGGATAGAATCCTTTTCTTTAACAAAATTCAGTATATCTATAACCCGTCGGTGAGATTCGTCAAGCGGGTTTTCTTCATCTTTTCCTTCCACGGAATAATCGAGTACGGAAGAAACTCCTTTTTCATACAATTTGTCGATGACCGGCATACAGTCTTCTTCGTTGACACCTCCGCAGAAATGATCGAATACGGTAGACCGTATAAGTCCCTCGACAGGGAGATGTGTTTTTATGGCAAAGTTGGTCACAGCCGTACCAATCCGTACCAAGGGCTGATTCGCGATCAGCTTAAATAGAAAATACGCCCTCTCCAGTTCTACATCGGTTTTTAGGGCGAAGGCAGTTTTTGTGTCTTCAAAAATTTTTTCCATTTACTGTTTCTCATTAAAAAGGTCATTTAATACCGGAAAAAGAACCGGCAGGTTCCCCTTCCATACCGCATTGTACAGTACATAACTACTGCAAGAGAAAACGGTATGCTGTTTTCCGGGACGAAAATAAACGTATTTGTTTAAAATCGACCATAAACAGTGGAAAAAATGTTGCGGAATTTCCAATAAAGACAGTCCGGTATTAATAATTTCTATATTTCGTCCTCCTTTTCGTGCATTTCACCTATTTTATAATGTTTATTTGACAGTGTTAACACTAAAAATACTTCACAAAATGCTTATATTTGGTAGAACTCTAATCAATAAATGTACAAAACTATGAGTGTTAAAGCAAAATATCAGCCGGTACTCGACCTGGGTACGGAATTAAAGATCAAAAACGGCAGTGTGGAAGAAGCCGATGGCATTCTGAAACTGAAAGGAACAACCAAAACACAATACGAAAAAAACGTGCTTTGGGACAAGATCAAGGAAATAGGCGGCAATCAGCCTACTGATATTAAGGCGGACATACGGGTGGAAGAGACCGATGCTTCCGTATATCACCGCCATGTGGTTCAACAAGGGGAAACCCTGGGTAAAATTGCCAAAAAATACTATGGGGATGCTTCTAAATACAACACCATTTTTCAGGCCAATACGGATAAACTGAAAAATCCGGACCTTATTCACCCGGACCAGGAGCTGGTCATTCCCCGACTGTCTTAAAAAAAACAGCCCCGGATTTCATTTAAATCCGGGGCTGTTTTTTTACTCATCCTGTTTTTTTATGATCCGCATGGCGTGATTATAGATACGTTCAAACTGCTCGTTCTTTCCCATGTCCGTATTGTCAAGTTCAATAGCATCCGGAGCCCGGAAGAGAGGTGAATCTTTCCTGTGTGAATCTATGTAGTCCCTGTCGGTTACATTTTTCAGGACCTCCTGAAAGGATATTTCTTTCCCCTTGCCCAACAGTTCTTTATATCTCCTGGTCGCACGGATTTCCGGGGAAGCGGTCATGAACAGTTTTAACTCCGCATCCGGAAAGACTACGGTTCCTATATCCCTGCCATCCATGACAATTCCCCTGTCTTTTCCCATTGCACGCTGCTCTTCCACCAGTTTATGCCTTACTTCGGAAATGGCAGCCACACCACTTACCCGGTTGGAAACATCCATACTTCTTATTTTTTCCTCCACATTCACATCGTTGAGATATGTTTCTCCGTATCCGAGGGTATTGTTAAGCACAAAACGGATTTTGATGTCATCCAGTTTTCCGATAAGGCCTTCCCGGTCTATACCTTCATCTCCGCATAAACCGTTTTCCATAGCATACAACGTAACCGCCCTATACATAGCCCCGGTATCTACATAGATATACCCCAGTTCTTTAGCAAGTCTTTTGGCAATGGTACTCTTACCGGTCGAAGAATAACCGTCAATGGCAATAATAATTTTTTTCATTCGAATAATTCTATTAAATAATACGGTTTCAAAAACAGCAATTTTCTTCGTTCTATCGCCGGAAATCCCCATTACATACCACTGCTGTCTACCTATACAAATTAAGTAATTCTCTCCTTATCACCTATTGTTTCCCAAAAGTATTTTGAAAAAAATGATTTTTATCAGAAAGAGACATTTTTTATAAAACGCCGGAAAAAATATTTTATGATGTTGCTTTTTACCCGGAACCGGAATAAAAAAAGGATGTCGCAAATGACCTGCAACATCCTTTTCCGGTTTGTATGTGTTTTTCGGAAAACTACTCTCCCATCGCCGCAGCTACGGCAGCTGACAGCCTTTTATAGGTTCCGTTTTCCAGACGGTCACGGATTGCCGAAAAGGCATCGAGTGTTTCGCTAACGTCTTCGAGTGTGTGCGTTGCTGTCGGGATCATACGAAGAAGTATCAATCCCTTCGGAATTACGGGATATACTACGATAGAACAGAAAATCCCGTAATTCTCCCTGAGGTCCTTGACCAGTGCCATGGCTTCCGGGATACTTCCGTTCAGGTATACCGGGGTGACACAGGTATTGGTTGTACCGATATTAAAGCCCCGGTCTTTGAGGCCGTTCTGTAACGCATCCACATTTTCCCATAATTTACCTTTCAGCTCCGGCATGGTGCGCAGCATCTCAAGGCGTTTCAGTGCTCCTTTCACAAACACCATAGGCAGGGATTTTGCAAACATCTGCGAACGCAGGTTGTACTTCAGGTAATCGATGATCTCTTTGTCTCCCGCGAGGAATGCCCCTATACTCGCCATAGATTTGGCAAACGTGGCAAAATACACATCGATATCTTCCTGAATTCCCTGTTCTTCTCCTGCTCCCGCCCCGGTAGTTCCCAGGGTCCCGAAACCGTGGGCATCATCCACCAGAAGACGGAACTTATACTTTTTCTTAAGCGCTACGATTTCCTTCAGTTTTCCTTGCTCGCCACGCATACCGAACACGCCTTCGGAGATAACAAGTATTCCTCCTCCGGTCTGTTCCGCCATTTTAGTGGCCCGTTCCAGGTTCTTTTCAAGACTGTCTATATCATTGTGCATAAAGGTAAACCGTTTACCCATATGCAGGCGCACGCCGTCTATGATACAAGCGTGGGAATCCACATCATAAACAATAATATCATCCTTGGTAACCAATGCATCTATTGCAGAGACCATCCCCTGGTAACCGAAATTCAGCAAATATGCCGCTTCTTTCTTAACAAAAGCCGCAAGTTCGTTCTGAAGTTGCTCATGGACATCGGTATGTCCGCTCATCATTCTGGCTCCCATGGGATATGCACAACCGTGCTCCGCGGCCGCTTCGGCATCTGCCTTCAACACCTCGGGATGGTTGGCAAGCCCCAGATAATCATTAATACTCCAGGTTATAACCTCTTTACCATTGAACTTCATTCTATTGGAAATCGGCCCTTCGAGTTTCGGAAAAACAAAATATCCTTCCGCCTGCGAAGCCCATTTTCCCAATGGTCCCTTATTTTCAATGATCCTATCAAATAAATCCTTCATGTAGATCTCAAAATTTAAGATAAATTTTCTTTAGCACGAACAAGCTAAATTACGTATTTTAAGAATTCGTTCACAAAAATTCTCGGGAAGATATGAACTATTAGTGCCTATTTTGTAAACAAACATCCGCAAAAATGCGGATGTCTTAGAAAATTCTTACTTAATGTATTCTATTTTCTGTTCCTCTTCAATGTTTTTACTATCAAAAAATCCTTGTTCCCGCATCCATTCATCACTGTATATCTTACTCATATACCTGGAACCGTGATCGGGAAATATCATAATAACATTGCTGTTCTTATCAAATTCCCCTTCTGCGGAAAGCTGTTTGACTGCCTGCATCACCGCTCCGCTGGTATAACCGACAAAAAGGCCTTCCGTTTTGGATACCTCTCTTGCGGTATGTGCGCTTTCTTCATCGGTTACCTTGATGAACTTATCGATAACATCAAAATCCGTTGCTGTAGGGATAAGGTTTTTACCGAGACCTTCTATCCGGTACGGGTATATCTCTTTGGAATCGAACTCCCCGGTCTCGTGGTATTTTTTGAGTACGGAACCATAGGCATCTACACCTATGACTTTTATTTTCGTACCGTTCTTTTTGGCTTGTTCTTTGAGGTATCTGGCAGTCCCGGAGATAGTCCCCCCGGTTCCGCTACAGGCTATAAGGTGAGTAATGGCTCCGCCTGTCTGTTTCCATATTTCGGGGCCCGTAGTGTTATAGTGGGCATCGATATTCAACTCGTTAAAATACTGGTTTATATAAACCGACCCTTTAATCTCTTCGTGCATACGCCTTGCCACCTGGTAGTATGACCGCGGGTCATCGGCACTTACATGAGCAGGGCATACATATACTTTGGCCCCCATAGAGCGCAGCATGTCTATTTTATCTTTCGAGGATTTGGAGCTTACGGCAAGTACACAATCATACCCTTTTACGATACTCACCATTGCAATACTGAACCCCGTGTTTCCCGAGGTTGTTTCGATGATCGTATCTCCCGGTTTCAGAATTCCGCTCCTTTCTGCTTGTTCAATGATATGAAGCGCTATTCTGTCTTTCGTGGAGTGGCCGGGATTAAAAGCTTCAACTTTTGCATAAAAATTTCCTTGGAGGGAATTGGTTATGGCATTAAGTTTTATAATTGGCGTATTTCCGATTAGTTCTAATACGTTATCGTAAGCCTTAATCTTTTGTTCCATATAACTTGTATTTGGTTTCAAAGTCGGTTCTTTTAAAAAAACCAAAAACCGAGCAAATTTAGTTATTTTTTTTTATTACTCTTTAATTCCCTCCAAATCTAACAGGAAAGCATACTCTTCCGCGACCTCCCGAAGTGCTTCAAAACGCCCCGAGGCACCACTGTGGCCCGCATCCATATTGGTATGAAAAAGAAGTAAATTATTATCTGTTTTTAAATCCCGTAACTTGGCCACCCACTTCGCAGGTTCCCAGTACTGCACCTGAGAGTCGTGATACCCGGTCGTTACCAGCATATTGGGATATGCCTGCGCCTTTACGTTATCGTAAGGAGAGTAGGATTTTATGTAATTATAGTATTCCCTGTCATTGGGATTGCCCCACTCGTCGTATTCACCGGTAGTCAGCGGTATGGATTCGTCCAGCATCGTGGTCACCACATCCACAAACGGTACTGCTGCAACGACACCGTTATAGAGTTGCGGCGCCATATTTACCACAACCCCCATAAGCAGCCCTCCGGCAGAACCTCCCATCGCGTAAAGGTGTTTGGGGGAGGTATATTTTTCATCGATCAGGAACTGAGAACAATCTACAAAATCGGTGAATGTATTCTTCTTTTTGAGTAGTTTTCCGTCTTCATACCAGGGTCTTCCGAGGTATTCTCCTCCCCTGATATGTGCAATTGCATAGATAAAGCCACGGTCCAGCAGGCTGAGCCTTACCGTGGAAAAATAAGGGTCTATCGTAGAACCGTACGATCCGTAACCATACAACAGCAACGGATTTTTCCCGTCTTTTTTAATCCCCTTCCGGTATACGAGGGAAACGGGAACTTTTTTGCCGTCCCGTGCCGTTGCCCATATCCTTTCGGATGTATAGTTATCTTTATTGAACTTTCCTCCCAGCACCTCCTGCTCTTTTTTCACCTCTTTTTCGCGGGTAACCATATTAAAATCTATAGTGGAAAGCGGTGTGGTAAGCGAATTATAGCCATACCGGAGAATATCCGTATCGAATTCGATATTTGTACCGGTGTAGGCCGTATAGGTTTCATTATCAAAAGGCAGGTAATAGTCCTCTTCTCCATCCCAGCGCATAATACGTATCTTGTTCAGTCCCTGGTTTCGTTCGCTGACTACCAGAAAATCCTTGAAAATATCTATATCTTCCAGCAAAACGTCGTCCCGGTGCGGCAATACCTCCTCCCAATGTTCTTTTCCGGTATTGGTCTCGGCTGTTTTCATGAGTTTGAAATTGGTAGCACCGTCTGTATTGGTCACAATATAAAAATGATCGTTATAATGCGAGATACTATATTCCAGTCCGCGTGTCCTAGGCTGGAAAACCTTAAAATCCCCGGTAGGTTCGTCGGCAGAAAGTATACTGTATTCGGTAGTAAGTGTACTGTGTGACCCTGCCACAATGTACTTTCTGGATTTTGTCTTATACACAAAGGCATTGAAGGTATCGTCCTTTTCATGATATACGAGTTCATCCGCCTTTTCCTGCCCCAGGATATGCCTGTAAATTTTTTCCGATCTCAGGGTCTTGGGGTCTTTGACCGTATAAAACAGTGTTCTGTTATCGTTACCCCAGGTACTTCCCCCGGTAGTATTGTCAATTTCCAGTGGATATATCTCCCCGGTCTCCAGGTTTTTCACCCGGATAGTGTATATCCTCCTGCTGATGGTATCCACACCAAACGCGGCCAGTTTGTTGTCCGGACTGATGTTAATCCCTTTCAACTGGAAATAAGAATGCTCCTTTGCCATCTCATTGCAATCAAAAAGGATCTCTTCCTTCCCTTCCAGCGAATCTTTCCTCCGGGTATACACCGGGTAGTCTTTTCCGGTCTCATAGCGGGTAACATACCAGTAACCGTTATAGAAATAAGGAACGGATTCATCATCTTCCTTGATCCTGGATTTCATTTCTTCGAAGAGATTTTCCTGGAACAGCCTGGTATGCGCAGTCATTTTCTCATTATAGTCATTTTCCCGCTCCAGGTAATCTATAACCTCCGGATTGTCCCTTTCGTTCATCCAGAAATAGTCATCTATTCGTATGTCACCGTGCTTTTTTAAAGAAGTAGTTTTTTTTTCCGCAATGGGAGGTGTAATGTTTTTGGTCACTTTTGAAGTATTTTCATTTTTACAAGATGTTGCAAAAATAACACTTATAATAAGCAAGACACTTATTTTTTTCATAACGATTTTATAATATTTTCGCCCAAAAAGCAGTACAATTTAATAATTTTGCTTTTACAATTCTTTAAAATCAGGAAATAATGTTTGGAGATTTAACCGGGATCATGGGGAAACTCAAAGAAACCCAGAAAAAGATCGAGGAGACTAAAAAACGCTTAGACAGTGTTTTAATAGATGAAAGTTCAAGTGATGGTTTGCTGAAAATCACCATTACGGCAAATCGACAGATCAAGGCTGTCGACATTGCTCCTTCCCTGTTCGAAGATCGTGAACAGCTGGAAGATTACTTGGTTATCACTTTAAACAAGGCAATAGAAAAGGCTACAAAGGTAAACGAGGCCGAACTTGCTTCCGTAGCTAAAGATGGCATGCCAAATATTCCGGGAATGGATATGTTTAAATGATCTTACGGACCATCCGGAAAACAACAGCAAAAGCCTGCGAACCACCACGCATTAATCGCCGGGTTTCCAGGCTTTTTCACTTCACGACTTCATGTAGCACATCCAGGCATCCTCAATAATTTAACACCAGGCTTCCTCTTTTTTTAGTATATTTACTACTCACAACCAAAAACAGTACCTCTATGTTTGAATTAAAGAAGAATACCAAAGGGGGCTTTCACTTTACTTTAAAGGCCAAAAACGGACAAGTAATCCTGAGCAGTGAGGCGTACAGCAGTAAAAGTGCTGCTGAAAACGGGATAGCTTCGGTAAAGAAAAATGCCCAGGACGAAACCAAATTCGAAAGAAAAACAGCCAAGAACGGCAAGTTTTATTTCAACCTGAAAGCGGGAAACGGACAGATTATCGGCACCAGCCAGATGTATGCCTCGGAGGCCGGGATGGAAAACGGCATCGATTCCGTTAAAAACAATGCCCCGGGAGCAGGAATAGGGGAAGAACCCTGATCTGTAGTGTGGTTTTAGGTCATTTATCTTCTTTTTTCATAAACTTTTTCATGAGGCCGACCTGTTCCTCCATATGATCCTTGATCCCCGCCAGCAACTCGATATCTTTCGGGGTTTTTTCTGTTTTATCGGCCGGGTTTTGCGCCTTGTTCCGCAGGCGGTTCATTCCTTTCACCACCAGGAACATACAGAAAGCAATAATGAGGAAATCAAAAAAAGATTCCACGAGTTCCCCGTAACCTATGGCTACCTTATTGGCCACAACCTCTCCTTTTTCGCCTGTAATGGCTTTACGAAGAACCCACTCTTTATCTTTAAAATTCACGTCTGAAACCAGCAGGGACACGGGCGGCATCAGTATTTTCTTGACCAGAACATCCGTTACCTTATTAAAAGATGCTCCTATGATAACACCGATGGCAATGTCCATCATATTCCCTTTAACAGCAAACTCCTTAAACTCCTTGTATATCTTAACCATTGTTCCTGTTATTTTAAATCTCCATTATCCTCCGCAGAAGATATTTTATTCAAAATCCAGACGGATCTGTGATTTTCCGGAAGCTTCTACACTGTCGGGATCCTTTTTTACGGTATCATCTTCATCTTCCATATTCACATCTTCCGATTCAGCTTCTTCGGCTTCTTCATAAGGCAACGGGTCGAGCAGGTTCACCTGCTTCACCTTCTCGGCCGTAAGCTGGTTGCCCAGGGCCTTGATCCCCTTAATAGTAATAAAATCTTCCAGGTCAACGACCAGGTTTTCCCGAGCCTGTTTTCCTCTCGGTTTTACAAATTCCACTTCGGCTACCGGCCTCCACTCCGTGGATACCACTTCCAGTTGGGATTTCGGATGTTCCGTAATAAACAATTCTTCTTTGTTCTCATTTTCTATAAGGAAGCGCTTGACAAAATATTTTTCTTTTTCCCCGTCATAATAGATTGCCGAGACCGGTTTTTTCGGGTTCCATTTTTCGAGTACCACCATATTCTGATCAAAATGCACGGAAAGGTCAGGTGATAAGGTTTTCACCATGCCGGACTGTGTTATCACCAGCAACCTGTCTTCACCTTTGAATGCCCCGAGAAGTTCTCCCCTTCCGTCTACATTGAGCCGCTGTACCGTCTCGTCAAACCAGATTTTTCTGGGTTTGAGCGTAGACACTCCTTTTTCCTTCAGTTCTATACGCTTAATCCCGTATTTTGTAACGAGATTTCCTTTGGATTGCCTTCCTTTGATAAGGATATCGGCAAAATCCACATCCCATTTCAATTTCTTAATACTTCCGGCCTGGCGCAGGAATATGGTTATCATTTCTGCCTCTCCATTCGGATTTGCGGAAAAATAAAGTATTTCGGAACCTTTTTTACCCTGGGCAAGATCATACTCCCGGTCTCTTGTTACTCCCGTAACATGGAACCTTTTTATATAACTTGCACCTCCTTTTCCATCTTTATAGACCAGGTTGTAAACAGTGCGTTTATCTTTTTTCCTGAATACGGCTACATGGATGATATTTTTACCTATAAAAGTCTTGGCCTCCACCTTAGTCACCACCATTTTCCCTTCTTTAGTGAACACGATAATATCATCTATATCGCTACAATCACAAACGTATTCGTCCTTCCGAAGGGAAGTCCCCACGAAACCTTCTTCCCGGTTTACATAGAGTTTGGTATTTCGTATAACTACTTTAGTAGCCTCTATATCGTCAAATACACGGATCTCTGTCTTTCGCTCCCTTCCCTCGCCATACGTCTTTTTAAGCCTGGCAAAATAATCTATGGCGTACCCTATGAGATTTGCAAGATGATGTTTTACCTGTTCTATTTCCCCCTCCAGCGCTTCGATCTTTTCCTGGGCCTTATCAATATCAAACTTGGAGATACGTTTGATCCGTATTTCCGTCAACCTTACGATATCTTCTTCGGTAACGGCACGTTTCAGGTGTTTTATATGAGGCTGCAATCCTTTATCGATAGCAGATATCACTCCCTCCCACGTCTCTTCTTCTTCAATGTCACGGTATATCCTGTTCTCTATAAAAATGCGTTCCAGGGAAGCAAAATGCCACTGCTCTTCGAACTCCTGCAACTGTATTTCCAGTTCCTGTTTCAGCAACTGCACGGTAAAGTCCGTAGACCTCCTCAGCATTTCCGACACGCCTATAAACAAAGGCTTATTATCCTCGATAACACATCCCAAAGGCGATATGGAAG
Organism: Sinomicrobium pectinilyticum; assembly: GCF_003725735.1. Lineage (GTDB taxonomy): Bacteria > Bacteroidota > Bacteroidia > Flavobacteriales > Flavobacteriaceae > Sinomicrobium > Sinomicrobium pectinilyticum. The sequence goes on along the minus strand of NZ_RJTM01000064.1, from coordinate 18,528 downwards.
TTTCGCAGGAAGTGAAAGCGTACAGCGCATCTATGGTCTTATCCGGGGAAATACCGGAAGGCAGGTGCACCAGTATTTCTACCTCGGCCGCCGTGTTATCCTCTATTTTTTTGATCTTTATCTTCCCCTTTTCATTGGCCTTCAGTATGGAATCTATAAGGGAAGAGGTATTGGAGCCGTAAGGTATCTGGGTAATGACCAGCGTATTCTTATCCAACTGGGATATTTTGGCCCTTACCCTTATTTTACCGCCACGGTTACCGTCATTATAGTTGGACACATCCATAATACCCGCGGTAGGAAAATCGGGGTATATGGTAAACGATTTTCCTTTGAGGTATTTTACGGAAGCATCTATCAGTTCCAGAAAATTGTGCGGGAGTATTTTTGTGGAAAGCCCTACCGCAATACCTTCGGCTCCCTGGGCCAGAAGCAACGGAAACTTGACCGGCAGGTTGATGGGTTCCTTTTTTCTTCCGTCATAACTAAGCTGCCATTCCGTGATCTTGGGACTGTATACCACTTCGAGGGCAAACCTCGAGAGTCTTGCCTCTATATACCTGGGGGCCGCGGCACCGTCTCCGGTAAGGATATTCCCCCAGTTTCCCTGCGTATCGATAAGCAGATCCTTTTGCCCTATCTGGACCATTGCATCTCCTATACTTGCATCCCCGTGAGGGTGATACTGCATGGTATGCCCCACAATGTTGGCTACCTTGTTGTAGCGCCCGTCGTCCAGCTCTTTCATGGAATGCAGGATACGGCGCTGTACAGGCTTAAAGCCATCTTCTATGGCAGGAACGGCACGTTCCAGGATCACATAAGAAGCATAATCCAAAAACCAGTCTTTATACATCCCGGTGACCCGGGTTATGGAATCTGCGTTTGTTTCTTCGTTATTCAGATCTTGATTCTCGTTATTTTCCTCCATGTGTATGTAGAGAGATTTAAAAAACTTGTATGGTGAGTTTGTTCGTAACTTTAATAAAAAGAGCAGGGTATACCTGCAACAAAAACAGAACTATTCTTCCTCTATAAGGTCCAGTTCCACTTTCAGGTTATTAATAATAAACTCCTGCCTGTCCGGGGTGTTCTTGCCCATATAGAACTCCAGAAGGTTGTCTATTGACATCGCCTTGTCCAGCATCACCGGGTCAAGCCTGATATCATCCCCGATAAAATATTTGAACTCATCCGGGGAAATCTCCCCGAGCCCCTTAAACCTCGTGATTTCCGGTTTCCCTTTCAATTTACGTATAGCCTCCTGCTTTTCTTCTTCGCTGTAGCAATAAATAGTCTCTTTCTTGTTCCTCACGCGGAACAACGGGGTTTGCAGGATATACAGGTGGCCTTCCTTGATAAGCTCCGGAAAGAACTGCAGGAAAAACGTGATCAGGAGCAAGCGTATGTGCATTCCGTCCACATCGGCATCGGTAGCGATAACAATATTATTGTACCGGAGATCCTCAAAAGACTCTTCGATATTCAGTGCGGATTGCAGAAGGTTAAACTCTTCGTTCTCATACACTACTTTTTTGCTCATCCCGTAGGAATTAAGCGGTTTTCCCCGAAGGCTGAAGACCGCCTGGGTATTGACGTCCCTCGATTTGGTGATAGAACCGGAAGCGGAGTCTCCCTCGGTTATGAAGAGGGTGGATTCCAGTCGCCTCTCGTTCTTCATATCCATAAGATGCACGCGGCAATCCCGGAGTTTCTTATTGTGCAAACTGGCCTTTTTGGCACGCTCCCTGGCAAGTTTCCGTATGCCGGAAAGTTCTTTTCGTTCCCGTTCGGCCTGAAGTATTTTCCGTTGCAGCTTTTCGGCCGTCTCCGCGTTTTTATGCAGGTAATTATCCAGTTGCGTACCTATAAAATCATTGACATAGGTCCTTACGGTCGGCAATCCGTCGCCCATATCGGTAGACCCTAGTTTGGTTTTGGTCTGACTCTCAAAGACAGGCTCCATAACTTTCAGGGAAACAGCTGCTATAATGGATTTGCGTATATCCGATGCATCGTAATTCTTTCCGTAAAAATCACGGATCGTTTTTACCACAGCCTCCCGGAAAGCGGCCAGGTGCGTCCCCCCCTGGGTGGTGTTCTGTCCGTTTACAAAGGAGTGATATTCCTCGCTGTACTGGGTCCTGCTATGGGTCATTGCCACCTCTATATCCGTCCCTTTCAGATGGATGATCGGGTACAGCATATCATCCATATTGTTATTGTCCTCCAGCAGGTCTTTAAGACCGTTTTCGGAATAAAATTTCTCTCCGTTAAAAACTATGGTAAGCCCCGGGTTCAGGTAGACATAATTTTTAAGCATCCGTTCGATGTACTCGTTCCGGAACTTGTAATTCTTAAATATCGTTTCGTCCGGGATAAAAGACACCTTGGTACCCCTTCTCCTGGAGGTTTCGGATAATTCTTCTTCGTTGACCAGGTTCCCGGTTTCAAACTCGGCGGATTTTGATTTGTTGTCCCTGGTAGATTCTACCCGAAAATAAGAAGAAAGCGCATTCACTGCCTTGGTACCTACCCCGTTGAGTCCCACCGATTTCTTAAAGGCCCTGGAGTCGTATTTCCCCCCGGTATTCATTTTGGATACCACATCCACCACTTTCCCCAGCGGGATTCCCCGGCCATAGTCCCTCACGGTAACCTTATTTCCCTGTATACTTATTTCGATGGTCTTTCCCGCTCCCATCACAAATTCGTCTATACAGTTGTCCATCACTTCTTTCAAAAGGATGTAGATACCGTCATCCGCACTCGAACCGTCCCCCAACTTACCGATATACATCCCGGGACGCATTCGTATATGCTCTTTCCAGTCCAGTGAACGTATATTGTCTTCGGTATACTGAGATGTTTGCGACATTTTATAAGAAGTTTGGTTTTGGCTAATATAGCAACTCCGCCTAAAATATGAAAGACGTTAAAATTAAATTAATCAACAACAGTAGTGGCAATATTGTTGATTAACAAACCCCGGCAAACATGAATTTGCGAGTCGTGAAAGACAGGAACAGCCCTAAAACGGCCATTCCCCGATATTCCGGATTATACGTTGAACCGGAAATGCATTACATCTCCGTCCTGTACCACGTATTCTTTCCCCTCTACACGCATTTTCCCTGCTTCCTTGACCTTTGCTTCACTGCCAAGGGTTACATAATCATTATACCCTATAACCTCGGCACGAATAAATCCTTTTTCGAAATCGGTATGAATAACGCCTGCGGCCTGTGGTGCCGTAGCACCGACGGGAACGGTCCACGCCCTGACTTCCTTAACACCCGCCGTAAAATAGGTCTGAAGGTCCAGAAGCTTATAAGCCGCACGGATCAATCGGGATACTCCCGGTTCTTCCAGCCCTATATCCTGAAGAAACATCTGCCGTTCTTCATAATCTTCCAGCTCCGCAATATCTGCTTCCGTAGCCACAGCCAACACTATGATCTCCGCGTTTTCATCCTTTATGCCCTCTTTCACTTTATCCACATAGGCATTACCGTCTTTGGCTGAAGCTTCGTCTACATTACATACATACAGGATCGGTTTTGCCGTAAGCAACTGAAAACCCTTTATGATCTCTTTTTCTTCTTCGTTCACCTCTACCGCCCTTGCGGAAATCCCGCTTTCCAGAGCTGATTTGAATTTTTGCAGTACCGCCTGTTCCTTTTGCGCATTCTTATCACCGGTCTTGGCTGCGCGGTTCACTTTTTCCAGGCGTTTATCTACGGTATCGAGGTCCTTAAGCTGCAGTTCAATATCTATGGTCTCTTTATCCCTTACCGGGTCTACACTGCCGTCCACATGCACAATATTGCTATTGTCAAAACAGCGAAGTACGTGAATGATAGCATGACATTCCCGGATATTCCCCAAAAACTGGTTGCCAAGACCTTCTCCCTTACTCGCTCCTTTTACCAGTCCGGCGATATCTACGATTTCCACCGTTGCAGGCAAAACCCTTTCGGGCTGCACCAGTTCCTCCAGTTTTTCCAGCCTGTAATCGGGCACATTAACCACTCCCAGGTTCGGCTCAATGGTACAGAACGGAAAATTGGCGCTCTGAGCCTTGGCATTGGACAAACAGTTGAACAAAGTTGATTTTCCTACATTGGGTAATCCTACTATTCCGGCTTTCATCTTGATATAGAGTATTGAATTTTGCGCTGCAAATATAAGAGGAATTAACCATTCTTTATCACAGTATTATCCACACATTTACAACACTTTATAAAAACCTGAAAACATACAACAGGGAAAAAAGCTTCTGAAAACTTCACCCGATGGGATATAATTAGGGGTCAGCAACATAATTTTCTACCGGGAAACAACATCAAAAATTCCTTTATCTTTATTGTTCGGGCGACCGGAAACCAAACTGCCCTTCCTGTTCCTGCTTTCCACAACACCTCTCCCGACAAAACAACAGGATCAAAGTACAAGAAAGAAATGACCATGGGACTTCCCCGGCCACCCGAACGGGTAAAAACACACTATTATTGTCCGGACAGGATATCGACAATCTGAAAAACCGGTACTTTATACAAGTTATTTTTGAACCTGAAAAATCCAGGGGTCTCTTACACCCATTAATAAGCGGAAAATTCGTAATTTCGTCACTTTGTCCAAAAAGCTGTTTTTAAGCATTTCTTATGACGAATTTCGAAGAGAACATTGAAGTCCTCGGTGCCAGAGTTCACAACCTGAAAGATATCGATGTCACCATCCCCAGGGAGAAACTTGTGGTTATCACCGGTTTGTCCGGAAGCGGAAAATCATCCCTGGCTTTCGATACCATTTATGCCGAAGGGCAACGAAGGTATATAGAAACCTTTTCCGCCTATGCCCGGCAGTTTCTGGGAGGGCTCGAACGCCCGGATGTGGATAAAATAGACGGATTGTCCCCCGTCATCGCCATAGAGCAGAAGACCACTTCAAAATCTCCGAGGTCTACGGTAGGTACCATCACAGAAATATATGATTTCCTCCGGTTGTTCTATGCCAGGGCATCGGATGCATACAGCTATAACACCAACGAAAAGATGGTGAGTTACAGTGATGAACAGATCAAAGAACTCATCATCCAGGATTTTGCCGGTAAACGCGTTTACATCCTCGCTCCCGTAATCAAATCCAGGAAAGGCCATTATCGCGAACTCTTTGAGCAGATTGCCAAGCAGGGGTTTGTAAAAGTACGTGTGGACGGCGAAATAAAGGACCTGGAAAAGGGGATGAAAGTAGACCGGTACAAGACCCATGATATAGAGATTGTTATTGACCGCCTGCAGGTAAACGAAGACGAAGACTTCCAGAAGCGCCTGATGGAAAGCATTAACACGGCCATGTACCACGGCGAGGATGTTCTGATGGTCATGGAGCACGGCGGAGAGCAGGTACGTTACTTCAGCCGTACCCTTATGTGCCCCACTACCGGTATTTCCTATCCCAACCCGGAACCCAATACCTTCTCCTTCAACTCTCCGAAAGGAATGTGCCCGCATTGCAGCGGACTAGGAACAGTGCGGGAGATCAATCTCAAAAAGGTAATCCCCAACCGCAATGCCACTATAAAATCGGGAGGGATCGTGCCATTGGGAGAGTATAAAAAAAACTGGATATTCAAACAGGTGGAAATTATTGCGGAACGGTTTAACTTTAAGCTTACCGATCCGATAAAAGATATCCCGGAAGAAGCCCAGAACATGATCCTTTACGGAGGAAATGAAAAATTCTCTGTCGCCTCCAAGACCCTCGGCATTACACGCGACTATAAAATAGACTTCGAAGGAATTATAAACTTCATACAGAACCAGTACAGGGAAAATCCTTCGGCTTCGGTGAAGCGATGGGCCAAGGAATACATGGACAAAGTCATTTGCCCGGAATGCCAAGGTTCCCGCCTGCGCAAAGAATCCCTCTATTTCAAAATCAACGAAAAAAATATAGCGGAGCTGGCTTCCATGGATATTTCCGAACTGGCAATCTGGTTTGAAAAACTTCCGGGACACCTATCCGAAAAACAGCTTAAAATAGCCGAGGAGATCTTAAAGGAGATTCGCTCCAGGCTGCAATTCCTTTTGGATGTGGGGCTTAATTACCTCACACTCAACCGAGGATCCAAATCCCTTTCCGGGGGAGAAGCACAACGTATCCGCCTTGCCACACAAATAGGCTCGCAACTGGTGGGAGTGCTCTACATCCTTGACGAACCGAGTATCGGACTGCATCAACGGGATAATGAACGGCTTATCAACTCCCTGGAATCACTCAGGGATATCGGCAATTCCGTGATCGTGGTAGAACACGATAAAGACATGATAGAAAGGGCCGACCATATTATTGATATTGGCCCGAGAGCAGGAAGACATGGCGGGGAAATCATTTCTCAGGGACATCCGGACGAAGTAAAAAAACACCACACTCTCACAGCCGACTACCTCAATGGTTCACGCAAAATAGAGGTCCCGGAAAAAAGAAGAGAAGGCAACGGCAATACCATCATTTTAAAGGGCTGCACCGGAAACAACCTTAAAAATGTGGATGTAGAGTTCCCCCTGGGTAAAATGATCGGGGTAACCGGGGTATCCGGAAGCGGAAAATCCACCCTCATCAATGAAACCCTCTACCCCATCCTTAATGCCCATTTTTTCAATGCTGTTAAAAAGCCCATGCCATACAAGAGTATTCAGGGACTTGAGCACATAGACAAGGTCATAGACATCAACCAATCGCCCATAGGAAGGACCCCTAGGTCCAATCCGGCAACGTACACCGGTGTTTTCAGCGAAATACGCAACCTGTTTGCCAAAACGCCGGAGGCAATGATAAGAGGTTATAAACCGGGACGTTTCAGCTTTAACGTAGCCGGGGGAAGATGTGAGACCTGCCAGGGGGCCGGGGTAAAAGTTATTGAAATGAACTTCTTGCCGGACGTATATGTAGAATGCGAAACCTGCCAGGGCAAACGGTTCAACCGGGAAACCCTCGAAATAAGATATAAAGGGAAATCCATTTCGGACGTCCTGGACATGACCATCAACGAATCTGTTGACTTTTTTGAGAATATCCCCAAGATATACCGAAAATTAAAGACCATCCAGGAAGTGGGACTCGGTTATATTACCCTCGGGCAACAGTCCACCACACTTTCCGGAGGAGAGGCTCAGCGTATAAAACTCGCTACTGAACTTTCCAAAAGAGATACCGGAAATACCTTTTATATTCTCGACGAACCCACAACAGGACTGCATTTCGAAGATATCAGGGTGCTTATGGAAGTATTGAACCGGTTGGTTAACAAAGGAAATAGCGTTCTTATTATAGAACACAACATGGATGTGATAAAAATGGCAGACCACCTTATCGATATCGGTTATGAAGGAGGCAAAGGAGGAGGACAGGTCATCACTACCGGAACACCCGAAAAAGTGAGCAAACACCCCAAAAGTTATACGGCAAAATTTTTGAAAAAAGAATTGGAATAAATACCCTGCAACAACATACGACCTGTTTTTTTTTGCAGGATATATGTTTTGCCATATAAACACTGTTCCGGGGCCCCGGGGAACAGACACCGATAAAAAACAGGAAAACCGGCAAACTACCCTCCGCATTACAACACTGTTTTCGAATATTAAATTTTAATTCTATTATAATATAGATAAAAGTAAAATTATCTATGTTTACAATCTGAAAAAACGGGTCAGGGAGTGAAAGCCCTGAACACAAATGCCGGAAAAAACCGGGATTGACGTAAAAAACAGTATATTATATATGAATCAAAAACATCACCACAAAAGTTGGAATGAAATAAAAGCAAACGATTCCTGGGCCATTTTTAAGATTATGGGGGAATTTGTTAACGGATTTGAAAAAATGAGCAAGATCGGCCCCTGCGTGTCCATCTTCGGATCAGCGAGGACAAAACCAGGAGACAAATATTACGACCTCGCTCAAAAGATCGCTTATAAGATAGTTAATCACGGGTACGGTGTAATCACCGGAGGAGGTCCCGGTATCATGGAAGCGGGGAACAAGGGAGCCCACCTTGCCGGCGGTACCTCGGTAGGTTTGAATATCGACCTTCCGTTCGAACAGCACGACAACCCCTATATTGACAGCGACAAAAATCTCCATTTCGATTATTTCTTTGTACGTAAGGTCATGTTTGTAAAATACGCCCAGGGGTTTGTGGTTATGCCGGGTGGTTTCGGCACGTTGGATGAACTTTTTGAAGCCATCACCCTGATACAAACGAAAAAGATCGGTAAATTTCCCATCATACTTGTAGGTGCCGAGTTCTGGGGCGGCCTTTTCGAATGGGTCCGCACCTCTCTCCTGGAACACCACCGCAATATCAGCCCTCTTGATATTGACCTGGTAAAAATTGTGGATACCGAAGATGACGTACTGGAAATCCTGGATTCTTTTTATAAGGAATCTAACCTCAGTCCAAATTTTTAAGACCTATATGCCGCAACCTGAGAAAAACATCAAATCTCCCGAAACGAGGTGTACCCGTTACGCACCTCTGCGATTTTTTGCCCGGAATTGCGGTCTTTTCATTCTCCTGCTCCTGTTAACAATACCGCAAAGTCTTTCGGCTCAAAATCGCCAGACCATTGTAGCGAGGTTTCTTCCGGAGAGCAAAACCATTAATATTCAGCAGGAAATCATTTTCCACAACCGTTCCCGCGATACGCTCAACACTATTTATCTGACCGACTGGAACAATGCTTACTCCGGAAAAAACACCGCATTGGCCAAAAGGTTCGGCGAGGAGTTTGACAAAAGTCTGCACCTGGCCAAAAACAGGGTACGCGGAAACACCAAAGTCATCTCTGTTGTAGATAAAAATTTCAACCCCATCAAATGGGAGCGGATGGATTCTGAAGACATCATCAAAGTCCAGCTCAATTTCCCCGTTTATCCCGGCGACGACCTTTTGCTCAAACTCTCCTATTCCGTCAGGTTACCTTCTGCGGAATTTACCCGCTACGGTTTTGATGATAACGGGAATTTTACCCTGCGATACTGGTATATCACCCCTGCAGTCTATAATGATGACTGGGTGATATACAGCAATAAGAACCTGGACGACCTCTATACCGATAAAACAGATTACAAGGTCGTGTTCAACTACCCGGAACACTATGCCCTGAACACCAATCTGGATATCTCCGAAACCAAAAAGGTCGGGGATTTGCAACAGGTCGTACTTATCGGAAATGACAGGAATGATGTGAAACTGTACCTGGAAAAAAAGAATTCTTTCCAGACCTACACCAACACACACCTCGCACTCACAACGAACATCGCATTCAGGGAAATGGGGCCCGAAGCAAGAAAAAAGGCCGTAGACCGGGTCATACATTATATATGCGATCACCTCGGAACATATCCTCATCCCAAACTCCTGGTCACTGAAACCGAATACAGAAAAAACCCGCTTTACGGGCTCAACCAGCTTCCATCTTTCCTGCGACCGTTCTCGGAGGAATTTCAGTACGAACTGAAGCTACTGAAAACCACACTCAACGATTATCTTGAAAATACCTTGTTCCTGGATACCCGAAAAGATCGCTGGATCACCGATGCCATACAAACTTACCTGATGATAAAATATGTCGAGGAATTTTATCCGGACATGAAACTGATGGGCAAACTGTCCGAATTATGGCTGGTAAGAAGCTTTCACATCGCGCAAAAAGGCTTTAACGATCAATATCCGTTATTGTTTATGCTTATGGCCAGCAGGAATCTCGACCAGGCTCTTGCCACTCCTAAAGACAAACTCATTAAATTCAATGAAAAAATAGCAGGAAAGTATAAAGCCGGTCTGGGGCTGGTATATCTCGAAGACTATCTCGGAGACGGCAGTATATCCGAAAAAATAAAAGAATTCTACCGGGAGCATTCCCTGGAATACGTGAATGCCCTGGATTTTGAAGAAAGCCTCAAAAAGGGCGCATCCAAGAATATAGATTGGTTTTTTGACGAGTACGTAAGTACACGGCACAAGATAGATTTTACCATAAAAAAAGTAAAAAAGACCGAAGATTCCGTTTATGTCACCATCAAAAACAAACGGCGGACCAACGTTCCCATTTCCCTGTTCGGCGTACGTAACGACAGTGTTCTCTCCAAATACTGGTTTGAAAATATTATCGGGGAAAAAACCTTTCGCATTCCATATAATCAGGAAAAAAGACTGGTATTGAATTACGATAAGATAATTCCCGAATTCAATCAGCGTGACAACTGGAAGTCTCTGAATGGCTTTTTCTCTCAGAACCGGCGAATAAAACTGCAATTCTTCAAGGATGCGGAAAATCCGTATTACAACCAGGTTTTCTTTGTCCCCACGGCTTCATATAATTATTATGACGGCATAGTATTGGGCATGAGACTACATAACAAGACCCTGACGACCCAACCGTTTTTATACGATGTTGTACCCTCTCTCGCCACCAAAGGAAAATCGCTTGTAGGTTCCGGCCTTATTGCCTACCGGAACTATATGGACCAGGACAACCTGTATTTAAGCACTTTTTCCGTGAGCGGTTCCAGCTATCACTATGCCCCCGATCTCAGGTACAGCACCATTACGCCGGCAATCAGCCTGGGCTTCCGCACAGATGATTTCCGGTCCAATATAAAAGAATCCCTGACCTTTCGTTTTGTAAACGTTATCCGGCAGAAGGACAATTTAGTCAATCCGGATAATACAGACCCCGATTACAGTGTTTTCAATACCAGGTATTCATACTCCAATAACGGTATCATTAATTATTTCTCCTGGTTTACCGATTTTCAACTGGCCAATAATTTCTCCAAACTATCTTTTGACCTGGAATACCGGAAACTGTACCAGAACAACAGGCAGCTCAACCTCCGTTTGTTCGCGGGGAAATTTATCTACAACGATACCAGTTCCGATTATTTCAGTTTTGCCCTGGACCGTCCCACGGATTACCTGTTCGATTTCGGCTATCTGGGACGATCGGAAACCTCCGGGATTCTGAGCCAGCAGATCATCATTGCCGAAGGAGGGTTTAAATCGAAATTCCAAGATCCCTATGCCAATAACTGGATGGTAACGGCCAATGCGAGTTTCAATGTCTGGAGATGGGTGGAACTTTACGGCGATATCGGCTGGATAAAAAGTAAACTGGAACCGGAACGTTTTGTTTACGATTCCGGGGTAAGGTTAAACCTCGTCACCGATTACTTTGAATTATATTTTCCGCTTTACTCCAATAACGGATGGGAAATCGCACAGCCCCAGTACAACGAAAAAATACGCTTTATCGTCACCCTCTCCCCTAAAACCCTTGTTAAGCTGTTTACCCGGAAATGGTTCTGATCACAATCCGTTCCTTTTCAGTATGGATTAAAGAATAAAAAAGCGGCTACGCCCTAGCGTATGGAGAAACTTTCCGTATCGCGGAATTTTAATTCCCCTATATTTGCCGTGCAAAAACCACACTGATGAATATCGAAGAACAACTACACGCACGAAGCGGCTCCGTATGCGAGTTAAGCGGGGTCACGGACAATCTGAAAGTTTACGAAGTACCCGGTGCGCCAGCAGACGGAGCAGACGCATGCATTCTGATCAGCGATACCTGCCTGCAACAGATAGAAAATCCCGAAACCACCGATATCAACCACTGGCGATGCCTTAACGACAGCATGTGGTGTACCGTCCCTGCAGTTCAGGTTGTGGCATGGCGTATGCTCAACAGGTTGAAAGCGGAAGGCTGGCCCCAGGACCTGCTGGACATGATGTACCTCGATGACGAAACCCTGGCGTGGGCAAAGGCTGCCAATACTGTTAATGAAGAAAGCACCGTAAAACATACGGACAGTAACGGCGCCGTACTGGAAGCTGGGGATACTGTAGTCCTCACCAAAGACCTGAATGTAAAAGGCTCGTCCATTACCGCAAAAAGAGGCACGGCCGTCCGGAGAATTTCCCTTGTACATGACAATCCCGAACAAATAGAAGGCAAAATAGAAGGACAACACATTGTTATATTGACTAAATTTGTGAAGAAGGTGTAATTTCTCCTAACAGAAATTAGAGCGCATTTTCTTTAGATAAAACGCAATAAAATCCAGAATACAAACATTTATTTGATTTTTTATTAAAAAAACAGGCTTTAAATTACTAATACAACACCAAAAGACCTCCTGCCGGCCTTGCAAAAGCGGAATGTTTTCCCTAATTTTGTACACCCTTAAAATAACGACATGCATACCGAAACAGATTCCCCGAAAGATATCACCTTCAACGATTTTAAAAACCAGGTCCTGTACGATTACAGAATAGCTGTTATGAGCCGGGAATGCAGTTTGCTCGGCCGAAGGGAAGTCCTAACGGGAAAAGCTAAGTTCGGTATATTCGGTGACGGGAAAGAGACACCCCAGCTCGCTATGGCCAGGGCCTTCAAAAACGGTGACTTCCGCAGCGGTTATTACCGTGACCAGACCTTTATGATGGCCATAGGAAGCCTGACCGCAAAACATTTTTTTGCGGGGCTGTATGCCCACACCGATATAGAAAAAGAGCCCATGAGTGCCGGAAGACAGATGGGCGGCCACTTCCTGAGCCATAATCTGAATGAAGACGGAAGCTGGAAAAACCTTATGCAACAAAAAAACAGCAGTAGCGACATTTCCCCTACCGCAGCACAAATGCCACGATTACTGGGACTTGCACAGGCTTCCAGGATCTACAGGGAAGCCGGGGACATGGACAGTACTAACTTCTCCGATAACGGAAACGAAGTGGCATGGGGTACCATCGGGAACGCCAGTACCAGTGAGGGTCTCTTTTTTGAGACTATAAATGCTGCCGGAGTATTGCAGGTCCCCATGGTAATCAGTATCTGGGACGATATGTACGGAATATCCGTACATGCAAGACACCAGACCACCAAGGAAGATATATCCGAAGTCCTGAAAGGTTTTCAGCGCGATGACAAACCCGGTTTTGAAATCACCGTGGTAAAAGGATGGGATTATCCCGCCCTTGTAGAAGCTTATGAAAGCGCAGGAAGGCTGGCCAGGGAAGAACATGTACCCGTTCTTATCCACGTGACGGAACTTACCCAGCCACAAGGGCACTCGACTTCCGGGTCACACGAAAGATACAAGAACAAGGAAAGACTGGACTGGGAAAGGGCGCATGACTGCAATGTAAAAATGAGAGAATGGCTTCTGGACAACGGCTTTGCAACCGAAGAAGAACTGATTGCCCTTGAAAAGGAAGTAAAAAAAGAGGTCCGTGAAGCGAAAAAAGAAGCCTGGGCCGAATTTATATTTCCCGTAAAAAGCAAGAAGAAAGAAGCTATTGCCCTGCTGGATAGCCTGGCCGGTAAAAGTGCCAATAAATCTTTTATCAACAAACTGAAAAACGACCTGATAGCCATAGACGAACCGGCTAAAAAAGATATACTTTCTTTAAGCAGACGTGCATTGCGTTATGTAATACACGAAAACCTGGAAGAAAAAGACAAACTGGCCGTCTGGATAGAGAACTACCTCGACGAAGAACAACCGAAATACAGTTCTCATCTCTATAGTGAACTTCCGGACAGGGCCACTGCTATAACGGAAATAGCACCACAATACGGTGAAGATCCGGAATTGGTGGACGGGCGTATTGTGATCCGTGATAATTTTGACAAGCTTTTTTCCAAATATTCCAATGCCCTTGTTTTTGGTGAGGACAGCGGTAATATCGGGGACGTAAACCAGGGGCTCGAAGGGCTCCAGAAAAAATACGGTGAAGTCAGGGTAGCCGATACCGGAATACGCGAAGCCACCATCCTGGGCCAGGGCATAGGGCTTGCTCTCAGGGGACTGCGTCCCATTGCAGAAATACAATATCTGGATTATATACTGTATGCCCTGCAGACCATGAGTGACGATCTGGCCTCATTGCATTACCGTACCATGGGAAAACAAAAGGCACCTGTAATCGTAAGGACCAGGGGACATCGCCTGGAAGGGATATGGCACGCCGGTTCACAAATGGGAGGGCTCATACATCTGCTCAGGGGTATGTATATCCTTACTCCTAGGAACATGACCAAGGCTGCCGGGTTTTACAATACCCTTATGGAGAGTGACGAACCCGCCCTTATCATAGAAAGCCTTAACGGGTATCGCCTGAAAGAATACCTTCCGGAAAACCTCGGGGAATTCCGCACTCCTATCGGAAAGATCGAGATCGTAAAAGAAGGGAAGGATATTACACTGCTCTCTTATGGCTCCACCTTCCGCATCGTGGAACAGGTTGCCAAAGACCTGCTTGAAGTAGGTATTGACGCAGAAGTAATCGATGCACAAACCCTCTTGCCTTTCGATATTCGCCATGAAACCGCAGAAAGCGTAAAGAAAACAAACCGACTGCTCATTATCGATGAAGATGTTCCCGGCGGAGCTTCGGCTTATCTGATGCAGGAAGTGGTGGAAAAACAAGGAGCATACAGATACCTCGACAGTGCCCCGCAAACCCTCTCCGCACAACCACACAGACCGGCCTATGGAACCGACGGAGATTACTTCTCCAAACCGAACGCAGAGGATATTTTCGAAAGGGTATACGGTATAATGCATGAAACCGATCCGGTTAAATATCCGAAACTAAGATGATTTTACATACCCCCTCTTAGTCATACAAGCCGTAACCGGTAAAAATTACCATACCCCATCGTATCCTGGCAAAAAAATCATATCTCCCCATAGGATTTTTTGGCCATAATTCTTTTCTTTATTAAAAATTAAGGAAAGGTAGCTGCCATGCGAATAGAAAGTGATTTAAAACTGGGATTCAAAGATGTAATGATACGCCCGAAACGGTCTACCCTCAATTCCAGGGCAGCCGTTAGCCTGGAAAGGGAATTCAAATTCATGCACACGGGGAAAGTATGGAAGGGCATACCCGTTATTGCAGCAAACATGGATACCGTGGGAACCTTTGAAATGGCTTCTGCCCTTGCCCCCCATCAACTCATCACTGCCATCCATAAACATTACGATCTACAACAATGGGAAGATTTTATGGTAAACGACGGGAAAAGGATCGCAGATCATATTGCCATAAGTACCGGTACCGGGAAGCAGGATGCCGGGAAACTGCATACACTGCTCGGAAAATTTCCTCAAATTACTTTCATATGCATCGATGTAGCCAATGGCTATTCCGAACACTTTGTCTCTTTTGTCAAGGAGACCAGAGCGCAATTCCCCGATAAGGTAATTATTGCCGGAAACGTAGTTACCGGTGAAATGGTAGAAGAACTTCTGCTGGCCGGGGCAGACATAATCAAAGTAGGTATAGGCCCCGGAAGCGTCTGTACTACAAGGGTGAAAACAGGGGTGGGCTACCCGCAGTTATCCGCCATTATCGAATGTGCCGATGCAGCCCATGGCCTGGGTGGCCAGATCATTTCGGACGGCGGGTGCAAAATACCCGGCGATATAGCCAAAGCATTCGGTGGAGGGGCCGATTTTGTAATGCTTGGAGGCATGCTGGCCGGGCATTCCGAAAGTGGCGGAGAAACCCTGGAAAGAGACGGGCACAAGTACAAGTTATTTTATGGTATGAGTTCCGAAACCGCCATGACAAAACATACCGGGGGCATAGCCGAATACCGTGCCAGCGAAGGCAAAACCGTAGAAATCCCTTATAAAGGAGATGTTGCCGACACCATAAAGGACATTCTAGGGAGCCTCAGGTCCACCTGTACATACGTTGGAGCCCAACGTCTCAAGGAACTGACCAAAAGAACTACTTTTATTCGCGTTACGGAACAGCATAACGAAGCATTCGAATAGATGCCGATGATGCCCTTACATTCAGACAATTAATAATTATGAATATAACTACCGAGAACATTTTACTCATAGGCTCTGCCCTGCTCTTTATCAGTATAATTGCCGGAAAAACCTCCTATCGTGTGGGACTTCCCACCCTTATCCTCTTCCTCGCCATAGGAATGCTCGCCGGCTCCGAAGGTATCGGGGGTATCCATTTTGATGATCTCGGAACGGCACAGTTCATCGGTATTGTATCTCTGAATTTTATCCTTTTCTCCGGGGGACTGGACACCAGCTGGAAATCCATTAAACCTGTCTTCTGGCAGGGAATATCATTATCCACCCTCGGCGTACTTCTTACCGCTACATCTGTGGGCTTTTTCGTTTGGGCCATCACCGACTTTACCATCTACGAAGGACTGTTGCTCGGCGCGATCGTTTCATCAACGGACGCCGCAGCGGTTTTTTCCATTCTCAGGTCCAAAAACATAGCCCTCAAAACGAACATACGTCCCACACTGGAGCTGGAAAGCGGGAGTAATGATCCCATGGCGTATTTCCTTACTATTGCATTTCTGAGCCTGGTAATAAACCAGGATGAAAGTATATGGTCCGTCGTTCCGATGTTCTTCAAACAAATTTCCCTGGGTCTACTTTTGGGCTTTCTCTTCGGTAAAGCCGGTAAATTTGTTATTAATAAGATCAATATAGATTTTGAAGGCTTATACCCGGTATTGGTAATCGCGCTGATGTTTTTTACGTTTTCTGCTACCGACTTCGTAGGGGGCAACGGGTTTCTCGCGGTATACCTCTGCGCCGTATATCTTGGTAACCAGGATATTATCCATAAAAAGACCATCATGAGAATGTTCGACGGGCTGGCCTGGCTTATGCAGATAGCCCTGTTCCTTACCCTGGGGCTTCTGGTTTACCCAAGTAATATTCCACCCATCTTCGGTATAGGTATTCTTATTTCACTTTTCCTGATCTTTATCGCACGGCCGTTCAGCGTATTTCTCAGCCTCATGTTCTTCAAAATGAAGCTACGCCGACGCTGGTATATTTCCTGGGTAGGACTACGGGGGGCCGTTCCGATCGTCTTTGCTACTTATCCCTTACTTGCCGGTATAGACAAAGCAGGCATTATCTTCAACATCGTCTTCTTTGTGTCCGCAACCTCCGTCCTCGTACAAGGGACTACCTTATCGGTTGTGGCCAAATTGCTTCATGTGGCCCTTCCGGAAAAAGTCAAACGGAAAACGCCGGTAGACCTCTTTTTGTCCGACAGTGCCAAATCCGCATTAGAAGAAATACACCTGGACGCGGACAATCCTTCCGTAGGCAAAAAAATCGTGGACCTGCATTTCCCCAAGAACGCGATAATTGCCATGATAAAAAGGGAAGGAAAATATATTACCCCAAATGGGGCTACCGTACTGGAAAACGGGGATTTTCTTGTAGTCCTGGCCGAAAACAAACACGGACTGGAACAGGTATACGACTCCCTCCAGATACGTGATGCTGAACATGAATACGAAATGGAGTAAATTATTACGGAATATAAATCCACCGGTTTGCAGCAGATTGAAAGCAGTCGGGCCTCATCATATTTATAAAGGCTTCTGTTTTATTCCGGGCAGGTACCCGGTCCTGCCCGAAACCACAGTATGCTTATTTCACCCCATACCTCTTACACCTTACCGACTGAGTTCAGTATCCGCAAAATAATGCATTGCTTCCCTCAGAAATTCCGCAAAAACAGGATTGGGTTTTCCGCCTACCCTAGTATACCTCTCATCCTGCACATAAAGGTCTCCCAAACCTTTATACGCCTCCGCATTGGTCGTTTTCGGGCTTCCCCAGAAGCGCATAATATAGCCGTAGTGTTTCCGTATCTCCGACTGCACTTCTACGTCGGCAGGATTCCTGTCGCTAAGTTGTAACAGCTTTTGGGTATTCGCTTTAAAACCGTCCTGTAATGCCTGAAAACTCGCTTTATCCATTTTCAGCAATTGCTTCTCCGCATGTTCCACCTGGCCTGGCCATTTTTCCATGGCTTCCTTTCGCCAGATCTCTGCCTGCTCTCTGGGCAGGCCTTTATATAAATCTTCCGGTTTCATCATTTTTCTGTTTTTTAAGTGATACATCGTTTTGTCAATAGTCGCCATTAAAGCATTTAACCGTTTCTTTTCTGATGCAAGGCGCTCCTTATGAACTTTAAGCGCCTGCAACAGGTCGAATTCCGGATCATCCAGCACTTCTCTGATCTCCTCCAGCTTAAACCCCAGTTCCCTGTAAAAAAGGATCTGCTGCAAGCGGAGCAGGGCGGCTTCGCCATACATCCTGTACCCCGCGGCAGTACGGACCGATGGCTTCAGCAAACCGATATGATCATAATAATGTAGTGTGCGCACACTTACCCCTGCTATTCCGGCCAGCTTTTTCACCGAATGATACTTCATGGCTGTACTTTTGAAATTAACAGGAACAAAAATAAGTTATGACGTAAGGTAAGGGTCAAGGATTTTTTGTTCTTTTTTTATAAAAAATACGTAAATAACGTGAATAATGGATAAGACAAAAGGCACTCTCTCTTCAGTAGAGAAGTATTCCACAAGCGGAACAGGGAGTTTGGCGGGGCCCAAACCCCCGGATATACCCTCGACTTTTGTCTTTCCCCGGAGA
>NZ_RJTM01000063.1 GCF_003725735.1 Sinomicrobium pectinilyticum | reverse complement strand
TTTACACAAAAACAATTCACTTCATACCCCGTCTTCGCGGGAGCTGACGCGGCGATCTCGTAAGGCCGGCACCATACCCGCAATGACAGGTTCATACCTGCCACCGGACCGCCACGCTTCACTGCCAATGACGCATCGATTTTGGCCAGATATTTTACCATTGAAAGCTCTAAAACGGCCATGAACACAATCCCTTTGACACCGGAAGGGGTTCAGTTAGCCGCTAACCGAACTGCTTTTGCCGCTAAACGGGTTACGTTGACGGCTAAAGGGAATGGGTTAGCCGTTAAAGGGATTAAGTTAGCCGCTAACCAAACTGCTTTTACCGCTAAACGGATTAGTTA
>NZ_RJTM01000233.1 GCF_003725735.1 Sinomicrobium pectinilyticum | reverse complement strand
TTTCGACTTTGATCTCCTTGGCCCGGATGTTGCCGTTGACGGCGAGTTTCCAGGTACCGGGATCGACAGTTCCGATACCTACACCTCCGTCTCCCTGAATTATAAACCTCGGATGCCAGGTCTCCGATCCTTCCGTAACGCCGACTACCAGTTTATCTCCAAAATGTGTAGGATCATCGCCTATATTAACCCTTAATTCGGATACATTAGGATTCCCGGAAACATTATACCTCGCCATCCACAAAGGGTCCGAGTTGTTACTTGCTCCAAGGAAATACAACTTGTTTCCATACGTTTCATTTTTAGTGCTTTGATCCGAAATGTCTGATCCGACAGAGATATCCCCATTAACCTCCAGTTTTTCTGCAGGTGATAACGTTCCGATGCCTACATTACCGGTGGAAGGAAATACATTGCTCTGAGCATGTAAAACAAATGGTATGAATGCGCTTATCAATAATATTTTTTTCATCAGTGTTTTTTTGGAGTTGATCTATAGCTTTTTGTAATTTTTCTATCTGGAATTTCTGTTCCCGGTTTTCTTTTTTCAAAGCAATCATATAAAGAGTCAACTCCTCGATCTTCTGCAACAATTTGGCATCCATCTGCCCCAGGAATATCCCATTTTCTTCTACCTCCTTAGCACTGGGGATATCCTTTAAATGGCCTTTTTCATTGATATGCTGTTCTACTTCTTCCAATGTGGGCAGGTTGTAACTCTCTTCAAAGACAAAATCGCTCCAGCCGGTTTCTACTTTGATCTCCTTGGCGCGGATGTTGCCGTTGACGGCGAGTT
>NZ_RJTM01000232.1 GCF_003725735.1 Sinomicrobium pectinilyticum | reverse complement strand
CTTTATTGGAATACATACGTCTAAACTTTAAATTGGATTTGGCCCTAACCACAAAAAAGGCTTGATGTTTGCTTATGTTGTGAAGCCTTTGGTAATCTACATATCCTCTATCAAATATGTAATAGGCCCCGGTTTCGTATGGGATCACGTCCATGGCGTTCATATCATTTACCGTTGCTGCTGTAATATGAATGAATGCCGGAATTTGAGTGGTTACATCGAAAAGTGTATGAAGTTTGATACCTCCTTTGGTTTTACGAAACTTCGCCCACCAAAACACATTCAAGCACAAATCAATCGTAGAGGAATCAAAGGCATATACCTTTCCTTTGATCTGAAAATCATCATGTGCCCGTTTTCCACGGGCTATATCGATCAGATGGTAGGCAAACTCCTCAAATATTTTGCTGTTACGTTTTTCATTGGCTTTAGCCAGGTTGCTCCTGGTCATGCTTTTGCCAAATCCAAGGTGATAAGACTTGGGATTATGGGCTTCAATGATCGTAATTAAATCACGGAGGCTCTCCCGATTGGTTAATTGACCAAAAACCATACAAAGCAATTGGTTCCAGCAAGTAAAATGCCGGACATATTTATTGCCGTTATGTTTGGTAACAATGCGATCAAAAACACGCCGGGGCAAAAACACCGTGAGTTGCGAAAAAACATATTTGCCTGCATTCATAGGGAAGTACTATAAAATCTTCCCAACATACCAATTCAAATCGTCACGCCATAAAAAAGCGCTGAAAGTTACGGATTACAAGGGTTTCAAAGAACGTATATTAATTTTTAGTGGACACTAGTG
>NZ_RJTM01000231.1 GCF_003725735.1 Sinomicrobium pectinilyticum | reverse complement strand
GCTGCAGATTTGCAGCAGTTCCCGGTTCTACCAGGTTACCGGAAACTTCCGGCATACCATAACGAAGCCTGGCACCGTGTATACGTATGTTAGTGAGTGCAGAAGCTATTGCTGCAAATTTCACACGAACGCGGTCAAAATCCGCACCGGCAATAAAAGATGCTATGTAACGGTCTGTAGTTCCGGGGACCAATTTAATATTGATAGGTTCCGATAAAGATATACCATCACCATTGGCAACAGTACCATTAAAGCTTTCCAGGGTAAGCCCGCCAAGTAAGGAGAAATCCGCAAGGCCTCCGCCAATACCCAGCTCTACTTCGACAACGTCTCCATTCAACCCTCCGAACGGAAAAATAAGGTCTTGCCAAACACCTCCGGCAATACCAACAGTTGCGTTAAGAGAAGCAAAGTTATCCGGATCGGCATCTATGGAAAAATCGGGATTGGCCACTTCACACAGAGCACACAATCCATCCTTGTCCCACTCCTGGCTAATTGCGTGGAAAGGGCTTAAAGGATCAGGGAATTCTCCCCCGGGAACATCGGTGGCCCTGTCA
>NZ_RJTM01000230.1 GCF_003725735.1 Sinomicrobium pectinilyticum | reverse complement strand
AGTTCATAGACATGCAGCCCTTCAAAAGCACTGGCAAGTCCCGCATCAAACGATACTTCTATACGGTTGAACGGTACGTTCACCGGGTAGATCAGCTCGTAAACATCGGTCGTTCCCGGGAACAACGATAACTGGATCAGTTCCGGGTCCAAAGCCAATTCACTGTTGGCATCATTATTATTATAGGTACGGATACGGATATTTTCCGATAACAACGAAGCTTCGATCAATCCGCCTTCTTCTCTCTGCAACAATACCCTGACGCCATCACCTTCTACGGACAAGGTCGGGTATAAGGCCGTTATATGTACTCCTTCACTAAGTACG
>NZ_RJTM01000229.1 GCF_003725735.1 Sinomicrobium pectinilyticum | reverse complement strand
ATGAAGTGATTTAAACTTTTTTTAAAAATAAAAAAGGGTTGCAGATATTTGTGTTGCGAAACATACAATTATCAAAACCAACCCTTTATGTACTCTGTACTTGACAAAGATACAATAGAATTGGAAATAGTCCCTTACATACCAAAGACGCATCGAGGATTTGCCCCGAGGGTTCCATTGGTTGAGATCGTTAATGCCATCCTTTACAAACTCAAAACGGGTGTTCAGTGGTATCAATTGCCTGTAAAAGCCCTTTTTGACAGTAAAGTGCTCAGTTGGCAGTCGGTATATTACCATTACCGGAAATGGTGCCTATGTGGTTTTTGGAAAGACTGTTGGGTGAACTTTCTCAACCGCCATAAATCAAAACTCGACCTTTCCAGCGTGGACTTGGATGGCAGTCATACCTCGGCCATCAAGGGCGGGGAACAAGTAGAATATCAAGCTCGTAAGAGGCGTAAAACTACTAATGCCCTGTATCTTAGCGAAAGGCAGGGACTACCTTTGGCGATGTCTGAACCTCTGGCAGGCAACCATAATGACCTGTATGACATTGAGGTGCAGTTTGAAGTCGTCACTGGCACTCTGAAAGATGCTGACCTGAGTGTGGAGGGATTATTCCTCAATGTTGATGCGGGCTTTGATTCCAAAGATTTTCGACAGGCTTGTGCCCAAGAGCAAATCAATGCCAATATCTGCTTCAACAGACGTAACGGTGACAGGGACAGGGATGAATATTTTGACAAAGAACTTTATGACCAACGTTATGCCATCGAGCGTACCAATGCCTGGATGGACAGTTTCCGGTCGTTACTAAACAGGTTTGATACTACCGTGGCAAGCTGGACAGGGTTTAACTATCTCGCTTTTACTGTATTAGCCTTGAAAAAGTTCAAACCCATCAAAAAGGAAAAAGTTTAAACGAGTTC
>NZ_RJTM01000228.1 GCF_003725735.1 Sinomicrobium pectinilyticum | reverse complement strand
ATTAACGTGAATAATGTTTAAGCGGCCAGTAAAAGTTGACCATTATTATTTTTATTAGGTTGTATATTCAAACTTGGTTTTTTAGGCAAAAAGTGATAAGCACACAGTCCACTAACCAAGTTGATGATAAATCCGACCGGTGATCGGTGCCTGCTATGCTCAATCGAACAGATATTTTTCAGTTCATCATTGACCGATTCTATTAGGGCACGTTTCCTCAAAAAGATTTTATCGATGTCAGAGATGTTTTGTTTTTTCATATTTTTCCTGAGTTTGTAGACCAAGTCTATCCCGTCGTTCCACAAGTAATTGGCCAGCTTTTGGGAGATATAGCCCCTATCGCCAAAGAGTTTGCCAAAGATGTTCTCGGTCAGGGAGGCAATCACTTTCATATCTCGGTCATCCACATGAGCTTTGGTCAGGTAAAAGCTCAATATTTCCCCTTTGTCATTGATGATTAGATGCAGTTTAAAGCCAAAAAACCAGCCCATGGTGGATTTTCCTTTGGTGGCCAACCCTTTCATGACTTGATGTTGCTTCTCCCGTTTGATATGACAGACCTTCACCGTTGTGGAATCAATGAATGAGATGCCTCTGCAAGCCCCCAAAGCATTGGTTTTGAGAAAGACCATCAAGGGGATCATGATCCGTTTTGAACTTTGCACAAAACGTTCATAAGAGACTAAATCCGGGAAAAGATGCTTGTAATGCTTGGACAAATACATGCTATAAAAAGATTTAAAATCATTAATACGGCTTAAGTGAAAGCAAATCAGGATGGTCATCATCTCACTGTCGGAAAGTCTGCTTTTTCGGTTTCTCGATTTCCCGGAGGTACTCTCTAAGCGTAATTGTTTGATCTCCGCTTCAAAAAGCTGGATAAAATCGTCGATTTGTACAAAAATTTCTGTAATTTTATCTTCGTTCATGGGAGTAAATTTTCATTATAATTAGTTGGTTGTCAATTACTAATATAATGACTTTACTCCTTTTTTACGTTAAGATTATTTTATCTCTTATCCATTATTCACGT
>NZ_RJTM01000227.1 GCF_003725735.1 Sinomicrobium pectinilyticum | reverse complement strand
AAGACACCCTCCTCCATAAAAGCTATGACGATCTCAACACCCTGTTTTACCAATGGCTACCTAAAGATACTCTTACGGCTAAAACTATTGTTAACGCCTATATTGAAAAAGCCAAGGGAGAAAAAGATTCTATAGAAGCCGCAAACGGATACTATTATTACGCCACAAGCTTCGGGGCAAAGAGAGGTTTACAGTATGCAGATACTATTATTAAGCTGACACAAAACTCAAAAGATAAATTTTATCCTGCCGTAGGTTATTTATTAAAAGGGTATTGGTACTACTATTTGGACGATTATAAAAAAACCATGGAATACTATCTTATCGGTTATAACTATGCCGTGGAAAGAGATAATATTAAAATGCTGGTAGATATTCAGCCCAGGATTGCATTTCTAAAAAGCAGGATTGGTGATTATAAGGGAGCTGTAGAAATGAATAAAAATTACTTACATGCAATAGAAAATCAACCAATATACCGGGAGGAATACAGTTATAGCCCTAATCATGGAAACAAGTATGAGAGCATGCATCTTTCTGCAATCAGTGATCTGGCCTATAATTATCTTCATTTAAAAGAGTTAGACTCTTCTCAAAAATATTTCAAATATGGTATTCATAAAAGTTTGGAGTATAAAAATTCCGCGTCTTACTACAGAATGGTTTGCAACAGTGGTAAACTGGAATTCTATAAGGGTAATTTTCAAGACGCTCTCGATAGCCTGGATAAAGCTATTCCTTATATCAAAGAGAAATACAATATTGCTTTAGCACAATATTACCGGGGGAAATCCTTCCAAGCTTTGGGTAGAAATGAAAAAGCAACATCTGTATTTCTCAAGACAGACTCCCTGATTACTAAAATCAGTGCCGTGATTCCTGAATTCAGAGATGCTTACGAATATCTTACAGCCTATTATAATGATCGTCAAGAAAGAGATAGCCAGCTTATATATATCGATAAACTCCTGGAATTAGATAGCGTGTTGTTGGAAGAACGAGTAATCGGCGGAGAAATAGCCCGGAAATACGATACCCCCGAACTCCTGAGGCAAAAGGAAACCATTATCCGGAACCTGGAAAACCGTCATAAAAAGAACA
>NZ_RJTM01000226.1 GCF_003725735.1 Sinomicrobium pectinilyticum | reverse complement strand
GTCATGGATAAGATCACTGACGATATATTGGAGCTGATAGCGGCCTATACCACGGGAGAGATCGGGGCGGATGAATTCCGGACCTTGACATCATGGATAGAGGAGAGCGAGGAGAACAGGCGTGCCTTTAAGTCTTACCTGTATGCATACAAGACATGGCAGAAGGCCGGCTTTGAGGATAACCTGGATAAAGGAGCCTCCTGGGACCGGCTGATTTCCAGACTGGAAAAGCCGTTCGAACCTGTGCAGGTACATAAACAGCCTGTGGATCACCCCGGGAAGCCACGCTTTATTTCCCGGTATATAAAATATGCAGCAGTAGCAGTTATCCTGCTATTGTTGTCCATAGGATTCATCTTTAAAGAAAGCATTTTTAACGGTTCTTCGGTTAAGGACACGGAGATGGTTACCCCGATTACCTCCGGAGGGAATAAAGCGGTCCTTACCCTGGAAGACGGAGAAGATATAGTTCTTGAGGAAGGCCGTCCATACACTACAGGCAAAGCGAAAAGCAATGGCAAACGTCTGGTGTATAGGGAGGGGGCATCGGTTTCCGAGGCGGAGACAGTGTATAATTATCTAACAGTTCCGAGAGGGGGGCAGTTTTACGTACAGCTCTCTGACAGTACGGGGATATGGTTGAACTCGGAGACCCGGATAAAATACCCTGTATCGTTTGCAGAGGGCCGTCCCCGCGAAGTGGAGCTGGTCTACGGGGAGGCTTATTTTGAGGTATCTCCTGCTGCCAGACACGATGATACGCCCTTCAGGGTACATACCCGGGAACAGGTGGTAGAAGTGTTGGGCACGGAATTTAACATTAAGGGTTATCGTGAAGAAGGCCGGGTGTTGACCACTTTGGTAGCGGGGAAGGTCAGCGTAAGCAATGGGGCTTTAACAAGGACAATTTTTCCGGGGCAACAGTCCGTAGTAGAGGATGGTAAGGAAACTCTGGAGGTAACAGCAGCAAATGTAACCAACGAGATCGCCTGGAAACACGGCGAGTTCAGGTTTGAGGATATGAGGCTGGAAGCGATGTTGCGTATTCTTTCGCGCTGGTATGACCTGGAAGTGAAGTTTGATGACGCCGGTAAAAGGGATATGATATTTTCGGGGGTTTTGAAGCGTTCGGAGAGTGTCACCGTTTTGCTGGAGAAGATAGAGCGTGTAGGCGGGGTGAGTTTTCAGATAAAGGAT
>NZ_RJTM01000225.1 GCF_003725735.1 Sinomicrobium pectinilyticum | reverse complement strand
CAATACTGTGTTACACTTTGATAAAAGTTTCTGATTTATAATGAAATAAGTGTATAAAAAGGGATGAGAAAATTTTAATAAACAATTGGTTTTCAGTATTTTAATAGTATTTTCCAAGACGTTTATAAGATATGGTCACCAAGGGTTATAACCTATACAAAACATAGATAGTCAACATATTGTTTAATATGCAAAATATCAACGCCTCCAGGCAGCGTTTCATGGTGGAGACTTTCACCCTGTTCTTGTCCATCAAGGGCCGTATCAACTTCCGACAATTGGAAAGATACAGCAAATATAGTGAACAGCGTTTTCGTATCCAATTCGAAAAGCCTTTCGATTTCCTTGGGTTCAATAAAGAACTGGTCCAACAGCACGGCAGCGGACATTACGTGATTGCCATCGATCCCAGTTACATTGCCAAATCAGGCAAGAAAACCCCGGGGCTCGGCTATTTCTGGTCAGGACAGGCCGGAGGGGTCAAACGCGGACTGGAACTCCTGGGCATGGCCGCCATTGATGTGGACAACCATACCGGTTTTCACTTGGATGCCCGCCAGACGCTAACCGATGCGTCT
This sequence comes from Sinomicrobium pectinilyticum, assembly GCF_003725735.1. GTDB lineage: Bacteria > Bacteroidota > Bacteroidia > Flavobacteriales > Flavobacteriaceae > Sinomicrobium > Sinomicrobium pectinilyticum. The sequence continues at coordinate 725 of NZ_RJTM01000225.1, read as the reverse complement.
TGTGATAAATCACTGGCCGAACTTTATGCGGACTGTTTCGCTACCTCCAGCAATAGCTTATCCGGACTCTCCCGTGTGGTGGTAGCCGATGCCTGGTTCACCAAGAAGACCTTTATCGATACTGTTTGTGGGGCAGGATTCCATTTTGTGGGTAGGCTGCGGGACGATGCCAATCTCAGAGACCTCTACCTTGGCCCCAAAAAAAGCGGCAGGGGCAGGCCCAAAAAATATGATGGTAAAGTCATACATAAAGACATCCGTGATGACCATTTCCAAACCGTGGAACTGGAAGACGGGACTCTGGCCATGACTGCCGTACTCTATTCGGTAGCCTTGGAACGCAATATCAGGGTGGTACGGGTACCTTGTGGGAAAAAATATAAGCTGTATTTTTCTACCAACACAACATTCAATGCAACAACCATAGTGAAGTATTACCGCCTACGTTTCCAGATCGAGTTCATCTATCGGGATGCCAAACAACATACCACACTGGAAAACTGTCAGGCCCGTAGTGAGAACAAACTCGACTTCCACTTCAATATGGCACTGACCGCTACCAATCTCGCCAAGGCAGCTCACTGGTTAAACATTCCCAAAGAACAACGCGGAGCGTTCTCTATGACAGACATCAAGACCATGAACCACAACGCTTTACTCATGAACCGATTTTTTTCAACCTTTGGGATCAACCCACACTTGAACAAAAATCAGAAATATATCAA
>NZ_RJTM01000224.1 GCF_003725735.1 Sinomicrobium pectinilyticum | reverse complement strand
CTTTTTATACACTTATTTCATTATAAATCAGAAACTTTTATCAAAGTGTAACACAGTATTGAGTAAAAGAAACGGTAGCTCAATAGCCACGCCTTTAAGGTCTTTATCTGCAAAATGAAAACAAATGATTAGCAAAATTCCCACAGCCATTAAAAAATTTCCCCAAACAAATGTTTTAGGAAAAAGAATCATTACAGCACTTAGCATTGTAACGGCCCCGGTAATCATCAGTCCGGTTTTATTGAAATTCCACTTACCAAACATTTCCATCATTTCGGGTTTACCCGTTAGCATGGCATAGCCTTGTTTTAGCCCCATAAATACAGCTACCAATGAGTATGCCGTTTATAATTTTTAGTATCATAACTGTTGGTTTTAGTTATTCAAACGCCCTTTTAATGGCTGCTACCCTTGCACTCCAAAAATCTTTTGATGCTTTGGCATCTGGAGCCAGCCCGTCAAAAACATGCACCATGCCGGGGTAAATATGCAGTTCTACCTGGTTGCCGGCAGCGGCAAGTTTTTGGGCATACTCGATGGATTCATCCCGCAGACAATCCATAGTTCCCACTGCTATGAACGCATCTGGCAGGTTGCTTAAATCTTCTATCATATTCGGCACAGTCTTGCCATATTCACTTTCGGGAACATTGGTGAGGTAGCATTGAAAGCCGTAATGGTTCATCCAGCTATCCCAAACGCCTACGCTGTTAATTTCTTTATTGCTGTCAGATGTGTCCCTAATATCAAGCATGGGATAGGCCATTGCCTGCAAAAGAATTTTGGGTCCACCTTCGTTTCTGGCTCTGATGGCAACAGATGTGGTTAGTAGTCCACCAGCACTGCCACCGCCCACAACTACTTTGTCTTTATTAATGCCAAACTCATCGGCGTTACCAACAACATGTAGCAAGCCTTCGTAGCAGTCGTTAAGTGGCTTTGGATAAGGATTTTCGGGTGTGAGGCGGTAGTTTACAGAAGTGATGACACAGTCGAGCTCAAGGGCCAGATTGTACAAGGTGCTGTCTTCCTGCTCAGGTAATCCACTCATAGTGCCACCGCCGTGTATCCAATACAATAGTGGTTTTGGATTGGTTTCGGTAAGTGGTGTAAATACCCTTAGTTGCGTTTCCAACCCATCGCTGTTGGTGAAAAATTTATTTTCAACCCGTAGTTGGTCGGTGCTACTTACAGCTACCTGCTGTGCCATTTGTTGTAAAGCCCCCCTAAAAACTTCCTGCAAGGGCATTCCTTCGGGCGGTGCGGGCTGGCTGGTATAGGCTTTTAAGATGGGTACAAGCTCGTCAGAGATTTTGTTTTGGTACTTCATGTGCATTTAATTTAAAATGTTTCAATAGTTCGTTAAAAAATTAAGCGGCGATGGTGCCGTATAGTAAAAGTTCATTGATATATTTCTGATTTTTGTTCAAGTGTGGGTTGATCCCAAAGGTTGAAAAAAATCGGT
>NZ_RJTM01000223.1 GCF_003725735.1 Sinomicrobium pectinilyticum | reverse complement strand
AATGAAACATCCATGATTAAATTTTAAACACACAGGGGAATGATTATTTTGGACCAAACTTAAAGACATGAGCAAAAAAGCTATCACATTTGAACAAGTCATTGACCGGGGTTGTGGTATAGATGTCCACAAGAGAGTCTTGGTAGCCACGGTTCGCGGGACTGGTATATCGGAAGAAACCCGGACTTTTGACAGTTTCACCAGTTCGATTGAAGCCTTGCGTGATTGGTTAAAGGACAGAGGAATAACCCATGTGGCCATGGAGAGTACCGGGGTGTATTGGAAGCCGGTGTTTAATATTCTGGAAGAAGATTTTGAGGTGATTTTAGTCAATGCCCGCCACATTAAGAACGTCCCTGGGAGAAAGACGGACAAGAAAGATAGTAAATGGATCGCCAAACTTCTATTAAGCGGTTTGCTAAGAGGTAGTTTTATCCCTGCTAAGCCCACCAGGGAGTTGCGGGACCTGACCCGGTATCGGCGTAAAACAGTGGAGGCCATTGCCTCAGAAAAGAACCGGCTTCAAAAATTACTGGAAGATGCCAACATTAAGCTCTCCAGTGTGGTAAGTAACATGAGTGGTTCCACGGCAGTAAAGATTATTTCAGCAATGATAGCCGGCGAAGAAGATATCGATGAATTGGTCAAATTGCGTCATGGCAAAATGCAGGTGAGCAAAGAAGATTTAGCTCATGCTTTGCAAGGGCACTTAACCGAGCATCACCGGTTTATGCTCTCTACGATACAATCCTCGATAGCCGACCGACAAGTGTTGTTAAACAAGTTGGATCAGCGTATAGAGGAGCACCTAAAGGCCAACGAACTGGAATTCAGTAGTGATTTATTACAGAGTATTCCCGGGGTAGGCAAAGATGCCGCAGCAGGTATTTTAGCTGAGATTGGCCACCAAATGGATCAATTTCCCAGTGAACGTCATTTAGCCTCCTGGGCCGGGATAAGTCCTGGTAATAACGAAAGTGGTGGTAAAAAAAAAGTGGACGGACAACCCACGGAGACAAGTACTTGAAAGTATTGTTAGTGCAATGTGCCTGGGCCGCCACAAGGACCAAGAACACCTATTTGCGAAGTAAATACGAGAGTTTAATAGTAAGAAGAGGTAAAAAAAGAGCATTGATAGCCGTAGGACATAAGATCCTGATCGCCGCCTACTTCATACTCAAAGACCAGGTCGTATACAACGATTTAGGGGTAGAATTTTTAAATAATACGAGAAAAACTAAACAAATACAGCATCACATCAAGCGTCTTGAAGAACTGGGTATTGATGTGGAGCAGTTAAAAAAGGTTGCTTAAAGGTCGATTTTTACTGGAGGTTGAAATATCCTATACAACAGGAAACCCCGGAAATGAAACTGACAACAAACGCTAAGCACACAGGAGTATTGCCATAGAGCATGTAGATGAAATTTTAACTTTCTTAGGGTTTGCAACTTTTTTAAATCGCTCATTTTGAACACAAAACTAAATTATAAACAGATGAAAA
>NZ_RJTM01000056.1 GCF_003725735.1 Sinomicrobium pectinilyticum | reverse complement strand
GCGGGGTGCCCCAGGAGATCTTTAAAAATATTGAAGCCGGACTGGAGATATTTGAACGTAAACAACGGTTTACAAATCCCGATATTTCCCTGAAAAGCCTGGCCGACGAGCTGAATACCAACTCCACATACCTCTCCAAGGTGATCAATACCACCAAGGATATGAATTTCAGCCAGTACCTGCACCATATCCGTATTAAGCGCATCGTGGAGCGACTGAAAAACGAGGAAAAACTAAGACAGTATGCCGTTGAAGCCATTGCACAGGAAGCCGGCTATAAAACCGCGCAATCCTTTACCAGGGCGTTTTATAAGGAAACCGGGATTTATCCTTCGTATTTCCTGAAAAGGTTAAAAACGAAA
>NZ_RJTM01000055.1 GCF_003725735.1 Sinomicrobium pectinilyticum | reverse complement strand
AAGACACCCTCCTCCATAAAAGCTATGACGATCTCAACACCCTGTTTTACCAATGGCTACCAAAAGATACTCTTACAGCTAAAACTATTGTCAATACCTATATAGCAAAAGCCCGGGAAGAAAAAGACTCTATACGTATGGCTAAAGGGTATTATTACTATGCGACAAGTTTTGGAGCACAGAAAGGATTACAATATGCCGATACCATTATTGCACTTACTCAACATACGGACGACAAATTTCATCCTGCCGTAGGCTATTTATTAAAAGGATATTGGTATTACCAATTAGATGATTATAAAAAAACCATGGAATATTATCTTATCGGCTATAAATATGCCGTGGAAAGGGATAATATTAAAATGCTAGTGCATATACGATACATGATCGCAACGCTCAAAAACAGGGTTGGAGATTATAGAGGGGCCCTGGCTATTGATAAAGATTACTTACATGCACTGGAAAACCAACCAATATATAGGAAGGAGTATAGTTATAGTCCGAATCGTGGGGACAAGTATAAGAAAACACATCTCTCCGTAATAAATGATGTAGCATATGATTATCTTAATTTAAAAGAGTTGGACTCTGCCGAAAAGTATTTTCGATATGGCATTCGTAAAAGTCTGGAATATAAAGATTCTTCATATTATTATAGAATCGTTTCTAACAGCGGTACGTTAGAATTCTACAAGGGCAATTTTCAGGCGGCTCTCGATAGCCTGGACAAGGCTATGCCATATACCAAGTTGGAATATAACATTGCTTTAACACAGTATTACCGGGGAAAATCTTTCCAAGGTTTGGGTAGAAATGAAAAAGCCGTAGCAATCTTCCTCAAAACAGACTCCCTGGTCTCTAAAATCAATGCCGTAATGCCCGAAATCAGAGACGCCTATGAATACCTTATAGATTATTATAATGACCGTCAAGAAAGAGATAGCCAGCTTATATACGTCGATAAACTCCTGGAATTAGATAGTGTGTTATTGGAAGAACGAGTAATCGGCGGAGAAATCGCCCGGAAATACGATACCCCAGAACTCCTCAGGCAAAAAGAAACCATTATCCGGAACCTGGAAAACCGCCATAAAAAGAATACCTGGTATACATGGAGTCTGTCCTTTATTATTGTTTTACTGTTTATATTC
>NZ_RJTM01000054.1 GCF_003725735.1 Sinomicrobium pectinilyticum | reverse complement strand
AGGAAGCCGGCTATAAAACCGCGCAGTCCTTTACCAGGGCGTTTTACAAGGAAACCGGGATCTATCCTTCGTATTTCTTAAAGCGGTTAAAAGCGGGCTCTTAAACATAATATCTTCCGGCTTTTTATAAAATTCCGTGGAAAATAAGGGAACATCAGAAGCTGGGCCTCCCCTGCAACGGTGAAATATTCCGTATTTCCGAAAAGATTAATTTTTTTCTGAATTACACCGGAAAAAACCGGTAAACTCGACCCTTACGGCCCTGGATTACCTTCCGGAAACTTCCAAAACCCGGAAATGCAAATAAATTATTTTGCTAATTTGTGGCGAATTTTTATGGACCCGATTATGTTTTCCGACACCGAAACTATAGAAAATGACTTTGCCTGTCTCCGGATCAGGGAAGGTATCCTGTATGCCGTATACAAACCCGGTACGGTAATCGATCTTAAAAAAGCCCGGCAGGTTACGGCCGACCGGCTGCGCCTGCAAAGAGAAAAAAACTACCCGGTATTTGTAGATCTCCGCGAGGTAACACGTGTGGAAAGGGCTGCCCGCCATTATTTTGCACACGAAGGCTCCATATTGCTCAATGCCATGGCGGTGCTGTACTCTACCTCGCAAACCCGGGCCATTGTAAATTTCTATATCGATGTCAATGTCCCGGTAATACCTACCAGGGCATTTACAGATCAATACTCCGCCCTGGATTACCTGAAACCTTTTACCCGATAAACCGCAACCGTCAACCTGAACCTGTCTTACCATGCCTGAAGAATATATTACCTTACCGGCCGCATACAAAGCCTGAGACATTTATTCATTGAAATATGCCGTGCCAGCTTTAGCATACGGATCAAACGCTCCGAAAAGGACACGCCTATCGAAAGGGCAAAAACCTGGTAGAATTTACCAACCTCCCGCTAAAGGCTATTGCCATAAGCATCGGTTATAGCCTGCCGCATTTTTGCGAAGTCTTCAAAGAGACATACGATATGACCCCGGGACAAATCCGGAAGGGAGGAGGGTAGTTGGGGAGTTCGGAGTTTGGGAGTTTTTTAGTTAGTAAGTTATTTAGGCTACACTCATTGACCCGATCCCTCTTTAGCCCCTATAGTCATCGGGAAAGGTAACGGAATTCCGAGGTGTATATTCATTTGCCCCCGGGTGCGCTGACCTTAACCACAGGAAAAGCAAAAAACGGGTTTGACTTTTCACATCAAACCCGTTTGTGGCATATGGTTTTTGTATTTGCGGCAACTGTTGCCTTAATTAGAGGCTACCGGGTAGAGATCGAGGTACTGTAGATACCTGTCCAGTATCCGTTTGTCAAATACCGGCTCCGTTATGCCCGATCCTTCCAGGAAGTCGATCACATTCCGGCAATCCCAGATATAGGTATGCTGGTAGAGTTCTACGGTGGACAGTCCTTTATACATATTGTCTTTAAACAGGCTTGTCAGCGGGTAAAGCGGGTTATTGATATCGTTTTCCCACTGCTTTCTCCAATCCTTGTATGGCAATTGTTCCAGGTCAAAGGCATAGTACCGCTTAAGCCGCTGAAAGAAATCTTCCAGGGTAAGGTTGGTTTCGGGGCGGGCTATAAGATTGAACTTTTTGCCGATAGCTTCGGGGTTTTTGGAGATATGTACAATGGCTTTGGTCATATAATCTACGGTAATAAGTCCTTCCCGGAGCTCGTCCAGTGCAGGGTAGTTCCCCGATTCTATACATGTTTTTACCAGTCCGGCCCACCATTGGTAGGGAGCACAGGCGCCCGTTTCGCTATTGCACATGGCGTATCCCAGTCGGTGTGTAATTACGGGAAGGCCTTTGCTCGCAGCCAGGTCGGCAATGGCTTCCATAACCCATTTGCTCCTTACATAGCCGATGTCCCGGCTTACTGATTGCAGGTTCTGGCCAATATCATCGCTTTCCTTCATCACCGTCTTATTGGTAAACACATGCCCCCAGCTGTATACGGAGATGGTAGACAGCAATACCAGGCACTTGGTTTTTTTCGTCGCCGCCAGGTGTATGATCTCCCGGAGCCCCTCCACATTGGGCGATTTCATATAGGAATACGGCTCAATGAAATTTACCGAACTGCCGGAATGATAGATCACATCGATGGTGCTGCTCAGTTCATCGTATGTTACCGCATCGAATCCCAGGTTTTTCCGGGAAAAATCACCGGGTACGGGAATAATGCGCCCTTTTTGTTCCGGTGTTATGGCTATACGATACCTGGAAAAGGTCTGTATGATCTTTTCCATGGCACGTGCCCCGTCATGGGCACGGACAAGGCAGTACACTGTTACGGAAGGATTGTCTTTGAGCAGGTCCTGCAGGAGATGGATTCCCACAAAACCCGTAGCGCCGGTGAGTAAGACGGCCTGCTGTTCCGCCAGGCGCTTCGTATCGTAATTCCCGGTAATCACCGTTTCCGGGTTCAGGTATACGTCGCGTTGCAATTCTACATAAGGTTCCACATCTTCTTCGGGCAACAGGGCTTCTTCCTTTCTTCGATCCAGTACGGTAGCCAGTTCGCGGATGGTAGGGTGCTGGTAGATGTCGCGGACATAGGCTTTTACGCCAAGGTTCTTTTCTATACCCGTAATCACAAAAGCCACCAAAATGGAATCGCCCCCGATATCGAAGAAATTATCTGAAATATTTACGGCGGAAAGCTCCAGGGCATCGCACCATACCGCGGCAATCATGCGTTCGGTGTCATTCGTAGGCGGGGCGGACAAAAGCACTTCCTCCGATTGTTCCCTGGCAAGCTCCAGCAGGCGGTCGCGGTCTGTCTTCCCGTTTTCGGTGAGGGGAATGCGGTCTACGGTGATAAAATGTCCCGGAACCATGTATTCGGGGAGTTCCTCCCGCAACACGGCCTGGATGTGCTCCCGTTCCGGTAAGGGTGCCCTGCCGCCCCCGGCGATAAAAGCAACCAGGTATTTATTGTGGCTTTTATTCTCCTTGGTGATCACCACGGCATTGTCTATTCCGGGTATATCGAGCAGACACCGCTCTATTTCGCCCGGTTCAACGCGGAAGCCCCTTATTTTTACCTGGTGATCCCTTCTCCCCAGGAACTGTATACGCCCGTCCGGTAACCAGCGGGCCAGGTCTCCCGTACCATAGAGTTTCTCGCCGGGAAGGGAAGGATGATCTGTAAACCGCTCCGCGGTAAGTTTTTCGTTGTTCAGGTACCCCGAAGACAATCCTATACCACTGATATATAATTCCCCGATGGCCCCCACAGGCAAAATTTTCCGGTGTTCATCCAGGATGTAAGCCCGGGTATTGGCTATGGGTTTCCCGATGGTAGACACAAAGGCGCCGTTTTCTTCCTTTACCTTGCGATACGTGGCAAATACCGTGCATTCGGTAGGACCGTAATAATCGATAAATTCGTAGGTAAGCCCGGACGTAAGCACGGGTTTGAGCTGTTCTCCCCCCGAGAACAAATAACGGAGAAACGGGCTGTTTTCTTCCCTGCTGCATGCTACCAGGGCAGGCGCCAATACCGAGGGCACAAAACCGTGCGTAATCCTGTTTTTCAGAACGTACTGCCACAAGGCGGCGGCATCGGTCCTTTCGCTGTCAGCAGCGACATATATGGCAGCTCCCGACAGCAGGGCAGACCATACTTCCCAGACCGAAATATCAAAGGCCAGTCCGGCTACAAGCGTCAGCCTGCATGTTTCATCCACCTCAAAATAATGGTTATGCCAGGTGATCAGGTGCTGAATGGCACGGTGTGCTATCATTACCCCCTTGGGTTTCCCTGTAGAGCCGGAAGTGTATATGACGTAAGCCAGTGCGTCCGGTCCGGGGAGTGTTTGCGGGGATACGGCAGGCACCCCGGTAAATACGTCCGGATCGTCCGCACACAATACACCGGCTTTACCCGGGGATAATTTCCCGGCCCGCGCACTGTGGGTAATTATAACATCCGCACCGGTATCTTCCACAATATATAAAGCCCGCTTCAGGGGATAATGCGGATCGACGGGTACATAGGCCGCCCCGGTTTTCAGTACACCGAGGATCGACACAAACCATTCCGGGGACCGGTCCATCCACACCGGCACCAGGTCGCCGGGCTTCACTCCCCTGGCCGTTAAGGCACCGGCCATCCGGTCGCTCTTTTCATCCAGTTCCTTATACGTAAGGCTGTATTCGCCGCAAATAACCGCCGTATTGCCCGGCGTACGGCTGGCCTGGCCTTTAAACAGGGAAACGAGAGTGGCTTCCGGATCGTAACCGTCCCAGGCCGTGTTGTTAAAGGCCTGCAGGGCCTGCTCTTGGCCTTCAACAGGCATAACTGTTCCGGAAGAAGCGTTTTCTCCTCCTTTAAAAATAGGTTGTTCGGACATAAGATTGGGGTTTAGAATTAATAATTGTTTTTACATCGGTTTATCTTTTTTTACCATGGTTTTCCCGGCTATTCTTTTGGCATTAGGGATGATCAATGATACATATCTATTCTTACATCAACGTAAATACATCATTAAAAAATTGTCTTTTACTCATAATATTTGAAGCTTATTCCTACAAACAAATATAATACATGCTCCGCATTATTCCATACGGATTTCCGTAATTGAAGTGTTCTTCGGGAATTTTCGG
>NZ_RJTM01000053.1 GCF_003725735.1 Sinomicrobium pectinilyticum | reverse complement strand
CAATCTGTGGGGCAAAAAGGGCATTTTGCAGCCAATTAAGGAAAGTTTAAACGAGTTCATTATTAAATTATTAGGAGCGCGAGGGGAAATCCATAAAATTACGGAGCATTTCACCTTGTTTTATCCTTCAAAACCACTATGTATTTATGGCTTGACCGAAGCTTTAAGTTTTTTTTAAACAAAAAAAAGTATAAAAGCCTTATTTTTAAGATAGAGAACCCATTTCACCGATTTTTCAACCGGCTAAAAATTACCCCTTATGCTGAAATTCTTCAAAACATCTTTCCTGCTTCTGAAAAAGTCGTTTATCCGGTGGAACAGGAATGACCCTTTCCCCAAGGGGGCCACCATAGCGTATTATACCCTTTTCTCACTGCCTTCGTTACTGATTATTGTTATGACCATCGCCAGTTCGTTCTTTGAGCGGGAAGCGGTACAGGGCCGGATTACGGCACAGATCGGGGATTTCATAGGGCGCGACTCCGCAAAGGCCGTGGAAAACATGATCGTCAATGTCTCTTCTTCGGATGATTCTGCCTTTGCCATCATCATCAGTATCGGTATGGTGCTTTTTGCCGCCACCGGGGTGTTTTTTCATTTGAAAAAAACAATGAATGACATCTGGAATGTGGCTGCGAAAAAGGCCAATTTCGGGAAAATGCTCTTAGACCGGCTGATCTCTTTCGGTATGGTACTGGTCATCGGGTTATTACTGCTTATTTCTTTGGTTATTTCTGCCCTGCTCCGCTTTGTCAAAGAAAATATCGAACAGTTTTCCGAGAGCTTTACCACTACCCTGGTGGATATGCTGAATTTCGGGATTTCCTTCGTGATCATCACCATCCTTTTTGCCGCCTTATTCAAGCTTTTGCCGGATATCAGGGTCCGCTGGCAAACCACTTTTGTCGGTGCGGCGCTTACCACCGTCCTGTTCCTCGTGGGGGAATTCCTCATCAGTTTTTATTTCGGGAAAAGTGAACCCGCTTCGGTATACGGGGCGGCAGGTTCTGTAGTGATTATTCTTATCTGGGTGAACTATATCTGCCTTATCCTGTTTTTCGGGGCGGAATTTACCGTGCAATATGCCGCGTATAAAAACGAACGGGTAAGGCCCAACAAATTTGCAGAACCCGCCATATACCAGGAAATCAAAAAACTCAGTACCCGGCATATTAGCCCGAAAGAAGAAAAAAGAATACTGGAGCGGTTACGGGATAACCTGGAAATTACGGAGGAGTGAAAAAAGGCCGGTGGCTTCGGTACACCCCGGCGGAGCCGGGGCACTCAGCCACCTGGGGGTGGGAGTTTTTTAGTTGTTGGTTTAATATGTTAATGAGTCAATGAGTTAATGGGGTAATAGGTTATTGGGGAAAATAAAAAGAACTTTGGGAACCCTACAAACATCCGTGTATCCGTGGTTAAAAAAATCCTGTTTCTATTCCCCGGGTTTATTCGTGTTTTTTTCAAGGTATTGAAGATCAACGATTTCATCGGTGCGGATGTTCCAGGTAAACGATATGGCGTGGTTTCCGTACAGGGCGGTGAGCTGCCATATGTCATCACCTTTCAGCATGGCGTAGGCCTGGTGACCGGTGAGCCAGGATTTTATTAAATGGGTATTATCGCTGTTTCCGGATAACCGCATCCGGAAATAGGACAACGTGTTTTCAAACCCGAATTCGGTACACGACATGGATTCCGGTAAACGGTATTTTCCGTCTCTCATCCTTTCCATGGAAAGGAGAACTTCATCGACCTTACTGTTATCTTTCTTATGGTAAGTCCCTTCCCAGTTTTCGGGGAGCCCCGGCAATTGCCTTAAGCGATCGCCCCGCAACTGTACGTATTGTTCCCGGTGTGTTTCCATAAACCCGGAGACACTGCTGCAACCGGACCGGACATTGTGGTGCTTCCTGTCATAGAGCGACCAGAAGCAAATGGTCATTTCCCGGGCCAGTTCCAGTTTCGGCGTATCGGCCGTAAAGGAGACTCCGCTCAACCAGCCCTCCGGCTGTACTTCTCCATTGTTTATCCATACCTCCACCCGGTCCGCCACATTGGTATCGATATTCCAGCGATAGCGGGTGATGTAGACCCGGTTTACCCGCGTCACCTGCCAGTGCTCCCGGTCTTCCTTTCCGGCAAATATGAGATTGCCACAGCTATAGCTTTCCATAAGTTGGGAGAGCGTCATCCCCCGATCTTCCTGCAGGTACTTAAAAACAGGAACGAGAAGCACATCCTGTATGGTTGACGTTTCCAGCACATTCAGGGTACGAATGTTCATGAATTGCTGCGCCATGGTGCCTATCTTTTCCAGCTCCATCCCCACTGTATCCAGTTGTGCCATATCCATATGCGTATAGCCGGGAAACGCCTCCGGGGCCCGGGGGCAGCGTTCCAGGCTTTCCAGGCGCAGCCTGCGATAGGTCTTGCGGTTTTTAAGATAAAATGCATTGATATGCTTATAGGTGCTGTCCTGCTCCGGGATGGCCTGCCGCGCTTCCATCTGAGCGAGCAAGCGGTCCAGTTCCGCGCTTTGGTCCGTACGGTACGGCCGCATCCAGGCATCGATCTCCATCCTGAATCGTTCTTCTTCCGTGCTTCCTTTCTGCTGGGCCGTACCCGTCCAGGTACAAAAGACGAATACGAGACCCCATATGTATAAAACCCTTGTCATCACTTTTTATTTCTGCGGGTAAAGATAAGGGTTAATGAGGTATTGGGTTATAGGGGAAATCCGGGAGATTTAGGTGTTTGGCGCGGAGCCGGTGGCTTCGATACACCCCGGCGGAGCCGGGGCACTCAGCCACCTCTGTCCTGGCTATGAATGGGATGGGTTATTGAGGTAATGTGGTATTTAGGAAAAATA
>NZ_RJTM01000052.1 GCF_003725735.1 Sinomicrobium pectinilyticum | reverse complement strand
AAGTTCCGCAAGGAGCTACCTCAAAAACATCCGTGTATCCGTGGCTAAAAAACGTACCCTCTAAATCCAAGATGCTTTGGGCCCTGTTTTTCCTTAAAAAAAGGCTCCCCTCTTCATCCCGATGTCTATCGGGAGAAGAGGGGTGGACCGCTTTGCGGGACGGGGAGTTTTGACCAGCCCCGACTTTGGCGTATATACCCAAACATTTGCGCTGATACCAATGGTCCGGGACTTCAAACCCTCCCCCCTTCGCTGCGCTAGGGTACCTCTACTTCGACTTGGCTCAGCACGGCGCCTTTATCATCCCGATGACTATCGGGAGGGAGGAGCTTTTTTGGTTTTTAAATAAAATATAGAACATTCGTCTTTTTCAGAGTGGTATAACACTAACTAAAGGACATTGCCCTAAAAGGAAGGAAAAACGAAACATACGTGAGCTCTTCATCCC
>NZ_RJTM01000051.1 GCF_003725735.1 Sinomicrobium pectinilyticum | reverse complement strand
AAGTTCCGCAAGGAGCTACCTCAAAAACATCCGTGTATCCGTGGCTAAAAAACGTACCCTCCAAATCCAAATTGTTTTGGGTTGTTTGATAATCGGGACTAAAGGAAAGAAAACGGCCATTAAAGCAATCCCTTTGACACCGGAAGTAGTTGGTTTAGCGGCTAAACCATTCCCTTCAGCCGCTAAACAGGTTGCTTTGACGGCGTAACCAT
>NZ_RJTM01000050.1 GCF_003725735.1 Sinomicrobium pectinilyticum | reverse complement strand
CTGTGCCGTGTACACAAATGCAAAAGCGGCGAACTTAATCAAGTCCGCCGCTAACCGGGTTACTTTAGCCGCTAACCCAACCCGGTCCGGTGTTAACGCAATCCCTTAAATGGCCCTATCCGGGCTTGCCGGGGAATAAAAACCCCAGTAATTTCCGCCACCCGAAATGCTTCCGGATGACCCGGGCCAGGATTACAAGAAT
>NZ_RJTM01000049.1 GCF_003725735.1 Sinomicrobium pectinilyticum | reverse complement strand
TGACCGCTATGGCGATCAACCACCGGCTGACGCCGCGGGTGCCGGTACGTGCTACGGTCTTTACCTCGTGCTGCTGCACTTCCCTGGTATCGCTGCTGTCGCGCAGGTTGTGTTTTTCCTGTAAGGTATGGCTATGGTGCTTATTTTGCAACGCGTCGTAAGCCACCTTACGCCGGTTATAGATCACCACCTTTTCCGCCTCCCCGCTAAAGCCGGAATCGCGGTGATAGCTAAACCGGCCTACAGGATGGATAGCCACTGCTTCCAGTTCCTGTAAGGCCTGGTGTACCTGTACCAAAGACAAGCTGTCGAGCTGTTCGACGGACATGGCGCGGAAGTCAAGTATACGTGCTTCCGAACGCTGTTTGGTTTCGCTTTGCCGGTGGCGTCCCGATGTGTATCGGGATCGGGAGATACTACAGCAGGCCAAAAAACAACAGCCGGCCCACAGGAGGAATAGCTTTAGTGGCGTGTTCATGGTTATTCCTTTACCGTGGCACGCATGGAGGACACGGGGCTCCAGGCACTCACACCGTTTTTGTTGCGCGCCCGTACCCGGAAATAATACGTCACCCCGTCCTGTACGGGGGCATAGAAATTGCCGCGGGACCTGGACGTACTGCCTGCAGATTGCCATAGGGGCTGCCCCGTTTCGTCCAATGTATCGGCAATTTGTTTTTCGTACTCATAGGCTTCCCGTATGGCCGGGAAATCCAGCAATATCTCGCCCGGTCTCCGGGAAGTTCGGATACGCGTCCATTCACACGGAAGGGGCACCCCGGTGCTCCGGGGCGTAGCTGCGGGATAGAAACCCGAGCTAAGCTGTACGGAAGCCAGGTCGGTAAAATTATTGATATAGGTCGTTACCCGGCGCATCATCGTCACCAGGGCGGCACGGGCTTCGTCCTTTTCCTTGGTTTCCCGCAGGTTGCCGCCCGCGGCAGTGATCCCCTGTTTGTTCAGGTAATCCTGTGCCACGGGCTCGTATTCCGCAAATGGCGGGTCCAGGTCCGGGAAATTGGTGTTCGTGCTCAGTGCATCTAAAGTGCGTGTGGCCAGTACGGCCAGGTCGCCATCACTCAGATAGCCATAGTTTGTTATTAATTTTGGTCGTCTCATTTTTTTGAAATTTTTTATGTTAAACATTTGGGTTTTTAGTTGATGAGTTGGGGAGTTTTGGAGGAGGTCCTTCTTAACTCCCAAAATCTTTACAAGTATGCGTCTTTGCGAGGGCTTTGCCCGTGGCAATCTCTTCAGGCTGGCAGCAATTCCCAATGGCAGGCGCATTCCAGCTACCAGACTGCCGACGCTTTAGTTTATCCTGAGCACAGCCGAAGGGCTGGCAGTGACGGGGCTAATCATCCGTCCACCGGGCAATAACGGTAAGGGTTCGTACAGGGCGGCGTTTACGTACTACGGCATTGGCTACGTTGCCTTCTACGGTATAGGCCCAGTTGGCGGTCCAACGGTCTATAAAACCGGCGTGGGCTATGCGGCCCAGGCGGGTATTGTAGAGCCCGAAGACATCGCCGGCACGGGGGGTTTTTTGGGCCTTCTCTCCAACTGGTTCTCGTTTGAGTGTAACGGAAACGAGGGCCTCTTTTTTCGTCCGGATCACCTTACGCTCCGGGAACAGGGCGGGGCTCCAGGGGGTCCGGGGCTCGGCGTAGCCCGCCTTGCCAAAGCAGAAGCTGACGAATGCGGCACACCACTCGTACCCCTCACCCAGGCCGGTATAGCGGAGGTATTCGGCTATCCGCTTGCCATCGTTCTGCCCGGTGGCTTCTTTAACGCCCACTTCGGCCGTGTATACCCGGCGCAGGGTGCTTACATCATTCGCGAAAGC
Source organism: Sinomicrobium pectinilyticum (assembly GCF_003725735.1). Classification (GTDB taxonomy): domain Bacteria; phylum Bacteroidota; class Bacteroidia; order Flavobacteriales; family Flavobacteriaceae; genus Sinomicrobium; species Sinomicrobium pectinilyticum. The sequence continues at coordinate 146 of NZ_RJTM01000049.1, read as the reverse complement.
CAGGTGGCCATACCCCAGAATAAGGAGATATAGCCAGCCAGGTAAATACATACGTGTTGCCATGGGTTCAGTTTTAAGGAATGTGTGGTAAAAGCGCTGTCCAGCAGCCGCCTGAAGCCGCGGTACAATTGTGCGGTCAATGTGCA
>NZ_RJTM01000062.1 GCF_003725735.1 Sinomicrobium pectinilyticum | reverse complement strand
GACTTTACTCCTTTTTTACGTTAAGATTATTTTATCTCTTATCCATTATTCACGTTAATTAAAATCTATTCAGACAGAGTTCAGTTTACACCCTCAGTTCGACATAAGAATAATCGTCACTGCAAATGAAATGCGGCAGTCTCCTGGCTGGTATATGCATATCATTGGGGGTAGCTGCCGGCCTTCAAGAGATTGCCACACCCTGCTTATTGCAGGCTTCGCAAAGACGCTTTTAGACTATTATATCGAACTCACATTCATTATTATTCCAGAAACATCTGCCTGTCTCTGGTTCTTCAAATCCGGAACGCAACACTTTTCATCAAAAAAAACTTTATGCATAGATAAATGGTTGTATCCTTTCAAATATAATGGAAAAACGGCAAAAATGCCTTCGGAAAACGAAGCGGGAAATAAAAGACGAAAGCCTCCCGGGGGTTCCGAAAGGCTCTATCTGATTATGAAAAATATTTATCACTACTCAACCAGGGTAGTCATGCAGGTGTAAATGTAATAATTTCTTTTTTATTTTGACAATTTTTAACAAAACATCTTCCACGGCCCTACAGAAGGGTTTTTAGCCGTTTATTTATTGTAATTTAAACGTAATAGGGATACTGAAGGGCACCCGTACGGCTCTGTCCCCCTGCTTTCCAGGAGTCATTTTCGGAAGCTTATTTATAATACGTGCGGCTTCTTCTTCCAGGCTCTTATCGGGCCCCCGCATTTTCACCCCGGTAATATTGCCATCGCTATCGATGATAAAATTCACATATACCTTTCCCTGTATTTCTCTTTCCTTCGCCGGTTCCGGATAACGAAAATTTTTCCGGATATGACGCATCATACTTTCTTCAAAACATTTCCGCTTGTCCGTCGCATTTTCACAGCCGGGAAATACAGGTACATTTTCCACCAGGTTTATGGAGATCATCTCATCCGGAACCGGGTCATCCACAACGGGTATATCATCCACATCTACCGCTTTATCAAAGTTGTCATCAATAGATAGCAGTTGAGTGTCTTTTGCATCGGAATCATCTTCTTCAAGAATGATCTTATCTGTTATTATTTTCGGGGGTGGCGGAGGTGGCGGCGTATTTAGCCGTATCACAGGTACATCGATTTCTTCCGGCTCTTCCGGCACAGGTATATTGTCTGCTATATATTCCGTGCTTTCATATTTTTTCCATTCCATACCTTTCCAGGCGAGGAATAACACTATTGCCATTCCTATGGCAAAAAACAGGCCGCTGTTACGGGTGAGATCGGCTTTCGGGTTTTTCTTTGGTATCATAATGCTAAAGTTTAAGGTTAATTACGATCTGCGGGATGAATATCCTCCCGCAGTATTTACCTCACTTTCTCAACAATCATACCAGAATCTCCCGGCGGAGAAGAGGGAGTGTGTTCACAGGTTATGGCATTTTATAGCTGGTAAGCTCTCCCGCCTTTCCTGTTTTGCGTCCGAAAACCCTTTCGTCTTTAAGCGAAATTATATAAAAAAGCCTGCTCGGACAGAACAGGCTTTTTGTATATTTATGACTATGCAGTTTTATTGTAATCGGAAAGTAATCGGTATACTAAATGGAACCCTTACCGCTCTGCCTCGTTGTTTCCCTGGGGTCATTTTCGGCAGTTTACTTATGATTCTTTCTGCTTCCTTCTCCAGGTTTTTGTCCGGGCCACGAAGTCTTACGTTGGTAATACTTCCGTCTTTATCGATGGTAAACATTACTGCAACCCTACCCTGAACTCCCATTTCCTGGGCGATTTCCGGATAGCGGAAGTGTTTACGAATGTGTTTTTGCATCATTTCCTGGAAACAAGCTCTTTTGTCTTTGGCATCTTCACATCCGGGAAATACGGGAACATCTTCAATAACTGCGAAAGGTACATCCACATCTACCGGTTCTTCCACCTCTACAATCTCCTCTACTTCTACAACCTCATCCTGGTTGGTTTCGGTAGATTCGATCACGGTTTCTTCTATTTCTTCATCGTCCTCAACAACTTCGATTACTTCGGGTGCTGCGGGTGGCGGTGGCGGTGGCGGCGGAGTCTTCAGCATTTCCGTAATCGGAATTTCTTCCTCCAGTTCTTCATCTACATCCATCTTATAAGTGAATGCCTCGTCCTTATCATACTGTTTCCATTCCAATCCCTGCCAGGTAAGAAACAGCACCACGGCCATCCCTATCGCAAAATAGAGGCCGCTGTTCCTGGTGAGATCGGCTTTTGGATTCTTTTTAGGTTCCATTGATTCAAATTTTATCGTTTGGTTTACTTTTTATTCGTCCATCGAAACAAATTCAACACTTTTTCCAAGTGTTTTACCTGCCGCACCTGCTCCTTCAAATCTTTTATCGGTCGCTAATTTAAATATTTATTTGAAATGAAAGCAACTAATTTACCCTTTTTATGGTTTTATTTATGGCATTTACAAGAATGACCGTAAAAATACCGCAAATCATCCCCGTAGTGTTAGCCAGCGCATCCAGAATGTCTCCGGAACGACCTTTCCCCATAGTATATTGAAGTACTTCAACAATCGTACCATACACAAACGCCATGAAAAAAGCTATTAATAACGGCTTCTTTTTGACCGGTCCGAAGGTGTCTTCCCCCCGAAGGGCATAATACCACAATATAAGAAATATATAGTAAAAAATAAAATGAACTATTTTATCCAGATGAGGATAGGATACAGAAGGCAGGGTCGAAGGGGGGGCCAAACTTAAGACAGTAACGGTCACCACCCATCCGACTGCAAGTATTGAAAATATTTTCCCTCTATGCTCCAACCAGTTCTTTATATGCCTCACTACTCAACAAATCATCTGCTTCCGAAGGATCGCTGATCTTTATTTTTATCATCCAGCCATCGTTGTACGGATCGGAATTCACTTTTTCCGGCTCTTCCTCCAAAGCAGTATTAAATTCAATAATTTCTCCGGAAAGCGGCAAAAAAAGATCGGATACCGTTTTTACAGCTTCTACCGTGCCGAATACTTCCTCCCTGTCCAGGGTTTCGTCTACGGTCTCCACTTCTACATATACGATATCTCCCAGTTCGCTTTGTGCGAAATCCGTGATCCCCACCGTGGCAATATTTCCTTCTATTTTAATCCACTCGTGGTCTTTGGTGTACTTTAAGTCAGATGGTATGTTCATTTGTATAATGTGTTAATGTATTATTTTGCGACAAATGTAACTTTTAAAGTATTTTAATCCAAAGGTTGCCTGCGTTAAAATATCCGCATTGTTGTCCTTTATATATCTCTTTTACAAATAAGACATCCTTTACCTGACTTCCTCGGAATACCCGGAACCGGAATCGCAGCCATCCCGGGATTTCCGGGATTTGTTCCGCTTAATTTCCAAAGTTATAACGCAATGTTATGCCAGATCGTATAGTGGTCTGGGGATATGCCGTGGAAACCGCATATTTGGAGAAGGTATGATCGTAGAAAAACAGGGTGGTAAAGTTCTTGGTCAGGGCGTAATCTGCCGTAAACCTTATGCTCCATATCGTCTGGCCGGAAGTCACCTGGTTATTATCCAGGTCCAGGTTCCTTATAATGGTAATATTATCGCGCAACGAAAGGTCGGCCTTCAGGTTGATGTCTCCTTTCAGGGTCTGTCGTGTCCCGCCTATGCTGGTTGTAAAGGGAACTTCCTTAAAGCGGTACCCCAGCCCCAAAAGGTATTCTTTTCCCGTGGTTTCGGTAAGGAGGTTATTGTCAAAGCTCAGGGATAACGCCCTGTCTTTCTTAATTTCCGCCTGGATATTAATGGAGTTTTTCATTTCAAAATCCACCCGGATCAGCGGGTTGAACTGCTCTACGAGTGTAACGTTGGTGTAAAGCAACTCATTCATAAAATTACCGGACTGATCGGTCTTATCCGGATTCTGCCTGCTGTATTCCAGGTTGGTCCGGAAAGAGTTTACACTATAGCTGGCCCTGTAACCGTGTCCGAGGGAAAACCGCCGGAAACGGTTTTTAAACCAATCCAGCCTCATGAGCCCGGTATATTTCAGTGTCCAGTTTGGAATAGGCACATCGCGGAAAGCCCCCAGGCTCATTTTATCTACACTTTTCCCGGTATAGGCGGCAAGAAAGGCAGGCAGCAACACAGACTGGTTGTTTTTGCCGTATCCCTTAGGGTATCCTTCGTCGTCCAGGTTATCAGGATCGGTGATATCAATTCCTCTCTGCACTGCAAGCCGGTTGGCCACTTCTCTCCGGTTTTGGCGGAATTCCTCGAAGGTAGCCGAATTCATTTCATCACTTTTACTGAACGCAGTTTTTATCAAAATCGTGGAGATGGAGAAATCACCATATTTATTCCCGAGCAGGCTTTCGTATTCGTACTGCCGGTTTCCCAGGTCATTGACAGAAAAGTTCTCCGTATAGCTATCGGCGTACTGGCGGTTGGCCACCAGGTCGATGGTAAGGTCGGGAGTAGGCTCGAGATTGGCAGTTATGTTCAGCTGGCTGCTGTTCCTCTCCATATACTGCTGGTTGAGATCCGGAAAACGGGTTAACCATCCCTTTCTGGCAGCTTCATAACGTATATCGGACTGACTACCGAAAACAAATCCCCAGGATGGTCTTAGTGTCCCTATAAAACCAATGGATTCGGTATATCCCGGCAACACTTTACCCCGGTTATCGGTATAACTCACATCTATACGTTTTATCATCGTAAGCAGGTCTATCCCTGCATTGGTCAGTGCCGAGCTCTTTTTTTCTTCCTGCTCCCCGGCATCATCACCATCAGCATTCAACGCAGGCCTTCTCCTTACGGGTTGCTGATCGCTTTCTTTTTTAATTCCCAGGTATTTATAGAAGCGTTCCATTCCCATTGAAGCATTGAGAACATGTGTCGAGGCATTTTGTATGGTATTTACATTTTCACCGGCAATATCGTTGATGACGTCATTTCCCCGCTGCCAGTCAAAATCGCCGGTATAGGTGTAGTTCGCCTCTATAAAATTCAGGAAGGGGATTTTACTGAAAGGCAGTTCGTAGTTTATCTGTAACTGCTGGGTATGTCTGTTGGGATCGCCGGTGTTCCAGAAACCATCCCATATACCGAAGTCTTCCCTTACGATAGGATTGTTTTTTTCATCTTTGTCATAATAATTCCTCACAATGTTGTAATTGGAAGCCGTAAAATTCAGGCGGAGCGACTTGGTAATATTGTGGTTGATGGTGTACTGCCAGTCGAAAAGGAAGTTGCGTTGCTGTAGTGTCGGTAGTTCAAGCTGCTCCCCTTCATCTACCCCTTCCACATCTACTGTACGGAACCTCTGTTCGTTAAAGCTCCTGGTTATATTGGAATTAACTGAAATATTTGTGGGAAGCGGGTTAAAATTAAACTCCTTAAGCCATTGCCAGTACCTGCTTTTCAGAATGGAATCGTTCTTTTTGAAGGGCTCTACCGATGCCGGTTTGAAATTGTAGTTGTATACAAAGCCCGAGCGCACGTTCTGGTCCCGCATATTTTCGACCTCAAAATCGCGATGGTTCACTTCGTTATAGGAATAGTTAAAGGTAAAATTCTCTATATCATATACGCGTTGTTTTTGTTCTTCCCCCCTGTTCTTCCGGACCCCTATAAGGTTTATACTCCTTCTTTTGGTATAATCCTCTGCACGCCGCCGGATGTTGTCTTTTTCTGCCCTGGTCGTTGCCGCATTTATCCGGTCCTGCAGTTTAAGGTCTTCGTATACCGGGTCGAACTCGGGAGTAATGAGTTCCTCCGAAACACTATAATTGAACGGTAACTGTATTCCCCAGTTCTTAGGGAGAAGCTGCCCGAAATTTACATTGGTATTTACACCGTATTGTACGATATCTTCCCTGTTCCGTTCATTGGGCCTCTGATCTATGGCCCCGAAGCCGGAGGTACTCATGCTTCCCCTGGCGGACACATTGGCAAAATCGGCCACATTTGCGTCTACCTGGGCTACTGCCGCCCATCCGCCCTTATTGTCCAGTTCGGCAAGGCGTAGTTCGTTAAACCATACTTCTCCGCATATCCTGTTGCCGGTTACGTTTTTCACCCCTACCATAATGGACCGGATACTTCCCAGGGAGGGATTTCCTTTTATCCCCACGCGAAGTTCTCCGGACTCCCTGGGATCGAATTCCTGTACGCGGTTTCCTTCGGCATCATAAAAAATCAATTCGGAAAGTGTGGAATTGGCGATCCCCTCCGATTTTATTACGGAAAAGAGGCTGAGCGGCACATCCATATTGTTGATTTCCGGCCACACCTCTTCCGAAGTGGATGCCCCGGGACGGGTAACTTCAAGAGGAATTTCAACCTGATAGAAGTTTTCCGAGAAATCTGTCCCCAGTCGCAAAAAAGCCACCAGTTCGCCATCTCTCAACGGGTTATTCTTATAGGCTTCGGCGTGGAGAAACATTTTCAGCCGTTTATACTGGCGCATATCCATCTCCACGTTCTTATATACCGCCCTAGAATCTTCCCCTTCCAGATCGCATACGGCAAAAGAAAGGGACTGCTCGTTCTGCCGCACTATCATATTATTGTTGGTCAGCTGCTCCCGTACCACGCCGGGGGGCAACCGGTAAGGAATAGGAGTCCGCTGTTCGTTCTCTTCTATATTTACGGTATTCACATCTACAGTGGTGCCATCATCTCCGGCATCGGAATCTATTTCCGGTTGCAGGCTTCGGTTATAGGTCCTCCAGTCTCCCCTCACCAGGTCCAGTGTTCCGAAACGAAGCACGATGTCTTCGTTGAAGCCCGTAAGGTACATCCTCATAAAGCTCATGGAGCGAAAATCGGAAATGCCCCCGATGGCATCATCGAATTCCTTCACCGGAATTTTAAACTGTATCCAACGGCCCCTTACTGTCCTGTTATTCGGCATTTGCCGTTCCACCTCCTTGATGTCGGAGACATATCTGTCGGATCTCTGGATGTTGGGTTTTATAGGGATACGGTATTCGTAATAACTGTTTATAGTATTCATGGTACCGTCACCGTTCACATCTTCTACATCGGGCTCTGTGGTTGACCCCCTGTTATTGTTGCCCACATTTACGGGAGAGTTGCCCTGCGGATTGTTATAGTTGAGATATCTGTCCAGGATACTTCCGCTGGCACTGACATAATACTCGTAATTATCCAGGGCGGGATCGGGACCGGGATTATTGGTGAAAACAGCTGCTTCCCCGCCGTCGTCCAGTCCGTCGAACCCGATATCCTGTAATGCCCTGTTTTGCGTGTCCGCGTCAAAGGCATATACCAACGACTGGGCCGAGGGCACTTCTCCCCAGGAGGTCTGAGAAACCAGGTCGGTACTTCCGACACCGGGAAGCCCGTTCTCATACTGTTTTTTCCCGTCTTTGAGGATATCTTCGGATATGTTACCAAGGTTAAATACGAGTTCTCCCCCCATACCGCCTTCGGTACCTTCCACATAGGGATCGAGAACCCAGAACTGGATGTATTCCACATTTCCCTGTTCGAAGTTGGTACTGGTAAGCCCCCTCATGATCCCTCCCCAGCGTTCTTCGGCAGGCAAACCTTCGAAATCCGCTTCCGGACTGTTGTTATAAGGTCCTTTCCGGGTTGGATAATACGCCAGGTCCAGGGTTGCCTGTACCGTGGTTTCTCCCTGTGACAGATCCACTTCGGGAAATATTTCGTCTATAAAAATCCTGCGGGTCTGGTTTGTGGAAATATCGTCATTGCTTATTCCCGAAGGTTTTTGTGAGGTATAAAATATAGGATCTATGGTGTACCAGGCCATTTTGGACCTTTTATAACCGTTCTTCAGGTTCTCGGGGTCATCCGGTGAATTCCCGTAGAGTTCTCCTCCAGGAACAAATTCGAGAGGTGTGCTGGCCAGGGACCACGCCAGGGGCGCCCGCATGTCTATCAGCGTTTGCGCTCCTTCAAAATCATCTACATACACTGTGGTTTCCCCGTCAAAATTATCGTTTTTCGGCGATCCGGGGAGCAAATAGGCTACTTCGCCTCTTACGGACAGGCTGGAAGGCACATCCGTATCTATATTGGGCAGTTTATTTGCCCACCGCGTCAGAAAAGGGAGTTCGGTTGAAAAATTCCCGTTAACACCGAAGATGGTGTTGTTCACAGGTTCCAGTCCGTAACTGGCCTTCTGGGTCAGCGGCTTTTCACTCATATTCAGCAGGGTTGCCCCAAGCATAAAGTTCTTATTGAACTGATGCTCTATATTTACCCCTGCAAATCTTCTCGTCTGTCTTCCAAAGATAGCATTATTTTCTACGGAAACCTCGATGGGAATATTCGATGCCTTCAGGCTTTCATCAAGGATATGAACTGTCCCTGTCTGGTAATTCACCGTAAAATCTATACCCTCCTGCAGCCTTCTTCCTCCGGCCGTAACTTTTACGGAACCCTGGGGTACATTAAATGCTCCGATGGGAATACCGTCCCCGCCTTCTGATTTGTACCTTCCCTTCAGCTGGAATTTATTTTTGTCAGAATCTTCCAGAGCCGCTGCTTTCGTCAGGGCATACATATTGCGGAACACGTATTTATTCTGGTTGGGGTTATAGGAGTCCGGCTGATCGTAATTACCACCACCGAGCAAGGTGTGCAGGTATTGCCCGAAAGGTTCTACCTTGGTAAAAATAATACGTCCCGTCTGCGGGGCTATGGTTACTCCCGGAAGGTAATCGAAAAAACCGTCCCCGCCGTTCTGCGGGTCGTTATAGGCGTTGAGCCTGTCGAAATTGAATACATCGAGAAGTATCCTGTCCTGTAGCCCGGAAGGCCATGAAGACTCTTCAACCGGTTTGATATAGTTAATAGGTGAAGGGTCCCGGTACAGTATATTCAGCTTAAAATCCTCCTGGCTTAGCTGGTAGGCCCCGGTGGCATAAATGTTTTTCATCATCAGGTCCCATATCGGATCGGACACATTGGTGATGTTACTTTTAAGCAGTTTTACCACAAGGGTCTGGTTGTTTACCGCTATGACCTGGCCATTGGCCCCGGTTTCATATTCGGTGGCATTCACCCCGTCATTTGCGAATTCCCCTACCTGGTATGCCTGTCCCCGATAGGTGTACTGATAAGCTACTGCCAGGACCTCGTCGTTACTCAGCCTCTGGTTCAGTGAAATATATCCGAGTTTGGGATCGAAGGTAAAATCTGTTCCCTGGATCAGTTTCTGCGCATTTTCCAGTATGGCGTAATCATATCCCTGGTTTACCATTGAACTCACGGTTCCGAAACCGGATTTTACGGTGGCTACATCCCGTATCTGTTCGGTAAGGACGGAAGACCCTCCTATCTCTCTAGGATCGTAGTCGTTAGCCCCGTTCCTGGGCAATAACCCTCCCGTACCGGGATTAAAAAAACCGCCGGGGGCATTGGTATTGATCCTGGTATTCTGCGGATCAGCTTCTCCCAAATCCTGTATCCCTACTATATTTCGTATATTATCTATGCGCTGTCCGCGGTTGGTTACCCATACTTCGATCCTTGTAATCTGTACCTGGCTGTTAATAAACGGATAGTTTGCCAGTGCAGCATCGTACTGGTCGCGGAAAAAATGCGACAGGAAGAAGTGGCGGTCCTCATCATAATCGAGGGCAAAAAGTTCGAAATCCTCCACGGTCCCCCCTCCCTGTGCCACAACCGACCGGGTTTCGGAGCGCTGTTCGGAAAAAACGCCGGTGACTCTTGTTTTACCGAACTGTAATTCGGTCTTCACACCAAAAAGGCTTTGTGCACCGGTAATCAGCGAACTGTTGAGGGGCATGCTCACGTTACCTACTTCTATTTTCCGTATGATATCATCTTCGGTAGGGGCATATTCCAGTTTTATGAGATTCTGAAAATCAAAGGTAGCCTGTGTATCGTAATTTGCCGTTACGGAAAGCTTTTCTCCTATTTTCCCCAAAAGGCTCATACTTATCCGCTGGTCAAAATCGAAGGTTATGGTACTCCTGTTCCTCGGAGAAAAAGACGGGTTATCGTTCCGGTTATACAATACTCCCAGGTCTACAGCCACGGATCCTTGCGGAACAATATCGATATTGGAACCTCCGAAAATGGATTCGAAAAATCCGGAATTGACATAAAAATCGGGTAACAGGTCTTTCTGCGCTTCTTCACTACCTTCTTTCTGCCCGGAAATAGCATCCATCTTTTGCTTGAAATAGCGCTTCATACTCTCCTTCCGCTCCAGTTCCCGGAACTGTTCGGGGGTAAGAATAACGGGATGTTCTATATTAAATCCGTTTATGGAAGAAGAATAGATATACATATCCATGACGGGGTCATAGATATACTTCGAGGAAATACTTTCGGGGATTTTCAGTCTGATATCCCCCGGTACTCCTCCGGTATTGCTCACAGAGTCCTGTTCCTGTGTCCCGGTTTCTTCCTGTGCAAAGGAGATCATTGCACAGAGTAAGAAAAGGGGACATAGAAAAACTCTTAACGGTGTATAATTTTTACGGTTGGTAGTTGTTTTCAAATTTACTATAGCATTTTAAGCGCGTTTTTGATAATATCCTCTACACTTAAATCCGGTGATCCTTTCGCAATTTTATCAACAACTTTTTCGGATTGTTTGCGGGCAAAGCCCAACACCTCTAATGCCGATAACGCTTCTTCTTTGTTTGTATTGCCCTGACCCGAAGAAATTTCTTCCAGATCATATATTTTCAACACTTTATCCTTGAGGTCCAGGATAACCCGCTGTGCTGTTTTAGCGCCTATACCCTTCACACTCTGAATGGCTGCAACATCGTTAGATGCAATAGCATCTCTTACCTGAACCGGGGTTAAGGAGGAAAGCATGGTACGCGCCGTACTGGTGCCTATCCCCGAAACCGAGATCAGAAGGCGGAAAATATCACGTTCGGACGTATCCGCAAATCCAAAAAGAATATGTGCATCTTCCCTGACATGAAGGTGTGTGTAAAGTTTTAACTGTTCTTGATCGGGGATCCTGGAATATGTATGGAGTGAAATATTCAAAAAATATCCTACGCCGTTACAATCTATGACTACATCCGTAGGGTTCTTCTCAACTAATCTTCCTTGTATATGTGCAATCATAAGCATCCGGTTAGCAGTCCAAATGTACTAAAATATTTCACAAACGAGGTATAAACAGTGATAGATACCTAATATGACGCTTCACAAAACACGAGAGCATCCTCCGATATGGTCCTGTTTTATCCTCACCGTGCGATAAAAGTGTCCGTATACACAGGATTCCCTTTTGATTTCCGCCACTTTTCCGTATCTTTAATACACTGTAAACCTTTATCGATGAAACGCATTTTAGTACCTACCGACTTTTCAGACGAGGCGGAATTCGCCTTGCAGACCGCGGCAAATTTTGCCCGGAAATTCGGTTCGGAACTCTATTTGCTTCATGTGCTGGATCTCCCCGTACATCTTGCTACCAGTGAAATGAGCGAACTTCCGGAAGCCCTGTTCTTTATCAAACTGGCACGCCAGAAGTTCGAATCTTTTATAGACAAACCTTATCTCAAGGGAATTACGGTATATGACACGGTGGAATCGGACAGTATTCCCAACGGCATTGCCAAATCGGTAGCGGAGAACAATATTGACCTGATCATCATGGGGTCGGGAGGAACCTCCGGGCTGCGGGAAATGTTTATAGGGTCGAATACGGAGAAGGTGGTACGTATAGCCGAGGTTCCCGTGTTTACGGTAAAATCGCTATTTGAATTCGGGGGGGAGGAAAGTATTGTCTTTGCTTCCGATTTTTCGAAAGAAACTCTGGAACCTTATAAGAAGGTGTCGGAATTTGCCGGAAAATTAGGGGCTACCCTGCATTTACTTTTTGTCAATACCCCAAATAATTTTGTCACTACTCAGGAGACGGAAAACAGGATGAATTTTTTTATTAAAAACGGGACTCCGAAAAAGTATACACTCAATATTTACAACGACCATACGATTGAGCAGGGTATTCTTCGTTTTGCAAATGTCGTGAATGCAAGAATGATCGGTCTCAGCACTCACGGCCGTACGGGACTGGCCCATTTTTTTAACGGAAGTATCAGCGAAGACCTTGTAAACCATGCCATGCGTCCGGTTATTACCTTTAAAATCCCGGAAGAGGACGGAGAATAATTCATGCGGAAGCTCAGACCAGTCCCATATCTTTGGCGATGGCCACGAGATGCGCCGGATTTTTAGCACGGAATATATCTTTAAGTTTATTAATCCGCTTTTCCACAGAGCTCAGGCTATAGGGGGAAATACCTTCCTGTTCCATGTATCTGCTTATTTCCGGCTGGGATAGCCCCAGGGCCAGTTGTTTTATAATTGTAATATCGTAATCATTGATCTCCGTATCCGCCTTAGGGCTCATGGCCGCCCGGACCTGTGGCGATAAATAGGATTCGCCTTCGTATACTTTACATATCGCTTCTTTCAGTTCATCGAGACCTTTCCTGCCCTTGCATACATAAGCGTCTATATCACCGGGTATCATGATGCTTCTCACTTTCTGGAAACGGTCTTCCACGCTATATACTATGGTTTTCATATCCGGGTATTCCTTTTTCAAAGCATTCGCAAGGGAATCACCCGAAGTATATTTCTGATACCGGTGGTCCTCCTTGAAAAACAGATCGGTAATCAGTAATTCGTAGGGCCGGCCGTCCATAGCAGCCCTTTTGACCTTAACAAAAGTATCGTCGCAATACTGGGTCTGCTCTATCTCGGATATCCCGAGATCACACAGGGCAATGTATACTCCCTGGTTTATATCGTCCTGGTCTTCTGCAATAATGACTTTTGAAAACATAAGCTATATTATAATTTTAGCACGAAACCCTTCTCCGGGTTCCGATACAAAACTAATAGTACCACCAACAAGTTTCATACGGGTTTCCGCATTGGTCAACCCGCTTCCCTTTCCCAGGTCGCATCCTTTACCATTGTCTTTATATTCCACCAGGACGTTCTTCCCGGAACGGCGAAACTGTAAGAGTACCACCGATGCCTCGCTGTGTTTTCGCATGTTCACCATGAGTTCCTGCAAAATTTTATACAGCATGCGTTTTTTATCCTCTTTTACGGAATCCCACGAAATACCGGATAAACCGTTCAGAATAATATTTACTTTCTCGGTACGGAATTGCAGTAACAACCCCTTCAGTATATCGGCATAATCTTTTCCTGACTCCGGAGTCTGGATTTCCCTGGAAATATCCCTGGTCCTGGAATAAATATCGTCCAGGTCATCCAGTATTTCCCCGGATAATTGGTGTCTGGTCTGAAGATTGGTCATTACCCGGTACATGTCGTTAGCTATTTCATCGTGCATTTTCCTGGAAATACGGGCCTCTGAAGCACTTACTTCCTGGAGTATCTTTCTTTTCTGCCGGATACGAAGGTAACGGTAAACCAGAAAACTTATAAGGATAATAAAGAGAAGAACAAACTGAAATACTATACGCCGCGATCTTTCTTTCACCCTTTGTAATTCACTTTCCCTGGCCCTGCGTTCCTGAGCTTCGAAATTGTATTTGGCGGAGATATATTTGTTACGTTGCATGAGATCGGCATTCGAAACACTGTCCGTATACTTCTTAAACGCCAGAACATCCGGATCTTCCTTAAGGTCGATAATCCTGGAAAGAACATGTGAACGCCATTTGGGATTGTTGCTGGAATAGGCCACTTTACGGGCCTCTTCGGCCAGGGCCGCAGCCTTTTCCCGCCTCCCATTATCCAGGTAATAATCAATCAGGTGGGTGTAGCTTGTTATGATTCCCGGAATATAATTGATTTTTTTTCGTAAAGCCAGGGCTTTTTCCATATTCGATAGTCCTTCCGACAACCCCAGCTTTGCTTGAACTACTCCTAAATTATTCAAAGATCTGGATAAGATAATATCATTTTTGCTCTGAATAGCATATCCATAAACTTTTTCAAGTTCAACAATGGCCTTATCATATTTCCTTTGATCCTTATATACATTTGCCATATTATTCCAGACCGCATATCTATGTTCCTCAGTTATTGCTATATTGAGACTATTATTATAATAATATAAGGCTTTATCATAATCATGCCTCTGGCGGCATAGCATCCCCAAATGGTTATACAACCCAATACGTGGCTCTATCAAGGTATCTTTTCCTCCTGCCAGGTCCAGCAATTTAAGTGCTTCGATTGTAGTGACCTCACTTTCATAAAGAAAACCTAATTTATTTTGTACCTCTGCAACATATCTTGCGTAAAAAATAGCATTAAGCGTATCTTTTTCTCTTAAACTCTCCTTTCTCTTCTTCTCAAAATAAGTAAAGGCATCGGATAAATCCGTATGGTTTGTCGGTTGGTTTATTATCGGATAATAATAGAGAAGACTATCTGCCGGTTGCTGTATGGCATAACTATTTTGCGTGCAAAAACACAAAAGGAATATAAATAAAAAGGGGAATGAATTCTTAAAAAGTTTCATTCCCCTAAAATACTAACTTTTAATGATTAATTACCACCATTTCCCGGAGGGTTTGGTGGTGGCAAAATCGGAACATCATCATCACAACACCCCTGTACATCTTCCGTACCGGGCAGTTGGCTGGCCTCGTTGTCGTCCGGGTCACAGGAAAAAAGGACCAAATTGAGGGTTACCGTAAACACAATTATATATATTTTCTTCATTTTACTTCTATTAAAATTTGACAATCAGATTCCTGTCCGGGATTCTCCCGGATGGTGAGATCTGGCAGCACATCGTGCTGCCGTGAAATGGAGAGAGACGTCTTTCTCTGTTTGGGAAGTCTTGAGAAATCCTGGCAAAGAAGTTTGGCTACTTCCCGGAAGTCATCCTGCCCCGCCAGGGGTTCTTTAATGTGGAATCAGGTTCGCATTGCCGGCAATTTGTTCCGTGATTCTGAAGCAAATAAAGGGTGGTATTCCGGGAAAGGATGGAAAAGAAACGGAAACTATCCGGAAACTTTAAGGAAACTGTTTTCCAAAAGTTTTCCGCCTTTTTTCCGGCTATTTTTCAGGTATTTAAGGGATAATTTCAGTAATTTGAAGTATGAAAACCGACCGACAAATGCACCGAAAACTTATTGAATTAGCTTTTGAGAAAGCAGAAGAAGATCTGAAAAAGAAAGGAACATCAGATCATTCGAAAAAGAAAAAGGCCAAACGACTTTCAGAAGTAATTTTGGAATATGAGAATTATCTTTACTCTGACAGAAGTCTAGTTAATTTATACAGAAATCTCGTTGAACTTGAAAAAGAAGATGAGTTCATAAAACAGTCTGAAGTCATTTTAGCACTATGCAAATACTTGGGCTATCCGGACTATGAAAGTTTTCAGAAAGATCGGCAAAACGAAATCTTCAAACCAAAAGAGCAAAGTAAAAATCCTCTCTTCCGAATATTCCGCCACAGAAAGCTTGTTTTGGTAATAGGTGTATCGATAGCCTTCATTCTGATATGGGTATTATCTTTTCAGGTCTTTATGCCAAAACAGCAATGGATGGAATGGCAAGAAAATCATTATACTGAAGTCAACTACAATGCTCAAAAGCTTCGGAACGGCACATTAAAATTATACAAGGAAGAACGTATTCTTTATTTCAAAAAGATAGAACCGGATTGCAATACTGATTTTTTTACGGACAAAGGCATTGAAAACCTTTGGTATGGAAAGAATGAAAAAGGAGAACTGGAGTTTTTTACGGATCAGGGCCTGCACCCGGAAACCGGAAAGACCTTAAAGGCGATAACTCCTTACATGATCCGGAAATATATATGTGAAGATTATTAAAAAAGAAAGGGGATATATGCATTCATACATCCCCTTATTACAATTCTGTTTTTTGTTTTGTGATCCTGTTTATTCCGCCGGGTCCAGCTTGCTTATAGCCGTAATAGTACCTCCCTCGACTTCCAGTCCTTGTGTAGCCGTGGCAGAAGCTACGTCTATACTGTAAACAAAACTCCTTTTGTTCGTTAGCGTAATGCCGATATAAACCACACTGCCGTCTTCAGATACGTAATTATTACTGTTGGTCACCACTTCAATATCGGTAGTTTCCGGCAAACCGGTTACGGGAGTTGTCGTTTTGTTATATACGTCTATTACTACAAAATTTTTTCCACTGCTGTACGCGGAAGTTTTTACCGCTTCCATAATACCTATAAATTTACCGTTCCCTGCATATACATGGTCTGTCAGGTACATCCCGGTAGCTTCTTCCAGGTCAAAATAGTACTCGTCAAATTCAGTAGTGCCTTTTTTTATACGGGTTATGGCCGAAGGCTTATCCGTGGTCACACTACCGTTATTTGTAGCAATCCCCGAAGAAAAGGCGTAAGCATCTCCGTTTTCATCTACGGTGAGGCCATTTACAAAATATCTCCCTATGTAACTGGTCCTGTCATCGTGTATAATGGTTTCCAGTTCCATCTCAGGATAAGAGTATACGGCAATATTAGCTTCGTTGGGGTATTCCGTCCCGAAATTATCATTGCAGCAGGCTTTTATAGTAAAATAAGGCAGATAAACCTTATCCCCTACCTGGGTTATCCAGGAAAAAAAGGCAATTTCCCCGTTTTCCTTATCCGCAAGTTCCTGTGTGTTTATCTGTCCTTCATCCACAAAAGTCAGGGACTCCGTACTCAGGCGATACCAGTAAGCAATGGGACTTTCGGCATTCCTGGATATTTTGACCAGCAGAATGTCATCATCCACCGGGGCAAAAGCCTGAACAGTTTCGGACTGGAAATTGGTTAATCGCGCTAATTCCCCGGTACCATTCAATTGGTACGCAGTTACCGCACCGGGATTCCCCTGCCCGTAAAGCAAACTGAAGAACGTGTTATTGCTGGTTACATAATACCTGTAGGTACCGTCTTGCTCTATCCCATTGCCCTTTGTGGAAATGCTGCCTTCGGTTAATCCATCGGCAGTGAGAATATAGTCGGCAACGCTTTCGGCAGTATTGGGTGTAGCGGTAATAATGTATTTGGATTCCACACCCGGGGTTTCTCCTCCATCACCGGAAGCATCGTCATCGCTACTACTGCAAGCGGTAAAGAATGTTGCAGATACCAGCACTAAAAGGCTTAAAAAATAAGATGGTTTTCTCATTGGAATATGAAGTTTATGTGTTAATTATAAAAAGGTGTATTTGATTTTCGCGTAAAAGCTTCTGCCCGGTTTTTGAAGACTGAAATTGTCATACAAGTTTTTAT
Source organism: Sinomicrobium pectinilyticum (assembly GCF_003725735.1). Taxonomy (GTDB): domain Bacteria; phylum Bacteroidota; class Bacteroidia; order Flavobacteriales; family Flavobacteriaceae; genus Sinomicrobium; species Sinomicrobium pectinilyticum. The sequence continues at coordinate 6,252 of NZ_RJTM01000062.1, read as the reverse complement.
CCAACAGGTTCCTGCACTCCAGGGTAAACTGTACTTTATCCCTGAAAGTGTAGGTCACATTCAGATCATGAGATACCTGTTCGGGAATTACTCTTTTGGTGTTTTTACCCCCCAGGCTGGGCCAGAAAAGATAAAAATCATGCACATACAACATGTTATACCCCAGGCTCAGTATATTATTTTCTCCCCAGACATCGGAAAAATTATAGGTGACATCGGCATTGCCATACAGATAAGGAATATTCGGAATGCGATCGTTGTACACATCGTTGCGGGTTTTATTAAGCATATTCTGATAGGTAATATTCATCCCTGCCATAAGTTTATTGTCGTATTGATACCGTATCTCTCCTTCTATTCCCGCGTTGGAAACACTTCCCAGGTTATCCATAACCTGCATGGCCTGGTTGGTATTAAGACGTCTGTATATGAAATCGTGAGCATCCCTGTAAAAGCCGTTGGCACTGAAATTGAACCGGTGCCTGTCCCTCATCTGCCACCAGTAAGCAGCCCCGAGATTGTAGTTATGGCTATGCTCCGGTTTCAGGCTTATGTTTCCTTCCAGATTTATAAGGTCACCGAACAGCTCTTCATTATCCGGCAGACGGTAACTTTTTTCGTAGGAAGCTTTTAACTGGAGGTTATCGGTCAGGAAATAAGTGGCTGCAAAACCATAACCGAAATAGTTGAACGTACCGGTTTGCTTTACATATTCGGATTCACTTCCGGCAGTATCCAGTCTTGTAGAAAATTTATTCTGCTGAAAATACTGTTTCCCGAAAAGCGTGGCATTCCAGTTTTCAGATTCGTACTGGTAGCCGAGCCCCACGATGTTTTTCATCGTTTTCTGCGGCTGCTCATATCTTTCGCTGTCGGCAGCCAGCCTGTTCCTCCCCTTTCGGTTAAATGTATTGAAGGTATTGTTCAGGGTTATTTTACTGTGGTTGTTAATGGTATAATCCCAGTTAGCAGATGCCAGGCCATTATTATTCCGGAAATAATACAGGGAATACGACCGCTCTCCCCCCGGATTGTCATATTCCTTGAACTGCCCCAGCCAGTTATACCTTCTGTTCAGTGTGTCGATGTTCTTTTCCTGTCCCAGATTGATATTGGCATTGAGGCGAAAATCAAGTCCTTTGACCAAAAAATCGTCTTTTTTATACTTTAAGGATGGCATGATAATATTTCCCTTGCGATGCCATGCTCCGAAAACGGATTCCACCCTGGCCCCCGTTTGTATCTCCCGGTAGCTGGACCCTACGGTCACGCCGAATAAAAGCCTGTCTGCATAAGGTTTGTTCACCACTCCCACATTGGCGATCAGCATCTCATTGTGATACTTGTCATGGAATCTCCTCACGGTACGCATCGGATAATATTCACCGGTATTCAGGTCCGATACCTCCACATCCATTTTATAATTGTTGTCGGAATAATTCTGAAAAGCATTGATCTGCGCTATAAATCCGGACTCGGCCACATACACCGCATTTACCATAGACCTGTGCGTATTGAATGAGCCGTAAGAATAAGAAGCGTCCAGATGACTTTTATCGTAGGTATTGGTAATAATATTAACAGCCCCTCCAAGTGCATCGGACCCCAGACCAACAGGAACAACCCCCTTGTATACTTCAATTCTTTGCGCGAGGTTAACAGGGATATTGTTCAGCTGATAGGAAGACCCGAAGTTATCCATGGGGATACCGTCCACAAAAAACCGGACTTGTCTGCCCCTGAACCCATTGATGGAAAAATTCATCTGCGAACCTACACCGCCACTCTCCCGCACACGTATTCCGGAAACCCTGTCCAGTGCATGCCCCATATCCAATGTGGTATGATGTAGTTTCTTCGCATCCACTACACTGACATTAAAGGCTTTTTCTTCTACCTGCTGTATTACACTTTTCCCGGAAAGCACTACTTCTTTCAACGCATAAGCAGACTCCTCAAGCGTTATCTGTACTTCGTTTTGTTCGCCCCGGATAACATTAATGGTCACGGAATTGGGTTTATACCCTATATAGGAAACCTCCAGCCTATGGCTCCCTTCTTCCAGAGCTAACCCGAACTTTCCGTTTTCATCGGTTACTACTCCATAAGTGGTATTTCCCAATACTACGGCCGCACCGTAAACCCCGTTCCCGGATTCATCGGTTACCATCCCGTTAACACGGACCTTGCCGGATTGCGAAACTGCAAGGAACGGCAGGAGTAAACAGAAAAAAACCATCCGCATATTTGTATTTCCAGACTGCATTGTGATGTAAGGTTTTATATATTACATTTTATTTAGACTCAATAATATCAGACCGACAAAACTATCTCTTTTACAAACTGGACACCCTACGCCAAACGGAGAATTCCCTACGCAAAAAGAGAATAAGTATTATTCCCCGATCATTAAGCCACAGCCCTGCGCTTTAGCTTCAATACCACGGCAAAAGCAATAACCGAAAGGGAGATCCAGAACATGTCCACAACGAAGATTTGGGAATATCCGTTAGCTACCGACACCCAGGGCCAGTTGCCTGTTTTTATACCACTTGCTACCGGGACCAGCAGGCCCGTGCACCCTCCAAGGATAAGTGTCGCCTTATTTGTAAAATGGGTACTTTTTTTGAAGAGTAACAGGACCGCCAGGATGAGCCACGACCAGAAAAACGTGGAATAGATGAACTGCTTTCTGTCGCCTCCATAGTCATCCGCAAAGAATTTGACCATGATAAAGGTAAATGCGGTTACGGGGTACATGGTAAGACAGGCGGACATATATACGCTTACCAGCCAGTTATTAAAATTCCTTTTCGCCCGGGATACATTCTTTTTGTCCCTGGCAACAAGCCAGATAAGCACCCCGGACAGAATAACAAAACAGGTTATAAAACCGAGACCGAGGTATATAACTTTCATACCATACCCTCCGAAATCCCCGAAATGGAGCCTTGCAAGGATATCCGAAGATCCTTCTATGTACGATATCTCCCCGAAAGGGTCTTTTTCATCCGTTATTTTTCCGTCACTGGCCCGGAAAGTCAGGTATCCCCCTCCTATCAGCTTTTCCCGGAAAGACGGTGCTGCCATTACCTTTACATGCATATTGGCATCTCCGTAATTGTATATCTGCAACCCATTTATCCCGGCATCCGGCCATTTGTTCGCTGTTTCGCTTATATAGTGATTAAAGGATATCTCTCCCGTCAGAGCCTCGCCGGTAAAAGCATAATCTACCGGTTTTTCATAACGCATGGCCTCCTCCATCTGCTGAGCATCATCGTTGAACAATACCGACGACACCGGGGCGAGCATTACAGTATATCCGACAATAAAATAAATCCCGGTAAAAGCAAACATAAACTGGTATGGCAAGCCTATCATTCCAAGGGCTACATGAGCATCGGTCCATATAGTCTTCCACTTCGTCCCGGGGCGGAACACATAAAAACTTGATACGATTTTTTTCCAGTGAACAATGACTCCCGTGACCACTGCAAACAGAAAAAGGAATGCTACCAGACCAGCGAGCAGATAACCGGACCGGTTATGAAAATTCAGAGGGGCAAAAAAATGAAGGCGATAAAAAAACTCTCCCATGGAATAGTTTTCCGCATAGTTCCTTCTGACATTCTTCTCCGTATCCAGATAGAAAAAATTTCTTCTCCTGCCTCCCTTTTCCTCCTTTATCGCAGTATCTTTCGGTGATGACATAAAAACAGAAATCCTCCGTTCAAAGAAACGATGGGTGAACCTCACATCCCTGCTGTATAACTGCTGCTCTTTTTCAAGGGCTTTAAGGGTATTGTCAAAATCGACCGTAGCAAAATATCCTTCGGGTATAGGCTCATTACGCTCCCATGCATTGATCTCATCGCGAAGAAAAGAGATCGATCCGGTAAAAAAGATCACGTATAGTAAAACACTGATAATAATACCGCTTATGGTATGGGTATGAAATATAATATTATAAACTCTTTGTGACATTACTAAGCCGGAGGATTTACAGGGTTACCGAAATAAATAAAAGCGTAAAAGACAAGGGTAGCCACGAGATAAATTCCCCATATTTTCCATCCGTTTTTCGCCAAAAAGGCCAGGATCATCAATGTTACCCATAAAATAGCTCCTGCAAACCTCAGGGTCATCAATACATTTCCTGTATTCAGCCAGGCAGCCAGTGCCATATAAAAGGATTCGGTGACAAAATATCCGCCGAGAAAACCGGCAGATATTTTAGCAAAGCGTTGTACGGGAGACCGGGTGAGGTATTTCTTATTAGGCGGCATTTCAGATATGGTAATATTTAAATAGTTCAACGTTCAGAGCCGGAAAGATACAGGTGCCTGACAAGCCATATCTTACAGCTATTGGCCCGGGAGCTTTTTCTCCGGTTTCTCCAATACGATCAGCACTTGTTTTTCAGTTTTTCCTTCCCGGGTTTTTACTCCTTTGTCCACTTCAAACATTTTGAAGTCCCGGACAATAAACCCTGCTTCCATGGCCGAATCTGCCACAGACACGGCCTCATCCATCTGCTTTCCGGGCTTATATGCAATAACCGTGATCCCGCTTTCGGCAAGCACCCTGTAATTTTCCGTAAAAAAAGCAGGAGATATCCCGGTAATCCCGGATAGTGTACTCAGAATGCGGTGGAAAAACCTGTTGACATAAGGTATTCTCTCTCCGTCATACAAATTGAAAACTGCTTTTCTCTCTTTGGTATAACCGGAAAATAATTTTGTGGCCTTACGAACAAAAGCCTCAGAAGTCTCCAGGCCGAAATAATGTGTTTTCCAGGCTTCCCCGGTGATCTCCGCTACCAATGGTTCCGCCCCGAAAAAAACATCCAGGACCCTGGAATTCGGCACAATACATAACGCGCTGAGTATACGTTCTTTCAACTCCGGAACATCTATATTTTCGCCGGTGTATACCATCCGGTCCTCCGTATGGTAAAGACCCTCCTTATTCCCGCTTATCAACATTTTTCTTCGTTTTAATTATAACTGCTCCACCACTTGGATCACTGTCATTTGCAAAGAATCTTCAATTAATTTTTATTTAGATTCATTTCAAATAACTATCTTTGGCAGCAAATTTACAAACAACGGGCTTACCTGAAAGTACGTAAAAAGGAGAAAAACGTACGCAAAAAGAAAAAAGGTACGGAATAATGGCACCACGGCATATAGACATAAATACCAAAGGGAGATCCTTCAATTTCGGAAATAATACCTCAGCACAAAGCATAGAGGATATTACGGATTCCTGTACCACCTTCAACGAACCCGAAATAGCAGGATGGATACGGGAAACCTTACTTGAAGATTTTAAGGTGATCCTTGCAAACCTGAAGATTTCGGAAAGGCCTCTCATCCGCTTTACATATTCGGGTAAGGCCATAGAAATGTTGTTTGTTACCACGGGAAGTTTTGAAATGCACTTTACCTCTCATAACGACCATCATGTATTTAACAAGCACACACATAACCTGCTCTTCAGCAATAAAGCTACCGGTTATTTCCAACCGGATAACAATGATCTCCGCTTCGTATGTATACAGTTAAAACGTGACTTCTTTGAAAAATTTCTGCCTTCCGACGACAGTTTTAACGTCTTTCGAAAAATGATCCGCAACGGGCAGACAGGCTGTATTAAAAGTGTTAATTATCCCATAACCCCGGAAATGCACTTTCTCCTCACGGATATTATCCGCTCTACGGAAGAAGATCGCTTTCGCAAAACCTTTTTATACGCCAGGATACTGGAACTTCTATTATTGCAAACCGAACAATACGGTGATCCGGAGGCAGAATCCCTCAAGGACCTGTCCCCTTCGGACAGGGAAAAAATATACAAAGCAAAGGCGTATTTATTAAAAAATTACGGCCAGAAAATAACCCTGCAGGGACTGGCTAAAAAAATCGGGACCAATGAATTTTTATTGAAGAACGGGTTTAAAACAGCTTTCGGGACTACCGTTTTTGGTTGTATTCATCATTTACGTATGACAAAGGCCAAAAAACTGTTGCTGGAACAGAAACTAACTATTAGTCAGATTTCCGATATTACCGGGTATAAGAACCCGCAACACTTCTCCACGGCCTTCAAGAAAAAGTTCGGGATGACCCCCAGCAAATTAAAACAAAGGTAATTTTTCAGTTGCGCCATTTACGACGGACCTGCAATAGATACGGGTATATCCTGCGCATTCATATATCCATGGTTTCTGTTTCTCCCGGTCCGTCG
>NZ_RJTM01000061.1 GCF_003725735.1 Sinomicrobium pectinilyticum | reverse complement strand
GGTTCCTTCTTATGCCAGTACGAGGCCAGTATGGAACCGGTAACGTTCATCAAGGGACCGAAAATGGCAGGCGCCAGGCCCATCGTGGCAATCTTCCCGATCGAATTCGCTATCCCCGATGCCAGGCCCCCGTTCTGCATCCCCACTTCTATGGCTACCGTCCTGGCATCACGCTCCGGCAAACGAAAAAAACGGGCATACCAATACCCCAGCGTATAACCGAAAAGGTTATGAAAAAGTACGATAAGAAGTAAGACCAGACCGATATCCAGCAAACTGTCCCGCCCCGCAGCAGTGATCACCAC
>NZ_RJTM01000060.1 GCF_003725735.1 Sinomicrobium pectinilyticum | reverse complement strand
GATAATCAACGCTATTCCCAACATGGATACTACAGGCATCGCCTGGTCAAGCCATTTCGCCTTACCGTGCAGCAGTTTGTTGAAAAGCAACCCGGCACCTATAGGGATGATGATCATTTTTACAATGTCCCACATCATGGCCATCACGTGGATCTCTATGAACTCCCCTGCCAGCAACTTCATCAACACCGGGGTCAGGAACGGCGCCAGCAGGGTAGCTATGGACGTAATGGTCAGGGACAGTGCCAGATTGGCCTTGGCCAGGTAAGCCATAACATTGGATGCCATACCACTGGGAGAACAGCCGATAAGCACAATACCCGCGGCAATCTCCGGGGGGAAATCACTCATTGTGGCCAGGGCAAAACCCGACAAAGGCATAATGATAAACTGTGCCGTTACCCCGATAAACACCCCTTTGGGCGATTTGATCACAGACTCAAAGTCCCGAGCACTCATTGAAGTCCCCATACCAAACATAATGACCTGGATCAGAGGGGTGATCAGACGCGTCAGTTTAAAATCACCGATACTGATAAAA
>NZ_RJTM01000059.1 GCF_003725735.1 Sinomicrobium pectinilyticum | reverse complement strand
GCGTCCCGGCATTGGTCGCCTTTGCTTCGAATACATGGCGTACAATGGCGGTACGGCCCGAGACCACAATGCGCTGGTCTGTAAAATCCACTGTCGTAAAATCGAATGGACCATGAACGAGATCTTCTATAAATTCGTCTTTATCCTGAATAATACCGCTCGAATGACCATAGGTCAGCTCATCGGCCGTAAGTTCTTTCAGAAGCGTGGCATCCGGTTCGATAATAGCACCACGAAGCAACTCCACCACAGCTTTTACTTCTTTCTTTTCCTCTGCAGGGCTAGCAATTTCCTCCCGTTGTAATGTCCTGATGTCTTCCTTTTCCTGCACTGCTTCTTTACAGCAAACCAACAGTAACAGGCAGCAGAACGGTATCCATATCTTTGGTAATGTTTTCATAATTTGGTGTTTTGGTGGGTCCGGTCTGTAAATCAACCTTGTTTTAATATCTCTTTTACCGTGTTGGCTACAATATCTACCTGTTCCGGTTTTAATAAAACCACACCGACATTCAATACTTCTCTGGAATTTCTGGTAGCCAGACTGGTCACTATGCTCGGATTACCGTTTTTCAGTTTTTCATAAACCTCCTTAGGCTCTATAAATATATCTTTCTTGTCCCAATAAACATCCAGAGACGGAAACACATTGGCACGCCCTTCCGGGATATATACTTTTGTCCTGACACCGGAAACTTCCGTCAGAATATGTTTTATGGACGACGTTCTCCTTAACCATTCCCGCCACTCTTTTTTATGGTCTCTTTGCAAATATGTTTTCAGGGCGGCATACATTCCGAAAATCTCTTCTTTATTTACTTTCATCGGCCTTCCTATAGGAGCTTCGTAGGGGCTGTGATTCAGTTTGGCAGCTTCGATCAGGTCTTTCCTGCCGAAAAGCAATCCTGCGCTTTGTGGTCCGCGGATCATTTTACCCCCGGAAAAAGTAACCATGTCAAAACCCATTTTCTGGTATTTAAACAGGTTCTCGACCGGGGGAACATCTGCCGCCGCATCGATAAAGGTCGGGATATGATGCCGCTTGCAAATAGCGATGAACTCCTCATGGCCAATACTGTCCTCTCCGCCATACCAGGAAGTCGCCGCATTAAAAAATAAAGCCATGACTGTCCTTTCATTTATGGCTTTTTCCATGTCCACGGCATTTTCTACCTCTACGATCTTTGCCCCGGTAGTGGTAATGGCCTGGTCAAAAACGTAACGGTGTTTCTTCTGCATAATTACCTCCGGCCGTGGCCCGGGGAGATTGGGAATTTGCTTGCGCTTGTTTTCATCCGTCCCTGTTATGGCAGCGGCCGTTCCCAGAACCAGGGCGCATGCAGCACCGGAAGTAACTATCGCCGCTTCGCAATGTAACATTTCGGCAATTTTCGCACCTACTTTATCCTGCAATTCATGCATATCGGCAAAATCATGTGCCGTGGCAGTAACGGCCTCCAATACTTCCGGCAGCATCAGGGAACCCGACAAATAGGTCATGGTTGCCGCAGCATTGATAACCCTGGTAATGCCCAGCTCCTCAAAATAATCGGGGATATTGGACCGGGGAGTACTATTTTCTCCAAAGAGGGCACCGGAAGGGAATAATCCCCCCGCGGTAATACCTCCCATCAAGGGAAGCAATGGCAATCCCTTGACAATATCTCTTCGTTTCATGTAATTTGTTTAGATGGTTATATGACTTTACCAGGTTCTCTCCTTCATAAACTCATCCAGTCTTTCCCGGCTCATAGGCAATTCGGCTTCATGCCGGTTCAGCCATTGTAAAAAATGCTCCCTGATCTCACCTGTCCATTCACTGTCTATCTGTCCGGAGGTATAAGTCCCCTCCCTCAGCATTTGCTGACCGAACTGATCCCGAAGCGTTATAAATTCGGCGGTCATAACCACCTTTTCCGCCAGGTGGGCAGGAATAAAAATAACCCCTTCCGGTTTGGCGAGCACCAGGTCACCGGGCATCACTACGGCCTGTCCCATACGTATCGGTGTATTCAATCCGGCAAGCATAACATCTTTCAGGTAAGTAGGATTCCAGTTTTTTACAAAAGCGTTAAATCCTTTTATCTCCGATAATCCTTCCATGTCCCTGGAAGAACCGTAAAACACAACACCGTTACCGCTTTTTGCATAAATGGCATTTCCCAGGTTATCACCTATCAGGGTACCTCCCATGGTCTTCCCGAAGGAATCGGCGACATAAACATCGCCTTTGGTAAGTGTTTCGATAGGCCATGAATTAGTATTTCCTGCACGGCCTTCTTCTTTTCCTCTTTTTTTGATCCGGTCTTCCACATCCGGGCGACTCGGCAGGAACATGGCCGTTACGGCACGGCCTGCAATGGCTATGTCTTTGTCCAGTATTTTCCAATCGCCTTCATACTGGGAATTATAACCTTCGTTATTTAATATCTGCCAGGCTTCATCTATGGAAATATCCCTTGCACGTTCGATAAGGTCATCCGGTATTTTAGGGCGACCGTTATCAAACCGTTCCCCTGTCCAGGCCCCGGTTAAATACACGAGTTCTTCTTTGCTGATCTCCTGGCCATAGGATTGCGTAAAGCCAAAACTAAGCAGGGCCAGAAATGCGAATATCTTATTGGGTTTGCACATAAGTGAATTTTTTTAATGATTTACCGGGCATCGGAAGCATCCCACATGGGGCTGGACAATCCGTTGAGATCATATACGATTTCCCCGGCCCTGACGGTCATTTCACACTGCAGCTTCCGGTTGCCTTTCATCTTGTTTCCCGCACTGTCTATAAAACCGAAATCTCCTTTCAATACGGATAAAACGGCAATGTCTGCCACACTGCCAACGCTGAGATTTCCTAATTCTTCATGGTGTATTACCTGCGCGGGTTTCCAGCTCGAAGCTTTGATAACATCAGCAAGGGACATTCCCAGATTCAGGAATTTGGACATGACGTTAAGCTGGTCTTTCATCCCCCCGTTCATACTTTCCGTATGGATATCGGTACTGATCGCATCCGGGAAAAAACCCTTTTTTATTGCTGGTATTGCCTGGGCGAATGCAAAACTACCACCGCCATGGCCGACGTCGAAAACGATTCCTCTTTCCCTGGCTTTTGTGGCGTAATCATACAACTCTCCGGTTTCCGGGTTTAGTATGGTCATACGGACATCGGCAAGATTGGCGTACATATGGGTAAAAATGTCCCCGGGACGCAATTCTTCCAGCAACAATTTGGTCAGCGAAAGCGGGGGTTCATGTCCGCCGAAATCTATCATTACGGGAACATTCGCCAGTCTTCCTGCTTCAACGGCACGCTCAATAGGGGTCCATTCGGCACCGGAATAATGTGCTACTTTTATACCTATAAGCTCCGGGTTCTGCGCTATGGTCAATGCCGTCATTTTTGCGTTCATATCCTGCAGGTCCTGCTCCCACACACCGCCACGCATCCCTTCGCCGACAATATTCAAAAAGGACAGTATTCTTGTTTTGGAATGTGCTATTGTCTGTTTCTTGTATTTTTCGAAACTCTTCCACCCGGAGCTTCCGGCATCAATTGCCGTGGTCACTCCCGAACGAAAGGTGAAGGCATCGGGCTGTACGGCGTAATACCCGTTACAGAGATAGTGATTTTCTTCCGTCCCGAAAAAATGGTGACTGTGCAGGTCTATAAGGCCCGGGGTTACATACAGCCCTTTTACATTAACTACCTTTTTGGCATCTTTGGGATTCAAACGGCCGGATACGGCTACTATGGTATCGTTGCTAATAGCTATATCCATTACTTTTTCGCGTATTTTATTTTTCGGGTCTATTACCGTCCCTTCCTGAATTAACAGATCGTATTTCTGGGCTACGGCGTGTAATAGCGGAAATAAAACACATATAATTGTACTAAGGATTATTCTTCTGTTTTGCATCATATACTTTTTTGGTGTAATATTTCGGATAGCCTGGAGGCAACTATGCGCTCCTGGCCGGGTTTCAGCATCCAGGTGGTAATACTTACCGAATTTTTACCGCCACCTGCAATTTCTATAGAAGGATGCCCTTTCCGCATTTCCTCCTTCAGCCGGTCTCCCGAGATTTTCACTTGCTGTGTGTTCCATGAAAGGTTCAGCGTAGGTACCACGTTGGCCAAAACGGGCACATCTATTTTTGCTTCAAGTCCGGGAATATCGCCAATGCTGTTCTTTATGTGATTGACCTGGCTCTCCCACAAAGCCCAATCCTTTTCATGGTCACGTTTCAGATAACTCTCAATGGCTACCATCATGGCTATGATCTCCTCCTTGTTTACTTTCATTCCCCTGCCGATAGTATTTCCCCGCGGCGGGGCGCTTACCCTGGCGGCATCGATATACTTCTTCTTTCCGAGAAGTACCCCCGCGCTCTGTGGGCCACGAAGCCCCTTACCCCCGGAGAAACACACCATATCGAACCCCATATCGGTATATTTCGAAAGGTTTTCCACGGGTGGCACATCGGCGGCACAGTCTATCATCGTAGGTATATTATACTGCCGGCAGACTTCGAGGACACCGTCCCACTGTATCTGCCCTTCGTAATTCAGAAAATTCACGAAGTAATACATAGCGGTGTTTTTATTGATCGCTCTTTTAAGTTCTTCTTTTGTATCTACATATACGATCTTTACCCCGCAATTTTCAATAGCATGAGCGTATTCTATGTAATGCTTGCGCTGCATGATCACTTCGGTTTTCATACCCGTTCCTGCCAAATGCGGAAGCTTTGCCGCCTTTTCCGGATCGGTACCGGTCAACACTCCCGCAGTACCAAGGGTAATTGCCGAAGCTGCCCCCGAAGTGACCGTAGCCGCTTCACACCCGAGTAAAGACGCTATCCGCTGTCCGACTTTGTCCTGAAGTTCATCAATATCGACAAAGTCCTCGGAAGTCCTCATATACGCCTGTTTTACCTCATCTGCCATCAGAGACCCGGTCATGGACGTATAGGTGCCGGCCGCATTGATAAAGGTTCGGACACCCAGTTCCTGGAAATAATTACGGGCGGTTGGTATTGTTGCATCGGGCAGTATCAGGCGGGATGCTCCTGCAAGATCAAAAGACATCAGACCTCCCATAAGCGGGAGGGCTGATATTTGTTGTATTAGCCTGCGTCTGCTTATCATAGTTTATGATTTTAGCGCTGCTATACAATCTATTTCCACAAGCGAATCTCCGGGGACCCCTCCGTAGACCGCTACTGTAGTACGTACAGGAGGTTTCTTTCCGAATTTGCCATGGTATACCTCATTCATGGCCTTGTAATCGTGCAGGTCGGCCAGGTATACATTCACTTTTAATACATGTTCCATGGAAGACCCGGCTTTTTCAAGCTCTTTTTTCAGTTCCTCCAGAACGTGCTCGGTGTGGTCTTTGATATCCCCTTCGAAATGCGCTCCTTTCCCGGCGATATACACTAATCCGTTATGCACTACCGAACTGGAGAACAGGGGCACTTCCTGATCTTCATCTTCTTCCCGTTTAAAGCGGGTAATCGGTGAAGCCGATGTATTTCCGGGGGATCCGGAATTTAAACTTCTTCCGAAAGCTGCTACTCCGACCAAACCGAAAACCGAGGTAGCAATTTTGCGCAAAGCGCCTCTTCTTTGTGTTTCCATAATAATCTCTGTTTTTATTGTTCTACATCCCACCAAACCCGTGTTACAAACGTGTCCGCTCCCTGGACCTTAATTGCTTCCTGGTAGCTTTCCGTATTTACACTTATTTCGCTTGGCGGATAAGTTAATCTTCTCGGTATAGTCCCGTTGGTCAGGTTTCCGGTGACATCCACCGGAGTCAGTTCGGGGTATCCCGTTCTCCTCCAGTTGGAATATACCTCTATTTCATCCGGGAAAACGGATGCCCAGAACTGGGTATGGATAGCTTCCATCTGCTCGTCAAAAGAAGACGGCAAAGGGTGGCTATCTATATAATCCTGAATTTTTCCGGCCGGGATAGCGGCGGCGTTACCGTAAAGAGCCCCCATATTGTTCATAGCATTGGTTATTGCTTTCTCATAATACGTCGCCGGATCTCCCTGGGCCCATCCCCGTGCGGTACTTTCGGCCAGAAGCAGGTTCATTTCTGCGCTTCCCATTACGGTCAATGATGCGGTAAGGGACAGGAATGTTTCCAGGTTTGGCTCAGATAATTCCCCGAAATTTCCCGGTTTGTTTACCAGTCCGTTTGACATCCCCTGCTGAAGGGCGGTAGTAGTGTCCTGTGACCCGTTCACCCAAACCGCGGCAATTGAGGTCAGGCGGGGATCATTATTTTCTTTGAGATAGTCTATAAAGGTTGCTGAGAACTTTCCTCCTTCGGTATTGCTCGATCCCCCGTTGGAAGCACTGTAATTATTGTTCCGCAACTGGAAGGAAATAGGATTGGAATTGATTTCCTGTCCGCCCGCATAAGGTATGATGGCCTCGTCGGCCGTATTCTCTATAACTCCCCCTGCAATCGCTGTCTGTGCCCACGTTTGTGCAGAAGCAGCATCTACCTTAGTCATCCGCATGGCCAGGCGAAGCATAAGGGAATAGGCGAATTTTCTCCATTTCGCAATATCTCCGCCGTAGATAAGATCGCCGCTGCCAAAGGTTTCCTTACTGCTGTCAAAAGCGTCGATAGCAGTCTGCAATGTGGAGAGCATATTTTTATAAATATCTTCCTGGGTATCATAAGCCGGGCTGTAATTCCCTTCGCCATATGCAGTAACGGCCTCCGTATACGGGATCATCCCGTACAGATCGGTCACACGGTGAAAGATATATACTTTCCATATGGAAGCAATGGCGTGCATATTCACTTTATCTTCATCACCTTCCAGCACATTCACTACTTTTCCGATCTCATTGATCCCGTCCACATAAGCCCCGGAAAAATAGGCATAAGGGTATGTCCCGGACGTATAGACATATTTATCTCCCAGCCCCGGAACTTCCAGATAGGTGGCAAAATGCTGTACAAACCCTCCGGCAGAAAATTCATATACTGTCCCGGTACTGTTATTCAACGCATCGTAAAGCGATTTGGTAAACATATATTCCGGTTCCACCTGGGTTGAAGCATCCGGGTTGGTATTCTCTTCTTCAAAACCTTTGTCACATGACACTATGAACAACGGCGCCCATATCCATAAAGCGACGAGGTATTTTATGTTTAGTTTCTTCATGATGATCTTCATTAAAATTTTAGCATTAGGTTCAGGCCGTAACTCCGTGTTCTCGGAAGTGCGAAAGATTCGAATCCCTGCGCGTTGCCGTTGGTAAATGCGGATTCGGGATCAAAATTGTCCGTCTTGCTGTAGAGCAGGGCCAGGTTCCTGGCTATAAAAGACACGGATGCGGATTGCAGCTTGAACAACTTCAGTTTGTCTACCGGGATATTGTAACTCAAAACCACTTGTCTCAGTTTTACAAAACTCCCGTCGTATATGAACTGGTCCGAATAGTTTTTCATATTCTCATAATAGGACCGGATGTCGGATGAAGGGATATTATTGGTATAGGGATTACCGTTTTCATCCACACCGGTTAATGTGAGGCCTTCTTCCCGTCCTTCCAGGGTTCTTTTGGAAAGGCCGAAGCGCGTGGCATATACGTTTAATACCGAAAATACATCATTGCCAAATCTCCCGTCGACCAATACATCCAAAGAAAAGTTCTTGTATTTGAAATGATTATTAAGTCCCATGGAAAGCGGGGCGACGGAATTCCCGATTTTTTTCAGTTCGCTTTTTACCGGGAAACCTGAAGAAGAATCGAAAACAATATTACCGTTGTCATCCCTCAACATGGAATAGCCCTTGATAATACCGAAAGGCTGCCCCACTTCATGATGGATTTCCGCCCAGGCCCCTACGGAACTTGCCACGGAAATCGTATTCAATCCTTCGGCCAGCTGCACAACTTCACTGTTGTTATAGGCAAAATTATAACCGACATCCCAGGTAAAATTGTCATTTCTCACCGGCGTTCCGTCCAGGGTAACTTCTATTCCTTTATTGACTACTTTACCTACGTTAAAATAGGTGTATTCATATCCCGTGGTTACCGGCAATTGCGCATTTACGATATCGTCTGTTGTCGTTTTATTGTAGTAGGCTATATCAAAGCCAAAACGGTTGCCGAATAATTTGGATTCCAGGCCGAATTCATAGGTCGTGGATGTATATGGCCGCAGATTGGAATTGGCCAGCAGCCGTTGCCCTGAAATCTGGGTAACCTGTTGTAACGGTTCCCCGCTGCTCGGCACCATGGTATAACTTTCGCTAAGGGTATAAGGATCGGGTAACCCTCCGCCTACCTGTGCCTAGGAACCACGAAGTTTTCCGTAATTCACCCATTCGGGAAGTTTCAATACCTGCGAAAATATAAACCCGGCACCTACGGACGGATAAAAAATGTTGTTATCGCTGCTGCCGCCATCTGCCGCCGTTAAGGTAGAAAACCAGTCTTCTCTTGCCGTAGCGTTTATATAAAGGAAATCTTTATAACTCAGATCAAAGGATGCAAATAAAGAATTCGTCGTCAGGTGTTTGTTTGTCGGGATAGCGGTACTCGTAGCCAGATTGGTAAAACTGTAAAAAAACGGGATGATAAACTGTGTCCCGTCAAAAGACGTCTGTTCGTTCTTGTACTTCCGGATGTTCCCGCCTATCATGGCCCCGAGGTTTAAGTCCTCGGACAGATCCTTATTGTAGTTAATGTTCAGCATACTGTTGGTCTCGCTCACGATAAGGTCAAAACCGTGATATTCCCCCGCAGCATTGTTGGTGTACAGGGTTCCGGTAGGCAGAATCGCCGTAAAATTAAAATTGCTGTAATCCTTACTTACCGATCCTTTTACGGACAAGTCTTCAGTGACCTGGTAGTTCAATGAAAACTGCCCGATAAAACGGTCCCTTACTTCGGTGTTCTTAAACTTATTGGCCACGAAATAGGGGTTTGAAGCATACGGTGTTTCGTTCCATTCGATCTCCGTACCGTTTTCGTCATAACCGGGATCGAGCCACCGGGCATCTACGGTATTGGCGAGCATATTTACCCAGTTGGGATTTCCCGTCGCATCTCCGGCACTGGACTTATTATACGCTTTGGATTTATTGAACTGGACCATTCCTTCCAGGGTAAGTTTTTCTCCTATTCTGGAATTGAAGTTCAGGCTGAAGATGCGCCGGTTAAAACTGTTGTTGGGCACCAGTCCCTTATTATCGGTATCCGACGCCGAAAACCTGTAGCTGGTCTTTTCCCCTCCGCCACTGATCGCTACCGTATTGGTAAAAGTGGTCCCGGTATTGTAAAAGTTCCTGACATTGTTCTTCTTGGCCGTATAGGGGTGCAATTGTCCGTCAAAGGCTATATAGTCGGAGCCGTCGATCAGGGCTCCCCAGTTCCTTCTACCCCAGGTTACGGCCTCGGATTGATTGCCGGGTTTCTGCCCGCCGTTCCCCTGGCCGTATACATATTGCCAGTCAGTGAAATCCATAGGGGAATCGAGGGTAAAACTGGAATTTACCTCAATGCCTATGCCGGCTTGAAGGGCCCCTTTTTTGGTAGTGATAATTATGGCCCCGTTAGATGCCCGCGAACCGTAAAGGGCTGCTGCCGTAGCCCCTTTCAGTACGCTTATAGATTCGATATCGTCCGGGTTAATACCACCCGTACCATCACCATGATCTATATTAAAACCTCCCCCGCTTGTGGAGGCACTACCCCCCATAGTGGTATTGTCCATGGGCATTCCGTTAATGACATATAGCGGTTGATTATCTCCCGACAACGAAGTATTACCACGGATAACAACCCGGCTCGATCCCCCTGCGCCGGTAGCCAAACTGGAAACATTTACACCTGCTATCCTCCCGGAAAGTGCATTGGCCAGGTTTGTTTCCTTGGCCTGGGTAAACTGATCGCCGCCAACTTCGGTAACGGCATACGTTAAGGAACGTTTTTCCTTTTTAATACCCAATGCCGTTACCACCACTTCACCCAACTGCTCCGTATTGGGCAGCAATTTCACATTGACGGTGGTTTCGTCGCCTACCGTTATTTCCTGCGGTTTAAAGCCCATTGCGGAAAACACAAGTACGGCACCTTCACTTACCGTAATGGCATAATTTCCGTCAAAATCGGTGGAGGTCCCGTTACCGGTCCCTTTTTCAATAATATTCACAGCCGGAAGGGGTATATCCTGATCGTCCGTGACAACCCCGGTAACCTGGAGTTGCACCGGGCCCGGTGTAACAGGACCGGCAGAAGGCGGGTCGGACAGGCTTTGTGTTTTCTTCTTTAAAAGGAAAACCTGCTTATCCAGAATGGCATATTCCGTTTCCGAATTGTTGAAAATCACATCGAGAACTTTAGTAATCAGTTCATCGGACACCTTCAAGGTTACCTTCCGGTTCAGGTCCACATCATCCAGCTTATACACAAACCGGTAATCTGTTTTACGCTCTATCTGCTCCAGAACCTGCCGGACAGATTTTTTACTGATATCCAAAGAGACCTTATTACGCTGCGAATAGGAAGTATTCGCATGCATTGCAAAAAGTGCCGTTAGCAGGAAAAGTGCACTTAGCTTCATCTTAAGGTCAAATTTTAATAGCTGAAAATTACTTTTACGCTTAAGAAGTTTTTTCATACTTTTGTACTGTTTATGAGTGGTTAATGACTAAGGATTAATCGCATCGTACGTAATCGGGAAATGGGCCAACATTTTCCGATTTTTTTATCTCCGATGCCGTTTTTTTGTTCCGGAATGTTACATAGGCATTTCTTTATTTTATTATAATGGTATCTTCTTTAACAGTATAGCTTATGCCGTACATCTTCTCAAAGTAAAAAAGAATACGTTCCAGCCTGACATCACTTCCGAAACTGGTATTGAATTTCGATTTTCCCAGTTCCCGGTTTTCGTTGATGATCTTTACATTATAATGCCTTTCCAGGGTTTCGAGGATCTCATCAAAGGTCTTGTTCCGAAAAATAAGTTTACCGTTCATCCATGCGGTGTACAGGTAGGTATCCACTTCTTCCACAGCTATTTTTTCGGAAGTGCTGTCCAGTTCACCCCTGAAGCCGGGCTTTAACAATACTCCCGCTGCGGAAGGATTATCCGCCGAATTGGGTTGCATTTTCACGGAACCTTCAACCAGTACGACTTCCGAAAGTTTTTTATCCCGGTAGCTGGAAATATTGAATTTCGTTCCCAGCACTTCGATATGCAGGTCATCCGAACTTACCACAAAGGGATGATCCCTGTCTTTGGTAACATCGAAAAAGGCCTCCCCTTGCAGATATACTTCCCTGTTACCGGTATTGCGGAAGTAGACCGGGTATCTCAGGGTTGTTCCCGCATTCAGGTGCACCACGGTACTATCGGCCAATATCAGTTTAAACCGATTGCCGTTGGGCACTGTAATCGTATTGAATTCAGGGTTCCCGGTATTTTCTGTTTTTAACCGGACATTGTAGTAGTTGAGCTGATTGGCCCGGTAGTGGCTTTTGATATTACCGTTACTCGTAACATCCACCAGTGTATCTGCCAGGGTCAGAACCCGGGTTTTTCCGTCGCCCAGTTTCAGGACCACCGAGGTTTTGGTGTCCACAAGGTCATCCGGGGTAACTTTGGAAGAAATATATTGCCGGATAAAAAAAACAGATGTGAAAACCACTATTAAAACGGCAGCAGCTACAGTGTAGGTAAAAAAACGCGGATTTAATTTTCTGACCGGTTTTTCTTTTTCGTGGATTTTATTCCATATTTTTGGATAGGTTTCGTCCACATTCCCGTTATGAAGTAATTCCAGAAGGTCCTGGTTCGATTTCACGTAACCTTCAAATACCTTTTGATTGTCCGGAATAGCCAGCCATTCCCGGAGTTTTTCCAGCTCTTCCGGCGTCAGGGAATCTGATAAAAATTTAACTATTAGCTCTTCCAAGTTGACATTATTTTTAACCTATTACGTCAATTTAAACAAAACCCTTAACAATAATTTAATTTTTTTTTCAATATTTATCTGTTCAAGGGAATCTTTTCTAAAACTAAACCAACTCATAATGGATAAAAGCATAGTTAAATCTATTAAAGAAGATAACGAAAAAGCCTTTTATACCCTTTTTACGGAATATTACAGTAAAGTCTTTGCCTACATCATGTCTTATGTGGTAGACAAGGACATTGCCGAAGACATCACACAACAAGCCTTTGTCAATTTCTGGGTAAACCGGAAAAAAATAAACGAAAACAATTCTCCGAAAAGTTATTTATATGCCACCGCACATAATCTATACGTAGATTATTACAGGAAAGAAAAAATACAGTATTCTGTTTTCGACCAGCTCAAGACAAAAGCCATTGAAGAAAACGAAAAGGAAAATAACGAACTTACCGAAAGGCGCATTCAGCGATTAAAAGAAACCATAGACACACTACCTTATCGCTGCAAAAGAATACTGGAAATGAACAAGATCGAAGGTCTGAAATATCGCGAAATCTCGGAGATCCTGGGTATATCGGTTAAAACGGTAGAATCGCAAATGCGGATAGCATTTCAAAAAATACGGGAAGCATTCAAAGATGAAGAATTGTTTCTCTTTTTTCTATCCAGAACTTTTAAAAATGAAAAATCTAATAAAAGGAATGGACTGCCAAAAAACAAAACCCTCATAAACACTGAGATTATGAGGGCCTTTGGTGGAGATAATGAGACTTCACTCGAACACCTTATCCCCTTTTTGATGTTCATAGATAGTCTTGAAATATCTAAATCAGACAAATTATAAATGACTGTATACAAGTACATTAAAAAGATAATTCATTATGCACCCATTTGGTAAAAACAAATTATAATAAGGGGTATTTCATATTCAACTCAGGAAAAATGTTCAAAATTAAATTCATTCTCAACCCCTGTGATATTTTCTGATTGTGCGTAGATCGAACCCCAAACAAAAATATCGAACCCTTAAAATGAAGAATTGTCGGTTCGATATTTTATAAGAAATTGATTTTTGATAGTTCACAATATCGAACCACTTGAATTAATAAGGAAGTATCTCTCATCCCTTCTATTGACAGGTACTTGCATAAAACAGAAACTGGACAAAACCTAAAGATTTGGCCTTGTCCGGTTGGGTGGACCCAACGATACAAATCTCGAACCAATTTTTGGAGGATTTGGAGCTTTTATGTGATATCTCAGAGTGACAATGTTTTTAGATCGATAGGTAATAGGTTGTTACGTCTTGTTTGTGTTGTGTGAAAATTACTTATGATCGTCAGATTAAATCCTGATCAATTCAGTTAAATACCCTATTTAGTTTCATAATCTGGGATCAAATAATTATCATAATTTCCTTTTATGAATTTTATGAGCCTTTTTATTCTTATAATCTCCCCAAATAAAAAGAAACTTCCAAACAAAGATATAACACACAAAATAGCTATAAAAAACTGTATCCCAAATGGTTCTTTGTAAATCAAAAAACTAAGCACGAAAAGACACAAAAACATCAATCCAGAAAGCACTAGTAAAACATAATTCTGAATCACATAGACTTTCGTAGAAAAGGTAGTTTTAATCGAAACAACTCCGTCTTTACTGATATGGCAGTTTCCAAATAAAAATTTAAAATCCTTTAGAGAAATCCTGTCTTTAATTTTATTATAAAAGTTTAGGAACTGTAAATGCTTCTGCCTACTCCAATTGTAACCTGTTAAATCGGAATAAATTATGTTTTCAATCTCATGTTTGACCATATCTTTTAGTACCGGATTTTTATCCGAGACATAATTTAGACTTTTGACTAGACTCTTTTTACGCTTTTCTGAATTAGACTGTATCCAACTGGTCGTATAAGAACGTATCCTTTTGAAAATAGGGAGTAGTTCTTTGTATAAATATGCGGCTACAAGAAGGTAGAGTAATCCTTCGTATCTGTGCAAAATCAATGTTTCAATAGTTTTCATAATCTTTGATTTAATTGGAAAATAGAGATAGAACCTTAGACTTAAATCGTATTAATAGAAATGGTTTTTCATAATATGGTTTCCATGCTCATGGAACTCAGCCATAGCCAGTTCTGCAAAGTTTTTTATCCTCACTGGGTTTTTCTCATCCATTTCAATAAAATCGTCTTCACATAATAAAACATTTACTCTGTCATATATAAAATTGGGATTATCCTTTTCTGTCTTGTCAATTCCCTGGAACAACAGACTAATGTAATTTTCTACCAACTGAGATTGGCTTTGCATGAACAATTCGATCAGGCGTTTTCTTTTATTTTTCCTCATCCAATAGTACAGTCCCCATTGTTTGCGGTTGGACTCACCTTCAGTAAATTTTTTATACCCGGTTCCTAAAGAAAGTACCTCTAAATCTGCCAACTGAGCATTAAAAGTCTTCAAACCTTCCAAAATCCCAACCATAGTCGGATTATTAGCCATGACCCCTCCATCAACTTTATTCTTAAAAGGTTTTAGTAGTCCTTCCATATCTTCATATTCAGAAGAGTATGGGTCAAAATAAGTCGGAGCTGCTGATGTAGCCATTGCAACTTTAAAGGCTGGAATATGCAAATCTCTTTTAAAATTTGGATGATAAGGAGATTTAAGGACACTTGGATTCCCTTTAATCAGATCATAAACAGGGATAGCAACATGGGTCAAACAATCATTAAGTCTTGGATCATTTCCATTGAAATAAGCTTTAAACTTGGCCCTTACCAAATTTTCCAAATAATCTCTATTGTGTGCAGATTTAAGCATTTGCCCAAAAAAGAATTTTCTCTTATTCCCAAAAATTTTATTTGTGTTCTCAATGTATAATTCGAAAATTTCTTTTGCAGGAATTCCAAGAGATAAAGCCAATGCAATAATTCCTCCGGTAGATGTACCCGTTATCAAATTAAAATGATCTTTTATTTGGGTCTTTCCATCGATCCTCTTGGCTAACTCCTGTTCAACCAATGCTAGATAATAAGCAGGAAAGACACCTTTAATTCCCCCGCCATCTATTGCTAATATTTTAAATTTTTTGTCACTCATTTTTTAGAAGTCTTGTATTTTCCTCATTTGGATATTCATTATGACCTCCACCGTACCATTTTCCTTCGGGGAGCCATAATTCATAATAATAAAGCCAGTCGCTTGTCCAAGGAATAATCGTATCGGCTATATACTTAAACCCATCCCACTCTTTTTTAGATGGGGAATAGAGACAAAGTTGCTGTTTACTGGTATCATAAACATGAGGTAATTTCACACGATTAGGAGCAAGCCTTAGCTCCATATTTATTACAAACACTTTAACCCAACGATTTAACTCGTAAACTATTTTGATATCGTATTTTGCGCTAATGGAAGTGGGTTGCATTTGAATTATCAACTGAAAACTGTTCCAGGTATTTTTTACAATTTGCAACTCAGGAAAATCAGTCTTAATTTTTTTGAGTTGCTCAGAAGCCAATAACCCATTTAACTTATTACCTTTACTTGACCTGAAATATTTACTACTCATCTTATATTAAATTCCCTCGAAATTATGGTTTGGTAATGGTTTTCCTGTTGCTCCCAGAATACCTGTTCCGGCAGCCATCTTTCTCAAGCCTGCTTCTCTTCGCATTCTATTTTTCTCTCCATAAGCTGCGAAGGATAGTTGAACAGGATTGTCACCAAACTGTTTTGCCAGAGACTCGTTTAGTGTATAAAGTCCCTTTCCTTCACCAAACCGAATACTTTGGATGTCTTCTTCCAGCTTATCCAACCACATATAGAAATATTCTTCTTTTTGTGGCTCTTCTATCCATTTATCTGCAAAATTTTCTTCTGGGTTGATTGGATTACTAACCCATTTCTCATACTTTTCGGTCTTCGGGTTAAATCTTGTTTCAATAAAATTACGCATTTGGGATACCACGTGCGTATAGGCATCCACTAGATTATCGCTTTTATCATAAGCTCTACTGGCAAGCGTGGTAATTATAATAGAAATGGGCTTGTTTTCGGAATTAAAATCATCGGATGCAAACATCATATCTCTATGCCTTTTCAATAATTGGACTACTCTTTGAAGAGGTAGCTTTCTCTTTTGAAAAGGTCTAACCGGGCTAACAGATTCACTCAGCAGAATAGCCTTACTTTTGCTAATAGTTGCTCTATGGAAAAACCATTTTGCATAACCAAATGGATTACTCTTATACCAAAATGAAGGATTGCTCATTAAAGTATAGAACACACTCTCTTTATCCGTTATTCTTATGGCCAAAAGATGATTATCCACTCCGAAATTCTTTGTAAGCATAAGATTGAAATTACTATCAGCTAACGACGGGAGAATATCCATATGAAATTTGGAATCTTCGGAATACATAAGGGTCCAACATCTTCTTCCGCCTTCCTTGTCCTTTAACATCTTTTCATAAAGACCATGTTGTTTTAATCTATCTCCAACAGCATCCTTAAGATCCTTTTGGGTCCAGTGATCCGGTTTTCCTTCAATTTTGCATACCAGATCAATGTCAATATCGTCCTCCTCATGTATAGGTTTAGTCATGGTTCCCAGCATAAAGGAGCCTTGTGGTAATATTTTAGGGTTATAGGGATACAAGGGCGAATCCTTATTTGCCAACCAATCTCCCACGCTTTGATAACTCCTAACCGCCGCATTATACTGACTTTCTGATATATCCAGGTTCCCACCCAGGATATCCAATATTTCTTCAACTTCTTTTCTATAAGATTGTGTCATAATTTTAAGTGTTTTGGTTTATTAATGTACTGTATTACTAACCGGGATCATTTTTCCTTCCGAACTCCTTTAAAAGGTCCATGGTCGGAAGTTTTCATATCTAAAAATTTCCCTGTGGTGGAATCTCTTTTAATCCAATGTTTGGTTTTCGGATTAAATACCTGGGACCTTTGTTTTACAGCCCCTTTTCTTGAATTGTCTTTTGGCGGGTTTGTAGCCATTTTTCTGCTTTTTAAATTATCTCCATTCAGAGCTGTGGAGTTTCACTCATTATTTCTTATTTTACACTATCTATAAATACTATGCTCTTGTTTTCATTTTTTTTGCCCTTGATTGGAAATTTTTCTCAAAAAAAGAGCATTATACTATTTAGAAAGGAGGTAATATGAATGATCCAAACGAAGAAGTAGCCCATTTGCTGACGCAGTATAGTAATCAGGAAATGGAGGAATTAATATTACGTATGCGACTTTACGCCCAGCATAAACTTGGCAAAAAAAACGACAATTTTGAAGGAGAGGAGTTGCTTGATTTTGTTTTTGGTGTTTTTGACAAAGCCTTGAGTGGAATAAGGAATTGGGACAGCAAAGAATATTCCTTTGAAGAATTTTTGTTTGGGGTACTTAAAAGTGATGTCAGCAACTATTTTAAAAAGCAAAAAAGAAAAGCTCCTGAAAAAGTTGAAGATGATGAAATTGACGAGTCTTATATTCTTGATTTGCCTGTCTATGCAGAAGAAATAGGCCATCGGGACGATGCATTTAACCTTATAGACTATGACAATCAGAAAAAACACTTTTTAGAATTACTAGAAAATTCCGGGGCCAGCACACTCGAAATCTTAATTTTTGAATGCTGGTGTGACGATATATACAAATCTGGTGAAATAGCGGAGTTATTAGAAGTAAGCACTGCTGAAGTATATAATGCAACTAAAAGATTAAAGAATAGAAGGAGGAAACTAAAAAAGACACTATGAGCGATCTAAAAAAGCATATTGACAAAGGAATTACAGAGTTTTACTTAAACACCGATATAGAATTAATTAAAAATTCTTTGAGAGAAGACGGGGTAGACCTTGACAAAGAAAGTGTCGAGATAGAAAGGTTTGTCAAACGTCTGAAATTCACTCATAACGCTTTAATGACCAAGCAGTATAATCAAGAACTATTACAAAAGATTATTGAAAGATTCCAAGATGCAATCCATAAAAATATCGAAAAACCCATAGCAACTCTCAAGAATTTAATTGAGGCAAAACAAATGTCTGTACAATTCAGAAATTTGGATAAGCTCACTGAGGATGAAATTAAAGAGATTATCAAGGGTAAAAATTTGGTTGACTTAATGGATGAACTGGATAATGAACAATCATAGATTCAATAAAGGTTCCGCAGCTGCCAGAAACTTACTCAACACTTACGGTTTTGAAAGTTTGCTGGATTTTCCTTTGGATCTTTTTGCTCATGGTTTGGGAGCAACTGTTGTCGAAAAACCTTTATTGAATTCTGATGGAAGAATTATTTCCGGCCAAAAACACACTATCATAGAGATCAATGAAAATATTGAGTTTGAGGAAAAAAAGAGATTTACATTGGCCCATGAAATCGGACATTTAATTCTTCATAAAGGACTTGATGTTCATAATGATAATGAAGCAACAACATCTTGGTTTAATAATAAGGAAAAGCAAGCCAAAAATGGGAAAATAGAATATGAGGCGAATCAATTTGCTTCTGAATTGCTAATTCCCAGTCACTTATTTCATGAAAAACAGAAGGGTAAAAAGTTTAGCCCTGACTTATTAAAAGAATTGGCAACATTCTTTAAAGTTAGTATTACTTCGATTACGTTTAAATATTTCGAATTAGGAGATCATCCCATTTGTCTTTTTCATTCCCATAATAAAAGTGTGAGCTATTGGAAATGGCCAGAGGGCTATCCCCACTACATAATCGATAGGACTAAACTTGAGCCTCCGGAAGATTCTGTTGCAATGGAATTTTTTGAGAAAGGGAAAATATATCCGAAGCAATTTTCTAAACAACAAATATGGAAATCTACATGGTTTGAATTAAAGGATTGGGAAGATGATAATGATTTTAATTTTTTTGAATATTGTATTATTTCCAGTACTTATAATTCTGTTTTAAGTGTTGTATGGGAAGAATAATTTTTTGCGGTTCCCTTTTTTACCGATATGGTGTGCTACCCCAATGTAGGAAAGGCTTCAATTTATTTGCAAAGTTGGCCGAAGATGACAATTTTAGCCGCTTAAGACATAACTTATTAATTATCCGTGGATTAAAAATACCAAAAAACAAGATTTATGGCTTTTTCTACTATTGCGAAATGGATTCTTCCTTCGAGTCTATTATTAATTTAAATAACAGGGGTAAAATTTATAGAAGAGTGTAAAATGACAGAAGCAATTTTTGGTCTAATAGGAGTATTGGTAGGCTCTGCTATTTCTTGGTTCCAAACGTATTGGACCAATATGCAGGCTACTAAAAGGAATGCTAAATATCTTGCGATTCGTGTAGTATGTATTCTTGATAAATTTGTTGAAGATTGTGCTGACGTAATTGGTGACGATGGATTATCCTTCGGACAGCGCACACCAGAAGGGTATTTAGAGCCACAAGTAAAAATTCCTGGCGCCCCCATTTTTCCAGAGGATGTAGATTGGAAGAGCATCGAGCATGAATTAATGTATAAAATACTTTCATTACCCTCGGATATTGAGGGCGCTGATAGAATAATCAAATCTGCCGAGAGTATTGCAGATCCACCTGACTTTGAAGATTTGTTTAATGAACGTAAATTTTGGTATAGCCAATGGGGGGTGGCAGCCTACAAGTTATCAGAAGAACTATCTATAAAATACGGTATCAAAAAGAAAAGCTATAATGACTGGAATCCTGTAGAAAAACTTAAAATGGAGTTGGATGCAGTCACAAAAAGACGTCAGAAAAGAATTCAGAAACACATACATTTTGTTAAACAAATAGGACTAAAGTAAATTTTAACTTGAAACTATGTCGGGTAATCTACACTACCTTAATCCTATTGGAGGGATGTATCGACAGGTACACAAAGTGAATTAGTCAGACCAGAAGAGCCTTCCCTTCAGATATATTTTAAGATTATCCCATTCTTTTAATATCTTCCTCCGTGAGCAGGGTAGGGTACAGATAGGTGCCTGGAATAACGATCAGCCTGGTATCCCTGACCTTAAAGAAATCCCCTTTATATTCCCCATAGAGGGCATATAACATATCATGTTCCTTGCTCATTGGTGTTTGCCAGTCCGGCTCGTAACGGGAATAATTGGTCAGGTTTAGCAGTTCCCGGTAATGGTATTTCCGGGTGTGGGGTATAGGGATCAGGTCTTTAATGGTCACCTGTAAATCGGGGTTTTCCGTTTTACTTTTCAGGGTATAGGTCTGTACAGTATCCTGTTCCCCTGCTTTAAGTCTTTGGGCATTTTCCTGTGCCTGTTGTAACCGGAGCAGTTTTTTATACAGGTCTGTCCAGTATTCCCTGAGCATATTGTCCAGTTCGGCAAAACCGGGATTTTCGTGGCGGTAGTTCTTAAAGGCTTTTGCTTGCGCAATAGCTGCCTTTAAGTCAGTAACTGTAATCTGCTTTCCGTTTTTATCAATGATATACATGGCTTTGGTTTTAAGGGTGATACTCAAACAGCATTTTTACCGCCAGTTGGAAGCGGGAACTCCCGTTACCCTTGTCGGCGTACTTGGCGATACAGTCAATGGTAAACAGGGCGTTATACCCGTCAAAAAGCTGGTCAGCAAACAGCCTACGACTTTCAAGTAGCCTACTTTCGTATTTCTCAATGACCTGCAATACCCGTTTGGCGAGGTCATACCAAAAATCTACGGTAATTAACCCGTTGTCCCATTCTTTACGGATGTCACCTTCGTGTTCTTTCAGGTAGGCTGCACGCTGCCGGATGTCTGTGAGTATTCCCGGCAATTCTTCCGGGAACAATCCGGCAAGCAAATAGGCTCTTTCTACATTATTCATGTTTTCTAATGTTTTCATCATTATAGTTTTAAAGGGGCGGCTATCCGTGAAAGGACAGCCACCCCCGGATTGAGATTAATTCATGTTAAAGGCATCCGCCCCGAACTGTTCAAAGGCGGCACAGAGGTCAAAGGCTTTTTGTCCCCGGCTTTGGGCAGTCCCGCCCAAGAGGATGGATTTTACCTTATCGTCGTCACTTTTGAAATTGCGGACGTTTTGGTAGTAGCCAGTCACCGCATTGTAGGCTCCAAAGACAGTTCCCTTGGTGGTTTCCAGTTGTTGGGTGTCGCTCATCATGGCATAGGAAAAGGCGTCATCGGTGGTATTTTTAAACAAGGTGGACAGGCTGTCTTCGTCCCCTTTTTTAAGGGCTTCCCATGTTTCCTTGTTTGGGCACATGGCCATACGGATGAGTTTTTTTACTTCCTCATCTTTAATACGCACGTTGGCCCACCGGTTAAAAATGCCCTCCAGTTCGCTGCTGAATTTATCGGCCAGTCCCATGACTTGGTGGGCCTGTTCCAATCGCTGTTTGGCATTGGCCGTATGGCGGATACGGACGACACTGGTCTTGTTTTTTAGCGCCGCGTTAAGGGTGTTCTGGCAGCAGATTCTAAGGGGCGTAAATGCTGCGGTAATGCTCCCCGATCCATCGTGTGAAGTCGTGAGGAAAATATATTTTGAGGTCACATCATCCCCATTACCTACCCGGATATAACCGGGAAGTTTAGCAGTAATAAAAATGCGTTCCCCTCCCGCACCGAGCGCCCCGGCAGTTTCGTAAAGGATACCGTCCCCTCCCCCTACAATCGCATCGAAAAAGGAAAAGGCATCGCTGTTCTGTACGATCTGATAATCCTTACCGACTACCCCCAATACCTGATTGGTATCGGTACGCAGGGTGGCAAAATGATCCGGAACAACAATGCCGTTTCCTTCGGTGACTTCCCCATCCCCAGTTACAGAAAGCCCTTCCCCACGGGTAAACAGCGGGGATTTTACGACCTCGTAGTCCAATCCGGCATGTTTGATCGCCTCGCTACTACTCGGGTGTTCTTCTACGACCTGCCCCAGGCCGTGCCATGCGGGTTGTTGCACACTAAAAAAGGAATACTTCCCGGTCTGCCTGTTGAAATTCAAGTTGTGTCCCATGATTGAAAAATTTATGTTTAACATTGATTACACTTACATTTTTCGCTATTTCCCTCCCATCCTTTGGCTGTTTTATCCTGTACGATCCCACCTTATTCCCACTGCTGCCCACCGCATTATTTTTTTTCGGAAAAGGACAAAAAGAAAGCCAGCCCTAAGCGGGAGGGTGGTAGCGGAGTGCTATAAGTCCCGAAAGGTGGCCCTGCGAGGCAGGAGCGGGGCCATTATGCGCACGCAGCTACCGTTTTCCCGCTACTTTAGCTGGCCTTTTTGTCCTTTTTTGAAAAAAATTCTTTCTTTCGTTTTCTTTCTTTTAGGGTATGTCGGCAGGTTTGTAGGATAAAAATGAATCGGATAAAATTTACCGAGATGTGAAAAGGAAGCTGCGGTATGGAAATCTTATGGAACCTGAAGGACCGCATCAGGGATAGGAGAGGAAATCCTTTTCCCAAGGGGAAAAGATTGGAACGGAAAGCCCGACCCCGAAAGGGGAGATGTCATGCTAATCTCAACCTTATAATGTTTTCTCTTCGAAATAAGATTATAACCCAACCTCACAAACTTAAAGGAATCCGAAATCTTATTTTACTCATTATTGCTTATCTTCACCATGTTATAGTTAATTGTTGATATTAATTTAAGTGATGAAGAATTGTCGTAATCATTTTGAAATAGCATTGAATAAGATAAAAATACTCATCAGAAACTTTTTTTACTTGTGGACTATTTTGATTGTTTTTTCGGTGTCCGGACAGGAAAGTGATAACATTATTATAGGGACTAAGCATACCATAGTGTCTAATATATTGAGAGAAGACAGGACGTACCAGCTTTATCTTCCCGACTCGTATGCCAAAAGTTCCAAGACCTATCCGGTGATTCTATTGCTGGATGGTGATTATCATTTTCATTCTGCAACCGGCATCGTACAGTATTTGAGCAATGACGGGGAAATTCCTGAAATGATAGTTGTTGCCGTGCCGAACACGGATAGAAACAGGGACTTTACTCCTTCACATTCTCTTATTAATTATGTAGGGGACACCGATGAAAAGCAAAAAACCACTGGAGGAGCTGAAAAGTTTCTCGATTTCCTGGAACAGGAACTTTTAAAGGAGATTGATTCAAAGTATAGAACCAACAAATATAGAATACTGGTCGGACACTCCATGGGAGGAGAATTATCTACTTATGCTTTTCTCTCTCCTGAGCGGTCATTTAATGCCCATATAGCCATTGATCCAAGTTTTTGGTGGGATGATCAATATATTATAAAGAAAATAGACAGCTCTATTATAAAAAAGATAGTCAACAAGAAAATTTATATTTCAACAGCCGATAATTATGAAAGGTCTCATTTTATTACTCGGGCACGAACCAGCCAGGAACTTTTCTACGCTTTACTCAAAAATAATGGGATGCCTTATAAAAATTGTGAATTTGAATATTTTGAGCAAGAAAATCATATTACCGTACCCATTTTAAGCTTGTATCATGGTCTTTATTTTCTTTTTAAAGATTTTGTTTTAGAAGACGTTGAATTTAGATCTGCCGAAGAAATAGCAGATCATTATCAAAAATTATCTGATGATCTCGGAATAGCTTTTTTACCTCCTGAGAATATGATAAATAATGTGGCCTACTACAAGCTTTACGGTGGAAAAGACAGGGAAAATGCTCTTAAACTTTTAAAGATGAGCCTTTCTTATTATCCGGATTCCGCAATTACATATGAAATTCTTGGGGAAGCCTACAAATTAACGGGAGAAAATAAAAAGGCATTGGAATATTATCAAAAATCATATGAGTTGGACCCTAGCAATGAATCTGTTGCAAAAACTATTCGTGAGTTAAAAAATAAATAAGGTTACCCTTTTAAGGTAACCTATTGAGTTTATTTGTTGGATTCTGTCAAGGATGCTTTCCGGAATTCCTTCATCAGTTTTTCGACATTCAGGGAAGCTTTCCGGGCTCTTGTACCTGCCGCCTTATTACCACTTTCAACTTGTGATTTGGCATCTATGTTAAACGTTTCGATTTCCGTCTGGATTTTGTTTAATAGATCTTTCATATTGTTTTTATTTTCGAATAATAACGTTCAGCCCCTAGTCTTATTGCGGATCGGCCCTCTTCCTTTTGTTAATATTCATTTTAATGTTTACTAGCAAAATCAATAGAAAATTTTAAAACGTAACAGAAACCGTCAATAATATTTTTAGATAACTACTTTTGACTTGACCCTGCGTATTACAATAATCTTTGTATTCCCTACTGCCTTTTTGAATCAATCCTTATTAATGATTTCGATGGCCTTTTCCAAGACTTCATCTCTCCCTTCTTTTACACCTTTAATGGTAGGTAAAGCCTCAATATCCGGTACAATGCCCACTTGTTGGGTTTCCGTGCCATCCGGATAATATACACCAATACCGGAGATACAAGTTACTAGTCCACCAGGCAGATGTATATCAGATATATTACCATCGGCCCCGGCTGTGGTACTACCCACAATGGTTACGTTATCTCCTGCCCGGAATGCCATTGCCGTATATTCCGACTGGCTTTGGGAATCTTCATTAACAAGAACAACCACCTTCCCTTGAAAGTTTTTTCCTTTGGGTGGGATTTTAAGAGGGGAAGTAAAGGTAAATTCTCCCGGATTATCAAAATTAGCTTTAGTAAACTTTACAAATGGTGATAACTGCGATGTAAAGAAAGAACCCAGGCTAAACGGGACAAAAGTGTTAGGGTAATTCCGGATATCTACAATGATCCCTTTGACTTCCTTAAATTGTTTTTTTATATCATTGATATCCTTATCTGTTATACTTTTCAACGTAATATAACCAACATTCCCATTTAAAGGTTTATAACTTTTATCGCTTTTACCGCGTGCATACCAGTATTCCATATGGAGAGTGTCCCTATGGTAAAGCTGCAGGGTTTTGGACAATTCCTCTTTGTTTCTTATATAATTTATGCGTAATGTGTCTTTCTTTGAGCGCAGGATATCCCTGGCGATATTCCGTAATTGCGTGGGGTAATTGGAAGCCGGATAATACGGTTTCTTTTCCTCAACGAGAATCTCAACAGGCTTCCCGTTTATTTTGGTAATTATATCACCTTTTTCTAATCCGGCAACTGTTTTCATTCTGTCGTCATAGTAGTCGATAACCACTAATTTGTTTTCTATAAACTTTACCTGTACGGGAGCATAAAACGCACCTTTCCAATCCTGAATGGCATTGTCTCCCTGCCGTATATTAGCATGGGTATCCTGTATGTCTCCTATAATCTGAAGGGCGGTCAATTCGTATTCCAATTCATCTTCAGCATGGATAAAGCGGGGAATATACTCCTTTAGCGTATTATTCCAGTTCTTGGCTATTAAATGTTTATATGGAAAGTAGTATTGAATCATATTCCAGTACCGGTACAATGCCAGCAATCTAAACCCTTCATCCGGGTAAGGCATCTCCGAATAAGGATTCTCGTGCTTAAATTCCGGGTTACCTACTTTACCCGCTCCGCCAATATAATAATGCGCTCCCTGATGCCGGTTTTGTCGGATATAATGAAGTTTGTTTTTTAATTCCGGTGATAATGTACTCTTATTTATCCAATCCAGGTCTGGTTTTAAAAAAGCATCATCAGCGGTTGTTTTACATCGACTGCAAACTTCGACGGTGCCATATTTTTCAATCCATTCGAGTAAAACACGATCCCTTTCTTTGTTATCGGAAACATTGAGGAATCCGGGTAATACCCGGAATAATTCATAGTCCCAGTTATAATCTCCTTTACTGATCTCGGGATGGTAATATTTCAAAAATCCCCATATTTTTCCCAGTAGATCGAGATTGGAAATCACCTCATCGTTGAGTTCAGGGAATTTTATGTTGGACCCTTCATCAAATTCACGATCCTTTTCAGCCTTTGATAATTCTTTTAATGGGGCTTCGTGAATGGGTTTTCCATCTATGGTAACTTGCAGATCATCTATCCACATTTTACCCTTTCCTACCAATAAGCCTCCGAAAACAATTTTTTGTGCTTTATCCGGTTTTAGGTCCAGGGTAATTGTATGTTTTTCCCAGTCTGTTGTCCCAGTAACCCCTCTGTCTTGCATATTGTTAAATGCAACCCGGGGATCAATCCGCAACCATAATCCGGCGTAGCCATCAGTGACATTTTCCGTTTTGATATAACCGGTAAGCTTTATTTTTTTGCCTTGGTATTTGGCTGGGATACTATAGGTCCATGCTTTAAAGTTAGGGCTGTCTCCATGATACTCGATAACCACAGAATTTTTGCCGTCCTTTGAAATTGTATGGTCAACTGAAGCATCATAATCATCTTTTCCTGAAAGACTCCAGCCCGCAGGTGTTTTTCCATCAATTTCCTCAAAGCTAAAATTCAGATCTTGAGTTTGAGCGTAGATACCATAGTGGATAAAAAGCAAAAGAAGTACGTAGTATTTTTTCATAAGACGTTTTATTTTCCTTCTTTAAAGAAAGACAAAAAATTACTACAGGACATCTAAAAAGTTGTTAAATATCAAGAAACAGGATATTATTCTAAGCGTTTTGTGGGATTTGCAGTTTTTAATTTCTTCAAGATATATTATGTTTTTCCTATGTAGAGCAGGATTCTATTCCGTTATTTTTATATCACTATTAAGCTCCAAAATTTTCTCAATGAATGATTCGTTAGTTTCAGGGCTAATATAGATTTTATTGTATTTGTCATATTTCACAATAAGTCCGTTTCTCGATGTCGCCGGTTTAAATCCAACCCAAAGCGTTTTCCCTTTAACAATTTCCCTGATGCGATCGATGCCTATTTTTCCCTTTAAGGGCCCACACCTGTACATCAATCCGTCTTTCGATAATTCGTAATTTGTTCCGAAATACATCCAAAATAAAAGCCCAACGACTCCAAGGATTAATACCAGCTCCCAGTATTCATGTTTTTCTGCTTCTCCGGTTATAAGGACAAAAACCGTAATTCCAACAAGGAATGCGTTTGACCCGAGGATCAGAAAATGAAATAGTTTGTCTTTTTTGCTTTTGAATTTCATTTTTCGGCTTATCTATGGTGATTGCCTATTCATATTGTTTCGATATAATTTCTCCTGTTTCATTACCTTCCTGTGTTCCATCAGGGAAATAAAGTATATAGTCAAACATGTCATCTATATTTTTAGTTACTTCCTGCCCTGATTTCAACGTTTTCACTATTTCCGGGTCATTCTGAAGAAGACCTTTAATCTCTTCTCCCTCCCATTTAACGATTTCTACCCACATCCATTCTCTTTCACCTGCATAGTTTTCAAATGGAAACTTCATCAGCAAATGGGTTCCGAGAGGTAGTCCTTTTGAAAACTTATCATGCAATTCCGGAATTTTGTTTTTTGCTCTTTGACTTGCGGCCATAATTTCCTCATCATGGTTCAAATAGGTCACTTCGTCCTTAACGCCAAAAACTTTTGACATCAGTTGATCGTGCTCTATCTGCGGATTTTTTTCCGAGAACCCGATTTCGATTATTTTATTTTTGGGGTCGCCTTCCTCCCAGGTTCCCTGAACGATATTTAGTTCCACTTTTTTCCCGGCATTATCTTCCAGAGAGGATAACAAATCAGCTTTTAATTCCTGATTTGACAGCAGGTCTATATTAATTGGCAATTTTCCTTTCCTTTCTATTGATTTCCTTTCGAGAAGTGTTTGTGCAGTCAGGTTTATTAAACCTGCTATATCCTGGTTCCCCTGACAAGATAGATTCTCTACGCAAATATCAGGCAATCCGAATTTTAACATGCCTAAAGTAATCGCCCTGCAATAATCATTTTTAGGATACAGGTGTATGGTAATGTGCTTACTAATATTTATGGAATTATTCTCAATCAGCCTATTCTCTACCCAGTAGTCTTTTGTAAAACACTCCCTGGTCTCGGAATCCCAAATAATATCATTTTCATTTAAGGTCAATGCAGCAACCAATTCATTGGCACTTTTCATTGTTGAGATTAATTGATCCTCAACGCATAAAAAATCAAGAAGTATGGCAAAACGGGATGTCTGCAAGATTTCTTTTTGTTGGTTATTTAATCCCCGACCGGAATATTTTAAATAATCCAGGTCTGGCGGTGGAAAATCTTTTTTGACCTTCCTGATCTCCTTAACTACAATTTGAGCGCCTTGAACATGCTTAGTATCCGGAATGGAATCCAGGATTTCGAGACCGGAATACTTATTTTTAATTAACTCAATGACCTTCAATTTATTCATGGAAGAATCATCGGGATAATAAATTGCATATTCAAACCATACCTGTGTTTCATTGAGTTTACCGCTTGGAACTTTTTTCTGCTTATTTGAACAGCTGAACATCAGAGTCGAGAAAATTATTCCCAATAGTGTAATTTTGTTTTTCATATACGGATATTCGATTTCATTAATACGGTCAGTACACTATCCTCACTATTACTCTTATAAATTATGTAACACTTTTTTCATCCCAAATCTTGTTTCTTGTAATAATCATTATAGTTAGGATGGCAAGTCCAATAAATACAATACCCATATTTGGCACTTCAAGATGGTGCAACATTAAGCAAATCATTATAGTATTTGATACACCCAAAATCCAAAAATAAGATTCACAAACTATAAGCAGGTTCCTAATTCTCGTAGAAATTCTGTTTTTAATTTTTTGGAAGACTACAAACTCATCAGGGAATTTCACAAAAAAATTATTCCCCTTTATAGAATCATAATCCCTATCTGAAAGGTGTTTAACATAATCTAAATCCTTATAATTCATATTCAACAGTAAGATTAAGTAAACTGTTGTTATTAAAATTACACCAGCTAAAATCCATAGAAATATTGGGTTTCCTTTTACTTTTTCTATCGCAAATAACGTAGAAGCAATTACTACTGGAAATCCTATTATTTGTTGTGTTATTTTTTTTAGAATTTCTGCAACTTCGTTGAAATATTGAGATTTATAATCGTCGTAATCTTTTCTTATTTTATCGATTGAGAGATTATTAATGAAGATTTCAAACGTCATTTTAGCATCATCAACAATACTTGACAAATTCTCAAATACTAATTTAGTTCTTTCATTATACTGACATCTTGAAGCATATTTAATTAATGAACTTTTTAAAAATTTTGGTAGATTTTGATTTTCTTGTGCAAAACAATTTTTGAACTGATTAAAACTACGAGAATAATCGATTTTACTCGAAAAATTAGGGATTTCTTTATAATATTTTAAAATCAGTCGGCTTTTTTCTGTTAAACTTGTCAATACAATTTTGCGATTTATTCCATTTGCATAATCAATAAAATGGAATGCATCTTCTGTTTCTTGGTCTTGGGCCTTTAAAAAATCAATAAAATCTAAATAGTTTTTAGCGTTTGAGAAAAAGTAAAAGCTTTCTTTTAATTCAAAGTCGACATAGCTGTTATTGTCAATTCGGCTAATCGTGGTCTCATCGAAATTTAAAATCAAAATATTACCCTCCTTCCTGACATTACCCTCAGTTAGGTAGTCATTGGCATTTTCAAAAACTTTAAAACCAAGATTTGAATAGTCTATATTTATTTCCTCAGTTCTAACCTTCTCGAACTCTATACCAGCTCTCTTGAGATAATCTTCAAGATTTGCATCATAAGAAAAATGAAGATTGTCAGCCTTAATTTCATAGTCTAAGGCTACAATAAAATCATAGATATTTTTTTGAATCTCCAACATTAATTGTTAGGATTATTAATTTCGTTTCTTAAAGCATTGGCAAAAGCTGTAGACTCAATTATCACGAGGCTTTCGTCATTATCGTCAAATCTTACTTTGTCATCAAACGCACCTCTTGATATTTTAAAATTTATGCCATCCCGATTTACTTCTAACTTTATAAACCTTTTAAGTTGTCGAGTATTATATCTGAATTCTGTATCTATCTGTATATCATTTTCTAAGGCGTAATTGCTGATTGTATTTGGGTCTTCATAGAAATGCTGGCTTAAATCTCTAAGATTTATTGTTCTATTTGGGCTGCTTGAAGCATAATTATAGACAAGGTTTCTAAAGGTTTCAATTTCATATTCAGCATTTGTTTCAGGATTGACAGGTCTTTCTATTTGAGTAATAATGTCATAAAGTTGTTTTGTATATTCACTACTACTTTCTATTTGTTCAATAGAAATCCAATTCTTAAAATACTCGGAAATTTCTTGTTGGCGTAATTGAGTTAATGAAAGATAATTCTCCTCGTCAATATTATACTTATCGTGATTAATCCGACAAGCCATTGCTAAATTTGAAGTATCAACATATTCTACACTGTCTATTGAAAATGAATTTTCCGTTTTACTTAATGTTTTCCCTTCCGTATCTCTTATTAAGAATACACCAAAGAAATCATTTGCGTTATTTGTGTACTCTGCAAATACAAAATATCCTCCCGTAGCTAATGTAACAGGTTGGATTAAAGTCTCCAAATTTCCGATTACACTCCTTGTAAATGTTATAAAATCAGCTGCACTTCGGTCAGAATCTTTGTATTCATCAAACTTCTCGGGAAAATATTTTCCTTCCGATTTATCGAAAACCGCATATAAAACTCTGTCAGTATTGTAACTTTTATTTAGGGCATCAACTAAGCCGATTGAGTTATTGTCAATCTCAACTAACTCTTCGGAAAGTATTAATTCGGTTTCATTTGACCCACTTGTTTTACTTAGTTCATGAATAATTATCTTGTTTAGCTCCATAGTTAGATTGGTTAAAAGTATTGCATAACGGCAGGACTATGAGTAGTCGTATGGATTAGTATTTAAGTTTGTAAGTGCACACTAAGTTGAAAATTTTGCAAAAATTATCATAATAGGCAAGAACAGTTAATTATCTATAGCCATTGTTAGAGTCTGTCTAAGTAGTTATTATTTTTTTGAATTTGGTATCTCAAAATTTAATGTTCCTTCAAAATATGAACTTCTCCAGATGTCAAGCTTAACTCCATTAGGCCCGTTCCATCCATCCTTGGTAAGTTCATATATCTTAAATCCAATTTTATTCCACATTTCTAAAAATTGTTTACGTATATCTTCGCTTACTATTTTCTCATTATTTTCCGTTTCCCATCTTTTGGGAATAGGATATCTACTCCAGTTAGGGATAGCCTTACTTAGAATTTTTAAAAAATCCATTTCCTTTTCATCAAAATTTAATGTGGTTATTTTTGAGATTAAATTTTCGAGATTATGTCCAGATGAAATCTCTGGACTTATTTTGCCGTTTTTGAGATAATCAGGATTTTCAGAGATTAAAAGTCCCTTAATTAAATTTTCCAATGAAAATCCAATATTTAAAAAATATGTTCTTGAAAGACCTGGTTTATTTTGTCTAATCGGAAAATTATTATGAACCCAAGTGTTCTTTGATTCATTCCATATTAGCTCGGATGCGTCTCGTAATTCTTCAGAGTATTCAACCCATTGTATTGGAAAAGCATTAACAATATATTCTCGTATTTTTTCGTCCATTTTTATTGTTTCAACACACAAATATATACAATTAACCATTTCAGTCACTTAGGGGTTTTGGCTTCATAAGGTATCAATATTTACAGGATTCCAGAAGAATTTTCATGGATTCATCGTTTTATAATTTTTGAAAAATCAACCTGAATAAGCATGGTTATGATTCCCTGTTCTGTCTTTTGATTATCAAGAAGAGCCCTTGAAAACATTAATTGCCGTAAAGAAAGTAAATAACTCATTAACCATTTTACGGCATTCCGTAAAACAGAAAAAATCAAGCATTTTTATGAATCACCAAATGCACTGTAGAAGGGTTACTCAACAATCGATCAATTTCCGATTCTATAATATCCTGTATGTCCTGCTTAATCTGAAGGTAATTCTGCTGTATCATAGCCTGCTCCAGCTTTCGGACAGGGACAATGTCTTTATAGCTATCCTCTTCCTGTTTAATGGCTTCATGGTCATTGAGTATCTCCGAGTGAAAGGCTTTCAGGTCTATTTTGGAAGTTGGGTTATCGGAAACCACCCCGACAAACTCCCCGGAACTTAAGGAAGATATTTTGGATGGAGGGATCGCCAATTCTAACTGTTTGGATTTGCTAATAGAGGTATCTCCGCTATTGATGGACAGGCTTTCCCTGTCCTGCATGATCTTACCAAAACGTTCCGAGAGTTGCTTAGCGGTATCGCCGAGAACCTGGCCGCTAATGATATTGCCTACGATGTTCATTATTACCTCGGCCTGTTCCCTTCCATAATCTTTTCGTAGCTGACTAAAATCCTGGACACCGAGGCAGGTAGCAACCTTGTTACTCCTTGCAGTAGCAATCAAACTATCCATATGACTTAAATAAATGGTAGGAAACTCGTCAAAGATCAGGCTGGATTTTAGCATTCCTTTTTTATTAACCTGCTTAATCAGCCGGGTAATGTAAAGGGACAGCACAGCCCCATACGTCTGGACTTTCTGGGGATTATTGCCCATACAGACAATTTTAGGTTCTTCTGGGTGATTGATGTCGAGGGTAAAATCATTCCCGGATAACACATAATAGAGTTGAGGAGAAGAAAGCCGGGCCATCGCAATTTTAGCCGAAGCCATTTGCCCTTCGAGTTGTTCCATGACATCGTTGAGATAGGCATTGACAAAGGGGTTGATCAAAACTTCGATCTCTTTTTCGGTGCGGAGAAGCGTAAAGAGTTCATCGTAATCAGCTTGCATGAGTTCAATGACATGAGGTAAAGTGCAGAACTCTCCATCCTGGTATTTTCTAAGGTACCAGATTATTGCCGTAAGGAAATTGATAGGAGATTCCACAAAAAAATCACCCTGTTTGCGGATCCATTCCCGGTTTAACCCCAACAGGATGGTCCGGGCGGATTCCGCGGCATCGGTAATATCGTTCATGGAAGAAGGTTCCAAGGGATTACACCGGTGCATGATCTTATCGAAATCAATCACAAAAAATTTCGGAAGTACTTTATACCGATCTTTATATTTAAGCCAGGTATTGTATGCTATTTTGGAAAGATCATCGTATTTAAAATCATACACAAACATAGAAAACCCTTTTTTGATGTGCTGGGTAATCACATGCCGTATCACAAAATAGGATTTACCCGATCCCGGTGTTCCCAATACCATCAGTCCACGAAAAGGATTGATGATATTGATCCAACTCTTTCGTATTTTATCTTTTAACTTATACTGTGCTGGCAGGTTGATGGAATATTCATTTTCCAGAAGGCGTTCTTCCTGGGGAAAGGTTTCGTTCTCTTTGTTAAAAATATCCTGGTTGTTGATCCGGCTTTTAATGATCCGGGAGAGTAGCGTACCCCCAGAGAGGATACATAGAAAGCCTATAGAAGTGATTCCCATATAAATTGTGGCTACTATGGTCATGTCCATATCCAACCATATCACTATATGGCTGAGGAAATACAAGGTCAGGCCAGCCAGGATATAGGTAAAGGCTGTTTTATAGCGCAGTTTTTCGTTTTTTCTGCCCCTGGCCCCGAAAAGGGAGATCATTAAAAATCCAAGGGCAAAGAGTTTGGAGGTATAAAACCGGGAAAACAGACCGGTCTGGTATATATTGTTCAGT
Source organism: Sinomicrobium pectinilyticum (assembly GCF_003725735.1). Taxonomy (GTDB): domain Bacteria; phylum Bacteroidota; class Bacteroidia; order Flavobacteriales; family Flavobacteriaceae; genus Sinomicrobium; species Sinomicrobium pectinilyticum. Next base: position 90,041 of record NZ_RJTM01000059.1, on the reverse strand, counting down.
AACCTATCGGTAAAGGCCGTGGTTAGTTCCCACTCTTTAAATCCCGAATAGCAGTAATAATAAAAATGGATACATAAAATGGTGATACTTATCAGCCGGGTCATGTCTACAATCTTCCGCAGCGCCTGTTCATTCTCTCCTGTTTGCATGACGGTAGTGTTTATAGTTATTATTTTTTCCTTTTCTTCTTTTTTCGGTGTTTTTTTAAGTGGTAAGGCAGGTAATCCGGGACCTGTTCCGGTTGGAGCAGGTGATCCAAAAGGGTTTCGGTATGTTTTTCAAATTCTTTGGATGTAGATTGTTCTGAATCAGTGAAAGTGTCCTTGGTTTCTGCCGCAGTGTGCTGCGGCTGTAACCCCAACCCCGGTTTCCGGGCGGAATGCAGATTCGGCCCGGAAACCTCCCTTAATCCCAATCTTTCCTGGATGGCTTTGGCACTATAGGGTTTACCCAATTCGCTGCCGTTAAAGATGCATCCAGTCCTATGGTCCACATAGGTCATTCCATATATGTTTCCTTCTTCGTTTTGTCTTAAAACCGTATGGATGCCCTGCTTGTCTAAGGTTTTTGTAAACTCTTCCAGGGAGCTATTTTCTTTCCCGGATAAAAGTTTATCAATAGTATTTTTTAACCGGAGCTTGTCCCTGGTCTTTTTCTGTTTATTGGCTGCAAACTTCTTTTCCAGGGATTTTAAGGTGGGCTTATTGTAGAAGAGGCTGGCCTTAATGGGAACGCCTATGGGATCTCCCTGGGCATCCAATACCCGGTACACCAATCCATTGTTTCGGTACATCCGGGAGGTTTCATTACCTCGATCAGCCTTAATATTGTACTGGCGGAGAATAGCATTGAGCTGTAGGAGACTGGTATATTTATACTGGTCAAGGATGTTTTCCAATACATTCTGGATGGCCCTTTTGGTAGCGGATTTGCCGTATTGGACCTTTTGCGGGGATACCGGTTTTATCTGGTAGAGCGATCGCTTCTGATGTTCTGCCTTAATCAAACCAAAGGCTTCTTCTATGGCTTTCCGTGCCGGTTCGGACTTGCGTATACCCAAATGATGAAGTCCAATCCGGTTTCCGTTCGCTTCTATATTGGTCGTCACCAGGTGGAGGTGAGGGTGTCCTGCATCTTCATGGCGATAGATAAGGTACGGCTGTTTTCCAAAACCGATCTTCTCCATATAAGCGTCGGCTATGATTTTCATCTTTTCATCGGAAAGCCGTTCGGATGGATCGAAGTTCAGGGAAATATGAACGCTGTTCCGGCTAACGTTAGGGTTGAGTTCTGCCCGTTTTAACAGCCGGTTGAGTTTCATAGTAAAACTCATTTTATCCACATTCAGGGGATAATTGCCCTGCCCGATACACCTTGCCAAACCCTCCTTGACCTTGTTTTCGTTATAGTTTAAAGTTCGGTGCAGGGAATGCCCTGTCTTAATTACTGCAACCATAATTCCCCGATTTTTTGAAGGTGTTTGTCAATGGCCTCGATCTTCTGGAAAAGGCTGATTTTATCCTTTTCATTCTTTTCGATCCACACTTTAAAATCTTCAATACGCCAAAGGGAGTGTAGTTTTTTAACGGCCTGGTTGTAGTTAATCCCGATATGGTTAAGCTCGTTTTTTAACTGGCTTATTTCCTCCATAGCATTGTCTAAGGAGGCATTACGGTAATTGGTGACAACCTGTTTTTCAAAAAGGCAATAGCGGATATATTCACTGAACTTCCGGCAGGTAGTCTTTTGAAAACGTTGTTGTAATTTTTGATATTCATCAGGGGTCAAACGGATATGAATCCATTGGGTACGATTTGTTTTTTCCTTCTTCATCATCTCTTTCTTTCGTCATTATCAAACCTAAACAGCAGGGTCGCCAAGTTCCGAGGCATAAGACCCAAAAAATCGGTTGTGACACAACCGTTCATCTTGCTGTTGTCAATAATGTCCAGACGACTATACTCACCTCTAAAAGAAGATTTCAAAAATGAGTACCCTGCTGGAATACCATCCAGACCTATTTATGATCTATTTTGAGCTGTGGAGTGTAGATTGAACCAGATAGTCTTGAAAGATAAAATTCCGACTACGCCAATTCATTATAGATGAGTGTATCCACAAAGATATCAAAAACCAACGATTTTTCCTATAGCTTGAAATTTTATAGTGTTAGATTTTTAGCACCAGAAATTATCAACGTCTGATAAGAATTGTCTTGTTCGCTTTATTATTTTTTTCGAAATGGAGCGTATTCTATAAAAAACCCGAATTTTTCCAAGTAATGCCCGAATTTTTCCAACGCTTATTTTACTGTATTTAAGTAATTTAGCCTTGTATTGTAAGCTAGTTGCCAGACACTCGGTTTAACCAAGTGCCTGTTTTATCACAGAATTAATCATCAAAATCGGAAAAGTCATGAAGTTGTTTAAACCCCATAAGCAACATATTGTGAGCATAATCTGCCTTTTATTCGTCATCCTGTTTGTTTATGCGGCATGCACCAAACTTCTGGATTATGAGAAATTCAGGGTACAGGTTGGGCAATCCCCTGTGCTTACTTCTATAGGGGGATGGATTTCATGGTTAGTTCCCGGCATAGAACTAGTTATAGCCTTTATGTTTATCATCCCCCGTCTTCGGCTTTTGGCTTTATATGCTTCGTTAAGCCTGATGGTCATGTTTACAGCCTATATTTTTATTGTTCTTAATTATAGTTCTTTTGTCCCCTGTTCCTGTGGGGGCATCCTCGAAAAGATGGGATGGACCGAACACCTGTTTTTTAATATTGGCTTTGTCTTTTTGGCCATGATCGGTATTCTATTGTTGGAAAAGTCAACCAACCATGGAACCTCTTCACCTATTGTAATTTCAGAAGTACTCCCTAACGATAATATAGAAGTATCGTGAAAAGCCCTATTATTAAAATATCATTATGCCTAGTATGCAGTATTTCGGTTGTAGTTGTCTTGTTTGCTATATCCAGAGAAAAAACACATAAGGATAATGGATTCTACCGGTTATTTCCCCCACATCCCGTAACACGGGCGAAAGCTATCGATCTCAAGTTCAACTCTTATTATTTTGCCGGGAATGATGATGATGTGGTTTATCTTAGTAATACAACAGCTCCACTTCACCTCCTTTCGGTTCGGCTTCCTGACCTGGATACTACTCATATACAACTTACGGTAGCCAATGGGAAAAATCTAAAGTTCCGTCGTAACACTAAAGTCCAAATATTGCCCCCCTATTTTTATATCACGGATGGAGTAACTCCAAGACTTTTGCGAGGAACCCTGGGAGAATGGCATGCCCAGCCGTTTATGTATGATAGTGCCTTTTTCAGTACTGCAATTCCTATAGGTCCAAAAAGTTTTGTAATGCGGAGTATCAGCAGCAAAACGAAATCGTATGTTTTAGGTAAGGAGACAGCCGAATATCCTTATTTCAAGCTTGTTCCCGGGTTGTTGGAAAAGCAGATAGACGGTATTTTTTGCACAGACGGTATGTTAGAATACAATCAGGACATATCTAAATTAATATACCTCTATTACTATCGTAACCAATATATTGTTATGGATTCCACTCTCAACCTGGTGTATAGAGAGAATACTATAGATACCAATACCATAGCTAAAATAAAAACCGCTGAGATTTCATCTAAAAATTCAAATACAATGGCCGCTCCACCATTTTTAGTGAACGGAAAAATGGCTACATATGAAAATAAACTTCTGGTTATGTCTAATCTCATGGCTAAAAATGAATCCAGGAAAATTTTTACCGAAGCCTCTGTGATTGATGTATACAACTTAAAAAATCGGGAGTATGAGCTGAGTTTTTACATCTATCCCTATAAAGACCACAAACTATCAAACTTTATAATTACCGATAAGTACTTTATGGCATTACATGATAACTATTTAGTCATCTATGACAATCATTTAAACCTATTCAACAAAAAGTAAAACAGATCAATAACTTAAATATATCAGCTTCTAATACAGTTTCACTATTATAATATTTTATCGCGATAGGATCAGGAAGTTAAGTACCGAACACCTGTAGAAAAAAGTAGGTCATCTAATTATTAATCTTTTAAAACTTAAACGTCATGAAAAAAATGAATTTTGTTTTGCCGGCTATGGCATTTATTTTTACTATCGCCGTCTCTTTTGCTTCTGCACGACTCATTGACACTCAGGATGAAGGAACATTTATCCAACAACCTGGTATATGCCAATCCGTCCCTGCAGAATGTGGTGAAGGTGAAGAACTCTGTGAGTTCCAGGAACAACAAGTGTATCAGCTCAGGAATGAAACTGAAACCGAATGTTCTGTAGAACTTCACCGTCCATCTCAACAATAGAAGAGTATTGTTGAATGATGATTGTTAAGTAAAGGCCGTTCCCTATACTTCAAAAACTAACTATAGGGGACGACCTATTACTAATCAGAGATAACCACAACTTTAAATTCTTTTTCTGCCTTTTTTATACTAAATCCCTGCTTTTGCAAGACCCTTTTTATATCCTCAAAATCCCATAAGGCGACATCGGTCCGTTTTATATCGATATTTCCTTCGATACCCGTTTCATTGATAATAGGCAATTCCTTTGTTTTAACCAGATACAACAAGGATGAAAAATATTTGTCTGCCGATACATTACGGTATCCTAATACTGTAAAATTATCTCCCTGATAGCTGTATACTCCACCTTTGGCCTTCAATTTTCTTTTGGTTTGTTCCGTAGCCGTAATTTTCCAATAAGGTAATTTTCTCCATTCCACGCTAGCGTGATATCCAAAATAATTTTTAAGATCTCGCTGCATCACTTCCATAAGATACATGCGAGTGGCTTTACCCGGTGGAACGATCAGGCTATAACAATACATATGTTTCCGATCTTCAAAATCATAGGATGTAAATGGAGTACTATCCTTTACTTCCAGCAATACCCTGTTATAATGTTTATCTATTTCAGATGTATCTGCCATTCCTCGGGGGTGCCAATATCCTAAATAAGCTAATTTATACAATCTGGACAGTCGGGAAATTCCTTCTAACCTGCCTTTTGGATAAAAACCGTTATCATCACATACCAGGCCTATCCCTAAGGGGATATTAGGCATATCAGGCATTCCAAGTTTATATTTGGAAAGTAATGACCTATATAGGAAATCCGTGCTTTTTCCACCATTTCCATCAACCAAATAAGGTTTTTGTCTATCATAAGAATGCTTCCCTTTGATGTTTTTAGTTGCATAGGAATGATCTCTGAATTCGAAATATCTATTCTTTATAAAAGCCTGGATTTTTCCCGGATCGATTGAAGAAGTAACAGCTCTTACGACACCTTTGTTATCTATCCATATTACATGCGGCACCCCTTCTCCCGGTGGTATAAATCGCTGAAATAATTCGGGAGAAAAAGCAATTGGAATCCGCATATGTTCTTTCTTCCTTATTCTGTCATATAGTATTTTAAGGTTATCCATTCCCGTTTTTTGTCCCGGGAGCATGTATTTATCGTTAACATCAGCAGACTCTCCTCCTACTAATACAATATCAACACTGTCTTTAAATTGCTTGTATAACTTGTCTACCTTAGGCAAACTGCTGACCGCACTCGAACAAAACCTACTCCAGAAATAAAGGATAACGAATTTTCCTTTGAGGGTTTCGGAACTTATGTTTTTTCGTGAATAATTATCAATATCTCGCAACACAAAATCGGGAACCGACTTTCCTATTTCAGGATAATTCGAATTTTGAGCATTTAAATGACAAGTATAGCCAACAACTAAAAACGTCACTATAATGATTTTATATATCGTTTTCATTTCATTTATTATTTGGTGTAGCATGCTGTTAATATCCTTCGTTCTGGGTGAGATTAGGATTTCTTTCTAATTCCTGTTCCGGGATCGGGTATAAAGTATTTGTGGATTGCCAACCGGGCTTAGCTAACGATATAACGGTATCTGCCCGATTTGTTCGTTTCAGGTCTAACCAACGATGCCCCCATTCCGCAAAAAATTCTATCCTTCTTTCTTTCATAATGGCATCCATCAGTTCCTGATCCGTTATTCCTGATATGTCTTCCAGACCTGCCCGGTTACGAATAGTATTCAGGTCATGTAGTGCTCCGGTAATATTGCCTTGCTTTCCCCTGGCCTCCGCACGGATCAAATACTGTTCTGCCAACCGTAAACCAATGGAATATTCTACCGGGGGTTCCGCACCCGAGAGAAAACGAATTTTATATTTATAAGCATAATAAAGTGAATCTGTTTCATCATCAAATCTTCCCACCCATTGGTCAAAACGCGCATCATTCTCTTCAAAAGTATCTAATAGCAAATTGCTTAAGATTACGGGATTCAAAAAACTATTTGCAGAAATTAAGATGAAAGTATTTCCTTCAAACGTATAACTGGAACCTGCTGAAGCAATTTGCCAGATAGCTTCCCGACTGTTCACCAGGAAAACATCACTTAGGTTTTCCGATAAATTGTATAAGTCCGCTGCACTTATGACCTCGGTGGCCAGCTTTTCAGCTTCTTCCCACTTCTCAAGATATAAATTCACCCTGGCCAACAAGGAAGAAGCTGCCAAACTGTTGGGACGGGTTCTTTCCATAGTCGGATATTCAACATCTAATAAACCTTTTGCTTTCTCCAAATCTTCAATAATAAGCTCATATATTTTATCTTTTGATACCCTTATGGTCAAAGCATTATCTTGATAATTGGTTTGAGTAATCAACGGAACATCTCCAAACAGGTTTACTAAGTAGAAATAGGTAAAAGCCCTTAAAAATCTGACCTCTCCTTCCAGTTGCCTTTTGGTTTCGGCAGTAACGCCTGACGAACTATTCAATCCTTCTAAAACCGCGTTCGTCATATAGATAATATTGTATCCACTTGACCAGACATTTAAATTCGCTCGATTGGCTATACTGATCTCGTTTTGGTAAAAATCAGGCAAATCCGTATAAGCTATGGTATTATGAAGGTCAAATTCATCAGCAGAAAGACCTCCTAACATCGTTACAGAATAAATCCCTCCACTGGCAAATCCCGTGAGTTGATACAACCTGTGAAAAATTCCTTCCACCGCTGCATCGGCAAGTTCATCGCTTTCAAAAACAACTTCAGCAACTACTTGAGAATTGGGTGGATCTAATTCTACAAAATCTTCACAAGAAAAACATAGTATGCCGATGACTATTACCAGAATTCCGGGGAAATTATATCGTGTTTTCATCATTACTTTAATTTAAAAAGTTAACCGGACTCCTCCGGTAATTGTTCTCAATGCAGGCATTCCCTGGATATTTCCCGGATATTGAGGGTCTAATCCCGGATAATTTGTCATTGTAAAGAGGTTTTGTGCATGGATATACACTTTGCAGGCATTCAGGCCGGCCCTGGTGATATATGCAGGAGGTATTTGATATGAAAGCGAAAGGGTTTTTAGTCGTATAAAAGAAGCGTCCCCAATAGCCAGGTCACTGCTTGCAGCCCGGGTGTATGCTGTATTACCCGTTGCCGATTGTGAAAACCGTTGAATACCTGCCATATCTCCTTCCTGCTGCCATCTTTCCATAACTTCCAAAGGTCTGTTTTCCATTAATCTTCCGGGAGTACCAAACATGGACAATTGGTTTCGCCCTTGTTGTTTAACAAACTCCACGAAGAATTCCAGTCCAATATTCTTATAGCTTATACTATTGTTGATTCCTCCAAAATACTGCCTGCCCAAATCCTTTATTACGGTTCTGTCATTAAAATCAAATCTTCCATCTTCGTTTGCATCCAGTACCTCGTACAAACCAGTCTCTGGGTTTACGCCAACGGACTGGTATAAAATAGCACTTCTCAAAGACGCTCCTACATGATAGGTGTTGGCATAAGAGGACTGTTCTATACCGGGGAATTCTACTAATCTGTTTTTGGGATATGTGATATTCAAAGACGTCTTCCAGTTAAAACCGGAGGATTGTATATTATGGGTCATCAATTCCAGTTCCCAGCCTGTATTTTGTACTGTTGCGGGTAAGTTTGCCTGGATAGAGGTAAAACCCGTCATCGCAGGTAATGCATACCCGATCAACTGATTGGAAGACCGATTGCGATACCAACTTGCGGAAAAGAGGATACGGTCCCTGGCAAAGCCCAACTCTACTGCTCCCTCCAATTTACGGTTCACCTCCCATGAATAATCAGGATTAGCCAGTTGTGTAGGATACAGCCCTCCTGCTACAGTCGGTTCATAGGCATCATAATAACCATAATCTGCAATCTGATCGCTGCCTGTAGTTCCATAACTACCACGTAACTTGCCAAAACTCAAAAAGGATAAGTGGTTGACAACAAACGGTTCTTTGGAAAAAATCCAGGCACCACCGATCGCCCCGAAATTGGCAAACCGTTTGTTCGGTCCAAAGCGAGAAGAACCATCTCTTCGTCCGGTGAGATTGATAAAATATTTCTTCCTGAAGTTATAGCCTATACGCCCAAAAACCGCTGTATAGGCGTAATCTATATCTTCCTGCAAGAGCACACTTTGATTTTCGGCTGCGGATAAATTTCCGATCATGCTTTCATCCGGGTATCCTTCTCCGGAAATTAACAATCTCCCGGAAGAGCTTTTTTGGAAAGTGCCTCCTATTACCGTTTCGAGATGTCCTCCCCCGATTTTTTGAGAAAATACAAGCTGTGGTTCTACAATCCAGGACCTCCGCTTTGTATTAAGTTGCTGGGAAGTATTAGTGGTTTGAATATCGGGATCATTACTGCTTTTCGGATTTTTTGTTACCTGTTCGCCGTACAAATTGGTGTATCCCAGATTGGTTTTTAATTCAAGTCCCGGAAACAACCGGTACCTTAGTACCATATTGGTGACAATATTATTACTTTTTACATCCAGTGTTTTTCTTAAATAGCCAAGGGGATTAACCCATGTAGAGCCCTCCCAGTTTAACTCCCCCCTTTCATTATAAAGAGCAGGTGCGTTGGGTGGAAGTACAATAACGTCCCGTACAAAAAGGCTCCGGTTAAAAAGCTTGTTCTTATCTACCCCGTAATTCGTGGAGAAATTGACCCGGAATTTTTCATTTGATGATGTATGGTTCAGGTTAAAATTTCCGGTGATTTTTTGGTAGCCAAAATCCCCGGGAAAAATGACACCTTCTTTATGATAGGCTCCTCCTAAAGTAAAAGAAGTATTGGCATTACCCCCGGATACCGAAGCCTGTATATCGGTGATAAAAGCTGATCCCCCTAAAAGTTCTTCCTGCCAATCGGTATAGCGGTGTTGGTCCCAAAGTAAAAGGTCCGGGGCATTGGTTTCTGTAGGCATTACTCCGTCATTGGTATAAGCTTCACCACGCATTTCCAGGTACTGCCCGGTATTCAACATTTTTAAGGTATTGGACATTTTTCCTGCCCCTGAATACATATTAATATTCAGGGTCGTTTTTCCTGACTTCCCTTTTTTAGTAGTAATTAGCACTACTCCATTGGCACCACGGGAGCCATAAATAGAAGTAGCATCGGCATCTTTCAGGACTTCTATACTTTCAATATTGGAAAGGTTTATAGTGTTTAACGGGTCAATGCCGCCAAGAGCCAAAATGCCGCCGGAAGTTATCGCACTGGAGTTTATGGGCACTCCGTCTACTACATATAACGGAAGGTTTCCCTCGGGCCTTAAACTATTTTGTCCCCGTATTTGTATTGTAGCAGCAGAACCCGGCACACTACTGGACTGCACTATAGAAACCCCGGCCATCCTTCCCTGCAACGCCTGCAAAGGGTTAACAACAGGTTGTAATTCTATTTCTTCGGCCGACACCTTAGCAATATTTCCAGTACGCTCCCGCTCCTTCACCGTGTAGTATCCTGCATTTAGTTCTACGCCTTCCAGGGAGGTTACATTTTCCATGAGAGCAATATTTATTGCCGTCTGTTCTCCTACAGCTTCTTCTATCGTCTTAAAGCCGATATATGAAAAAACAAGGGTGTCGCCCTTAGATGTCCTAATAGCCCAGGCACCGTTCATATCCGAAAAGGTACCCTCTCCCCTGCCTTTAATCAGGATGTTCACGCCTGGCAGTGGTAAGCCTTCGGCATCAGTGACAATTCCGGTTATCTGCTGCTGTAGGTTAAATATGGGTGGGGAAACGGTAGCAAATACAGGCAGGAATACCAGTATCATTCCCATAAAAAATGCATGGCGACACATATTCTTCCCTGTATACGAATTGTTTTTCATAGTTTTGTATGGATTAATAGTTTTACTATTATGAACTTCCGGCCTCCCGAAATACTTAGGGAAAAAGTGATTCTAGGGAGGCCTTTTATTTCATGCTGTTTCTTACATAGGCAATTCGATATTACTGATTATTTGATATTCGTTAGTTTGCTTTATAATTGATACAGGACTTCTTTGACCTGTTGCAAGTATTTCCTGTTGATCTTTTCGTTCTCGGCAAGCGCCTGTAATAGGGCTTGCGTTCCTTTTCCTTCTTTACAATCATGTAATAGCTCATCGATAAGTTCGCTCCGGGTTTCCTGAAGTTGAAAAAACCGTTTTATTTCAGAAATCCATTGGCTTTGCAGTACGGTTATCTTGTTGCGGTTATTTTTCATAGTTTTGTAATAGTTAAATAATTCTACTATTATGTTAACTGCGACCTCCCGGTTTTTCTAGGTTGTTATCTGAGAGGCTTTTATTTTTATATTTTTTACTTAGACGGTAGGATACTAACGGACATACCGTTATGTTTTATCCATATGCTTACGCAGTTCTTCATTGCGGAAAAACGCATTAACATCATCCAGCAAAGCCGTTTCTCCCTGGGGCAATAAACGGTTGGCCAGGGTTAATACCTGCCGGACATATAGTTCCAGGGTTTCCGGGGAGGGTCTTTTAACCAGTTCCGAAGAATCCATGGCCAGGATACAAATATTCAATAATGCCTGTATGTGGAGCATCAGCTCTATATGGTCTTCCACGTAAAAAAAGGACACCTGGAACTTGTCTTTGTAAAAAGGATGAGGCACCAATGTAGGATGATGCGTCTTTGCCCCTTCTCTTAATTTAGACAATAATTCCTCTTCGCTTTTCTTCATAGTTATGGTGCCTGTTTTACTCCCATGTTTGTTGTTTCCCCTGTTTCTTCATCCCTATATACCAGTGTATTGATAGCCATACGGAAGTAGCTTTCAACTGCCACCATAGCGCTTATGCGCTATCGGATTTTCGTTGGTAGTACAATGCCATTTAAATCCGGTGGTAAGCCACAAGTGGTTGTAGGGCTATAACCTGTGGCTTACGGCTTGTTGTACCGAATCCCGGGCGTGAGTTTCTTAAAGATATTAATGAGGCTCCATTATTGGCACATTTTTATAGAATCCTCTATATTTCCAATAGCTGCTTACAAACCAACACCTGTTTGTAATTGAATTTTGTGTTGATTGAATAGCCAAATTGCCGTGGCTGAAAAGACCTGTTTAAGAATAGCTTATACAAGGTTTTTAGGTTTCTTCCTAAAAAGCAAATAAAATGTAGTTATTAAAACGTTCCTTAAATGCTTAAACATTATTTGGGTGTTATTGGTTGGTTCTTAAAGCAAAGGAAACGAATAAATGAGAATAAAATAAAATTTTCTGGTTGACCATAACCTAATTTTAATTGACTTTAACTATATTTGGAAAAAATAAAACAAATGGAAACTAAACTTAAAACGAAACCAAAAAAACCGCATTTAGGCCGAAATGTATCGAGAATAAGACAATTTCGTGGAATCAAGCAGTACGCTTTGGCGGTAGATTTAGGAATGACACAACAACAGTTATCCGATTTGGAAAAACAAGAAGAAATTCCAGATGACCTATTAGAGCAAATTGCGGATAAATTGGGTGTTGCCGTGGACACTGTAAAAAATTTCGATGAAAAAGCAGTGATATATAATATCAATCACTATAATGATATTCATGACAACACATATCAAGCCGGTTCTGCTTCCATATCCTATAATGAGCCAAGTGAAAGGATAACTGACTTGTACGAAAGACTCCTTGATTTGTTGGAATTGGAAAAATCAAAATTGAAGAAAAATTAACTAACTAATTCGATTTAAAATGAATACGTTTGAAAATAAATCCGTCCACATTGGTCGGAAAATTGAACGAGTAAGAAGTTTACGTGGCATGACACAAGCCCAACTGGGCGAGCGATTGGGAGGAATCAGTAAACAAGCCGTGAGTAAGATGGAACAAACTGAATCCATTGATGATAAAAGATTGAAGGAAATAGCTGACGCTTTAGGTGTATTGCCAGAAGGGTTAAAAAAATTTAATGAAGAATCAATTTTATATTGTACTGCAAATTTCTATGAAGGCAGTCATTCGGTTAATACTAATATAAATACCATCGTCAATGAGCCTGTAGATAAGATTATTGAACTTTATGAACGGCGCTTTCAATCCTTGAAGGAAGAAATTATCGAGGCTTTAAAAGGGAAAGCATAATCAAGTATGCCATAAGTCGAAATACATAGCTAAGAAATCCTGAAAAATGCCGTATATTTGATATATAATACTACATACTATGGGAGCATTAGAATTAAGAGAAAAGTGGAAACGATCCATAAAGACCGTAGATATACGGTTCTTACAAATGGTAGATGCACTTTATGAAGGGTATTTCAAGAATGAAGTTGTTGCTTACCATCCGGATGGATCTCCTATGACGCGACAAGAGTACAAAATGGCATTGGACGTTGCAGAAGATCAGATAGATAAAGGGGATTACATATCTGCTGATGAATTTGAACAAGAAGAAAGTTAATGACTCGTAAAATAGTCCAGGTGGTCTGGACAAGGCAAGCCAGGGAATCTCTCAACGCTATTTTAGACTATAGGTATAAAGACATTCCTACGGCAAAAAGGATTGTTAGAAAAGATATTATTGGCTCTTCTAAAGAAATTGTATTTGCCGAACAGTACCAACGGGATGAAATATTTCAAGAATATCTAAGGATAATCGTTCGGGACTATAAAATACTTTACAAAGAACAAAAAGGGGTTGTATATATTCTTAATGTAATATGTACTAAAGCCGATACCGAAACTTTATAATATTTTTCGCCAACAGGTCCTTGTTTGACCCCTGGAAACGGATCAATTCTGGAATATTTATGCGAGAGGAGTTATAAAGGCAAAAACACTTTTGAATAGATCCAGACCAGGACAGGGATAGAGAAACAACGATTAACCGATATTTACTTCAATACCAGTGCGCCTGAGCCCTATGAATTTCTGCTTATCGAAAAAATCGTGGGAAAAGAACCCGGTGAAATGATGAAAGTGTATGTTGAAAAATATTCGGTAAAGAAAAGTAACAAGTGATATAAGTTGAAAATCCCCGCTCTTCGAATATTTTGCGACTTCGGAGGACGGTAAGATTAAGCAAGATGCTACCTTTTTTTCCGGTGTTCCACAATGTCTCTTGTCGTCTTTTTATTTTGAATTATTATTTTAGTTTTTACGAACACATCAAAAGATTTGCTCAATAGACTGAGTATAAATGTTATAAATTTGCTTCAAAATATTATTTTTGTTGCAAAATTGCTCCAATCACCGTGAAATATTTGATAGTTACATTTCTAATCAGTGTCATATGCAATTCTATCTTATTTGGACAAACTGACACATTATTAAACCGATCAAGAGAGAGTATGCCAAGGGATCAGATACAATCGGTATCTGAGTCACTAACATCTTTAAGTTTCGATACTCTCAAAATTAGGATTCAAAATTGCAAAAAGGATTCTACATGTATTGCCCCTTATGCAAATGCCTTTATAATGAAAGCCAAGAAAATTAAAGATACTCTCAATTGGCTAAAGGGGTATAAGTACCATTTGTATTCATTAGAAAGAATCAACTACACGGATAGTATAATACAATTACTTAGCACAACTACAAATGAAAAGTTGTTATATGAACTTTCTGTACCTTATTATATCAAGGCAGAACGCTATTATGAAAAAAGAGAGTATGATGCTGCTCTAACAAATTACTTAAAATCCAAAGAGTTATCTGATGACATGGACGTAAATTTCAATATCGCTATTATCAAAGCACGATTTGGTCATTATAAGGAGGCACTAAAAATGTATAAAAAAGCGGAACAATTCTATAATAATGATAACACTTTTTCTGATTATCTAATAACATTGTTTGCTATGGGAGATGCCTACAGACATTTGGAACAATTAGACTCAGCATCGTATTATAATAATTTGGGCTATAAAGAGTCCAGAGAGAAAAATACAAAGAAATTACTTCCCTATTTTATATTGAATGAAGCAGCAACAGATTATGATAAAGGTAATTTTCAAAAAAGCTATGACAGTATACAGAAGATTTTACCTGATTTTATTAACAGCAAAGATGTCTCGAATTTAGTTTCATGCTATTACTTTTTAGGTATGGCGGCACAACATCTCGACTATAAAAATGAATCCATATCAGCCTTAAAAAAAGTAGATTCCCTTACTTTATTGCTAAATGACTTGGAGCCCGAATACAGAAAGGGGTATGAAATATTAATCAAGCATTTTCAACTCAAAGAAGACCCATACGGAGAATTGAAATATGTTAAAAGATTATTAGCTATAGATAGTGTGCTGAATACAAAATATCAGGTACTATCCAAAAGGTTGGTAAAAGAATATGATACTCCCTTACTATTAGAAGAAAAAGAGCAGCTTATTTCCAGCTTAAGAAATGAAAAGAAAAATTTTTCTACTTATCTTTTTATTAGTGGGGGAGTGATTTTGCTAATTACGATATATGTTATCTGGTCATATCGTAAACAAAGACAATACAAAAAAAGACTTGAAGCTGTATTGCAAAGGGAACAAAGGAAACCTCAACAAATCCCTTTGTCCAAACAAGATGATTTGGATATTAGACCGGAGATAATTAAAGATATTAATAGTAAACTTTATGCTTTTGAAAAAAATAAAGAGTTTATTAAATCCGAAATATCTATACAATCATTGGCTGCCAACTTTAATACTAATACTCGCTACTTATCCAAAATCATCAATTTTTACAAAGACAAAAATTTTTCAAATTATATTAATGATCTTCGGATCAATTATTGTATAGAACGCTTAAAATCAGATAAACAATTTAGAAAGTATACCATTAAAGCTATAGCACAAGAATGTGGGTTCAATACTTCTGAATCCTTCTCCAATGCCTTTTTAAAAAATACAGAGATCAAACCTTCCTTTTTTATTAAAAACATGGAGAATGTGAATCGAAATTCATGAATTTCGACAACTAAAGCCCAGGGGATTTGATTTTTTAAATTGCATTATGGACATTTAGCCTCATTAATAACTAAATATACAAAATACTAGAATGATGAAAAAAAAGACTGAAAAAACACTCAAACTGGAAGTTTTCAAAATTGCGAGACTTACTAACCCTTATGCCATTAAAGGAGGGAATGATCAGACTATTACTCTGTCATCAAGAAAATGCAAAGAAGAACTAGCTAATGGTGATAACTAAATAGCGAAATTTATATTCAATTGTTATAACAAGGGTGATACGTATCATCCTTGTTATTTTTCTTTTATTTATTTTTTATGAAGTACCGTATTCTCATCTTAAGTTTTATTGTATGTAGCTTTTTTCAATGCGAATCTCCTAATGATAAGTTCCAGCTTATAGAAAAAGTTTTCGATACCTACGGAACTATTCCTGATAGCTTAATAAAAAAGGAAGATTGGTATTATAAAGATATTTTAGACGACAGTATTCCTGGAATTAGCTTAGAAAAGGCCGAAAAAACTATCCTTAAGAATAGAAAGGGAAGGGAGGTCATTGTTGCAGTAATAGATGGAAGGTTTGATATTAATCACCCTGCAATAAAAGATTATATTTGGGAAAACCCGTCTGAAAATCTAAACTACCGTGATGATGATGGCAATGGCTATATAGACGATATGTATGGGTGGAACTTTATGGGAAACAATAACGGAGATAATGCATCTACTGTAAATCAGGAGTATGTACGCATTGTTCGCTTGTATAAAGAACATTTTAAAAACAAAACATTAGCTGATATTTCGCAAGAGGAAGTTGGAAAGTTCAACCTGTACATCAAGGCCAAAGAAAAATTGGAAGACGAATTAAAAAAAGAAGAAGATAAGTTAGTCCGTTTAAATGATTATTATAATACTTATATCACAGCGAGAGAAGCTTTAAAGTTTTGGTTCCCTGATTATAATTACAATTTGGAAACCTTAAATCAGATAGATACTATCAACAATCCCGAGTTGGCCCCTCATGTAAAAGAGATCAAAGAAGTTATCGAATGGGGAGAAACAGATGAATTTAATATCCATTACAATAAAAAACAAAACGATAGGGTTCATAAAGTATTAAATATTGATTTTAATGACAGGGAGCTTGTCGGTGATAATCCTTATGATATTAATGATACCATTTATGGTAACAACCAAGTCTTTGCACAGGCAAATATTTTCGATCATGGTACTCGGGTATCTAGTGTGATCACAGGTGTTTTTAGAAATTATTCCGAAAACCTTAAAATATTGCCAATAAGTAAATCTCCGACAGGGGATTATTATGATAAAGATCTCGCCTTAGCAATCCGATATGCCGTCAATAAAGGTGCGAAAGTGATCAATATGAGTTTTATAAAATTATTTTCTTTAAACAATCAATGGGTACTGGACGCTATGAAGTATGCTGAAGCACATAATGTATTAATAGTTTCTGCTGCGGGCAATTTATCTACAAATGTTGACGATGAAATCCAGTATCCTTTAGATAAGGATAGCATAGGTCATGAAATAGTAGATAATTTTTTAAAAGTTGGAGGTTCAAGCTATACTGTCAATGAAAATTTAAGGGCCTATTTTTCCAGCTATGGCGCTAATGATGTGGACTTATTTGCTCCAGGCTACGAAATAGAGACAGCTTTTCCCAATCATAACACTTACGGTTTTCCACTATACCACACTGATTCCGGAACTTCATTATCTACGGCACTTGTTTCCGGTGTTGCGGCTCTTATTTTTTCTAATTATCCGGATTTAACCGCTACCGAGGTGAAATATATTCTTATGGATTCAGGAATAGCCTATACTTTTCCTGTAAAAGTACCTACTAAAGAGGATAAAAACCATAAAATACCTTTTGACAAATTGTCAAAATCTGGCAAAATAGTAAATGCATATAATGCTTTACTTATGGCAGAAAGGGTATCAAAAGAATAAATACTATCAAACATATAAAAGTTCGAGCTAAAAATGAGCATTAATTTGGGGGAGTCGACGAAAGATATAGCGTGTGTGTCTCTTAGGACATGATTAGTTATGGTGCTTTATACAAGGCACTTTCAGAAGTAAATAAACATTTGTAATTCAGCGAATTAGTTTGTAAATTAGAGAAACAAAACCCCGGAAATTGGCCAAAGTACCAAAAAACGGGGTTTTCTTTTCTATCTATCCATGAAATTACAAAGAATCTCTGAATTACAACACACTTTTTCATTTTTATCTTCTACCGAACAATTAGCGGCCTATCGGGAACGCTTTTTTGAGAGTGACCTGGGGAAAATCTACCAGGCGGTTCCCTGGGATAAACTGGTGAAAGAATTTGGTTTGAAGCCTTATGAAAAAGGTCCTCGTTTTATGTTCAGTCCCCGAGGGCGGATCGCTTTAATGTTTCTAAAACATCATGCGGGCTGTTCAGATCGTAAACTCATCGAACAACTTAACAGCAATATCGATTACCAGTTTTTCTGTGACATCCACCTGGGACTTCGCCGTATTACCAATTACAAGATCGTGAGCCAAATCCGCTGTGAGTTGTCTGGAGTATTGGAGATCGATGCGTTGGAAAAGGTATTTTATACCCATTGGAAGCCCTATATTGACGAAGCTGAAAAAGCTGTCGTGGATGCCACCTGCTATGAGAGTGAAGTCCGTTACCCCACCAACCAGAAGCAGCTCTGGGAAGCTGTAGAGTGGCTTTACAAAGCCCTGCGGCGGCTGTGTCGAGCCTTGGAGGTGAAGTTGCCCCGTAGTAAGTACCTCAAATGGAAGAAGCGTTATATTGGCTACAGCAAGATGCGCAAGAAAACGGTAAAGAAACGTCGCTCGCTGACCCGGGCACTGCTGCGACTGTTGGATAAGTTCTTGGGTTTTGAAAAACAGCTACTTAAAGGGCACGCTGTGGAACTGCCCAAGCGCTACCATAAGACCGTACATACCATCAGGAAGATCTACCAGCAGCAATTAAACCTGTTTACTACCGGGGAAAAGCCTAAAGGTCGTATTGTGAGTATTGGCAAGGATTACTTGCGTCCCATTGTCAGAGGTAAGGAGATCAAGAAAGTAGAGTTTGGAGCCAAGGTCAACAAGCTACAGATAGATGGCATCAACTTTATAGAACTGATTAGTTTTGATAACTTTAACGAGGGCACCCGGCTGAAGAGTTCCGTCTATAAAGCACAACGCCTCACTCGAAAAAGGCTCAGGGTTCTTGGAGCCGATGCCATTTACGCCACCAATGCCAATCGTAGGTTTGTTACTAAGCATAGTATCAAGACCGATTTTAAGCCCAAAGGTCCTAAAGGCAAACATCACAAAGAGCAAGCGCTGCTCAAGGGACAGATCACCAAAGAGCGGGCTTCAAGGCTGGAAGGCAGTTTTGGTAAAGAAAAGGAACATTATCACTTGAAAAAGGTAAAAGCCAAAACCAGGGCTACAGAAATCCTGTGGATCTTCTTCGGCATCCACACGGCCAACTGTCTGGAAATCGGTAGGCGTATGGCAGGACAACTCCACCAGCAAGCAGCCTGATAGGTTTTTAAAATAAACGCAAAAATACAGGGATACCTATGTCCTTTTGGTACATCAATCCAACTCAAAGACCAAAAGTATCCTCAAAAAAGAAAAAACTCAGGCAATCTATGCTAAAATCACCTGAGTTCGTTGTTTATTTTTTGGGAAATTAACTTACTTCTGAAAGCGCCTATACAACACTTAATGGGATGGTCGAGATATTGTTTCGAGATCTGATCTTATCTGCGTTCCAAAAATCTGATCTTTTCCCCGGTGCATCAGGTACCTATCCAGGTACATTGCGGCCAGGCTTTTATCCAATTCGTTTTGTTCGGCTGCATTTATGATTAAATCGTACACTTCAAAATTTATAGATATTTGATATCCTGAAAATCAGATTCATTATCCTAATACACTACTCAGCCGGAACATCGGCAAATACATGGCTATAAGAATTACGCCTACTATAATTCCTACGAAAAGTATAATAAACGGTTCCATCATGGTAGACAGCATTTTGGATTTTTGCTGCACTTCCACATTATACTGATGATTCAGGCGTTCGAAGATAAACTCCGTCTGGTTTGTCTCTTCCGCCACTTTCACCAGTGCAACCATCTTATGATCGAAAATACGGGCCTGTTTCAAACTTTCACTGAGGCTTTTTCCTTGTAATATACTGGTCTCTACTTCTTCCAGCGCCTGTTGTAAGGGATAGAAGCTTATCATTTTTTTAACCAGGCGGATGCTGTTCACTACGGGGACCTTTGATGCGGTAAGCAGGGATACTGCCTGCGTGAACTGGACCAGGTACACATTTTTTACGAATGGTCCTATAAAGGGTAGCTTCAAGAGAACATTGTCTTTGATCTTTTTATACCATTTCTTTTTAGACAAGGTCTTGCGCAATACAAGAAAGATCACCACCAATACCAGGAATATCCAGCCTTTTCCCTGGCTGAATCCGGAAAGGCTTATAATAAACCTCGTAACCCCCGGTAATTCCACATTATTCTGCGTAAAAATATCCTGGAACATCGGCACTACGAACCGGAGCATAAAAGCGACAACGAATACGGCTGTAGCCAGTATAATAACAGGGTACATCAGTGCGCTGATCAGGTTTCTGCGCTGTTCGTTTTTCCTGGAGAAAAAGCTTCCCAGTTCTTCGGTAACTTTCTCCAGAGTCCCGGTTTCTTCTCCTATTTTGAGGGAATGATACTCATACTCCGAAAATTCTTTTTTGCCCTGTATGCTATCGGAAAAGTTCTTTCCGGAGATAAGCTGTTCTATCAGGTCCGCATGAAATTCCTGCAGGTTTTTCTTTTTCTGATTTTCCTTTATAAGCGTAAGGGCTTCCTTAAGCGTTATTCCCGCCTTTAGCAAAACGCTGACCTCCGTATAAAAATCTTCCTTTTTCTTATTGGAAAAAGTATTCCCGAAAATGGTAATCTCCTTTTGTAATAATCCGGATATACCGCCCTGGTCTTTTTCACGGAGAGTCTGTCCGTTTCCCTGTTTAAAAGCTCCCGGTGATGGCGGAGCTGTACTATTCTTTCGGGTGTTATCCAATTTAAAGGCCATAATATACTATCAGGATTTCTTATGAGCAGCCCGGCTAATCCATATATTGGGCGGCATCATTCTTTTTACAGACAAACAATTTTTTATTTTTCAGGGTATCCAATGAGGTTTCCAGTAGTATGGCATCTATACGTCCGTTCTCTACCACATTGCCATCCATATAAAAAGTTTTTACCGGAAAAGCGATCCGGAACGTATCCGGGTATTTGATAACCTTGTCTTCATAGAGTTCATAATATACGGAATCCAATGCTGTTTTACATACGATTTCGTCCATAGCAGCATTAAACGCTATGGTCTGGTAACGATTAAAATCGATCCAAAGGGACTGTTCCAGCAGTTCCAGCCTGGTGTCCCCGGAAAAATTGATCTCAATTCCTTTCATCTGCCGCTGTACAAGCCCCAAAACAGTAAATGCCATGGCTACAACAATAGCGGTTATAGCTATAACCACCATCATCTCACTCAACGTAAAAGACGGTATTTTACCTTTGTTTGGGTTCATTCCGGCAGATGATCTTTTGTACTATCTTTTTGTCTGTGTTCTTTTGTTTTGCTTCTACAGCGACCTCCCTATAGCCGCTGGCCGCGGATGGTGAGACCCCGTACGTCCCCGACTGTGGCTCTACCAGGACGGATATATTCCATTCCCCGAAATCTTCGGAATAAGGAAGTTCTATTTTGTTGCGCTGTACCATATATTCCAATGTTCTTAAACGGTTTTCTATTTTTCCCGTATGCTGGCTTACACTACCGGAAAAAAGGTTGTTCAGCACCAGGCTGGTCACCATAAAGATCACTACGATAAGCACCGTAGCCACCAGGGTCTCCATCAGGGTAGAGGCCTTTACCTTCCGGTATTTCTTTTTTAATACAGCCACTTTACCACTCCTTTCTGTTTGGTCTCCATAATAAGCCCTACATATTCTTCGGGGAGTTCCGCATCGGTTATCACGGCATTATATAAATGGTTCTGGTAAATGGAGCCAGACTGATTGGCAATGAAATTTCCGGTAAAAACAGACCCGGCCACCCTGCCCATCAGTTCGGTATTCTGGTTACAGTAGACCTCACCATATACATTGGCCCCTTCCTCTATGACGACCTGGGGCGTATAGTTATTTTCTTTTTCCACACCGCGGAACATCACAATGCCTTTAACTACGGTTCCCTCCCCTATTCGTACACCGTTTTCATGATCTCCGGTACCTTGTTCCGATCCGGAAATATTTTCTGCAGCATTCTCTTTTTCCTCTTCCCATACCACGAGCGCGGAGGGGTATCCGAATTCACAATTTTTCCCTGTACGTATTTTTTTTGTGGCTATGGCCTGGAAAACGCCTTTGGTCTCGTCTTCAATGACTATCTCGGGGGCTATAAGCAACACATCTTTCAGTACGGCACTCCTGTCGGCAATGATCCTTGTACTGCTGTAAACTATAATATTCCCTATAAGACTTATCCCCTGCAAACGAAGTTCTCCGGGAGCGTATAAATACTTTGTCGTTTCGAGAAACGAATTTTTATATACTCCGCCTTCTTCAGGGGCCAGAACCTGGTCTTCACTTACAGGAAAATCACCTCGGGCAACAGATTCCAGGTAACCGGACAAGGTTTCCGGCAATCCGGGCAGATCGGTCCCGCTTTGTGCTGTTTTCCCATAGACCAGGGCACTCCCGTAATAGGCCTGGCCGGATATATTTCCGGCTTTTATGCCTGCTTCCGGTAAAAATACCGTACCCTCTATCCGGGTATCGCCTACCACAACCAGCGGACGATTATTATCCTTTACATAAAGTGCAGCCTTTTCTTCCGGGGGTGTATAGCCTCCCAATAGTGCCAGGCGGACAAATTCTTTATTTTTTACCCGGGAGACTGCCGTGGTTTTTTCCAGCACTCCCCAGTACGTTTTATGTACGGACAAGGTCTTATACGGTTCATCAAAAAGGTTAACCTTTACCGAATCCTGTAAAGGAACCGCTCTGGACAATATGTAATCTATTCCGTAGTTCGCGTTTATTACGGTTTCTATGGTAAAACCGGATTGTTTCCTGAAAAGGGTACGGGTGTGGATCAGCATGATGAATGCCGCGAGTAAAATGGCAATGACCACCCCGATAAAAACAACAAATTGCAGGGCACCGGAAGGTATTTTTTTTCGCCATACATACATGCTTCGTTGTTTTTAGTGTTCTTTTAAAGGCCGGGCGGCTTATCTGTGGTGATTATCCGTTAATCGGAATAACTTTACGCTTTCCGTTATACAGAACGGTGATCTCCTGCTCGCTGCCCTTTAATAACTTCACTCCTTTTACTTCATCATGGATACGCATTAACTGTTGCATACCGTCTATCTGGACAAAATAGATCTTTTCCCTGGATTTGCCATCCTTCACCATGCCGAAATAATAGACAGGCACCTCCATTTCCGGGGGCATTTCCTTGCGTACTGCCGGTTTCGCTGCCTTTTTCTTTTGGGGCCTTGTTATGGTCCCCAAAAAAGGATCGCGTTCCTGAACCGCAATAGTAAAAGATTCCTGCTTTTTTAGTTTTTCCGGATGAAAGGACACTCCTTTTTCCGTAACGGCCGACGCTTCCGGTGAAGGATTCAGGGTTTTCAGTACCCTGTACCCGATAATCCCCCAGATGGCCAGGACAACGATTAATAGTACATAGGTATTCCGTTTATTCCCCATTTCTCAGTTTATCGTAAAGCTGAAAGTTCCGGATAACTCCCCCTCGTTACCTGCCCTGTCAAATCCTTTCACATTCCAGTAATACACCCCTTCTTCCAATGTGGCGGTATGGGTTTTGTTAGTTACTTCTTCCTCTTCAACCAGGTTTTGCAGACTTTCATCACTATAGATAAATATTTTGTCATATTCCGCACTTCCTGCAATGTTGCCCCTGCTCCAGGTAAATGTAACTTCGGTATTTGTGGTCGTGCTTTGATCTGCCGGTGACGTGAGTTCCGGAGTATTGGGAGCCGTAAGGTCTACCAGTATTTCCCGGGAGCTGTACAAAGTGCTTTCCGCATCTTTCTCCGCACGTACCTGCCAGGTGAAATTCCCCTCTTCAAAAGTGATTTCCAGCGCGGTTTCGGTAACTTCTTCTTCCTGTACCACACTATCGTCTTCGTTCCGTACCTGCACACGATATCCGGTAGCTTCTGCTATGGCGCCCCAGGATAAACCTACCTCTTCCTGGTTCGTCACAAAATTATCTTCAGGGGCATTCAGGATAACCGTATTCCCTGAAAAACCGTCACTTTCGGTCAGCACGAACCTATTGGTGGAAAAAGGGGTCTCATAACCGCTGTTTACCGCTTTTACCCGCCATTCGTAGGTATTGGGCAGCATTTCTTTTGCATAGGATGTGGCCAATGGATTTCCGAG
Organism: Sinomicrobium pectinilyticum; assembly: GCF_003725735.1. Lineage (GTDB taxonomy): Bacteria > Bacteroidota > Bacteroidia > Flavobacteriales > Flavobacteriaceae > Sinomicrobium > Sinomicrobium pectinilyticum. Next base: position 66,151 of record NZ_RJTM01000059.1, on the reverse strand, counting down.
AGTATCTTTTTTTATAGTATGATCTATCACCACCTGCGAGGCATTCGGAAAGTCCGGTGTGGCCACCTGCAATACATAAGCTTCCGCGTCTTCTACGGGTTGCCAGGTAAATGTCACCGCGTTTCCACGCACTGTCGTGCTATCCGCCGGAGCAATAAGAATAACTTCCTTATCCGATATATCCGGGACTTCTGCAATATCATCGCAAGCGGTAAAGACCAGTGCTGTTATCAGCACTATTCCGGTGATCGTTACCTTCTTCTTTCCGTTTTTCCATAATCGTTCCATAGCTTACAGCTTAAAATAGTTGACTTTCTTTTTTACTTTGGAAGCCTTCTTATATGTTCCGTCCGGGCAGGAATTATGCTCCTCTATAATGTCTTTGATCTCTATCCGGTGTTTTGTATTCTCGCCCCAACAGAAAAAAGACAGGCCATAGGCAAAGACATCCATATCTTCCATCCGGATCTTTAAAGTGGTCTTATCCCTGTTGTTAATTTCAAGATAATACTTTTTTACATCCGTGTCATAAACCAGGAAAACGCTTTCCGCATTATGGATGGCCTGTATATGCGTACCGTGCAATGCAGCCGCAACAGAAGTGACTATAAAGGCGTCGGTCCGGGGCTTCAGATAATCCAGGAGGGCCGCATCCCGGTTCAGTATTTCCGTATGGGTTACATTGTCTATAAGTTGCAGTGATATATACTCGGGCTTATCCGGTAGGGAATCAACATATTGCAACTGCATCCTGTTTTCCGGGGAAGCTTTTTCGTAAGCATTGAATTTCCTTTTGTTGAATACATGCTTCACCGCCTTCACCCGGACCTTCTCATCCAGCACGGGTACCGTCGTAATGGAAAAACGATCGTACGGATACTGGTCTTCATGCAAACCGATAGTGCCCAGTTCTACAGGTTCTACCGTTGTTCGCTGCAACCGGTTGTTTACAGAAACACTTTTGCAGCTTATAAATAATGTGATAAGTAAAAAAGCGTAGTATATTTTATTCATAGAACTTGTATTTTATTGAGCCTTAACCCATGAAGAAAAAGTAATCAACTAATTAAAATTCAGTCTCTTCTTTTTAACGGGTCTTTTTAAAAAAACTAATCTTTCACTCTCTTCATATGAGATTCTCGATATTTTCCCGGGGTAGTTCCTGTATACTTTTTAAATGCATTGCAAAAGGTGTCATAGTTATTAAATCCTACCTCTAATGCAATTGCAGAAATTTTATACTTGAAAAAAGCATCATCATTTAATATCTTTTTAGCCTCTTCAATTCTGTATACGTTTATAAAATCTGTAAAGCTCTTTTCAGAAACTTCGTTCACAATTCTTGACAGGGTAGATGTATTAGTTTTCAGCTTTTTAGACAAAGAGTATAAGGATAAATCTTGTTCCCGGTATATATGATCTTCTTCAATAATTTTTTTCAGTTTACTGAATATTGGATTCTTCTGTGTATAATTATCAGTCCCTAGATGATATTCTTCACTTTTATTTTTCACAAATTCGTGAAGTAGTAAACTGACTGCTTTACGATCTTTTGCCAACCGAAATTGATATAATCCCCTGTAACTAATCCAGTAGAACAAAATGGAGATTCCCAACCATATCGGGTAATAAAGTTTCATACCGCTCATACTAAATGATATTGCCAAGGAATATATGACTACCCAAACAATACATAGAATAAGTCCTACCCTCAAAAGATTATATAGCCATTTTGTATTAACCTTATTGTTTATATGTATAGCATTTTTTAACTTTCGAAATGATAACACGCCTAGTAAAGCGGCATAGATAAAAGCCAAATATTCTTCCAAAACATAAAATAATTTTACACCAGCAGGATAACTTTCTACAGAATAATAAAAAATATTTATCCCTATATGAAAAATGGACGAGATGATAAAAGGCATAAAAAGTAGTATTAAAAACTGCTTCTTATTCCTATTTTCAGTATATGCACAAACATATAAATAAAAGGTTACCAGAAAAAATAAGTGCCAAGGAAGGTACAACAAGTCAATTTCTTTGAACTGTTCAATTAACCTGATATCGGTAAACCAGTAATATAGATTATTTAGCGACAATGCGATTATTGTTGGCGCCAAATATTTATTTGCCCTACTTTTAAACGCCTTTGAGGTTAAAACAACTATGCCAAAAAACCCCTTGTATTACACCGGCAAATATTAGTATACTAAAAATATTAAAGCTTAATTTCATTCATGGTCAAAATTTCAAGCTAAATGTATGAAATTTGATTGTTCCATGGTCTACCCCTCTCAAAAAAGCAACCCAATCTCGAATTACAACCAATATCTGCCCCTTTTTATTGTTTTTTCATAATATTAAAAATCATCTAATTAACATACTCTATTTCCACTACTTTCCACTTATCCCCGGTATTATCCAAAGAGTAAATAATTTCCTTTATTCGCGCATTTTGATTCACAGAGATAAAGTTTTCTTTTACCTTCGAATTATTAATTTATTCTTGATCAACAACGTTTTGTTTCATTTGATAGGTTAAACCATCTATTTTAAAATTATTCCCATTACTAAATAATATTTTTTCGTTACCGTTTTGATATGAAATTTTGATAGTATATGTTGGATAAAATTTGATCACTTTCCTTTCTGCTCCATTCAATTTTTTAACAAAATTTGATATCTCAAAATTGTTATTTAGCACACTTATTTTTTCTTTATTGTTATTGAATACCTCAAGGGACTCAATTCCCGACTCATCTATAATCATATCATTACAACTCAACAAAAACAAACAAATCATCAATACTAAACCTACTTTTCTCATATGTTAATTTTTAACCCTTTTTCAGCAGCCTCGGTAGCAAACTTCATAGAGCCGAGGTACACTTCATTGAGGGGTTTTAGATTAATTTACATATTGCATGTCAGTTACTTTCCATCTATCTTTTATTTTGTCAAGCGAATAGATGATTTCTTTAATATGACTATCTTTATCAATGGCTACAAATTTAACTTGAGCATTTGAAACCTTAATTATTTCAGCAATATTGTAATCAAAATATTTGAACTGATTTGTGAATTTTTTATTACCTCCTAAATTATAAAAAAAAGTAACCATCTCTTTCCATTCTTCTTGTGGGCTTTTTTTAGATTCAGGATTTTCTCCAAAAACCTTTTCAATATCCATATATTGCTTTGCTTCATCAAAATTTAATAGTGCTTCCGATGATTGCAATTTTATAACTGTTACTAGCGGTGTATCTTTCATATTATTATCTTGTCCATTACAACTTACAGATAATACAAATAAAAGAATCATTATCAAGTTTTTCATAATTTAATTTTTTCCAAAATATTCTAAATAAGGCTTTGCCCGTACATTAGCTGGTCCTTTAACTTTTTCGCATTTTTAGTCTTTAACGCTGCATTATATAAATTATTGGGTGCTACAACATCTGCTTCTTTGTACCCAAATCTTCTTAATATCCAACTTGGTGTTATCCTTTGTTTTGCATCAATTTAGTTGTTGCCTCCTGTTGCTATATTTGCCATTCTTTGAGTAACTGTTGAACAGTTGTTATTACAAGCATGTATTTCTTCCTATTGCTTATCTCTGTATTTGCGGCCTTTTTTGCAGCTTCATCATCAGCGGCCAAAGTAGGTATCTGCACAATTCCATCGGCTGACCTACCTTCCGTATGTACATTCCAATTTACTTGGGTAGTTACATCCGTATTGGTTATTGAAAGCATTATTTTCCTTACTTACCCCTCCGGGTGACTGAAAAACTGCAATTGCCCATTCTCATAGATATACTTCCCAGTACATACACCTATACTATCTGGTTTTGTTTAAATAAACTAAAGTATCTAAATATTGTCTTTTAATTGTTGAACTCGTTTTTACCAAGACGGCCTTATATTCATATTTGATATCACTATTCACCGGAATACTCTTTAATAAATATTTATTTTGCTCTATTTCTTTAAAGCTAACTAAAAATTTCAGGGTATCAACCCCTTTTTTTTCTTTTTCTATTCCCTCCATAATGAATGAATTTCTAGATTGCCACTGTATTTTAGCATATAAAGGATTGTCTTTTTGACATTTCTCTATTTGAAAATTCTCTAATCGATAAATAGTGCAAATTAATTGGTCATCTTCATACAAAGAAAATGTACCTTTTTTCAAGGGATTAAAAGAAGTACAGCTTGAAAAGAAGCTACAAAATAATAATATAATTATATGCCTTTTATACATTTTTTACAATCATAATTACTCCAACAACAATCAATATTATTGATATCCCCCATGAATTGACAGAATCCACTTTTGTAAATGTATTAGGGTATTCTTCAGTTTTTTTTCTCAGATTCCATACTCCATATAGGATTCCTATTACTAAAAGAAAGACACCTATAAAAAAATTACCATTCATTTCAATATAGTAAATATTTCATTATTTAATAACGTTATCATCTTCACTAAAGATTTCTACTGTTCTCTTAAATACTTCCTGAAAAAATTTACCGACAACTCCTAATGCTGTTTCTTGTGTCTGTTCTTGCTTTTTTGTTTCTATATTTCCAACTTTTTTAGAGTGACTAATAATTTTTTTAGTAGCTTTTGATATGACTTTATTCCCAAGAATACTGGCTCCTTCTTTCAAGGCGCCAGTATAATTTTCATCGGACATATGTACTGCAATTTTCATCCCCTTTCCTGTAACTTGCATACTTTCAGCCAAAGGTAAAGCCGTCAAAGAAGCTCCTTCGGTAAAAGGTGCTGCAATTAGGGCCCCCGTTTCTATATGATCTCCTACTTCATCCACTACATCTCCCGTAGAATAGACCACTCCTTTAGATATGTCTTCTACTCCTTCAGTTATTCCACCTGCCGCATTGGAATATTCTGACACTCTTTCCCGCCTTGCTATTTCTGTAGCTTGGTCTCCATTTGCTCCTTGCAGGTTCATCTCTCGTTGGACATTTGTGACTTCCTTATATGCTCTGTTAATACTATTTGATACTTGGTTAGTACCACCTCTTGTCCTACTTAATTCTAATCCTTCCAATTCTATACCTAACCCCAACTTATTTTCCTGGAACGCATAGGTAGAGTTATAATAATAATCTTCGGCAAGAGGGTCTATTTGCCAGAAGCGGAGTGTTGCAGGATCGCTTACCCTAAATTTCCACTCGTGGGTATTTAAGCCTAAGTCCTCGGTAAATTCCTGTCCCTGGTAGGTTTTCAGATTGTTCTTCACTCCGGACATAGCTCCATTATACCCTCGATGTTCTAATCCGCCAGGATAATAGTTCTGCTCCCTTCTGATCTCCGAAGTGCTTGCAACACCGTCACCATTGTCATCCGCGTAGGTAATTCTGGTATTTCCCCAGATGTCAGTATATCGATATACGTATTGGTACCCTCCGCCAGCCTTCGGTTCAAAATACCCTTCGGGGTGGCTTACCTGCTTTAACTGGCTGTTCTCATAGATGTACTTCCCGGCATACTCCGTACCTGTCACAGAACTTCCCTGGGTAACCTCTTTCTTTAATTTAGTGCCCAAGGCATCGTAAATATAAACAATTTTATTGCTTCCGAAACTGACCTGGGTAGGAAGGTTTAAATGATTATAGGTGATACCCGTAATACCCTTGTTCTTATCCCTTGTCATATTACCGTTGACATCCCGGGCATAATCGTTATCCGTATTACTGCCATCTTTAAAGCCATAGGTCTTATTGGCTGTGTGAGCCTCAGTTACCTTGACCAAAAAGTTGCCTCCATTATGGTAGGCGTAGGTCAGCTTGTCCATTTCTCCAAAATGGCCCGCATTGCTTTGAACAGGGTTGGCTACAAGATGACCGTTACGGGTCAGTTTGGTAATATTCCCGTTCTTGTCATAGCCAATATCCTTTACCGTATAACGATCGGTTTGCCCGCTGCCGTTAAACTTCCCGGAGGTGATCCGGTTCAGGGCATCATAGGTATAGGCATAACGCCTCATGGTATTGTCATTGGCTGTCTTCCAATAGGTCTCTGCTATGTTACCGTTAAATAATGGGAGGACTGTTCCGCTTCGGCTCCTGTTATAATTGACCTGGAAGTTAAATAGTTTGCCACCAGGATTGTCCACATCATTAATCCCCGTAAGCCAGCCTCGTACATTATAGGCATAGTTGACTTCCTGTAAAGGTTTACTTGGGGTATTCCCCACCTTCTTTACCTTTAACTGACCCAGGTCATCATATACATTTTCTGCTATGAGTTCTTCTGCCTGGTTTCCAATCTTCTGCGTATGAGTGAGCAGCCGTCCTGCGTGATCGTATGTAAGCTTGTCCACCGTAACTATGGCGGCATTGCTACCTTTAGTATGGGTGGTTTTGCTTTCCAACACCTTACCCACAAAATCCAGCCGGTTCTCTACAATGTCCGTCGTGTTCAGGTATGGGTTCTTGGTGGCCGTGTAAATAAGCATCCCCCGGGAATTATACGCATGGATCGTGGTGATCCAGTGGTTCGTACCCAGCACTCTTGTTTTACTCCCCGTAGCCAGGGTTTTGGTCCTCATGTTCACAGCCTGCCCCAATACCGCTGTTGGTACCGTTAAACCCGCCAGGTCAAACATATAGTCGTCGTAATAATTGATGGTAAATACCTGGTATATCCCAGTAGGCGGGCTCACATTGGTATAGTAAACATTCATTCCTTGGATGGCGGTAGGAGAGGCCGGGGATTGGATACGGGTCTCATACTTTTTGGCTGCCCTGTTGAAAATTGCCTGAAGCTCTCCACGACTTTGACTATGGCTCGTCTGCCCGGTATAAATCACCCTGCCGAAGGCATCATACTTGGTAAAAAGCCATTTTTTCTGCGCCTTTAATAACGAGTCCTGCGTCATCACCGGTTGGTCCAGCGTATTGTAAACGATAGATTCCCACCACTTTCCAGGAAGCTTCTTTTCTATCAAACGGTTCCTGCCGTCGTATTTGTACTGGTAACACAACTCGTTGAGCTCTGCAGTAGATATCCCCTCAGAGATATTAACCTTAGGAGGGATCACATACGTCAGGTTCCCGTAATCATCATAAACATAGAAGGTATTGTGCTGGCTGCCATTATTATATGTCCTTTTGAGCACCACCCGGCCCTGTTTATCCTTGAATTCCTCGGTGGTATGGTCTTTCGTGGTCCCGCTGTGGTTCTCATCCCGGGTAATGGTCTTGTACAATTGCCCTGCTCCATAGTGTTTGTTCGCAACTGCTTCCAGCTGTGGAGCCTCCGGGTTGCCATTCAAAAAGGAAACCTGAAACAACCGTACTTCAGTCGCCGTATTAGTACTATAGCCAAATTCGATCTCGTGGCCGTTCCCTAGCTTCCAATCCTTACCTGGGGCGGCCTGTTTCTCCACACGGTTTAAAGGCGATGCTTCAAACTGCTTTTGGGAATAGGCATTGGCCTGGGAGGCATTCATCCCTGTAAAATCAGAACCATAACGATCCAGGTAGTATGCCGCGGTACCGCCGGCCATATCCCCTGTACGGAACGTACCATAACCACCCTGGGCGGGATCGGGTACAAAGGGTAAATACTCCTTGTCCTGACGGCCAACGGCATTATAGCCGATATGACGTACCACATCGTGCATGCCCGGAGACTGGCGAACGGAAACTTCCTGTTTGGGACGCCCAAGGCCGTCGTAATAGACTACGGATTCCAAAACATCCGCATTTTTCTCAATTCCACCAGAAGCGGTCATTTCCTTTTGATAGGTACGGGTATAGATATAATTTTCATTACTCAAGGTAATGGCTTTATAATCTTCATCCGGGCAGCCATTGGCATCACCGTAAACATCCGGGCAATTATCTCCGGCCCGTTCCACATAACCGGCCGGTTGGCTACAGAAAACTTTCGTATCCGAAGCGTCCCCGAAACCATCTCCATCAGGATCGGCATACCAGGTCTTCTGCTGGGTTACCGTATAATTTATGGTACGCGCAGCACTCCAGCAACCCGAACTGTCGTGACGGGCCCTTAGGTAGTATACTGTGCCACTGGTCAGGGTGATGCTTGCCGACAAATTAGAGGTACTGGTACTGGTCCCCCCGGCACTGCTCTGCCAGTACCAGGTAATGCCACTGGGAGGATTTCCATGGCTTAAAACCGTATTACCACAATTATTCTTTATTGAAGGTAACGGCGGTACGTCTAGAAGATCGTTCGGAATGGTTATATGTACAGCACCCGACCCTTCACTCCATATACCATCGCTGTTCCTTGCCTTGATATAATAAACACCACTGCCTTGCGCTGCCGTATACGTACTACCGGAACCCAGGTTGGTACTGGTACCATTACTGTTCTTACCCTGCCAGTACCAGGTAACCCCACTGGGAGGGGTACCGTTACGGGAAAGTGTCGCTTTGGTACAGTCCGTATTCGTAATCTTTGGATTGGCAGGTATTCTTGGAGGCACATCTGTTATACTAACGGCCAAAGTAAGGGTCCCCGTTGAGGACGAATTGAAAGAGACCCTCCCGCTAGTAATGTCCCCGTCCCACCGGATGGTAGCACTGGTTTTATCTGAGTTTTGTATGGTTCCTCCCTGTACACCCCATTGGGCATCCGAAGGACCGCTTGCTCCCATAAGCAGATACGTAGAGGTGCTTTTATAAGACACCAGCGACGGGCCCTTAATATAGGAACGTTGTCCGAATACCGGGAAAACACAGAAAAAAGCGATACTAAAAAAATATAGTAAAATCGTATTGTTTTTCATCACACGCACGGATTAGCCTGGTTAATTTTTATAGTGGTATTTATATTCTTTTAAAAGATGCCCGTTCACATCCACAACTTTCTCCAGCCTGTTGGCAGGGTCATATTTATATATTTCCCGGATACCACTGGGAGGGGTAATGCTGGTGACCCCGATCAACGGATCGTAAGTATACGTAGTGATCTGAAAACCGGACAAGGCGCTGTTCGTCCTGAAATTATCCAAAGCTGTGATAAGTTCCTGTTCGGACACTGTTGTCCCGGTAACAGCATCGGCATTGGATTTACTGACAATACCGGAAATATGCGGGGAAACCTGGCTATAAGTGGCCCCTTCTATTTTGGCTATGGGATGGCTTTGATTGTATCCCCATACAATAGCCGTAGGCTTTACCCCTTTCTCACTGTATTGCAGCAGTTTTCCTTTGGAATCATATTTATCATAAGTTATCTCCAGGTACGTATCCGCACTATGGTTATCATAAGACAATACGGAATACGGTAAAGGAAGCCCTGCCGTTTTACTGTTTGCATCCGATGTGCTTACCGGGTACCGTGTTTCCACTTTGGATATGGTCCTGGTTTCACCGTAAACAGTCTTTTTAACCTCGGTAAGTATCGGAACGCCTACCATATTTTTCTCCTTCAGGTACTGGTTTCCCTGTTCCTGGGCATACCGGTAGTTTGTGGTGGTTTTCCCTCCGTCGGACAATTCCGTAACCTGCGAAGTCAGTTGTTTGTGGTGCGGGCTGTTATAATTATAATCTATTGTAGTTTTTACAATTTTATCATCCAGGACCTCGTTTGTCGTTGTTTTGGCCAGGTTATAATCATGAGAAATAAATTTGTACTGAAGTAATTCTACAAACATCCCAAGTCTTTCCGGGGGCAGATAGGTAATATAGTATCCGGTCGACTGGCCATAGCATGGATTATAACCTGTGCCTTGTTTGGTGATATCTTCTTCGGTACAGTAATAGGTGAGTTTAGTCATTCTCTGGTAGCCTCCATGGGGAATCCCGATGATATTATTGATTTCCTCCCTGTTACTTTGAATATATTTATACTCATTAATCGTTTCTTTGACAACACTCAGGCTATTCCCTGTTTTTTTCAGGACTTCTTCTTTTTTTACAAATCCCTTATTCCAGCCCTGGTTTGTAAAATTTCCGCCCCGGTAATTACCACTGCCAAACAAATTGGAAGCAATAGGATCAATATCCACAATGTATTCCGTAAACTTCCCTCCGTTTTCAAAATCCTCCCCCCCGACACTCTTGGTAACATATTCATAGCTTACATTCTGACTTTCATTTCCGAATAATGGAATCAGGCTGTTGGAATGTACACTGATATACCGGTACGGCGTATATTTATAGAATGCAGGATTTCCCTCGGGAGGAGGGCAATAATGCACCCCTTCGGAATAATTCCACAGTATCGGTTTGTGATACGAAACCCCGGAGGATCGGGAAAGATTGTCCTTATGGGCATAATACCATTTCGTAATTACAGGAGCGGAAGCACCACCGGCATAATCCTCCACTTTTGCAACCCTGTTACCTCCAACCGGGAGATTCGTATCGTAAACATCATCCGGAGTATCAATATATTTAAAACTCACTCCGCCTCCATGACACATTCGCAACACCTCCAGGGATACCTCGTATTCAGTAGCTGCTTCTACATCAACATAAAATATATTTTCTCCCCCGGGGTAAAAAAAAGTATTTGTTGCGGTGCCATAGCCCAGCGAGTTTAATATCAGCAGGTCTTCATATTCCCCCGTAGAGAGGTTTTTAACTTTCAGATATACCCGGACCTGGTGTGTATTGCTCGAACAGTCCTCTTGGTTGAAACTTGCACCTCCAATAAATTTTATTTGTTGTTTCTTACCCGAGTAAAATGTAGTACTCTCGGTTTTAGTCCATGTAGACTGGTCTGTCATTACGCTAAGGGATTTGCTTTTTGCAGGAGCTACATCCGTTTTTTCTCCCCACTTGGTATGAGGTTCGTAATGTATTTTTGTATATCCTTTTGTCGGGTAGACTATTTTAGACAATAAGCCCGTTTGGGATAACTCTTCATTGAGTTCCCTGTTAGCGAAGGAGAAATTGATATTATCCAGAATAAGATTTTCCACCTTGCTGATCAAATGTCTATTTTGGGTAACACCGTTGTAATAACCCCAAAAATCCTGGGCATTGGAAAGTCTTTTGGGTAAAAGTTCGGGATTGATATACTCAAATTCATGCACTTTTTGGGAAATAGTAGAATACACTTTTCTCAAGAAAACCCTGTTATTGGGTGTTATCAGGTAATCCAGTTTATACGAATCTATTTTACTGTTCCCATACAAGGTCACTTCATCCAAAAAGTTTCCTCTGTTTTCGGTATCACTGAATTTAGTTACATAATTAAACGCAATGCGTTGCTGGTTTATATTATTACTGATACTCTTAATTCTGTACGTATCATACCTGACAAGATTTGATCTTTCGTGAAATCCGGCTATTCCACTTAAAGGCAGTCCCCCTACATCGGCACTACAGTTGAAATTATAACTATCAACAAAAAAATTATACACATCCGATTTGTGAGAAGTATATGAGGACCCCGCCGGTTCATACTCGAAATACATGATATTATTTTTGGTGTCCTCTATGCGGGTGAGAAAAAATGCCGAGGAAAGTGAGATGTCCGGCATATTCCGCCCTCCGCCATGTACCCGGTTTGTACTTGTTTCTACAAGTTCAAAATAGTACTTAATCCCATCCGGTGCCGTGATTAAAAAACCGGTTTTAAGATCCGGGGTGGTTATCGTCTCTATTTTAAAATCCGTTTTTTTCTCCTGTAACCATCCGTCACCTCCGATTTTTTTAACGAAAGAATTGGAAAACCCTCCGGGTATATTGACCCGGAACAAATCTTTCTCCGTATCCCATAAATCCTGTAACCCGGCATTTTCATAGAAATTTAATCGCAATGCAGGATACCCCCCGTTATTGGGATCCGGAGTATTGTCGTTCTGCCATTTAATATCCCCGCCGGACAGTCCGTCTTCCCTATCCCTTACAATTTTGGATATAATACCATGGGCACTCAGGCTCCATCCCAGCCCTACAACTGGATTATATTCATCCACTTTGATACCGTTACTGGAATACTGTAAGGAAACAGGGAATTTGATATCTCCTATGGTATACTCGTATAAGGGAATACTGTGAGACATGGTCCCGGTATACTCGCCGATATTTATATTACCATAGGTCCCCAGGTTATAGGTATCCGGTGAGGAAGGATATACTTTGGGTATATAGTCCCCTGATTCCTGGGCACTAGAGAGCACATAAAACATCAAATGAAACAGGAATAAATATTTTTTCACAATTCGTTTATTTAACAGGTTAATCAATAATTATTATACATTATTCAATGGATATTTAAAGCCCATTGATTTTCAATTTTGACAGATCACAAACTGATACCCATTCTTGAAAAAGGGAAAGAGGTTTATGGATATTAAAGGGTAGTAAATTCGTTGGGGAAATGTAGCTTTGTTTCATTGGCTTTTTAAGTTAAACAACGATTTCTATTTCTGGTCAACAATCTTTTATTTTCGGCTGTAATATTATACAAAAATGATAGGGAAGACAACAACTTGTACTCTGTATTTATAAAAGCCGTGTTATAATTTCCATAATATCACTACATCACACATATACTTAGGTTTTTAAATATCAACGATTTATAAAAAAATAACAATACATCATTTCTATGGATATTATAAAATTAGACTACTACTGTAACCTATTGATGGGTTATTCCCTAAATTTATAAATCCAGTGTACTAATTCCTTATTTTTCATTTTCTTTATCCTAACTGCTATTTAAATTTTACTACTTTTATCCCAAACACTTTGTATTGTTATGTATACATCCAGGCTGACCAAAAAAATTCCCGCTTTCAATCTCCAGGAGATGTTGATTGTCCTGGCCATTATAGGTATACTGTTGCTTATAGCGCTGCCCAACCTCATGCCCCTGATCACCAAGGCCAAAAGCGTGGAGGCCCAGACCCAGCTCAAAGCTATTTACAATGCGCAGAATACGTACAGGTATATGTATTCCAAATTTTCCACGGATTTTAACGAGCTCGATTTCGAACCGCCGAAAACGGTCAATGAAAACGGTACGGCCAATTATAAGTATGAGATCATCGAAGCCACCAACTCGGCCTTCAAAGCCAGGGCGGAAGCGGTGACGGACTTTAACGGTAACGGGGTGTTCAATGTCTGGGAAATCGATGAAAACGGTGTGCCAAAACAAACGGTAAAAGATTAGTTGTAAAGCCGGACAGATAAATAATAAAAGAATACAAACCCTGTGGTATAAAAGTCGCTTCTTCCCCCTTTTTCGGCTTTAAGCCAACAGGTGAGTAAAACAATAATTTCAAATACAGATTTGATCTGCCAAAAAGCTAAGGATCATGCTTTTCGTAAAAATATGCCTTATAGCAGTACTGGGAGTTATTTTTTACCAGGATTACAGGTCGCGGGCGGTATCGCTTTTCCTGTTTGTCCTGGCCATTCTCTTATTGGGCGGTTTGCATTTTTTCCAGGCAGACAGGCCTGTGTTCCGGATTTCCATAGGTATAAACCTAGGACTTATAAGTATCATACTGGGAATACTCTATCTCTATTCCCGTTTTAAACTCCGGTCCGCTTTTATAAACGGCAGCTTCGGTGCCGGTGATTTGTTCTTTTTTATCGCCGTCGCCCTCGGCTTTCCCTCGGTAACCTTTGTCGTATTGTTTACTTTTTCCATAATATTTTCCCTTTTACTGCATAGCTTTCCGGTTTCGCGGAACTTTTTTAAGCCGGTGCCGGTAAAAACAGGAGAACCTGTTTCCGGAAGGAATCCCACTGAACCGCAGCAGACTGTTCCCCTGGCCGGATATATGGCGCTTTTTTTTATAGTGGTATTTACGTTTTCCCTCTTTTTTGATTCCCCTTCCCTATATTTGACCTAGACCTATGGAACTGAACTCATATCATATAGAAACCGGTTTACAGCAGCTTATCAGTGCGGAGCAGGCCTTTCATTACCGCATTGTCCCTGTAAGTAAACAAAACGGCCATATTACCTTTAAAACAGACAAGCAGGCCCTCCCGGGACTGAAAGAAGAACTGGAGATCATCCTGGGAAGTAAGATAGAACTGCATGGCGATACCGAAGAAGAGCTAAACAGGTATCTCGCTACCAATTACAGGAAGGCAGAACAAATCCCCGGGGAGAACCTTCGCTATACGCCGGATTTCCTGGAGAAAATACTCATTACCGCCAAAGAAATAGGCAGCAGTGATATTCATTTCGAGCCTTATGAAGAAAAGTGCAGGGTACGCTATCGCCTGGACGGAAAACTGATAGAGCAATTCCATATTCCCATAGAAGAATACCCGGTGATCATCAATAAGATAAAAATAAGGGCCAACCTGGATATCAGTGAAAAAAGATTGCCGCAGGACGGGCGTATTACGGTGAATTCCGATACCGGCGAGTTCGACATCCGGGTCTCCTCCCTGCCTACCCTGCACGGTGAAAAAATAGTGCTTCGTATCCTGAGTAAAGACGCGAGCAGGTTTAAATTGAGCGGACTGGGCTTTACAGAAAGGGAATTGAAAATGTTTAAAGAGAGTATCCGTAAACCTAACGGTATCATACTCATATCCGGCCCCACCGGGTCCGGGAAAACGACAACCCTGTATGCCACGCTGAAACTGCTCAACGATCCCAAAACCAATATACTCACTATAGAGGATCCTATAGAATACACCCTCGAAGGCGTCAACCAGGTACAGCTCAAAGAGAACATAGGCCTGGATTTCGCTTCGGCCATGCGTACTTTTCTACGGCAGGACCCGGATGTGATCATGGTCGGGGAGATCAGAGATGTAAAAACAGCCAATATGGCTATCCGGGCAGCTCTTACCGGTCACCTGGTACTTTCCACCATTCACACCAATTCCGCCTGGGCAACGGTATCCCGCCTGGTAGATATGGGAGTACCGCCGTTTTTAATTGCAAGTACGCTCAATGTCAGCGTAGCCCAGCGGCTGGTAAGGAAATTATGTGATCATTGTAAGGAGGAAGTTCCCGTAGAAAAAAGTATTTTTCCCGAAAACTTCCGCGTACCCGCTTCCCTGCAAACCCATTACCGGGCCGTTGGCTGTAACGCCTGCTACCATACCGGTTACAGCGGCAGAAAAGCCATTTACGAGATCATCCCCATAACCGGCGGTCTTGCAGAGCATATTAAAAACAACACCCTTGAAATAGAGACCTATCTCGGGGAGAATAATATTAACACCTTAAAAAGCAATGCCATACAACTGGTACGGGACGGGATAACGTCCGTCGAGGAAGTATATGCCTTGCTGATGGATTGATCGCTTATGATAAAAAAAATTACGCTGTGCCTGTTTTTATGTATTGCAACCTCTCTCCTTGCCCAGGACAATGATTCCCGGCGCATAGAGAGCATCCGCAATCACCTGGAGTCCCTGTCTGTGGACAACCCCGGGCTTACCGAGAGCTTCAAAACGGATATTAACGTGAACAATGTCCCTCTTTCCGGCTTTCTGATGGCCGTGTCCCGGGTGCATAAAGTAAATATTAACGTATCGCCCGAACTGCAGAATATCACCATAGTCAATAATTTTTCGGATGTTACCGTGGCCGACCTGCTGGTGTTCCTGTGCAAGGAGTACCAGCTGGATATCGATTTCACGGGGAACATTCTCTCCATACACCAGTATACACCCCCGGAGGAAATTCCCGAAGAGAAAGCGATACGGGTGCAATACGACCCTGCGGACGATCTTATTTCCATGGACCTGGACAATGATCCCCTCGGGAAGGTTTTCCGCAAGATCATCGATATATCCGGTCATAACCTGTTGTACAGTTCCGAACTGGAAAACACTCCCTTACGGATGTACCTGAAAGATGTTGATTTTGACAAGGCCATGGAAAACCTTGCCGCTACCAATAACCTGATCTACAGCAAATCCAGGGACGGTTTTTACCTGTTCGATGCGGCATATTTATCTGCCGGGCCGGAGGGAGAGCCGGGCGGAAACATCCCGCCTCAAAACAGGCCCATGCGGGCTCCCAGGGGTGCTAATTTTTATTACGAAGTATTGGATACCACCTCCATGACCCTAAAAGTGGATTTCAACAATACACCGGTTGCCAACATCATCAATGAAATAGGCTATGACCTTAAGCTGGACATCTACACGGCCACGCCGCTGGAAAATGCGGGTAGTGTTACGTTCAAAGCCAAAAGCATAACTTTTGACGAGTTACTGGAAAAGATATTCGAAAGCGGCCAGCCCCTTGCTGCTCGTGGTAATAATCGGAATTCTGGTAATAACAACAATGATAATAACGGCATACGGCAAGCAGTTGCTCCTTCCGATGGTCATTTCACTTTTAAGAAGGAAGGCAATATCTACTTTTTCGGCATGGCCAACCAGCTTAGCGTACGTAAAGTAGAGATCGTACAGCTCATGCACCGCTCCGTGGAACTGTTGGGCGACCCGTCCGGAAACAGCGGTTCCACACGTTCTTCCGGAAGAACGGTGCCCGGGGGTATCAACTATCTCGGCGGCGGGTTTAATAGCGGGCAAAATATGTACGGTAATAGCAATACCTACGGCAACAATAACCTCAACCGTCCTACCTCGTCACTCAACACCTCCAATTCCGATAATTTCAGCTCCTACAACAGTAAGGCCGAAGCCCTGGTCAATATCCTTCCGGGAGAGATCATTGCCGACCTGGACATCAAAATAGACTTCGAACTGAACAGCTTCCTGGTCAGTGGCCCTGCTGCAAACATCAACCGTTTCAAATCGTTTATCAAACAGATGGACAAACCGGTACCGGTAATCCTCATAGAAGTCATGCTTCTGGAAGTAAGCCGTACGGCCACCGTAGAAACCGGTATAAGCTGGGGTATAGGCGACAAGCCGACAAAGACCAAAGGAGGTATTTTTCCCAATACCGATCTCACCCTGGGTGCCGAAACCGTAAACCGGGTTATCGGCGGATTCGACGGGTTCGGTTCGCTGAATGTAGGTAAAGTGGTCCCCGAGTTTTTTGCTACTATCAAAGCTATGGAAGCCAATGGCAATGTAAAGATCCGGTCTACGCCTAAGTTATCCACCCTTAACGGGCACAGGGCGCACCTCTCCATCGGGGAAACGACCTACTATGTCGTCACCAACCAGAATTATTACGGGTCGCAGATACCGCAGTCTTCCGAAATACGCAATTATATGCCTATAGACGCGGAACTGGCCGTAAGCATCAAACCCCTGGTTTCGGGAGACGGACAAATCACCCTGGATATCAACGTCATACAGTCCGACTTCAGTGGTGAACGGATCGAGGAAGACGCCCCTCCCGGGCTTACCTCGCGGGAGTTCAGTTCCATTATCCGTGTACAGGACCAGGACCTGGTGGTCCTCGGCGGACTGGAAGAAAAAATGAAGAACGATTCCGGGAGCGGTGTACCGCTGCTGTCCAGGATCCCTATTATAAAATGGCTGTTCAGCAGCAGAAAACGGGAAGATTCTAAAAAGAAACTCACGGTGCTGATCAAACCTACGGTTATCTATTAATATGATCCGAGATATCCTTACATACCTCAGGGAAGGCCATATATTCCAGGCGCTGGAACTCTCGGAAACCTCCGCAGGCACCGGGTGGATAAGTACCGTTGTAAAAAGACAGAAAGACGAGATCCTTATTACGGAAAGCGGCAGCACCAACGCGCCGGACGATCTCCCGGATACCCTGTCCGCCCATCACCATACCCTGGTTATTATCAATACCAATAACATACTTACAAGAATTACGGAGACCACCGGGAATGCGGATATCGCTATAGTGAACAAAGCTTTTCCGAATATTAAAATAGATGATTTTTACTATGAAGTCGTCCCTTCCGGGGAACGTGCTTTTATTGCCATCTGCCGGAAAGCATATATAGACCGTATACTCGGGGAGCTGAAAGACAAAGGGTATACTCCTTCCGGGTTCTCCCTGGGCTTATTGTGTATGCAGCACCTGGCCGCATTTACCGGGAACGGGGAAACCGGGGTTTCCAACGCCAGGGTGATATTTGCGGACGGGTTGCTTGCGGATATCCGGAAAGAAGAGACTGTACCGGGTACCACATATACCGTAAACGGACTGGAGATCCCCGGGCCTCACCTGCCCGGATTTGTTGCCGTACTGGGGCTCATCACGGGAAATACCGGTTCCATCTCCAACTTTTCGGACCGGAATACTTACTTCCGGCAGGAGTTTTACCACCGGCGTTTTTTCCGGCTGTTCGTCCGCAGCGCCCTGGTTTTCCTTCTTGTCCTGCTGCTTGCTAATTTTATGGTTTTTAACCATTATTTCGGGAAAACCGAAGTTATAAAGCAAGCCTCGGAAGTAAACCGGCTTAACCGGGAGAATTTTATGAAACTGAAAGAGGAAGTGGATAAAAAAGAAAAAGTTGTCGGGGATATCCGGTCCTCCTCCGGCTCCAGGAGCTCCTATTACACCGACCGGATTATACAGGCCCTCCCCGCTTCCATCCTTCTGAAGGAGCTCCGCTACCAACCGCTGCAAAAACAGATCAGGGAAGGACAGGAAGTGCTGTTACAGGAAGACCGGATTATGATCTCCGGGGAATCCGCGGACAGCAACCGCTTCTCCGAATGGATCGAAAATCTCGAAGCCATGAACTGGACCGAAAACGTCTCTATCAGGGATTACGGCTCCTCGGCTTCCGGTGCTTCGTTCTCCATTATGTTAACCATAAAAAACAATCCATGACCTCCCGGAACAAAAATATAGTTGCTGTTGTGGTATTTCTCATAGTCTTATTCCTCTGCTATACCCTGGCTATTTCCAATACGGTCCGTACCAAAAGTGAGTACAATGCCCTGAAAACGGAGGAATCCCTGTTTAATGATATTCCCAGGCAGTTATCGGTCCTCAATGAAAAAAATGCTTATTACGATTCGCTGCTACGCAAATACAAGATCGGCGGCACTTCCATGCAGCACAACCTCCTGAAAGCGGTAAACGAAAACGCGGATGAACTGAACCTCGAGGTCATCGCCTTTCACGAACCTCATATTTTTGAAAAAGAAGGACTTAAAATTCACACCTATGACCTTACGGTAGAAGGCGGTTATAACGATATCCTGGCCTTTACCTACCGCCTGGAACAACAAACAGGCTACGGGGAAGTGGTAAGCCTCAACCTGGAAAAAAAGAAAAATTTCCGTACCGGGAAAGAATTCCTGCAAGGGAATTTGCTGGTACGGAATTTTGATTGATGATGTAAAACTTTCTTTTACTGAAAAATATTCAGTTTATACAACACTACAGCATCGGAATATTACAAAAGCTGAAGGCTATAAAATACAGGAAACCCATAAATTGGAAAGAACGGACAAAGTGGTTCTTTGTCAAATTTGGGGAATTTTGAATAGTTTCTGCGTACCTTCAAGCCTAAAACCCATGTGGAATGGAACGGCTGGGAAAAGACCCTTTCCAGAAATTCCAATTAAAATACATCAAATCAGATCGCCAATATTTGACAGCAAAGGAACACCAACGACTTGAAAAAAAGCTGTTTAAAAAAGATAAATATATATTTATCTTTAGCTGATATACGGGACTGGCCTATATGATGTCAAGAAGCTGAACATAAATCAAATTCGGAAAGGGATAGATGGCGGTTATTGGATACATACTCGGCATGCCAAGACCAACAAAACGGTTAAAATCCCGTTATTACCCAATGCAACAGGTTTTTGAATAATTTTTTGTTGAAATGATGACAAAAGCCGTTTATCCTAGGCCAATAAAGAAGTTTACAAGTCGATTAAAACCCTTTGAATGTAAGTTATACTCACATGTGTATGAATCGGCTGTTTAAATCTAAATCCTTATGAGGTTGTTTGTTATGATTTTTTGTATCAACAGCTTACTTCCAAACAAGCTTAAATAAACAAAGGTGTTAATGTGTTTCCTAAAATTTCAAGTTGATGAACATATCTTTTTCTTTTTCAATTCCTGAATAAAAAATTTAGGACTTATATCCGTTCGGGATTTAAACGCATCGGAAAAAGCTCTTTCACTGTTAAACCCGGCATCCCCGGCGAGATACTTATTGCTGTAATGCAATACTCTCGGATCTTTTTCAAACAGGTCGATAATAAAGTCTATTCTAAGATCGTTGAGATATTCCACCACTTTTCTCCCCTCTTTATACAAAGCTACAATCAGGGATAGGTATTTGGCGTTTACCCCTAAAATAGCAGGCAGTTTCCCAGCGGAGACTTCTTTATCCAAGAACTTTTTATTTTTTTCAAAGGTATCTAGTTGCTTTAAAACCTTATCAACAGTTTCCCGAGGGATATCGAGGTTTTTGAGGGGTTTCGCTTTCTTTTTCCTTCCCCGAGATCTTTGTCCTTTTGTAAAAGCATCAAATCGTTGTTTGTAAATTCTTTTTATCCTGTATCCCCTATAGATCAATCCTACCAACAGAAGGCATAAAAGTCCTCCTGATGCGATCCAAAGGACTTCACGTTTGGCCTTGGCCTGCAAAAGCATTTCTACTTCTGCCTTTTCCTGTTGTACCCTTTTTATATCATACTCCTTTTTGAACTTTTTAGCCAGGTCCTGCTGTTGCCGGTCCATAAATTCCAGGGCATGGATATGTCTTTCCAGATAATGATGTTCAAGCTCCAGGTCATGGGTCGATCTATAATACCTTTCCAGTAGTGTATACCCTTCCAGATATTCCCATTTCGTGTAATCCCAGGCCGTAAAACTGGAATCCACCTTTTCAAAAAAACCTACAGCCTTTTCACGCTCTCCAAGGCCCCAATAGCTTTTCCCCAGGTAGAAATTTCCCAGAACAACATTGGCAAAATCATCCTTTTCCTTTCGGATCCGCTTTAGGGAAGCCTTTAGTTTCGGTATGGCCTGTGCATATTTGGCTGTCAGGCAAAGGTTCATTCCTTCGGTTTGGACGAAATACACTTCTCTACTGGTATCCTTACGCCTTCTGCCTTCGGCAATTCCTAACCCGATGATCTCTGAACTGAGTCCATAATTCTCCATCCTGGTATGGCACCTGCTCAAAAGGTACAGTGTATTCAAATACGGCCTGTGCTCCAGGGAGTCCTCTTTAAAATAATCCGCACATTCCTTTAGTAGAACAATGGCCTCGTCATAATACCGGGTATCATGTTTAACCAGGGCCATATTAAACTTTAGCTTATTTTTCAGGTAATCATCTCCTGTTTTTATTAGGTATTGATTGGCTATCAGGTAATGGTCCAGGGCTTTCCTATGCTTTTTTAAACGATAATAGGCGATCCCCATGGTCAGGTAAGCCGAACCTATATGCACGGGATCTTCGGTCTTTTTCGCTGAAGCGATCATACTGTCTCCATAGACTAACCTTATATCCCTCGGCGCAAATAGCAGGTAGTTTTTATACCCCTGAGTGATTTTTTCCAAACTATCCTGGGCCCGGGCCTTGTCTAAATATTCCTTTAGATATGTTTTCCGGATGACACGATCCAGTTTAGAATCCCTGATCTTTTGATAAATCGCATCATAACTTTTCCCTAAAAGTGTATCATAAGGCCTCACGGATGATTCCTGTGAAAAAACAACCAAAGTCACAAAGAAGAATACGGCAAGTATCGGTTTATGAATCATAAGCATAACATATTTGAGCATAAAACACACTTAATAATCCTCCTTTTATGCTTTATGCCCGCCCCTTTCCGATGAAACTGATCCTTTATAAGGAATCCTCTATAAATATACTGTAAACTACTGAAAACAAGAGGTTTTTTAACATTCATAAGGTTCGGCGTTTTCCGGAAAATAACCGGATGTTTTCCGGAAAACGCCGAACAAGCCCTTGCAAAAGTGCTCCTGTCCCCCATAGCTTTACCCTTGAATTCAACGATCACAACTGCCGGAATTTTCCGGATGAAACGTTCTGATCACCCGGGTGAGTATGAACTGATGAAAACATTATCAGTCATTTAAAAATTCACCGACATGAAAAAATTTGCATGTTTAATCGCAGGTGCTGTCATGATGCTTTTCTCATGTAGCACTGATGAGACCCTTTACCACGACACTGTGGGTACGTCCAATGCCCTTTCGCAGGAATTACATTTTTCTCCGGACAATAACAAGAACCCTTATGACCCGGTAGGAGAACTGTATAGAAGGGCCCTGAAACAGTATGTAAAGACCGGAAAAGTTCCTTCTCAGCACCAATTGGAGATGGAGATCAATTCTCTTCTTCCGGACGGGAGGTTACCAGGAATACGGCCTGTTCCGGCCACTACGCAAAGCCATAAAACTGAAACTGTTTCAGATGACTCCTGGCAAACACTGGAAGTCATTATTTCCGGTTCCGGTTTAAGCCCGGCAGCACAGGCTGGTCTGTTGGACTTTATCGAAACGCTTTTGGTCATTCAATATGATGTGGACCAGGCTTTACATAATTATATTACCGGGTATGAATCCCTGGTTATGGGTCATCCTTCGCTTACCGAAACAGACAAACGGGTTGTCTTGACTTTTACCGCACTGGTCCGGCATGCCAGCTATCCCGACATGGATGAAGAGCCTGTTGTCATATTAACCGAACAGGATGATGACTGGGACTACTCTATGGGAAACATCGTCAGCTTTATGATCATTGCTTTGGAGGACGGTGTAGAAGGGATCTCCCGTGCTATGTACCTTTCCTTGAATCGAGATCAGTAATACTAACAGATCATGGAAAAAAGAAAAAAATGGATTGTTACCCTTTCCATGGCGCTTATGGTTTTTAACCTGGTGAGCATTTATGTGATCATCAACCTGCTGGACTATGATCAGCTCCTGGATTACATCCCTGATGGTGCTATCAGGCATGAATCCCCAAAGAAATTTGCCTGGCTCCTGTTTGTAAATGGGCTTTGCAATATCATTAGTACTGCATCTGTGTTGATGGCCCTGCTTATAGATCCCGATAATACCTGAATATAACTCATTTTGAAACAGCCTGAAAGCCATCACTCGGATTCCTTTCCACCCCTTATGATACATTTTATCAAAAACGAGCAACAGGTCAAAGCGGTCAATGCCTGTTTACAGCAAAGCCGTTTTATCCTGCTGCTTGTAAGGAAAGGGGAAGTGCAATTAAAGATGAACACAGATATGATCTTAGTACAGGCCAGGGAGCTTTTGATCCTGCCTGAAGATAAGTCATGTACCATAAAAGGGCTTGGTAACCGGTCTCATATTGGAATACTTAGTTTTACCAGGGCGTTTGCTTTTGGTAATGCAACAAGAAACCTACAACCTGTATTTTTTATGTTCCTTATGGCCGGGAAGCCTTTCAGGATACAATTGAGACCTAAAGATATGTCCTGGCTGTTTTTGCTGTTCATTTTATTGCGTGTAAAAAATAATACAGCGGAAATCCCCGGAACCGATGGTGAAGTGCTGCAACTCGGATTCGACATCCTGCTATGGGAACTAAGGAGGCTTTATCGTTATTACAGCCCCGGTATCACCGTTACCTATACGATAAAGCATGCATTGGTTTTACACTTTCTGGATATGCTGAACACTCATTATAAAAGTCAACATCAAATACAGTTTTATGCAAACGCCCTCCATCTGACAGCCGATTATCTTTCCAAAACAATTAAACAGGTTACCGGAAAAACCGCCAAACAATTCGTGAAGGATTCCATTTTAAGAGAGGCAAAGGTATTATTACAAGAGCATTTAAGCATTCAGGGCATAAGTCGAATGCTGGGATTCAATTCCACACAAGACTTTAGCAAATTTTTTAAAACCCATACTTCACTTTCCCCAACCGCTTATCGCAAAAAGCTAAGTCCCCAAAATTCAAAATAGTATCAACTTATGCGAAGTAAGGAACTCATATGAACTTACGGGTTCCAACACTATTGTAGAACACCTGGTTAAACCAGGTAAATGATGATGCGCATGAGACAACCCTATCTATTGGAATGGCTGGATATCCTGGCCAATGTGACATTAAACCCGGAAAAAACTCCTGTTCAGGATATAACCGTGCAGCAGGTTATGGTTGTTATGGAGAAAATCCGGAAAGAGACTGCTACTATTAAGTCAAAACTGAAGCACCGGGTATTTTCCCTGACCCGGGAAAAGCATATCCGGATTTTACTGGAAAACCATTATGCTTCCATACAAATCCTTCTTGCCCAGGTAACCCAACGTAAAAAAAATAAAACATTCCAACAGGAAGATTTAAAACAGGTTCTTACCTTATTGGAAGCTTCTTTACAGGACCTGCTTTCCTTCCTGGAAACCTGGTTTGCCCGTTACCTGAACTTAGAGCAGCTTTCCAAACGAAGACGAAATAAAATCCCCATAACTTCTCCGGAAGAGAAAATCTTGTGCAGCCTATCTACGGACCAGACCGCATTGGTGCTCCGGGCTGCTGATGAACTCCGGATCCTTAAAGCAAAATCGATGCGTAGCGTCTTCAAAACTATTGTTCCCTACCTTGCCACGCCTCATAGACAGGACCTGTCTTATGATTCTCTACGTGCCAAAGCCTATACTCCGGAAGAAAAGGATAAAGAAATAGCTATCGCCCAGCTTCAACGAATGATCAAAAAGATCAAAGAGTATTGATACTTTTTCAATTTTAATTCTCCTCATCTTATCAAAATTATGTCTTGCTTAACCTGATATATATTCTTTACTGCAAGAAAAAATAAAAAAATCACATGTCGAAAACCCTTGATTTTACTGTGGGGTACAAGGGTACAACCGGGGTACAACTTTAAACTTGTACTTGTGGTGCGTACTCATATCCCCTTCCTTTGTCCTGTGATTTGACTGCCGGTGGGTGTATTCCCCCGGGATTCGGATAACTGATGTCGAACGAAAAAATGATGAGGAATGTTTAACGAAATTTCCTGGGGTGAATATGCCCTCGCAGTTACATTGATCCTGACAGCCTATTATGCTGCTGTGGGTTTATGGCTCTATATCCTGAAATTAAGGACACCCGTTTCAACAATAAAACCGGTTACAAATCAGGAAGAACAACATATAAAAGAAACGGTTTCTACACCTTCTTTTGAGGAAATTCCGGATGATACTTTTAAACAGGCCGAGGAACTCATGGATATGTTGAAAAAGGTCATTGCCG
Source organism: Sinomicrobium pectinilyticum (assembly GCF_003725735.1). Taxonomy (GTDB): domain Bacteria; phylum Bacteroidota; class Bacteroidia; order Flavobacteriales; family Flavobacteriaceae; genus Sinomicrobium; species Sinomicrobium pectinilyticum. Next base: position 41,046 of record NZ_RJTM01000059.1, on the reverse strand, counting down.
AGGTCTTTTACCATAAACAAGGACGAAAGGTCCTTTTGGAAAATCTTTCAAGAACATTACAAAAGAACCCTGAATTTATAGGAACCCCTTTTGAGCAAGGTATTCAGGATTTTATTATCCGGGAATGCGATAAACATGGTCCGGTCGGCTTGCGCATAGATGAAGTGAGCGAGTTGTGGAGTGCGGAAGTCTGATCCGGACCATTTAAAAAGCCTGTTCCTGTCCTGCCCTCTTGGGGCGAAAAGCCGCAAAAAAGAAGCAGGAATACCGGGTAAAGTGACGGCAACAGGCTTTTTCTTTCTTCTAAGTTAAAAATCAACCCTTAATACGGAATGTCGAATGAAAACATGCAGTATGAAAAACCGTAAGCAGTTAGCCATAATGGGATTTTTATGGCTGAGCCATGTTGTCGCCCGGGCCCAGGATGGAATTGCCGGGATCAACGAAGCCAATCAAAAGGTGCGTAGCTATTTTGATGCCGGCACTAATCTCATGTATGCCGTAGGCGCTCTTTTGGGCCTGATCGGTGCTGTGAAAGTCTACCAGAAATGGAATGCCGGCGACCCGGACACAGGCAAAGTAGCCGCCGCCTGGTTTGGCAGTTGTGTCTTCCTGGTGGTAGTAGCCACCGTGATCAAGTCCTTTTTCGGCGTATAGCCCATAATGGGCATTTGACAAAATACAAGCAGCAATCTAAAAATCAATTTATTACAAATGGAACAATCCTTAAAAGAAAGGCTTTGGGCTTATATCATAGAGAATAACCCCGATTTGATGTTCAGTTTACAGGAGGAGTACTCCGTACAGCAGTACCTGGACCAAAAGATGGACACTCTGCGTCCTCAACTCCTACAATGGCAAAAAGAGCAACTACCTCTTTATATCATCAAAGAACAGGCCATTCGGGAGTTGACCTCCGACTTAAGACCTTCCAGATTCCACTATATCCGGGATATCCTGGAAACAGAATTTACAACCGATTTTTTACGATTAAAAGAAGCCGGGGCGCTGACCTACGAGGGAGTGAACCTGGTCGAAGCCTGTAAGGAAGCCTTTGAAGCTATCGGTTTTTCAGAAGAAAACAAGGAAAGCCGAAGGCTGCGGTATGCCGTCATGGGAATCATTGCACAATACTTGGAGAACAGGTAATCCATCAAAGGTAAAATGATAACGATGAGCAATAGTGTCTACCAAAACCATAAGGGGATCAATCAAAGTATTGAGTTTAAGGGTCTCAAAGCCCAGTATATCTGGTATTTGGGAGGCGGAGTAGTCGTACTACTGATCCTTTTTGCCGGGATGTATATCCTCGGACTGCCTCCTCTAATTTGTGTCGGTATTATCCTTGCCCTAGGGATAGTCCTGGTACTAAAGATTTATAAAATGAGTAAGGCCTACGGGGAATACGGGCTTATGAAAAAGCTGGCCCGGCGACAGATTCCCAAAGTCATCAAATGCTACACCCGGAGCATTTTTTACAAACAAAGGAAAGAATAGAAATCATGGAAGAGCACGAGAAAAAACCGGAAGAAAAAGCCCTGGAAAGACGTTTGGCAGGAAATCTCCCTACCCTGGATATTGCAGGAGATATTTTTTTGATTGATCTGGAAAAGAAATGTTTATGCCCTAAAAATCCTTTGGCTCCGGGAGATATCAGTTTTGCCAGGTTGCAAGGATACTTTTCATGGACAGAAGATAAGTATATATTCACTTATAACAGTACCCAACATGGGCCACAGGATATTGATTTTAGTGATCTCTACCACATCCCGGAAAGCATTCACCTGGTGGAATTCCCCTCTATGGAAAGACTGGACCCCGTGGGATACGCCAGGGAGCATGGTTATGATATACGATCTTTTGTGGAAAAGGTTGGGATACAATCGCATTTCAAAGCCAATACCATTCCGGTTAGGGAAAGCCTTTCCCGCTTACTTGCAGAAAAACGGGAATGCCCAAAGGAACAACGGCAAAACCAAACCCGCAGGCAAAAAGTAAAAAGAAGAGGGCGAGGCCGTTAAATCAACTGCCTTTGGGCATCCCGATAACCCAGATAATTATCGGGATCGGAACAAGCGTTGGAGAATAAGACCCATTTAATGGGATTTAAACTTAGTGAGGTTAAAAAGAGACAGGAAAATGAAAACGGAAAAAATGTTAGAGGACCTGTTACCCATATGGGATGTAGAACACGATAGTATCCTTTCCAAAAAAGGAGATATCACGGTGGTATTCAAGGCCGAACTCCCGGAGATCTTTACCTTGAGTAACCGGGAGTACGAAGCCTTTCATCAGGCTTGGGTCAAGGCCATCAAAGTGTTACCCAACCATACCGTATTTTGTAAGCAGGATTGGTTTTTGGAAAGCGGACATAGGCCGGATTTTACAAAGGAGGATCTTAGTTTTTTAAGCCGGAGCAGTGAACGGTTCTTTAATGAACGACCATTTTTGGAACATTCCTGCTACATCCTACTAACCAAAAAACCATCGGGGAGAAAACCTTCCTCTTCCCTGTTTTCCAATCTGATCCGTCCGTCCCTGGTTCCTTTCGATACCCTAAACGCCCAAAAATTCCAGGATTTTATGGATAGTTGCGGACAGTTTCGCCGTATCCTGGAGGACAGCGGTTTTGTGCAGCTCGAACGATTAAAAGAGGAAGAACTCCTTAGTGGCCCGGACCGGGCAGGTTTTATGGAATACTATTGCTTTCTTGATGGCGGGGTAACTAAAGGGACTAAGTCCCATTTGATAAAAGATATGGAACTGGGAGGGGACGTTTTGCGGATCGGGGATCGGTATACCCAGCTTTATACCCTTGGGGATGCGGCCGACCTCCCGGCCCTGTGCGGTTCGCGGATGGATTACGATAAATACAGTACCGATAAAACCCGCTTTAGTGTGGGGTTTGCCTCTTCCCTGGGACAATTACTGCCCTGTAACCATATCCTAAGCCAGTACATTTTTGTCGAAGATGCCCAGAAAACCATCAAAAAACTGGAAAGCAAACGGCTACGTCTTCAATCCCTGGCCGCCTATTCCCGGGAAAATGCCATTGCGCGGGATGCGGTAAACGATTTTCTCAATGAAGCCATCAGTGAACAGCGGCTACCGGTCAAGGCTCATTTTAACCTGCTGGTCTGGGCCGATAGCCAGGAAGAACTCCGGGAACTTCGCAATAAAGTCTCTTCAGCTTTGGCCCGGATGGATGCCGTAGCCAAGATAGAGACCACCGGGGCCGGGCAGATCTTTTGGGCCGGGATACCGGGAAATAGTGCTGACTTCCCCATCAATGATACCTTTGACACTTTTGTGGAACAGGCCACCTGCTTTTTAAACCTGGAAACGGGCTATCGTTCTTCCCTGAGTCCCGTAGGGCTCCGCCTGGGCGATCGCCTCACCGGCAAACCTGTCCATGTGGATATCTCCGATGAGCCCATGCAAAAAGGGATTTGTACGAATCGTAATAAATTCATTTTGGGTCCTAGCGGTTCCGGGAAAAGTTTTTTTACCAATCATATGGTACGGTCTTATTATGAGCAGGGGACCCATATTGTCCTGGTGGATGTCGGCCATAGCTATAAAGGGCTGTGCGATATGGTCGGGGGCTATTATTTTACCTACTCGGAGGAAAACCCCATCCGTTTTAACCCTTTTTACATTGGGGAAGGAGACCGTTTGGATACCGAGAAAAAAGAGAGCATCAAAACCTTGCTGCTGGCCCTGTGGAAAAAGGATAATGAAACCTTTAAACGGAGTGAGTATGTAGCGTTGTCTAACGCGTTAACCGGATATTATGAGCATATTGAGCAGTCGCCCGGCGATTTCGCGTGCTTTGATAGTTTTTATGAGTATCTCAAAGACGCCTTTGTCAAGGAACTGGAAGGAGACAATGTCAAGGACAAGGACTTTGATGTCAACAATTTCCTTTACGTGTTGCGTCCCTACTATAAAGGCGGGGAGTTTGACTACCTCCTTAATGCCCGGGAAAACCTCGACCTTTTAGGACAACGGTTTATTGTTTTTGAGCTGGACAATATTAAGGACCATCCTATTTTATTTCCGGTAGTCACCATCATCATCATGGAAGTCTTTATCAATAAGATGCGAAAGCTCAAAGGTATCCGTAAGATGATCCTGATCGAAGAGGCCTGGAAGGCGATTGCCCGGGAGGGTATGGCCGAGTACATTCGTTATCTCTTTAAAACGGTTCGGAAGTTTTTTGGGGAAGCCGTGGTAGTGACCCAGGAAGTTGAGGATATTATCTCCTCCCCTATTGTCAAACAGGCCATTATCAATAACAGTGACTGCAAAATTCTGCTGGACCAATCCAAATACCAGAACAAGTTTGACCAGATCCAGGAGCTGCTGGGGCTGACCGACAAGGAAAAAGCCCTGGTGCTTTCCGTAAACAAGGCCAACGATCCTGCAAAAATGTATAAGGAAGTCTTTATCAGTTTGGGTGGCATGCTTTCCAAAGTATATAGAACAGAAGTTTCTCTTGAGGAGTATTTGGTCTATACCACCGAACAGCGGGAAAAAGTAAAAGTCATGGAGTATGCTGAAAAATTTGGAGGAAACATTCAGAAAGGTATTGGCGCTCTTGCAGCGGACATGAAAAACAACAATTAATCAAGCCACGGATACACGAATATTTCCATAAACATTAGTGAACCTGCCTGCCGACATAGGCAGGTTAGTGGCTCAAGAAAAAAACAGGAATGAAACAACTATTGATAAAAATGACTATGGGGTTACTATGTGTCACCCTGTTAAGTGCAACCCCAGCCCGGGCAGAGGAGCCACCTGCTCCTCTCGGGATCATTCAGGTGATCAAAGCCGGGGTTAAAAAGGTCATTAAAGCCATTGACCTGAAGATACAGCGGCTACAGAACAAGACCATCTGGCTGCAAAATGCCCAGAAGACCATCGAAAACACCCTGTCCAAGCTTAAACTGACCGAGATCTCCGAATGGACAGCACGCCAAAAAGAACTTTACCAGGGATACTATGAGGAATTGGTAAAAGTCAAATCCGTGATCTCTTATTACCAGCGTATCCGCGATATCACCAAAATGCAGGCCGCGATGGTGGACGAATATGGACGGGTATGGCGCCTGCTTCAGCAGGATCATCGGTTTACCCCGGACGAGCTGGGCTATATGGAAAAAGTGTATTCCGGAATGCTGGATGCCAGCCTGGAAAACCTGGACCAGATCTTTTTGATCATTGAAGCTTTTGCCACGCAAATGAGCGATGCCAAACGCTTGGAAACTATTAACCAGGCTGCGGACCGGGTAGAACAGACCTATTTTGACTTAAAGCGATTTAATCGCCAGAATATCCTGCTAAGCCTGCAAAGGGCTAAAAGTGAAAGTGAAGCAGAAGCCGTAAGGCAACTTTACGGTATGGACCATCAAAATCATCAGTGATGAAAAGAGCTATAATAGTATTGTTTGTCCTGGTTTTTATGGGAATTGCTCCGGCTAAGGCCCAGACCTTTTCCGAATGGTGGCGCCAAAAAAAGACCCAAAAGAAATACCTCCTTCAGCAAATCGCCGCCCTACAGGTCTATATTGGTTATGCCCGTAAAGGCTATGCCATTGCCAAAGATGGGTTAAACCTTATCGGAGACCTCAAAGACGGGGAAGTAAACCTTCATGCCGGTTATTTCCGGTCCCTGGAACATGTGAATCCCCGTATTAGGGAATATGCCCGTATCGGTGATATCATCACCCTGGAGTACCATATACTCAAAGGCTATGGGCAAGCCCTGAAACAACTGCGTCAAAGTAATGCTTTTACCGAGGACGAACTGGATTACCTGGTCCGGGTCTTTGGCAAGACCCTGGACCTTTCTTCAGATACCCTGGATGAGCTTATCGCAGTCAGTACCGATGGAAGATTGGAAATGACCGATGATGCCCGGCTGGAACGAATAGACCTTTTGTACCGGCGTATGCTGGAACACTATGGATTTTTCCGGGATTTTAGGCGGCAATGTACCCTCTTGGCTATAGCCCGCCGTAAGGAAGCCGGGGATATTTCAACGGGCTATATACTGTATAACATTCAAAACCCGAAACCATGAAAATCAAAATCACATTTGTCGTTGCGGCTTTTAGCTGCATGTTATGGGCCAGTAGGGCTACGGCCCAGTCCAATGAGGTGACCCAACTGTTGCTTAATGTGGAAAAACTTACCCAGTTTAAGCAGATCCTAAGTGATATGAAAAAAGGCTACCAAATCCTTAGTAAGGGCTACAACACCATCCGGGATCTTTCCCAGGGGAATTTTACGCTGCACCAGGTCTTTTTGGATGAGCTGATGCGGGTGAGCCCGACGGTACGGAACTACAAACGGGTGGCCGATATTATCCGGTACCAGGGATTGTTGGTAAAGGAATACAAGGCCGCTTTTTCCCGGTTTCAAAAGGATGGCAACTTTAACCCGGAAGAATTGGCTTATTTAAAAAAGGTCTATGACCGGCTCTTTAAGGAAAGTCTGCAAAACCTGGATGACCTGGCTACAGTCCTGACCGCTAACAAGCTCCGGATGTCCGATGATGAACGATTGAAAGCCATCGACGGCATTTTTGCCGATATGGAAGATAAACTGGAATTCCTCCGGTATTTTAACAACAAGACCATGGTCCTGGCTATCCAAAAAGCCCGGGAACAACAGGATATCCGAACCCTGGAACTCATCTACGGTGTCCATAATGGACATTAGGCAGCCTGTAAGCCCATAATGGGCATTAAGCAGCCCGTAGTAACGGGCATTAGGCATTAATAAAAATTACTATGAAAATATCTATTAAAATAACAGGATTAGTTGGAGTAGCCATCTTTACTCCTACGCTTAGCGTGGTCGCGCAGGGCAGTGGAAAGATCAGCGGCCTTCACGGGGTGTTACAAGACCTTTATGCCGAGATGATGCCTTTGTGCAGCCAGCTTATCGGTGTTGGCCGCGGCATTGCCGGCTTTGCCGCCCTTTGGTATATCGCCTCTCGCGTATGGCGGCACCTGGCTAATGCCGAGTCCATTGATTTTTATCCCTTGTTCCGGCCTTTTGCCATAGGCCTGTGTATCGCCATCTTTCCTTCGGTGATTGGCCTGATCAATGGGATCATGCAGCCTACGGTGACAGCCACTTCCGCTATGGTTCAGAATTCCGACCAGGCCATTGCCGTACTGCTTCAGAAAAAGGAAGAGGCCATGCGGGAAACCGATGCCTGGAAAGCCTATGTGGGCATTACCGGGGAAGGTGACCGCGATCATTGGTATCGTTATACGCATGACAATGCCAATCCTTCCGAGGAAGGGTTTTGGGAAGGTCTCGGTAATGACATCAAATTCGACTTTATGAAGGATTTTTACCATCTGCGCCATTCTGTCAAACGATGGATGAGTGAAGTCCTCCAGGTAATTTACGAAGCTGCGGCACTTTGTATCGATACCCTGCGCACCTTTCAGCTTATTGTGTTGGCCATCCTTGGCCCTCTGGTCTTTGGCATTGCTGTCTTTGACGGGTTCCAGCATACCCTGGCCGTATGGATCGCCCGCTATCTGAATGTCTTTTTGTGGCTTCCTATCGCCAATATCTTTGGGAGCCTGTTGGGAAAAATCCAGGAGAAAATGATCGAACTGGACTTTACCCGGGTACAGGAGACCGGCGATACATTCTTTAATCAGTATGATGTAGCGTATTTGATTTTCCTGATTATTGGCATTGTAGGGTATTTTACCGTACCGAGCATGGCTAATTACATCATCCATGCCGGAGGTGGCAGTGCCTTTACCCAAAAAGTAACTAACCTCTTATACGCTTCTTCACGGAAAGTGGTTTCCTCTACCACCGCCGAGGCCGGAATGGTGGGGGATGTTATGGGGGATGCCTATGGTAAAATATCCCAAAGCATGGCTGGGCATGGGCAATCTTCAAACTACTTCGGGGATAATTCCAATAACTCCAATAAATATATGAAAGAGAAACTTAAAGGGAATACCTAAATGCCAAATCACCCTTAGGGTGCGCCTTAAAGGCGATTTGGCATTAAAGCAATTTGCACCCTTAGGGTGTTTTGAAACAGTAAAAATGTAGATAGGAGAAAAATGTTTCGAAAAGCTAAAAATATTGATACGGCCTTTAAGCAGGTGCGATTGGTCGCTATGGTCGTTATCGCAGGCTGTGTACTGATCTGTGGTTTTGTGATCTACCAAAGCTATGCCCTGGCCTCCGGGATGCAGGAGCGGGTCTATGTGCTCTCCAATGGAAAAGTATTGGAAGCCTTTGCTTCCAGTCGCAGGGAAAATATCCCGGTGGAAGCCCGGGACCATGTAAAAACCTTTCACTACTGGTTCTTTACCCTCGATCCTGACGATAAGCTGATCCAGGAAAACATCACCAAGGCCCTGTACCTGGCCGACGCCTCAGCCAAAAGACAATACGACAACCTGGAGGAAAAGGGGTATTATGCCCAGGTCATGGCCGGCAATGTCAGCCAGACCATTAAGGTGGACAGTGTTAGGGTAGATACCGGGAACCACCCTTATGGCTTCAGGTGTTATGCCACGCAGGAACTTATCCGAAGGACCAGCATTGTCACCCGGAGCCTGGTCACTGAAGGGGTATTACGTAATATATCCCGGAGTGATAACAACCCGCATGGGTTTTTGATCGAACGTTGGCGGATACTCGAAAACCAGGATATCAGTATCCAAAACCGCAGGTAATTTTTAATGCTGAAAGAATGATGGGAAGAAAGAAGGAAAAAGGACAACACCGGGATAAAGCCTTTTTATGGGCTATTCGCGGGTTACTACAGATCCAGTCCCGGTGGGCGGACTGGATGGAGCGGAAAACAGAAAATATTTCGGCAAGGGCCTGGGCCGTTTTGCTGGCCGGGTTTGTAGTGATTTCCGCAGGGTTTAATACCTGGCTGATCTGGCATAGCCTTTCGGGCCGGGAGCAACAGGAGGTTTCCGTGACGCCGGTGCAAAAACCCGGACATATCACCAGGCCGGGAAATGAGGTGCTCGACAGTTTGGTGAAGGATAGTCTTTTCGGGAAGAAATAAGAGTTAATGTTAAAATGACAAAAGATGATGAAACTGAAAAACAAAAAACAGAAACTCCTGGTAGTTTTGCCGCTATTGGCCCTGCCGTTTATCACCCTGTTGTTCTGGACTATGGGCGGTGGTGGTGGAAGCTCCACTCCCATGGAAAAATGGCAGGGGTTAAACCTGAAGCTGCCTGAAGTGAATCGGGATAAGGACGATCCAAAGGACAAAATGAGCTATTACAAACAAGCGGCTTCGGATTCTGCCAAATGGAAGGAGCAAGCTAAAAACGATCCGTACTATAACCACGTTCCCGATGAGAGCATGCCTAAGGGCGAATCCATTCCGTCTGAAGACCGGGAAAAAGAAACGGGTTTAAAACCTGCTGTTACGATCAACCACCGCGACCCTAATGAAGAAAAGGTCTATCATAAATTGGCTGAACTGGAACAAATCCTGAATAGGCCGGATTCATTATCCACCCCAGCAGAAGCACAGCCCCTGGCTATACCAGGGACCGGAGCCTCTCCGGCCGGGGACTCCCCGGTGGGGGATATTGATCGGTTAGAACAGATGATGGAGCGGATGACCGCCCCGGAAGACGAAGATCCCGAACTCAAACAATTAAACCACATGCTGGAGACCATTTTGGACATCCAGCATCCTGGACGAGTACAACAAAAGCTTCAGCAGGCTTCCCAGAAAAACAAAGGACAGGTCTTTGCAGTATCTTCTATGCCTGAAGAAAACCCTGTATCCCTCTTGGATCAGCAGGATACCCTCCTTGGAGGTGGGACCTCCTTTTACGGACTGGAAGATTTTCCGCAAGAAAATGTTCAGCAAAATGCCGTGGCTGCTGTGATCCATGAAACCCAATCCCTGGTAGCTGGGTCTACCGTCAAACTACGCCTAACCCAGGATATCTATATTGAAGGGGTCCGTATTCCCAAAGGGCATTTTATTTATGGAACGGCTGGGATCTCCGGGGAGCGCCTGGATATTGCTATTGACGGTATCCGTTATCAAAATTCCCTGTTCCCAGTGGAATTACAGGTCTATAGCATGGACGGGATACAGGGGTTACATATCCCCGGGGCTATCACCCGCAAGGTGGCCAAGGAATCCGCCGGGCAAGCAGTACAGGGCTTCGGCCTGACTTCATTTGACACTTCCCTGGAAGCCCACGCAACCAGTGCCGGGATTGAAGCGACCCGCAGCCTGCTTAGTAAAAAAGCGAAACGTATTAAGGTCACCGTTAAAGCCGGTGACCGGGTATTACTTAAAGACAAAAAACAGAAAAACTATTAAAATCATAAATCATGAAAGTAAATTATCGAGATACATATATAGGAATGGCCCTGGTACTTTCCTCATTATTGGGCTTTGCTAATACAGGAACGATTCATACCATTGATGCCTTTCCCATAGCCATTACCACGAACAAAACCACCAACCTGATCTTCCCCTATGAAATACAAAGTGTGGACCGGGGTAGCCGGGAGGTGTTGGTACAAAAGGCCAAAGGGGTAGAAAACATCTTACAGCTCAAAGCTGCCAAAAAAGACATGAAAGAAACCAATCTCACCGTGATCACCACCGATGGCAAATTGTATTCTTTTTTGCTCAACTATAACCCCAACCCTGTGGCGCTTAATTACTCCTTTGGAAAACGGGATATTTCTGAAGTAGCTTTTTCCTCCGAAAAAAACAACGAGGGTATCTTAAAAAAATACTCGGAAATCGCGTTGGGGAAAAAGAAAAAACTACGTGGGGTTAAGGACAAGGGCCACGGGATCAAATTGAGATTAATTGGGCTTTATGTCAAGGACAATGTTATGTATTACCGTTTCCATATCGAAAACAATTCCGATATCCGCTATGATATCGACCAGCTTCGATTTTTTGTCCGGGACCGGAAAAAAGCCAAACGTACTACGTATCAAGAACTGGAAGTTGAGCCGCTATATATCTATAAGGATACGGACAAGGTCGAAGGGCAATCGGAACAGACCCTGGTGGTCGCCTTACCCAAACAGACCATGTCTAACCAAAAGTACCTGGCGGTGCAATTGATGGAAGAAAACGGAGGCAGGCATTTGGAGCTTAAAATAAAGAACAGTAAGCTCATGCGGGCCACCGTATTGTAGTAAATGATGAATGTTGAACTATAAAATGAAAAGTGATGAACGAGGAAAATTTAAGTTTCTTACAGGAACAAGTCATGTATGCCGGGTTCGGAGATACCCTGGACAACGCCTTGAAGGAAAAAATTGCACAGCAACCAGAGACCTTTACGTTGGAGTATCAAACCGAGTACGGTAAGGATAAGGTGAAAGCGGAGCTTCATTTTAGCCAATCCAATAAGGAAGAATACAGTGATATGTATTTTTTTAATTCCTATAAGGTAAAACTGGAACGGGAGGGTCAGCCGGATATGGAGCAACAATTCTATATCAATAAAGGAGGCAGCATTACCCTGAAGGAAGCCTATAACCTGATGTGCGGCCGGTCCGTCCATAAAAATCTTTGGAACAAGAACGGGGAATTATACAACACCTGGCTCCAGATGGATTTTAAGCAGACCAATGACAAGGGGAACTACGGGCTCAAATACTTTAATGAAAACTATGGCTATGACCTGGATGCCGCCTTGCAAAAATATCCCTTGAAAGAACTGGAAAATGAAACTTATAAAGGCAACCTGGTAGAATCTCTCAAAAAGGGAAACCCGGCTTCGGCCACCCTGGTCAAGGAAGGGATGGAAGATCAAAAGGTGTATGTGGTAGCTAATCCTAAGTTTAAGTCCGTGACCCTGTATGATAGCAATATGCAACGTTTGGGCCGCAGGCGAAGGGAAAAGCAAAACACCGAACAAAAGCAATCCAAAAAGGAAAGCCAGTCACAGAACGGGGAGGAAAACTCCCCTTCGGCTAAAAAGAAAACCAGGCGAAAAGCCAGGGCGGTCTGATTTTCCTTCTTATAGCAATCAAAATGAAGAAATCTGCTATGGAAAACAGGGTAGAAAACGAGCTCGATGAGTGGCTCACCAGGGAGCGACGTTTTCAAAAACTATTTTCCTTTTCCCTGGACAACAACCGGGCGTTTTTAAGGGAAAAGTTACGGTATTACCGTACGCTCCAGGCCAAATACAGGGCCAGGGCGGGGCCAAAGGAACAGTTGACCCTGCGTATGATGCGTCAGGAACAACGGGCCATTGAAAAGCAGCTGTATCCTAACCTGTGGGTGCGCCTGGGATATAAAGTCTTATTGGATATCATAGGGACATCAAGCGGTAAGGAACAAAAAAGGTATACCGCCAATATCCGGGATTTACAGGAATCCTTCCGGAAGCTGGGGTTCCCGGATATTCCCTTAGACAAACAACAACTGGCAGACCGGCAAAAAATGACCGTCCCAGTATCCTACGAGGTCGGGGAAAATAAGCGGATGGCTTTTGAACTTCAGCTCAAACAGGGGGATAAAGGACAATTTTACCTGGAAGGCTATACCGCTGCTCTGCATGAGACAGGAGCAGGTTCCGGTGTTAAAAAGCAGTATTTCCAGGTAGACCGGGAAAATAACATAAATACCCGGCAAGCTTATAACCTGCTCTCTGGTCGCCCGGTGGTACAGGGAAACGGGGAGAACAGGCACTGGATGCAATTGGATTTTAATGATAGGGATCCCCATGGCAATTACCGGGTAAAACGGTTTTATCCCGGTTATGGCTTTGACCTGGAAAAAAAGCTCCGGGAATTGCCCTTAAAGGAACTCAGAACTCCGGAAGAAAGAAGAAAACTAATAAAAGCCCTTCATAACGGGGAACAAAAGGAAGTGACCCTTATTCAGGGGTATAAGCAACAAAGGATAATTCTGGAAGCTAATCCCAGGTTTAAATCACTGAACCTGTATAATGGTAAAGGAGAGAAAATCTCCCTTGCCCAAGCTTTAAATGGTAAAATATCGAAAAGAACCAGGCTGAAGAAAGGGAAGCGATTGGGAAAAGGACGGCCTGGTAAGGATCGTTTCCTGGTCAAACGGAGGTGATCAGGTCATGGAACATTTAAAAGTAAAGCCCGAGGTTCGGGCTTTTGTTCGTAAAAATAGCGGCATTGATGAACCTGTTAGGTTCTTCCTCTACCCTACACTATTTCCCAAAACTCGAAATTGATTTCCCTTGAGTAGTATTGACTAAATAAGTATACTTGTAAGAATAAGACTGTTAATTCATTTTGTGTCTTAGAATAAAAGAATGATGATGATGAAAAAAGACAGCAATAATAACGATATTGTAAATGAAGTTATTTCAAAGACATACCAAGAAATAGAACGGAAAAAAGAGCAGAAATTGCTAAATTTGATAGTAGAAATAATAGTGGAAATAACCTTAAAAGAGTATTATGAAGAGAGCAATCAGATATCTCCGCTTTAGCCATATAGGACAAAGTAATAGTTCTATTGAAAGACAAGAATTATACACTGACCAGTGGTTACAATTACATGATGTAGAACTGGTAGATACCTTTATAGATCGGGGGAAAAGTGCAAAAACATTTGACCGTCCGGATTTTGTTAAGCTACAGGCATTCATTACTAAACACTATAAAACAGTAGATTACCTTTTAGTCGATCAGCTTGACCGGTTCAGCCGAAATGCCGGAGAAGCTATGAGCATGGTAAAAATGCTACAGAAGAAATATAATATTCAAGTAGTAAGTGTTTCGGAAGGTATTACTTTCGACTATGATACCCCAGGCAGCTTTTTCCGGGCCGGGCTTCAACTTTTACTGGCCGAAGAAGATAATATCAACCGTAGTATAAAAATTAGAGGGGGTATCTATACTGCTATGGCAAAGGAAGGACGTCATTTATTTAAAGTTCCTCCATACGGATATAGAAAAGAAGGTGAAAATAAAGCCCGTCGTCTTATTGTTGAAGAAGGTGAAGCTCGAATTGTAAGGTTTATATATGATGCCTATTTACGGGATATCCCTCTTTATAAGATAAAAGAAAAAGCTCGTGCAATGGGGCTCAAAAGAAAAGGAAATTCCGCCATAGAACGGATACTTACCAGCCCTATTTATGCCGGCTTGCTTAAGGTTAAACCATACAAAGAATATAGAGGAGGGCTTTTTCCTGCCATTCATGAACCTATAATAGACAAGGCTACCTGGCACATTGTACAGAATAAAATAAAAACACCTGAAAAAACCAAATCCATAATTAATGACAATATCCCTCTCAGAGGTATCTTAAAATGTCATTGTGGTAATCCCTTGACAGGTGCTGCTTCCAGAGGAAAATTAGGAAAATACTACTATTATTACAAGTGCAACAATACTTCTAAGCACAATAATATCAGTGCTATAAAAGCACATCAACAATTTCTTGGCATATGTAAACTTATGAGCATACCTGAAAGGGATATACAATTAATCCGAAAAAAAAGCAACATTCGTCTTGAATTTGAAATAAAAAAGAATAGGAAAACAGTAGTAACAAAAAAGGAACAATTAGAACAAGTAAAAGAAAAACTCTATGCTGTAGAGGACAAATGGATTAGAAATGAAATTAGCAAGGATACTTATAACAGGTGGTACTCCACGTATAATCAAAGCATCATAGAATTAGAGCATTCCATAAATCATACAAATAATAATCAAGATCAGGCATTTGACCTCTTAAACAAAAACCTTGATCTTCTAACGGATATGGCTTATATCTATACTTCGGCAGATACTTTAAAGAAAAGAGAGTTTGTCAAAACGGTGTTCGATAATAACTTATACTATAAAAATGGCATCTATCGAACCCCGACAATGCTAAATCTACTAAGCCATAATCACCTTAAAATGAAACAAAAAGGATTACTTATTTACGAAAAAAAAGCGGAATTTCACAAAGAAATCCCGCTATGTGGAGAAGATGGGACTCGAACCCACGACCTTTTGACTGCCAGTCAAACGCTCTAGCCAGCTGAGCTACATCCCCATTATATCAATAATTTTGAAACAGTGTATTGCTTTTTCTGTTTCAGGGGGCAATATTACGCATTTTTTTCATTACACCGCAAAAAAATAATCTCTTTTTCTTTTCCAAAAAAGGCCGGACGGGGTGCCGGCCCTTTTGACATAAACAGGTATTACACCTGTTATTTGTTCATATACTCCTCGATCTCTTCGACTTCAAGCGGTATGTTTTTCATCAGGTTTACGGGCTCACCCTGCTCTTGTATTACCATATCATCTTCCAGGCGTATTCCCATTTTTTCTCCCGGTATGTAGATCCCGGGCTCTACGGTAAATACCATATTCGCGGTCATGGGGGTTTTCAAGGCACCGTAATCGTGTGTATCCAGCCCCATATGATGAGATGTTCCGTGCATAAAATATTTTTTATACGCCGGCCAGTCCGGATCTTCGTTTTGCACATCGGCCTTGTCCAGTAATCCCAGTCCCAGTAATTCGGAAGTCATGATCTTACCTACTTCCTTGTGATATTCCGCCCACATGGTACCCGGAACCAGCATTTTCGTAGCTTCTTTTTTCACCCGCAATACGGCATTGTATACTTCTTTCTGCCTCTCCGTAAAGCGTCCGTTTACAGGAATCGTACGGGTCATGTCACTGGAATAATTGGCATATTCCGCTCCAACATCCATGAGCAGCATGTCCCCGTCCTTACATTGCTGGTTGTTCTCTATATAATGCAGCACACAGGCGCTGAATCCGGAACCTACGATAGGAGTATATGCAAATCCCCTGGAACGGTTACGCAAAAACTCGTGCATGTACTCCGCCTCGATCTCATATTCCCATACACCCGGTTTCACAAAACCGAGAACCCGTTTAAAGCCTTTTTCCGTTATTTCACAGGCCTGCCGGATCAGGGCTATTTCCTCCGGTTCTTTTACGCCTCTTATCGTCTGTAGTATCGGGTTACTTTTTTCCCATTTGTGCGCCGGGAATTTTTCCTTGCACCATTTTATAAAACGATCTTCCCTGGTCTGTGTCTCCACCGCCTGGCGATAGTGTTCATTCGTATTGAAATATACTGTTTCGGCCTCAGTCATAATATCAAAAAATACCTTGTCAAAATCTTCAAGCCAGTACACTGTTTTTATACCGCTTACCTCATAGGCCTTTTCTTTGTCCAGTTTGGCACCTTCCCATATGGCTATGTGTTCATTCGTTTCCCGTACAAAAAGGATCTCCCTGTGTTTTACATCTGTAGCATCCGGAAAGAGTACCAGTATACTTTCTTCCTGGTCCACCCCGCTCAGGTAAAAAATATCCCGTGCCTGCTGAAAAGGCATCGTGCTGTCCGCCCCGATCGGGTATATATCGTTACTATTAAAAACCGCTATACTTCCGGGCTTCATTTTTGCGGTAAACTTAGCACGGTTTTTCACAAACAGATTCCTGTCTATAGGGTTGTATTTCATAATGGAATAACTTTTTTGAAGATTGTATTATCCGGCATTATCGCCGCGAAACAAAAGTATAAATTTGCCCAGGAACTCCACATTTTATTCTCTTAAAGTTTAAAATGTAACACTCGGAACTGTAGAAGCTCGCCTCCCTTCTTTATACTCATTCTAAATTCCCGTGAAAACAAGAGCCAAAGTTTTGCCAAAATCTTCTTCCGCAGTATTTTTGTCGGGTTAAAAAACAACTAAACCGATGAGTGGAATCATAAAATCTTCCATTGCCAGAAAAGTGTCCATGGGTCTTTCCGCCCTTTTTCTGTTAATCTTTCTTTTACAACATTTAATCGTTAATTTCAGTTCGGTTCTTAGTGCCGAAATGTTTAACGAGTTTTCTCATTTTATGGGGACCAATCCTTTAGTACAATTTGTTCTGCAGCCCATACTTATTTTTGGTGTTGTGTTTCACTTCGTTATGGGATTCATCCTCGAGATACGGAACAACAGGGCCAGGGATGTGAAATACGTCCAATATAAAGGTAGTGCCAATTCTTCCTGGATGTCCAGGAACATGATATACAGCGGTATTGTCATCCTCGCTTTCCTTGGGCTTCACTTTTACGATTTCTGGTTTCCGGAAATAGGCTACAAATACATCCATTTCCTCCCGGAAGACCCCAACAGGTACTACGGGGAGCTCGTGGAAAAATTCCACGATCCGATAAGAGTAATATTGTATTGCCTTGCATTTGTTTTCTTGGCCTTACACCTTTTACACGGATTCAGTTCTTCCTTCCAGTCCGTCGGGTTTAACAACAAGTATTCTCCCGCTGTCCACAAAACCGGAAAAGTATATGCAATACTGATCCCGCTGGGATTCGTGTTCATAGCGCTTTTTCACTATTTCAATTCACTATAATTCGCAATTATGGCTACTGTAGATTCCAAAATACCACAAGGCCCTCTGGCAGATAAGTGGACCAATTATAAAAATAATATCCGGCTGGTCAATCCTGCCAACAAACGGAAGATAGATGTTATTATCGTAGGTACCGGGCTTGCCGGCGGATCGGCTGCGGCTACCCTGGCCGAACTGGGATATAACGTAAAGGCATTTTGCTATCAGGACTCTCCAAGGCGTGCGCACTCCATCGCCGCACAGGGAGGTATCAATGCCGCCAAGAACTATCAGGGCGACGGGGATTCGGTATACCGGTTATTTTACGACACCATAAAAGGGGGCGATTATCGTTCGCGCGAAGCTAACGTGTATCGTCTTGCGGAAGTTTCTGCCAATATCATAGACCAATGTGTAGCCCAGGGAGTTCCTTTCGCACGCGACTATGGCGGGCTCCTGGACAACCGTTCTTTCGGCGGTGTATTGGTATCCCGTACCTTTTACGCAAAAGGACAAACCGGGCAGCAATTATTGCTCGGGGCATATTCTGCCATGAACCGGCAGATCGCCAAAGGTAAAATCACCATGTACAACCGTCACGAAATGCTAGATGTGGTTGTCGTAGATGGCAAAGCAAGGGGCATCATAGCCCGGAACCTTATCACCGGGGAGATCGAAAGACATTCGGCACATGCGGTTGTCATTGCCTCCGGAGGATACGGAAATGTATTTTTCCTATCCACCAACGCCATGGGATCGAACGCCACGGCTGCCTGGAAAATACACAAACGAGGGGCTTATTTTGCCAATCCCTGTTACACGCAGATACACCCTACCTGCATACCTGTTCACGGAGACCAGCAGTCCAAACTGACACTGATGTCCGAATCACTCCGTAACGACGGCCGTATCTGGGTGCCGAAGAAGCTGGAAGATGCCAAAGCGGTGCGCGAAGGAAAGCTGAGCCCTACCGACATTGCCGAGGAAGACAGGGATTACTACCTGGAAAGACGTTATCCTTCTTTCGGAAACCTCGTTCCGAGAGACGTGGCGTCCAGGGCTGCCAAAGAACGTTGTGATGCCGGATTCGGAATCATCAACAACAGTACCAACGAAGGCGTGTTCCTCGATTTCTCATCCGCTATCGAACGATACGGAAAAGAACAGGCGCACATTCATGGTATTCACAACCCTTCCAAAGAAAAAATCATTCAACTCGGTGAGGAGGTCGTAGCTTCCAAATACGGAAACCTCTTTGATATGTACCAGCAGATCACGGACGACAACCCGTACAAAACACCGATGAAGATATATCCGGCGGTACACTATACCATGGGAGGCATATGGGTAGACTATAACCTCATGACTACCGTACCGGGACTTTACGCCATAGGAGAAGCCAATTTCTCCGATCACGGGGCAAACCGCCTGGGGGCTTCTGCACTGATGCAGGGACTCGCCGACGGATACTTCGTGTTACCATACACCATCGGGGATTACCTCGCCGATGACATCCGTACCGGTCCGATCCCTACCGACACTCCGGAATTTGATGCGGCAGAAAAGAATGTTACCGACAGCATAGAACGGCTTATCAACAACAACGGTAAGCACTCCGTAGATTATTTTCATAAAAAACTGGGGCTTATTATGTGGAATAAAGTAGGAATGGCCAGAAATGCCAAGGGGCTTTCCGAAGCTATCCACGAAATTGCCGAGCTGCGTGAACAATTCTGGAAAGAAGTAAAGGTGCCGGGGACCGCAAACGAATTTAACCAGGAACTGGAAAAAGCAGGTCGTGTAGCAGATTTCCTCGAACTCGGAGAGCTGTTTGCAAGAGATGCCCTGGAAAGGAACGAATCCTGCGGCGGGCACTACAGGGAAGAATATCAGACCGAAGAAGGAGAGGCAAAAAGGGATGATGAGAACTACACTTACGTAGCGGCATGGGAATACACAGGAAAACCATCCGAGGCCATCCTTCACAAAGAAGACCTTAAGTTCGAGAACGTGGAACTCAAAACCCGTTCCTATAAATAATATCATTGTAAAGATGTACGGCCGTACGTCTACACGGGAAAAACAGCCGTGCATCTCAACGAGAGGCTATGTCTCTCAAAAGGGGCCACTAACCCCGGAATCGTATAACGCATAACGAAATAACAAATGAATCTCACACTAAAAATATGGCGCCAGAAAAACGCAGATGCTAAAGGCGGCATGGAAACATACAAAGTAGAGAACATTTCACCGGATAGCTCCTTCCTGGAAATGCTGGATATTCTCAATGACCAGTTGATAAACGAAGGAAAAGAGCCCGTAGCTTTCGACCATGACTGCCGCGAGGGTATTTGTGGTATGTGCTCTCTTCAGATCAACGGGCAACCTCATGGTCCCGGAAGGGGGATTACTACCTGCCAGCTGCACATGCGTAAATTCAGGGACGGAGACACCATTTATATAGAACCTTTCCGCGCGAAAGCCTTCCCGGTGATCAAAGACCTGGTTGTAGACCGTACATCTTTTGACAGGATACAGCATGCCGGAGGGTATATTTCCGTCAATACGTCCGGAAATACCCAGGATGCCAATGCTATTCCGATAGAAAAGCACAATGCCGACAAAGCCTTTGATGCCGCTACCTGTATAGGATGTGGAGCCTGTGTAGCGGCCTGTAAAAATGCCAGCGCCATGCTCTTTACCTCGGCTAAAGTATCACAGTTCGCTTTACTCCCCCAAGGGCGTGTAGAGGCGACAGAACGCGTGCTTAATATGGTAAAGCAAATGGATCTCGAAGGCTTTGGAAACTGCTCCAACACCGGGGCATGTGAATTAGAATGCCCGAAAGGTATTTCTCTCGAGAATATCGCCAGGATGAACCGGGAGTACCTCAAGGCAAGTGTCAAGTAAGAATAAAGATCGATTTCTATAATTCGGGACAGGTAAAAAACCTGTCCCTTTTTTGTTCCGGCTATTTACAGGTCAGGAGCACACTTACCGCATTTCCCCCGAAGCCTACGGCATTTACCATTACTTTCCGCAACTGTTCGGGCGCTTCCTGCTCCATACCAAAGGGTACGGGGATAAACTGGTTTTTCTGCATCATCAATATGCCGAGCTCCAGACTGAGCACACCCGAGGCCCCGAAACTGTGCCCTACCTTCCATTTGTTCGTGGTCAATGCAGGCATATCTTTTCCAAAAACCTTACGAATAGCGTTGTATTCTGACGAATCTCCTTTTACAGTACCCGGAGCATGCATGACAATAGCATCCACTTCTTCGGGGGATACCTGTTCCAGAGCCATACGCATAGACCGCTGAAAACAATCCGCATCCGTGGAAATTGACGTATTATGCCGGAGCACCTCAGTAGCATATCCTATGCCTTCTATCAAGGCCAGTGCATTTTCTTTCCGGCCGTTTTCCAGGCAGGCCACAGCGGCACCTTCGCCGAGCACCATGGTATTGGCATTTTTATCCATATCCAGGGCACGGCAGGGATAACCGTCCAGTACTTCCCTGGCATAAACCTTCAGGGCTTTCATCTGGGCAATGGTAAATGGTGTTAAGGGCGCCTCGCTACCACCGGCAAGAAACTTTTCCACCATCCCGCTGCGTATCCAGGCCACACCGTTTAACAGGGCGTGCAAAGCCGTAGAACAGGTTATGGAATGTGATATCTGCGGACCGCTGGACTGCAGGTCGTGCCCCACCCAGGAAGAGATATTCCCAAGAGTGGTCGTGGGAGAAGCCAGTGTACCTGCTTTCCCCCGTTCCAGGAAATCCTTGTGATACTCTTCAAACAAGCCCGTAGCCCCCCGGGAAGACCCTATATTAATACCGAATTCAGCGCCTTTCCCCCACCCGGCCTGCCTTACTGCGTTCCTCGAAGCGCAAAGCGCGTACAGGACAGAATTATCCAGGCTTTTATATTTTATATCCGCGTTCTGCACCTTCGCAACTTCCTGCGTTGCCTCTTGTGAAAGCGCGGATATAAATGCTTTATCAAACCCGAAGTCCTTTTCCGTGATAAGGTGGTCCGGTTTCAGGTAGTTCCCCCATACAGAAGCAGAATCCGTACCGAGAGAAGAAACCGAAGATATTGCCGTAATAGATATAGGTGTCTGCAAAACTTTTTGCCTACAAAGGTAATCAAATATCCTCCCCTTCCTGAAAGTAACAGGACAATATAGATTCCAGTTGTTCCTCTCCTTTACTTATATCCTTTATCTTTTGCAGCGTTCCCTCCGGCAGTATTTCACGAAGGGGTTGTTCTACTTCCATAATATGAGTAAAGGCTTCTGCAATAGACCTGTCCCACTTCTTGTGATATTTCAGGAGATCGTCCGGATACACGATACGTCTTCGGGTGCCTTCATGCACAGCACGAAAAGGACGGGATATATTCAGGTAACCATAATCATCGGTTAATTGTTCCCCCGGATATATATCCCTCACGGCAATTTCAAAGTCATAAGGCGTGGTAAGGCAGTTACTCCGAAAACTATGGTTAACATACTTGGCATGGTCCCAGCAAAGCACATAATCTCCTTTGTTGTTGCGGAAAGTGTAAATATCGAGAATGTTCTTGTAAAAATCGCTCATCTCATCGATCTGAGCGGAAGAGAGCACAATGTCCAGCTTGTCCTGGACCCAGGTAATTGTTCCCTTAGGAATCAATTGTGTAGCCACAACGCCGTAACCCATTTCGTCCGAAATGAATTGCAGCTCGGTATGCGGATGAATCATTTATGTTATACATATCATACTACGAATGTATATTATTTTTCGATTCGCCGTATCGGTGTACCTCAAATTTTTGTGCCCTCTTTTTACTCCCGCTTTTCTTTTTTATCCCGGCACCTTATCACAGCACCTCCTCCAACGCACGTTCAATAGTTTCGTATATCTTCTGCAACTGTTCGTCCGTAACAATATAGGGGGCAAGAATATAAACAGTGCTGCCTAACGGGCGTAAAAACACTCCGTTATCCATAAAAAAGCGAAACAGCCGGTCCCTGAGGTTTCCGTAACGTTCCATCTGCACATTGAGGTCCATAGCATAAATAACCCCGAGTTGCCTGGTGGATGCAACTTTGGGGTGTTCGCGCATTTTCTCATCAAATTCCCGGTGTGCACCGATTACTCTTTGTATATTTTGCTGCATTTCTTCCGAACGAAGGAGCTCTATACCGGCCAGGGCTACGGAACAGGCCACAGGGTTTGCAGAATAGGTATGGCCATGGAAGAGCCCTTTGGAGATATCATCACTGTAAAAAGCATCGTACACCGCCTGTGTACAACTTGTAATAGCCATCGGCAACATTCCTGCCGTAAGGGCTTTGGACATACTTATAATATCGGGCAGGTTATCCATATATTCCGAAGCGAAATTCCTTCCTGTCTTACCAAAACCTGTCATGACCTCATCGGCTATGGTTATCACTTCGTTTTCCTTACAAATAGCGATAAGGTCATTCAATCCTTCCGCATCGTGCATTTTCATAGCGGCCGCCCCCTGTACCAACGGTTCGTATATAAAGCCGGCCACATTTCCCTTGCTGACTATTTTCTTCAATCTATCAGCAACTTCAGCATTATTTTTCCCATCCGGTACGGGGATACGCTCAACAGTAAGGAAAAAATCCTCGAAGGGGCCATTATAGACCGACAAGCCGGATACTGACATCGCCCCGAAGGTATCGCCGTGAAACCCTTCTTCGAATGCCACCAGGACATTTTTCCTCTTTCCCCGGTTAAAATGGTATTGCAATGCCATCTTTATAGCCACATCCGACGCCGTGGAACCGTTATCGGAAAAAAACAGTTTCTCCTGGTTACCCGGTAATATGCCAATAAGCGCTTCTGACAGTTCTACGGCCACATCGTGGGTAAAACCGCTGAAAACCACGTGATCGAGACGCTGCATCTGTTCGTGGGCCTTCCGGACAATATAATCATTACAGTGACCATACATACAGGTATACCAGGAAGCAATGCCATCGATGTATTCCCGCCCTTCTTCATCGTACAAAACAGCTTCTTTGGCCCGGGTTATCGCTACTGCTTCCGGGTGTAATTTATGCTGCGTCAGGGGGTGCCAAAGGTGTTTTTTATCGCGTTCTGAAATATTTTTCATGGAGAATCGTTATTTATATTACCTTGCAAAGATCAGAATTGCAGCTAAACCTGACTAACATTGAGCCTATTAAAAAAGGGGATTAACATAAATTATTCCTCGTTAAAACTGTATCAGATCTTCCTTATTTTCCTGGGAGTAGCCCTGTTCATTCGTTTTCCTTTTTTTTTCAGGGATTACATAGACAGGGACGAGAGCACTTTTATTCTCATGGGACAATCCTGGGCTGAAGGGCACCTGCCGTATACCCATCTCTGGGACCTGAAGCCCCCGGTTGCATTTCTCTTCTTCGCCGTCATTATCAAGATCTTCGGAAAAAGTTTTATTGCCATACGCCTTGCAGGCACCATAGGTATTGCCATAACTTCGCTTTACCTCTTTAAGATCGGCGACCGCCTGTCCGGAAGAAAAGTAGGTTTCTGGTGTGGCATGCTCTATATCTTTTTATCCAGCCTGTTCGGAAATCTGCAGGGAGTGATGACGGAGCACCTCTCCATGCTCTTTTCGATCCCGGGGTTCTGGTTCCTTATCAAAGCCACAAGGAACAGGCATATTTTCCTCGCCGGTTTCCTCTTCGGTATTGCAGCCATGATAAAACTCAACCTGGCTTACCCGATACTGTTTACGGGACTTGGACTTATGTATTTCGAGTTCCGGTCCAAAGGCCTCTACGCCTCCTTAAAAAGCGGCTTCATATACGGTACGGGGGTCATCCTCCCCGTACTTTTCACCGTTATACCCTATTACACCAATGACCTTCTTAACATATGGTGGGAATCCGTCATACTCGCACCGCTGCATTACGACACCCCAGACCCCGCCAACAATGTTAAAGCCTTCACCGACCTCTTGCCTTTTATCGGTATTGCGGCACTCCTCATCTTTGTCAACAGCAGAAAAAAATGTTTCCCCGCGTTGTGCAGGAACTACATTTACATTTTACTTGCGCTTGCCGGAACAATGCTATCTTTTATACAATCGGGCGAAATGAACAGTCATTACCTCATTCAGCTCTACCCGTTTTTAATACTGCCCCTGGCGGTGGTGATCAGCCACATTCACTGGTTCGGGAAGATAGCCTATACCCCGTTTGCTGCGGCTATAGTGTTGCTTATACAGTTCGAACCTGTTAAAGAATATTGTTTTCTGGGAGACCGTGCCCTGGACGGAAAATCGCTGTACAACGGCGAGGGTATAGAAGTACCCGAATATCTCCGGGCACACATAGGAGATGTAAAGTCTATCTTTTTCCTTGAAAACCATATAGGATACTGGCTTATTGACGAGCAACCACCCACCAAGTCCGTCACTCATCCGTCCAACCTGGACCGCGAACAGTTATATCAGTTTTACGACAACCCCAGAAAAAACAGCGTAGAAGAACTGCAATACATATGTTCCGTCATCAATCCGCAGATCATTGTTACGGAAAGGGGAAAAATACCTTTTATGAAAGACAATACGCCCGATAATATCTACTTTAAAAATATCCTGGCCAAAAATTACCGGTTTTTAAAGAGGATAGGCGAAGCGGAAATATATCAGCGGGTATACTAAAGTGCCCGCAGTACCGGAGAAAACATTTCCGCATATTTTTTGACCACGGCCTTGTCAAAAAAGCTCTCTTCGGCTACTCTTCCCAGTATAGGGATCTTTCCCATTTTCCCTATAATACGTTCGGTAGACGGGTTTTCATCACCGCTGATGATTATTCCTTTTACCTGTGCCCCCCGCTGTTTTAATGCTTCGATAGTGAGCAAGGTATGGTTTATGCTCCCCAGATAGTTGCGGGATACTATAAGTACTTTATAGTCCGGCTTTATAAGGTCTGCAATGGTTTCCGTATCGTTCAGCGGCACCAGTAATCCGCCCGCCCCTTCGATGACCAGGTCTCCGGAAACTTCGGGCGCTGTTATCTTCCCGGCTTCTATACGTACCCCGTCAATCTCTGCCGCCGCATGAGGGCTCATGGGTGTTTTTAATGCATAACTATTGGGATGTATTTTGGTTTTCGGATTGGATATAAGTCTTTCTATCTTATCAGAATCCGAATTATCGAGATCCCCGGATTGTATGGGTTTCCAGTAATCGGCTTCGAGGGCTTCCGTAACTATGGCAGAAACAATAGTTTTCCCGACTTCTGTGGAAATACCGGTAATAAAGAATTTCGAATGCGTCATAAATTAAATTTTTTCTTACACGCCTCACAGCGGTATTCATACTTGACATAAAAAGGTAAAGTCCCGAACAAAAAACCCAGCAGGAAAGATATTAAGGATTTGAAATCGGTTATATTGGTAAAATACTCAACCTTATCACTCCTGCAATAAGGACAGAGAATAGTATTGCCCTCATCATCCAATGAGTATTTACTGACCGTTTTTAATACTTCCAATGCCCTCTCCCTGTCTTCTCCGCGTACTTTTAATTTTACGCCCCCGATGGCATTACTTATCAGGGGGTCGACATCGACCGTATGGTGGTCTGCCATAACAACCCGAATACCCTCGGCTTCCAGCCTGCCCCTGATTACCTGTGCCTCCGACGAATACTGAAACGTCGCTATGGTTACAAAAGTCTCTTCTTCTTTCATTCCGTAAAAATAGCCAACAACTTCAACACCTCCGAAATTTCTTCTGTCGTATTATAACTATGCAAACAAAAACGCAGCCGCTCCTGCCCGGCGGGAACCGTAGGAGAGAGAATGGCTTTTACGTCAAATCCTTCTTCGGCGAGATGCGAAGCGATCTTTTTTACTTTTTCATTGCCCGGAATAACACAACAATGTATTGCGGAATCGCTGGGAACAAAAAGGGTATCCAGCTTCAGGTCATGCAACCCGGACTTAAAAACAGAAATGTTCCGGTGAAGGGCTTTTCGGGCATGTGATCCGGACAACATACCGTATGCGGCCCGGATCGTCGCGAGGGAATGCGCGGGCAATGCCGTAGTATAGATGAGGCTCCGGGCAAAATTCACCAGATAATCCTTCAGCCTGCGGGGCCCGAGGACAGCTGCCCCATGGCATCCCATTGCCTTGCCAAAAGTAACTATTCTTGCAAAAACACGGTCTTCCAGGCCAAGTTCCTGCACCAATCCTTCGCCGTTGACACCAAAAACACCTACGGCATGTGCTTCGTCCACGACAAGATATGCGGCATATCTCGCAGCCAGCCCTGCCATTGCAGGCAGATCCGGAGAATCTCCGTCCATCGAAAAAACCGATTCGGTCACTATATAAATATGGACATCCCTTTTATCATTTCCCCGGACCCTGAGCAGTTTTTCCTCCAGGTCTTCCATATCATTGTGCCGGAACTTGTATGCACCGGCAGGTCCCATTTGTATTCCGTCCCGGATGCTGGCGTGTATCCATTCGTCATAAAGCACCACGTCTCCCCTTTGCGGTACACAGGAAAAAAATCCTGCATTGGCATCATAGCCCGAATTAAAGATCAGTGCTGCTTCCGAATGATGAAAATGTGCCAGCATTTCTTCGGTTTCCGGGTAGAGCATATGATTTCCGGTCAATAACCGTGATCCTGTGGCGCCGTTCCGTATACCCCCTCCCCGCTCAAGGATACTGCCCGCTTCCCGGAAAACAAGCTCGGATACCGATAAGCCCAGGTAATCATTGGAGGAGAAATCTACACCACCAACAGGCCCGGGCAGTTTTCGCAAAGCATTTTTCTCTTCCCTGCCCTGCAATTTTATCGCTAATTTCTTCGGAAACTCCATAAGGACCAAAGGTAAAAAAAACCTGCAAGTGCAGACCGTTCATAAAAATGTTCAAAACCGTTTGTAAAAACAAACGTCTCTCATAGTGATTTTTACAATGTTTATTATATTTTTGTAAAGCAACGTTTCCCCCGGAAAATGAGGAACGAGCACAAAATGGGAAAAGACCAGGGACTACTACAACGTTTTCGTAATTTAACGCCGGGTAATCCCAGTGTTTACAAGGCATGACGACCCATCAATAAGGAGCGGTTTTCTTTGCAAACTAACTAAAGTTCCTTAACAAAAAATATTGTTTTCCCCCGCTTTGCGTTAAAGTTTCTTAAAAGCATTTCCAAATGCAGATTTCTGCCATATCTTTGTATCATCAAAAGGGGTGGTGCCCTTTTGTAACTTTAAGTAAAGTTTTCATAATTTAAAGTTTTGGTTGGTTAATTAAGAGGCCCGGAAATTCCGGGCCTCTTGTTTTTTTGTAGGGGTGGAAGATCTTTAATTTGTTAGTTGGTAATTTTGGAGTTGGCTACCGGCTAATTCCGGGCTTGTGAAACATGCAACTTCTACTCCATAAAACATCCGGCAAACACAACCCTTTCCCACCCCGACTAAACAACTCCCAAACTCCACAACTAAAATAACGAGGCAAATCCAAAGCCTGGGGACAGGCAAAAGTGCAGGGTAATCCGCATGAAAAGTGGCCCTTGTGGATATACTGGCAAAAAACCCGTAATCTTTCTATCTTAGCAAGACGTCGGAAGGGTCTGCCGGAGAATAGTTAAGGTGTGTTGTTTTGTATATCATACACGATTTAGAATATGGATATTAACTTTATCATCTTCCTTTCCATTAAATTAGGTATAGCTATTTTCTTGACATTCCTCACGCTGGTAATGGCCAAGAAACATAATAAAACGGCTAACAAGTGGTTAACTGCTTTTGTATCAGGAATTTTACTTCTTTCTCTTTCCGACCTGATCCGGCAATCCGAAACCTCTCTCCCGGGAATCAAAAAAATGATCTCCGTTGATTTGATTATCTTCATGCTACCGCCTGCCCTTGTATATGGCCATCATTAGTTTTATCCAACCTACTAAAAAATTTAAACCGAAAGATGCCCTGTTTTTTTTGCCTTTTGTAATAGATTTATTGACAAAACTCCGGTTCGTCTTAATTCACCGATCCGGAGACCTAACGCCTGAATATCTGGACGAAGCATATTTCTCATCAGGTTGGTACAAAACCCTTTTTTTAGTCTTTTCCTCCTGTCTTCTGGCGGCTTCTGTTTTTGGTTTAAGGCGTCATCAGAAAAGAATTAAAGAATTAAGCTCCAACGTTCAACGGATCGACCTCAAATGGCTTTATTACCTCTTATCGGCCATGCCCCTTCTTATGCTGACATCCTACATTTTTAATTTCAGTAATATGGACTGGCTGATAAATTTAGCCGATTTAGTTCAGGTCGGGGTGCTGTTCTATATGGGATATCACACAATACTGCAAAAAGAAATATTTCCCTATACCATTGCCGAATTAAATGACATCGAAAAAATAATCGAAATAAGGAACGTGCCAGCTCACCCCCAGTTAACAGAAGCACAGGTAAAAGAAACGAAAGAAAAGATATTGACATTTTTACAGTACCATAAGCCCTACCTGGAGAATGATCTTACACTACCAAAATTAGCTACCCGCTTAGGATATAAAAGTCACTATCTCTCCTACTTCCTCAACAATCATTTAAACAAGAATTTCTATTCTCTCATAAATGAATTCAGGGTTGAAGAAAGCAAGAACATCCTCAGAGACACAAGTAAATCGCATCTCAACATGCTCGGTGTAGCCTTCGAATCCGGATTTAATTCCAAAACAGCTTTTAACACTACTTTCCGCAGGATCACTGGTGTAACTCCTTCAGAATACCGGAAAAATCATATGGACTAAGGTGTTCGCCTGGATAGATCGGAACATTTTTAGTCGGGCATTGAAATACCTTGTGCCCTCAATTCTAAAAACTCTTAAGAATGAAAAGCAAACTATTTTATTTCGTATTCAGTGTATTTCTCATTTCTTGTACGGACGATCCGCCCATTCCGGACGACGATGCCCGGTTATCCCGGCAGCTGTCGCGCTTATTCGAAGCTAAGGAAGCCGATGGTTTTTACGGAAGTGTTTATATTCAAAAAGAAGGTGCCGTATTGTTAGAAAGAGGGTTCGGAATACAAAATCAGAACCCTGATATTCTAAATAAGCCCTACACTATTTTTGATATAGGTTCTTTGACCAAACAATTTACAGCATCTGCGATCTTAAAGCTTGAAATGGATGGCTTCTTACATGTTGAAAATACACTCATGGATTATTTCCCGGAAGTGCCTGATGATAAAAAAGATATTACTATTCATCAATTGCTTACCCATACTGCGGGTTTTCGGGAAGGGATCGGGGATGATTACGACATCATTGGTGCAGATGATTTTATTGATTTGGCCTTTGCCAGTCCCCTGATCAATAATCCGGGAACTATTTATGCCTATTCCAATGTCGGTTATAGTATTTTGGGAATTATTATTGAAAAAGTATCCCATACCACCTATGAAAACTACCTGAGAGCACAATTATGGATACCGGCCGGGATGAAAGAAACGGGGTATATATTACCGGATTTTAAAAACGATCGGATGGCTATAGGCTTTATGGTCAATAAGCCCGTGGGATTCCCCAATGCTCCCGGCCTCTGGGCAGATGACGGGCCCGGATGGCACCTCCGGGCTAATGGTGGTATTTTATCTTCTGTTTCGGATATGCAAAAATGGGATAAAGCCTTAAATGGAGAAACAGTTTTAAACTTTGAAGCAAAGGAAAAACTATTCTTTCCTTATGTTGCGGAAGATCCGGAGGAGAGTTCTTTTTACGGTTATGGATGGACGGTTTCTGAAGCGCCCACAAAAAACCCGGTTTACTGGCATGATGGCGGCAATGATGTGTTTTATGCCATTATGTTCAGGATACCCGAAGACAAACTGACCATGGTCTTAATGTCTAACAGGGCATCTTCTTTTGATGAAACTGTCATTGAAGAAGTGATGGAGCTGATCTATAATTCACTTTAAAGCACATTTTATTTGCTCGCACGCAAGCAAGAAAACTCCGGGCTGATCCTTAACACAAGCCATGATCTTCCGAAGGAGGTTAATCCAGCATATATTTGACAATCTTAGATGCCGAACTTGTCTTGAATTGTTGTATTTGGGCGAAAAGTCATGCTTTTGCAGGTATATAGAATAACTCAAGACAAGTTCACTTAAAAACATACCCGAAAGAAATAACATCCGACTTTATCAATTTCTTCAACACCTGTAAAAATGGTTCGAAAATTGTTCTGTCAGGCGACTTCAAGGGATTTCCCGGAGAAATCCTTTTTTGCTGAAGTCCCAAAACAACTCCATCCCACTTCCGCCACATTACAAAAGACATCCGTGCATCCATCGCTAAAAAACCCACACCAAATCCTTAAATGTTAAAATTCCAAAACTTTTGATCCCGATCCGTAATTTTTTCAATTCCATCAGGGTTAATTAATGATCCCTTTCGGGCAGGGTAATTACAATTTATTATTTTTACAGTATATTTTAGCACTGATGAAAAAAATTGTCTTAACCACTATACTTTTTTGCTTTTATGCAAACCTCGACGCGCAAAACAAAAATGCTTTTACTTCCGGCGAATGGCTGCAGTTCCGCGTACACTACGGGATCTTCAACGCCAGTTATGCCACTATGGAACTCAAAGAAACCAGTCTCAACGGAAAATCCGTGTTTCACGTCGTAGGCAAAGGCCGGACTACGGGACTGGCAAGGCTGTTCTTCAAAGTAGATGATAATTACGAAAGCTATTTTGACAAACAGGACGGCAGGCCGTACAAATTTATTCGTCAAATAGATGAAGGCGGCTATACCAAAGACATGGAAATAAATTTTGATTACAACAGTAATCAGGCCATAGTAAACAACAAAAAGCACAACAAGACCACCACTATAGCCGTACATAAAGATATTCACGACCTCCTGTCGGCCGTATATTACCTTCGGAACCATTACAAAACCGAAAACCTCACCGAAGGTGACGAAACAGAGCTGGATTTGTTATTCGATGATGACAAGACCTTTAAATTTAAGCTTAAGTTCTTGGGTAAAGAGGTATTAAAGACTAAATTTGGCAAAATTTCCTGTATAAAGTTCCGACCTTATGTACAGGCAGGAAGGGTCTTTAAAGAAAAGGGCAGTTTGACCTTGTGGGTTTCGGATGACGAAAACAAACTCCCCATGCGGATAAAGGCAGATCTGCGGGTAGGTTCCATCAAAGCCGACCTGGAAGCCTTCCGGGGACTCAAACACCAGTTCAAAGTAGTAGTAGATTAATCACATGGAGATAAAACCGGAAATTGCCGAAAGAATACACCAGTTAGAAGACAAATACCGAAATTCCGGCCAGGACCTGGGCGCCTATCTCGACGGCCTGCTGCACCAACGCTATCTGACCTATTGGGACTATATTCACCTGGACACCCTGCTCAGCCTTCAAATACCACGAACCCATTTCCCCGATGAAGAAATCTTCATCATGTACCACCAGATCACCGAACTGTATTTTAAGCTTATCATCCACGAACAGAAACAGGTTATAGACGACAAGCTACAGACCGCAGCTTTCTTTACGCAAAAAATAGAACGGATAAATCGTTACTTCAAAGCACTTATCACTTCTTTCGAAGTCATGATCAACGGCATGGAACGCGAACAGTTCCTGCAATACCGGATGTCCCTTTTACCCGCCAGCGGATTCCAGTCCGCACAGTACAGGATGATAGAAATTTATGCTACGCCGCTGGAAAACCTGGTACATCATTCCGTAAGGGCCCGGTTTCCCTCCGGAACATCCCTCGATATCCTCTATGAAAATATTTATTGGAAAAAAGGTGCTACGGATAATACTACCGGAGAAAAAACCTTAACACTGAAGCAATTCGAATATCGCTACACCCCGAGGTTTATGCGTATTGCCAATGATGTAAAAAATACCACCATATACCACAAATACCTGCAACTTCCCGAAAACGAAAGAAAAAACCCGACGCTCATGGAAGCCATGAAAGCCCTGGACACCAATGCTAATGTAAACTGGCCGCTTATGCATCTGGGGTCTGCCTACAGGTACCTGAAAAGGGATAATAACACCATAGATGCCTCGGGCGGAACCAATTGGAGAGATTATTTGCCTCCAAGTTTTCAAAAAGTCATCTTTTTTCCTGAAATTTGGAACGAAGAGGAAAAAAACAACTGGGGGAAAGAATGGGTAGAACACATGTTTAATCCGGAAAACACAAAAAATTAATGCTCAAAAAGGTACTTTTAGTTGCACTGGCCATTACAGTCGTGGCATGCAAAAAAGAAAAAGAAGAGGAAAATGCCGGGGAAACGGCAAAAAGAGAGATACTAAAACCTATTGAGGTAAAGGAATTCGGCTTTAATCTCGACAACTATGTAGTTCGAAGAGATACGGTTAAGTCAGGTGACAGCTTCGGGGAAATACTCGCCAAAAACAATATAGATTATGCCAAAGTCTATAAAATAGCAGAAATAGCCAAAGATACCTTCGATGTTGTCCGGGGACTGCGTGTAGGAAAACCCTATACCCTGCTCTGTAGCAAAGATTCCCTTCAGACACCGGAATGTTTTATCTACCAGCCCAATAGTGTGGATTATGTAGTGATACGATTCGCAGATTCCATTCAGGCCTATAAAGAGAAGAAACCGGTTACCATCGTGGAACGGGAAGCTTCCGGGGTCATAACCAGCTCCCTTTCCGAAGCTATTATGGAAAAGAATATGGATTACCAGGTAGCTTACGACCTCTCCAACATCTATGCCTGGACGGTCGACTTCTTCCGCCTGCAACGGGGAGACCGCTTTAAGGTGATTTACGAAGAAAAATATATCGATGACACCATATACGCCGGAATAGGGGACATCAAAGCAGCATATTTTGAACACAACAACAAACCTTTTTACTCCTTTAAGTTTCAAACGGATTCCGTAAAGGGTATCAGCGACTTCTACGATGAAGAAGCCAATACGCTGCGCCGGGCATTTCTGAAAGCCCCCCTCGAATACAGCAGGATCTCGTCCCGATACACCATGAGACGTTTCCATCCTGTTCAGAAACGGTGGAAAGCCCACCTGGGTACTGATTATGCCGCACCGCATGGCACCCCTATCAAAGCGACGGCAAATGGTACCGTAATCAAATCCGGGTACACTTCGGGGAACGGAAATTATGTTAAAATACGCCACAACAGCACATATGAGACCCAGTACCTGCATATGTCCAAACGGGCCGTTAAGGTAGGCCAGCACGTTATGCAGGGACAGGTTATCGGCTATGTAGGCAGCACCGGGCTGGCCACCGGCCCCCATGTTTGCTATCGCTTCTGGAAAAACGGAAAGCAGGTAGACCCTTACAAACAGGATCTCCCCTCTGCCGAACCCATCAGAAAAGAACTGAAAGAAGGATACATGGCCTATATAAAACCTTTGCAATTACGCCTGGACAGCATACTGTTCGACGACGAGCAGGAAGAATTCATTACTTCTGCGGAGGAGTGATGGCAGGATCGTTATGCCTAATAAAATTATCCCATATCGCAAGGATTTAAAAGAAAAGGCCCGCAAACTCCGACGAAATCCAACCTGTACGGAAAAAATATTATGGACAAAAATCCGTAAAAAAGCTCTTGGCATTGAATTTCACCGACAAGTTCCAATCCTGGACTATATTGTGGATTTTTATTGCCATGAACTATTTCTTGCTATAGAAATAGATGGCCCCATTCATAATCTTCAGACGGATAAAGATATTAAAAGGCAAAAAAAATTAGAAGCACAAGGAGTACGGTTTTTGCGATTTTCTAATGAGGAGGTTTTTACAGACATAACGTCTGTTTTAAACTCAATTAAAAAATTTGTAGAAGAGACTGCTTTACCGGGAGACACCCCTCCCCGGCCCTCCCCCGGAGGGGAGGGAGAATATCCCCCTCTTTGAAGAGGGGTTAGGGGAGATGCAGAGATACACCGATAAACTTTTTGAAAAAAATAAATAAACACTAAAATAATGCCACTACAAAAAACAAACCCCACACAGACCGGAGCATGGAAAAAGCTTGCGGATCACTTCCGGAAGATCGGCAATGCGGAAATGAAAGGTTATTTTAACGAAGACCCGGAAAGAGCTTCCAGATTTAC
This sequence comes from Sinomicrobium pectinilyticum, assembly GCF_003725735.1. Lineage (GTDB taxonomy): Bacteria > Bacteroidota > Bacteroidia > Flavobacteriales > Flavobacteriaceae > Sinomicrobium > Sinomicrobium pectinilyticum. The sequence continues at coordinate 6,490 of NZ_RJTM01000059.1, read as the reverse complement.
CGTGCAATGGAATGATTTTTATGTGGATTACTCCAAGAACCGGATCACACAGGAAACCATGGACCTGCTTTTATCCCTCGCGGAAGAAGTACAGCTGAAGGACGCCATACAAAAGTATTTCTCCGGTGACCTCATCAATGAAACCGAGCAACGCGCAGTGCTTCACACTGCCCTTCGTTCGGCAAAAGACGCGGAAATCACCGTAGATGGCATAAATGTGATGCCCGGGGTCTTTGCGGTCAAAGAGAAGATCAAAACCTTTTCGGAAAGTATTATTTCCGGAGAGAAAAAAGGATATACCGGCAAAGCGTTTACCGATGTGGTAAATATAGGGATCGGAGGTTCCGATCTCGGGCCGGCTATGGTTACCGAGGCATTGAAATTCTACAAAAACCACCTCAATGTACATTTTGTGAGTAATGTAGACGGGGATCATGTACACGAAACCTTAAAAAACCTGGACCCGGAAACCACACTCTTTGTCATTGTTTCCAAAACATTCACCACCCAGGAAACATTGAGCAACGCCACCACGATTAAAAACTGGTTCCTGAAAAATGCAGGGCAGGAAGATGTGGCCAAACATTTTGTTGCCGTTTCCACAAACCTTCCCAAAATTGCCGAATTCGGTATTGCCGATGAGAATATCTTCCCGATGTGGGACTGGGTAGGCGGACGTTTTTCTCTCTGGAGTGCCGTAGGTTTATCAATCGCCCTCGCCGTAGGTTATGACAATTTCAACAAGTTATTGAAAGGGGCACAGGCTATGGATGAGCATTTCAGGACTACGGATTTTAAAGACAATATCCCCGTCATACTGGCTCTTATAGCCACCTGGTACAACAATTTTTTCGATGCGGAAAGTGAGGCCATCATACCCTATACCCAATACCTGAGCCGTTTTTCCGCTTACCTCCAGCAGGGCATTATGGAAAGTAACGGTAAAAGTGTGGACCGTGCGGGTAACCGGGTGGACTACCAGACCGGGACCATTATCTGGGGAGAACCGGGTACCAACTCACAGCACGCGTTCTTCCAGCTTATCCACCAGGGCACCAAACTTATTCCTGCCGATTTTATCGGTTTTGTACATTCCCTGCACGGTGACAAAGACCACCACGATAAGCTTATGGCCAACTTCTTTGCACAGACCGAGGCCCTGCTCCAGGGTAAAACGGAAGGAGAGGTTACTGCCGAACTCAAGGCTAAAAATACGGGAGAAGAAGAGTTGCGCAGATTACTTCCGTTCAAAGTATTCGAAGGGAATAAACCTACCAATACCATCCTGGTAGATAAACTAACTCCGGAAAGTCTCGGGGCACTTATCGCCATGTATGAGCACAAAATATTCGTACAGGGTGTGATCTGGAATATTTTCAGCTATGACCAATGGGGCGTGGAATTAGGGAAACAATTGGCCAGCAATATATTAAAAGATATCCAAAGCCCGGAAACAGCCCGGCACGACAGCTCCACTACAAATTTACTGGAGTATTTCAAGAAAAAGAGCTGAACACTATAGCCTTTTCCTACCCGATATACAAAAAACAAACCCCGGCTACACCTTAACAGCCGGGGTTTCGTACTTTATGCGAAAGCCCGTTTCCTAAATTACTGTTAATAAATAGGTGTAAAAATTAAACATATGAGACCCAAGACCAAAGGTTTAATGGCTATTTTTGTTTTAAAAAGTTAAAGGATCACACTGTTAAAACATTTAACATTTACTTAATGTTCGGTAATTTTATAAATGTCAATTTTGCACAGCTAAATCAAATTTAATTAACACAGATGAAGACAATTTACAATGGGTTTTTCACAGTGGTTTTTGCCCTTATGGCAACGACTGCTTTTGCACAGGGCATTATTACAGGTACTGTAATTGATGCCGAACTGAACGAACCGCTGCCCGGGGCCAATGTTGTCGTAAAAGGCACAACCACCGGAGTATCTACAGATTTCGACGGAAAATTCCGGATCGAAGTGCCGCAGAACAGCGGTACCCTGGTTGTTTCTTACATTGGTTTTGTAAAAAAAGAAGTGAGGTTTACTTCTACGGGCGATATAGGAAATATTGCTTTGCAGGGAGATGCGGAACAATTAGAGGGAGTTGTTGTGGTTGGTACCGGAGTAATTGACCTGGTAAAAGACCGCCAGACACCGATTGCTGTTTCTACTATTAAAGCATCTGATATACAAAAGGCCAGTGGAAATGCCGAATTTCCGACATTACTTCGTTCCATGCCATCCGTTTATGCAAATACATCCGGAGGAGGTTATGGAGATGCTCAAATACGTGTTCGGGGTTTTGACCAAAGTAATACGGCATACCTTCTTAACGGACAACCGATAAACGGTATGGAAGATGGAAATATGTACTGGAGTAACTGGCAGGGAGTAAGAGATGTCGCTACAGCTATTCAATTGCAGAGAGGTCTTGGTTCTTCTAAACTTGCAATTTCTTCCGTTGGTGGTACTATGAACATTGTAACGCAATCTTACAATGAAAAGGAGAAGGGATTTGTGGAAGGTGCTATCGCCAACAATAATTATATAAAAAGTACCGCATATTATTCTACGGGAAAAAATGAAAACGGATGGTCATCTACTTATATGCTTTCCTATTGGGAAGGAGATGGTAACTATTTTGAAGGTACAGAAGGTAAAGGGTTGACTTACTTCCTTTCTTTTGGTTACAAACCTTCAGATAAGCACGCATTTAACCTTTTGATAACCGGTGCTCCACAAACACACGGACAAGCTTATCAAAATAATATACAAGCAGCCCTGACCTACGGCAAAGACTACAACGAGAACTGGGGGTACAAAAATGGAAAGTTCTACAATGAGCGTACTAATTACTATCATAAGCCGGTGATGAACTTTAACTGGGACTGGAATATAAGTGACAAATCTAACCTTTCTACTGTAGCATATGCCTCAATTGGTCGCGGAGGGGGAACCGGACCCCTTGGTTATCACAGCAACAAATTTGACGATAATGGGCAAATTGATTTTGACAGAATCATTGCAACGAACAGAGGCCTTGAGCCAACTGAAATAAACGGGAGTAATTACCTGATAGGAAGAGAAATAAGAAACGTTGAAGCGGGTTATATTACAAGGGCATCCGTTAACAATCACCTGTGGCTAGGTACGGTATCCAACTTCAATCACAAAATCAATGACAATCTGGAATTCAACGTTGGTTTTGACTACAGGTTCTACAAGGGAAAACACTACCGGATGGTTACCGATTTCTTAGGTCTCGACGGATGGGGAGTTACGAATAATGGTTCTGTTCCTGGAGGTTATACAGTATTCAAATCTTATGACATTAACTTGTTTGACCCTACCTTTAAAAATGCTAAGGACACAGAAAAAATCGGGTATGATTATTCTGAGCAAATCAGTTATATTGGAGGTTTTGGGCAAATAGAATATAAAGAAGATGCTTTCTCAGCTTATATTCAAGGAGCAATCTCCAGCCAATGGCACCAAAGATGGGATTACTTTAACTATATGCTCCCTAACGAGCAAAAATCTCAAAAAGTTAATAACGGAGGCTTTAACCTTAAGGGTGGCTTAAGCTATAATATAGATGAGCATCACAATGTTTTCGCCAATGCCGGTTATTATTCCAGGCAACCTTTTCACGATAATATTTACCTGAACTTTACAAATGATCTGAACCCTCTGGCTGAGAATGAAAAAATTACCGGTTATGAATTAGGATACAAATTCAACAGCAGTGTATTCAGTGCAAATCTAAACGGATATTATACTGTTTGGGATGATCGTGTTGAAGTGAGATCTACGAGGCTAGACCTTGATAACGATGGTATAGATGAAGATTATTTCTCCCGTTTCGCAGGATTAAAGCAAGTACATTACGGAGTAGAATTCGATTTCATGTTGAGACCTCTCATGACAGATCAACTCGGAATCTATGGATTCGCTTCTTTAGGTAACTGGAAATACGGAGACAATAGCATTCAGACCCTTGTCAGACAAGATAACCTGGAAGTAGTACCCGGATATGACGGAGAAACTGCCTACATTGATGGTGTAAAGGTTGGTGAAGCCGCCCAGACATCATTTAATCTTGGAGCCAACTACAAAATTATTGATGAGTTCTCTATAGATGTGGATTGGTACCATTATGCAAATGTTTATGCATATATAGATCCGATCAGATTTACTACGCCAGATCAGGATGTAATCAAACTACCTTCTTACAATCTGTTCAGAGCAGGCCTGTCTTACACATTACCTTTGAAAAATACGGAAAGACAATCATTTTTCTTCAGATTTAATGTTGATAACCTCTTTAATACAATGTATTTACAAAGTTTATCAACAAACATAGCTCCTGAAGATGGAGTGGACAATTACAAAGGTATAAATGTAAACAACAGAGGTACTTTTGGTTTCGGAAGACAATGGAGTTTTAGCGTTAGATACAACTTCTAAAAAAACACTTTTATCACATACTTAAAACCTCACCTTTCCCGGTGAGGTTTTGTTTTTTATATCCTACAATATTTTTACCTTTAGAAAAACATAACAAATGCCTCCTGTCTTACAAAACATTATTAATGCTATACTAAATTCAACTCCGGACAAAAAAGACATTTCCCTCACCACCGGAAACTCCGGAAGAATACTATTTCTCACCATTTACTATACACAAACCCAGGATGAAACCTGTCACCAAAAGATAGAAGAACTCCTGGAAGAAAATTTCGCAATATTAAACAGAGAACCTGTCACCGCATCATTCCATAACGGTTTAGCCGGCTATGGCTGGTTATTGCAACACCTGGTCAAAAACCATTTACTCGATCAGGACGACCTTATAAATATACTAGCACAGTCCGATGAGGTAATCATGGGGGAAATCCATCAAAAACTCAACACTTTAAAAGACCTCACCATCTTTGACATGGAATTCTTTCAAACATGTCATTATCTCTTTCAAAGACTGAAAAAATCCGGGTGCATAAAACCACTTTTGACAGAAGTAGTAAACAGGTTGGAGAGCATGACCTTTGCTTTTCTAAAGGACGGACATCCTACTTTTCAAGAGCCTGCGATTCCCGAAATCACTCTGTTCCTGAGCAAGTGTATATGCACAGATATCCAAAAAAGAAAAGCAAAGAACTCATAGAGCTATTGTTAAATAACATATCACTTTCCGTTCCGGAATTTATAGATAAAAATACCTTTTTCCCTGCAAAAAATACCGGGAACAACCGTATCATAAGCCTGGACCTGAACATGGCCTGTGCTCTCTGGGAAGCGGGGAAGGCATGTAAAAATATCCATTGGAAAAGACTGGCGTGTATCATACTCAAATACAACGCATATAACAAGGACAAAAATCATAATTTCTTTTACAAAACAGGAATAGCTAAAGATAATTGGCTCATCGCTTATCTTTACCAGTCTTTTTATAATGAAACCGGTTTTAAACTCTTTGAAAAGAACAGCAGTTTCTGGCGCGAAACAAAAGTCCTTCCTTCAATAAGTTCCAAATACGGGACACTAGGCTTGCAAAACGGACTGTCGGGTATCGGATTGGCGCTGATGCCAGTAGAAAAGAAACTGATTGGAATAGTCTAACGGTAAAACAACAATATCTATGGTTAACAATTAAATAACCTTCAAATAAAATATATTCCTTATCTTGTAAGAATAATCTTATAATGAAGAAAAAAATCAAAAAATTATCACTAAACAAAAAGACTATATCAAGTCTAAATCTTCGAGTACAAAATCAAATCATGGGTGGTGCGATTACGGAAGGATGTCCTAATACGTATCAAATGTCCTGTGACGATTGCCCCACAGATAAATCTGCTTGCTCAGAATGTGATCCCGGAGGTGGTGGAAATGGCCCTACTGATTATGTATGTCCAACTGGGCTTTATGTATGTGGCACCTAAATTAAAATCAACATTCACATATTTCGTAAACTTAGAATTTAATTTTTAATTCACCTTGTTCCAGCCAGTTATAAACTGGTTGGAATTTACCTAGTATAAGTAAATTCGCGTACGCTGCGAAGATTCTGCAACTTCGCAGCTTAAAGTTTCAATTAAAAAAACCGAAAAATGCATCACTGAGGCATACCCCGATTTTCATACATCCTACAGTATTTATTACTGCAATGACCCGGTCATGAGGTAAATTGCATCAAATATAGTTTATCGCTATGTAATTCCGTTTTTGGCCTCTCCTCAGAGAGAGACTTAACGTACTACCCGCTATTTAATGTATAGCTGAATATATAAAATAATCCAAAAATAAAACTTAAACAGATTTTCAATCCACCTCACAAACAACCCCGATCCCCGGAAAGGGAACAACCGGCTGTAACAACGGAACCCGTGATAAGTGCAGTCTCTCAGCATGTACATCCATGATATGAACAAAACGGCATTCAATCCGTTACTCCCGCTTTATAGCCCGAAAAACGGCCATTAAC
>NZ_RJTM01000058.1 GCF_003725735.1 Sinomicrobium pectinilyticum | reverse complement strand
CAATCCCTTTGACACCGGAAGTAGTTGGTTTAGCGGCTAACCCATTTACTTTAGCCGCTAACCGGGTTGCTTTTGATGTTATACCCAATTGCTTTGACCGTAAACCGGGTTACGTTAACCGCTAACCCGTTTGCTTATGATGTCATACACAACTGCTTTGACGGTAAACCGGGTTACATTGACCGCTAACCGGGTTGCTTCTGATGTCATAACCAACTGCTTTGACGGTAAACCGGGTTACGTTGACCGCTAACGGGTTTG
>NZ_RJTM01000057.1 GCF_003725735.1 Sinomicrobium pectinilyticum | reverse complement strand
ACAAAAGCGGCGAACTTAATCAAGTCCGCCGCTAACCGGGTTGCTTTAGCCGCTAACCCAAACCGGTCCGGTGTTAACGCATTCCCTTAAATGGCCCTATCCGGGCTTGCCGGGGAATAAAAAACCCAGTACTTTCCGCCACCCGAAATGCTTCCGGATCATCGGGGCAAGGATCACTATAACTATCAACCATCCCCGTACCGCTCGCTGTATTTCCCCGTTACGGGTGCTGTCGCACAGGCTGTGTTTTTCCCCGGTGATGCCTGCTCAACAACCCGTTGTAAATTGTTATATTCGCCGCAGATCCCCTTCCTTTTCGGTCTTCTCCCCCTGAAATCCGGACCGGGGCCCGCAGGCACAATAGCCACCGATATCGGCCCGATAAATAACTCCTCGTTACCCGGACAGGTTTTTCAAAAAGAGCAAGGCTATCGAACGCCGAATCTACGTTAAAAGACCATACTTCACAGATATCAAACTATCCACTCTCCCCAAAATTCACTACTTTTGATAAAACTTAAAAACTAAAACATGGGGATTATTCAAACCTTACATTCGTACTGGGCTTACCTAACCCTGATCATGCTCATTATTGCCGTTATCAACGCTATTGTCGGTTATTTCAGCAGCAAGCCTTTTATCATCGGGAAGGACCTTCGCATCAGCCTCTTTGCCTTGATATTCACACACATACAGTTGCTTCTGGGCATTATACTTTATTTTGTGTCCGACCGTTTTTCCCTCTGGTCCGAACTGGGGCCCGGCGGTGTAATGAAAAATGACCTGGCCAGGCTACTGCTCGTTGAACATCCTTTTACCAACATACTTGCCATTATACTGATAACCATAGGCTGGTCCAAACACAAAAAAGTGGAAAGCGCCAAGGGGAAATTCGGTAAGATTGCCTTTTTCTATACCCTGGGACTTATCCTCCTGCTGAGCAGAATTCCATGGTCGCAGTGGATGTAAATAATGCGATGCACTGAGCGCAGCCGAAGTGTGCCAATGGGGTAATCGGATAATGAAACAATAGTCTTAAGAGACAATCCTCTCCCCCTTGAGGGGGAGATGCCGTGGTTGCTGAGTTAGCCGAAGTACAGGCAGAGGGGGTGTCCCCCGGCAAAAACCAAATCTCATGCTAAACACATTGATATCCTGCATAGAAGACAAAGGCGTACGGGCCACCCCGGTGAGGATACTCACCCTGGAACAGTTCTGCAAGGACTCCAATGCCAAAAGCCTTTCCGAACTACAGATACTGCTCGACACCGTAGATAAAGCCACCATCTACCGCACCCTGAAAACCTTTGAGAAGCACGGTATCCTTCACGCTATAGACACGAACGGGGATGCCGTAAAATACGCACTGTGCAGCCCGTTCTGCCTTGCGGAAGAACACACGCATACCCACCCTCACTTTGTCTGTGAAAAATGCGATGCTACACACTGCCTGGACAAAACCAAAATATCCCTGCATAATTTTCCTTCCGACCATACTTTCGAGAGTATGGCGGTTATCATAAAAGGATTATGCCCTTCCTGCAAACCTTCCCGGTAAACGTCATATCCGAACTACGTACTCCGATTCCGTCAACTACAACAGGCACATACCGATTTTAGCGGAAAAGAGCATTTTATATCCTGCCTGCTTATAAACTTTGCAACCGGGTTACATAAGATTACCCGTAATTTTATCCCGTAAATATTCAATACCTACCGGAACTTCAGAGATTTCCGGCATATAAATACAATTTTATGGCGTCACATACTCACAATAACGAGTGCAATCACGATCACAACCACAGCGGTATCTTCGGAAAGAATACCGAACTGGTCTTTTCCCTGATCTGCGGAACCCTGCTGCTTACCGGTTTTCTTCTTAATAAACTTACCGGTTTGAGCGGATATGATCTATACCTGTATATCCCGGCCTATTTCTTCGGAGGGTTTTACGCTACCAAAGAGGCCTTTGAAAAAATACGCAAGGGAGAATTCGAAATAGATTTTCTGATGCTTGTAGCAGCCATAGGCGCAGCCATCCTGGACAAATGGGCAGAGGGGGCCTTGCTGTTATTCCTTTTCAGTCTCGGCCACTCGCTGGAACACTACGCCATGAACAAGGCCAGGAATTCTATTAAGGCCCTGGGCAATCTCAGCCCTAAAACCGCCCTGGTGAAAAGAAACGGAAAGAACGAGGAAATACCCGTAGAAGATCTCGCTATCGGTGATCTCATACTCGTAAAGCCCAACAGCAAGATCCCGGCAGACGGCGTTATTATCAAAGGAAAAAGCAGTGTGGACCAGGCCGCTATTACCGGGGAAAGTATCCCGGTGGACAAAATTCCCGCGGAAAACGCGGAAGAATTATCGGATTTCAGCACCGTCCCCGGCGAAAGCAAAGCTTTTACTGGCACGATCAACGGCAACAGTGCACTGGAGGTCAGAGTGCTTAAATTATCCAAAGATTCCACGCTCTCAAGGCTTGTGGCACTGGTCAGTCAGGCCGAAGCCAAACAGTCCCCCACCCAGCAGTTCACCAAAAAATTCGAGAGGATATTTGTGCCGTCCGTGATACTACTGGTCATAGCGTTGTGTTTTGCTTATCTGGTCATAGACGAACCCTTTTCAACCAGTTTCTACCGGGCCATGACCGTTTTGGTGGCCGCAAGCCCATGTGCGCTGGCCATTTCCACGCCGAGTGCCGTTTTAAGCGGTGTTGCCCGTGCCGCACAGGCAGGGGTACTGATCAAAGGAGGAAAAGCTCTGGAGAACCTGGGCAGTCTTTCTGCCATAGCATTCGACAAGACCGGAACACTTACGGAAGGGAAACCGAGGCTTACCCATGTAGCACCTTCCGAAGGGATCTCCAAAGAAGACTTTCTGAACTGTGTCCTCGCCATAGAACGTCAAAGCGATCACCCCCTGGCCAGGGCCATTGTCAGGGATATCCCGGCAATGTTACAAGGTACTGCGACCGACACGGAAGATGCTACGGATATCGAAGCGCTCCAGGGAAAAGGAATTAAGGCAACTTACGAAGGTGAAACCGTGTATATCGGCAACCCTGCCCTCTTTGAGGAGGACCTGAAAGACATCCTTCCCGATACGGTGAAAAGCAGGATTTCGGACTTTCAGCAGCAAGGATACACTACCATGCTGGCCAAAAAAGGAAATACGTTCCTCGGGATACTCACCTTGATGGATACCCCCCGGGAAACCGCAAAAGCCACCTTACTGGCCCTCAAAGACAGCGGTATCCGCCGCATGGTAATGCTTACCGGGGACAACCAGAAAGTGGCCGACGCCATTGCGGTACAAACAGGCCTTACCGATGCCTATGGTGATCTCCTCCCGGAAGATAAGGTAAAGGCTATACGGGAATTAAGGCAAAAAGAGGCACAGATCGCCATGGTAGGAGATGGTGTCAATGATGCCCCCGCCATGGCCAACAGTACCGTTGGGATTGCTATGGGAGCCGCGGGATCGGATGTAGCCCTGGAAACGGCAGACATAGCCCTTATGGATGATAAACTGGAAAAACTTCCCTTTGTCATAGGGCTCAGCAGAAAATCCAGGCAGATTATACGCCAGAACCTGTTTATCAGCCTGGGAATCGTATTATTCCTCATACCGTCCGCCATTATCGGCTTTACCGGGATAGGTCCTACCGTGGCCATACACGAAGGTTCTACCCTGATCGTTGTTATCAACGCCCTCCGCTTACTGGCCTATAAACGTTAATGGACCTTTTTGCTGTCTCTGGGAGCCTGGTCACGGGAGAACATTCCGTAATCCCGGCTTACCCCGGCTACCCGGAGCCTGTAATCCCGGAAAACATAAGCCCTACCCTTCTTTTGGGCTCCTCTGTGCATTTCTAACATACGCCACAACTTTACCGACTCCTCATCTTCCCAGAAGGAGAGGGAAAGCAGTTTTTCGGGGTGTGCCAGGCTCCGGAACCTCTCTACGGAGATAAATCCGGGGGCTTTCTCCAGTTCTTCCCGTAACCCTGCTGCTATATCCAGGTAATCCTGTTCGTTTTCGGGGGATAATTCCACTTCAAAAATTACGGCAATCATTCTGTTTCTTTTTAAGGTTAATAAAATAAATCATTATCAGACTTTAAATCCATATGTTTTGACTAGCAATCCTGTCCGGCGGGGAATTTGCTCTTTAGTAATTAATTTATTGATTTTAAATCAATTACCTAAATAACCCAATAACTCAGTAGCCTGATAACTTCAACTATTTTTGAGACCAATCAAACAATCCTTCTATTCCGAAAGCCTCAGTATAACCTGCTCCGGAATTCTGGCATGGGATAACGGTGCATAAGTTATGTCTGCCGACAATCCTACAGTTTTAAAACGGGAAGTTATATAGTCCAGCATGTCAACCGCCAGGTTTATGGAAAAGTGATCGGCAGGACAACTGTGGACCCCCGAACCGAATGCAAGGTAATCCCCGTTGTTTTTCCTGTCCGGGTCGAAAAATTCCGCACGCTCAAATACGGCAGCATCCCGGTTGGCCGATGCAAGTACCAGCAAAAGCTCATCGCCTTTCTTCAGGAAATTCTCCCCTATGTTCATGTCTTTCGGCAATATCCTTCTGGTATGATGGAAGACGGGTACATAGCGCAATGTTTCCGTTACAAGTTTCCGGAAATCGTCCCTGCCTTCTATTTTTAGGACATCTTTGTGGCGGAGGTATTGTATAAGTACATTGTTCAAAAGGCCCCGCATGGCATCATATCCTTGTATACAAAGCCCTATCAGGTTGGAAATAGATATGTCCTTATCAGGTATTTTCCAGCCCCTGTTCAGCAGGTGTTTTTCAATAGACCGATACAGCTTTTCGGAAACTGCATTCAATTGTTCCGCAATATCATATGTCATGGCAATTGTCATGTATTTTTTAATTACTGCAATATGTAACAGTATAAAATCCACATCCTCCTTTCCGAACTCAAGGCTTTTTAACAGGACGGTTACCGGCAGTACTTTCGCAATTGCTTCCGTCCAGTTCACCCTCTCTTTATTGGTCCCTGCCAGCAATCCGCCCATAATTTCCTTTGTATCCACAGGTTTCATCAGGCGAACGAGGTTCATTACCGTTTCCTTTCGTTCCCGATGTTGCGGGGGATTACTCCTCCTGGCCAGGTTTTCGCGGATGATCCGGGTATACCTGTCGCACATTTCTTCCGCATCGGAATGCACTTGCGGTATTGTTGCTGTACTGTTTTGCAGGACAGAGAGGCAATCCTTATAACCATATATAGCCCATACGCCGTTTATTTCATCCCGGTATACCGGGTTTTTACTTCGCATCTTTCGGTACAACAGAAAGGGGTCTTCTTCTTCGGATTGTAAAAAACAGGTGTTCATACTCTTTTTCAGTTTTGAAATATATTAACGGGACAAGATTACTTCATTCTGCCCCGGGATATTTCATCCGGGCATGAAATGTAAAATATTTCTCTGTTGTAACTTTGTATAAAAACAGGAAATGACCTTTGAGGAGCATTACAAAAAAATAACTTCCCTGCTGGGAGAACCGGTACGGGCCATCATGCTTTGGCACTTACTCGATGGCCGGGCCTATACTGCGGGAGAACTGGCCCTTTGCGCGGATACAACGCCACAGTCGGCCAGCAACCATCTTCTGAAACTTTTATCCGCAGGGCTACTGGCGGTGGAAAAGCAGGGAAGACACCGGTATTACCGGCTCGCTACGCCCGAAGTGGCATACGTCATAGAATCTATTGCCAACCTCGTACCCCCCGAGAAGCAAAAAGATCGGAAAAAGCGGCCTGTCCTGTCCGGGCACACATATGCAAGGACCTGTTACGACCACCTTGCAGGGAAGGCAGGAGTACTCTTAACGGAAGCCATGATAAGTAACGGGATATTGGTGGCCGATAATGGCACTTTCAAGGTTTCCGATATCGGGAAAACATGGTTTTCCGGGTTGGACATCGATGTGGACAACCTTCGTTTAATGAAACGTTCCTTTGCAAGGCCGTGTCTGGACTGGAGCGAACGGAAACACCACCTCGCCGGGGCTTTGGGTGCCGCTTTCCTGAACAGGATGATCTCCTTGCAATGGATACGGAAAAAACAACATTCAAGGGAAGTTATCATCACATCCGCAGGCCGGCAAAAATTATATGAATTACTGAAGGTAAACCTGTAATACTCCTTTATCAGAACCAGAACCCGAGGTTAAAAAACCAAAGGCCTTTGCCTCGCTCCGGGGACCAGGAATATTTCAGTTCTATGGGTCCTATAAAGGTTTCCAGGCCATAGCCAATGGCATAGCCCGTATAAGCAGGAGCCTGGAACCAATCGCCGTGTTCAAAAATATCATTACCGGCATTGGCGAAATTGGCTGTAAAGTTCACATGGTTCTTCCGCATAAATTCATAATCGAGGGTGGCCGTGGCTTTCACATAACTGTCCCCTCCGAAACTGATAAAATCATATCCCAGGAAAGGCTTGAAATTGTTGATAAGATCATTCCCGTACCCCCCTAGTATATACTGCAGGGGTTCCGCTCCCGCCCCTCCCAGGACCGACCCTGCTTCCGCAGAAAGATTAAGCGCCACATTCCGGTAAAAAACAGGAGTCGCCATTCCTGCCTTGGCCTTTAACATGGAAAATTCGTTGAATGTATTGTTGTAATCGGAAGACGCAAAGTAAAAGTGATAATCCCCATCGAAATACAATCCTTTCTTGGGAAAATAACGGTTGTCATAAGTGTCCAGCTTCATAAAACTGTAGGCACTGTAATAATCGCTGTCTTCAAAGGTAGCCTTTCTGCTGTCTCCCTGCGATATGGTTTCCGATTCTATCCGCAACCGCTTGTGTTCCAGCCCTGCTCCCACGGAAAATTCTTCCCGGAAAACGGTCTGCAGATAGATCTGGTTGGTAAGATCGGATAATTTTACCCCTATACGGTTCAATCCGTCAACAACAGGAGGTTGCTGTTCGGAGTCCTCCAGAAAATCCACACTGACATCCGTGGCAAATCTGTTGTATGACGATTTTACACCGAAACTCCAGTAAAATCCCTTATCCAGGTAATACTCCAGGTTATACCGGAGATTATCCCCCAATACCACATCCAGGGATAATACATCATCGTCAAAAAGAAACTGTTTCTTGGTAAGGTTTAACAACACCGCACTTTTATACAGTCCATCGTAATGCAGTCCGAAACGCAGGAGCATGGTCCTTTTGTTTTCCTGGAGTCTCATATGCATGTCGTACTGATCCTCACCCTCCTTATCTTTCACAAACCTGTAACGTATGCTTTCAAAATTATTGGTAGCCGACAAATTTGCCAGTCCCTGGTCCAGTTTCAGGAAAGACACTTTTCCCGTCGTTGTAAAACGCAGTTTTCCCTTGATGTATGCCCTGGAATATTTATCATTCCCCTCAAGGGTCAAACCGCTTATATCAATGCTGTCAACTGCTTCTATATGATGCCCGGGCCTGGGTCCGGCTGCCTGTTGGGCGGCAAGTTCCCTGAGCTGGCTCATTTGCTCCCTGGCTGCCGTTTCGCCATTGGCGATAATATATTGCCCCCTGTCAAAAGACACTACGGAAAATGCCTTGATGTCCGGTTTGATATATACATCCGTTTGCTCGGACTTTTTCTTCATATCATTTACGGTACGGTAGTTATTGATCTGCATCAGGATATCGGTCGCGGCACTGAGCTCATCCCTTTCCGCCAACGCATCCTGTACGTCAATACCTATGATTTTCTCTGCCCCGAGAGCTTTTACCTCATTGATCGGATAATTATTGACTACTCCCCCGTCTATCAGTACATTTCCTCCTATTTCCACAGGATTGAACAGGGAAGGGAACGATCCGCTGGCCAGGATGGCCTCGGGGAGGTACCCTTTGTCCAACACTACGGGTTCCCCCGTTTCCACATTGGTTGCTATACAGAAAAAAGGTATAGGAAGCTTGCTGAAATCTTCCACATCATTTACGGGATAAAGAAGTTTTACCAACAGGTTATATATATTCTGGCCACGGGACAATGCCCTGGGAAAAGATATTTTGAAATTGTCAAAAGGAAGCGTAAGCGCATAGCGCTCGGAATTCTCTTTTTCATAGAAGGTACGCGCAGAACGCGGTACATTATCCTGTATAAGTTCGTTGAAATCGACCACCTGAAAAATGGAATCGAGCTGCTTTGCAGAATACCCGGACGCATATAAAGCACCGATTATCGCTCCCATACTGGTACCTCCTATATAATCGATACGCACCCCGGCCTCCTCGATAACTTTAAGCGCTCCTATATGTGCAAGCCCTTTGGCACCTCCGCCACTCAGCACCAGGCCCACTTTTACATCTTCCGGATTGCTGTCCTGTGCATTACCGTACCAGACGACCATACACAACAGGAGGAGTACATGCTTTTTCATTCTTATATATTTTTATACCTAAACCCTTTTTTAACGATGAATGATGAATTTCAAATGAAGAACACCGGAATAACAGCATCCGCAAATAACATCATCATCCCGGTTCTGTTATCTGATCTTCATCTCATAATATAGGCAAAAAACCTCATCACAGGCATCCCTCAATGAAAATAATCATAAACTTTCTTTGCCTTTGCCTGTCCGATCACTTTCGAAATTTCTTTCAGTTCCGCCTCTTTTATCCGTTTTACCGAACGGAATTCTTTCAATAGTTCTTCGGCCGTTTTATCGCCCACTCCCTCGATGTTTGTCAGTTCACTGTCTATCGCGGCATTGCTCCTTTTATTTCTGTGGAACGTAATGCCAAACCGGTGCGCCTCATTCCGGAGATGCTGTATCACTTTCAGGGTTTCGGATTTTTTGTCCAGGTAAAGCGGTACGGAATCCCCGGGATAATATATTTCTTCCAGCCGTTTGGCGATCCCTATAATTGCAATTTTCCCCCGGAGCCCCAGAACGTCGAGACTTTTTAATGCGGAAGACAATTGGCCTTTCCCTCCGTCTATAACGATAAGTTGCGGCAGGGATTGCCCTTCTTCCGAAAGTCTTTTATACCTTCGGAAAACCACCTCTTCCATAGAAGCAAAATCATCCGGCCCCTCTACGGTCTTGATATTGAAATGCCGGTAGTCCTTCTTACTGGGCTTGCCGTCCTTGAACACCACACAGGCCGCAACCGGATTGGTCCCCTGAATATTGGAATTATCGAAACACTCAATATGCCTCGGTTCTTCCTTTAGGCGCAGGTCCTGCTTCATCTGTGCCATCACGCGGTTCACATGCCTGTCCGGATCGGTGATTTTTACCTGTTTGAAACGTTCCTGCCGGTAAAACCTGGCATTTCTTTCGGACAGTTCCACCAGTCTTTTTTTATCGCCCAGCTTGGGTATAGTGACCTTGACATTATCGGAAGTTTTTACGGGAAACGGTACATAAATCTCCCCGGACCTGGAATGGAAGCGCTGCCGGAGCTCCGTAATGGCCAGTTCCAGTAATTCCTGATCGGATTCCTCCAGCTTCTTTTTCATTTCTATCGTATGGGCCCGGATAATGGAACCGTAAGATAGTTGTAAAAAATTGACATAACCATAACTATCGTCCGAAACAATGGAAAATACATCCACATTACTGATCCTGGGGTTTACTATGGTTGATTTCGCCTGGTAATTTTCCAGTATTTCTATTTTCTCCTTGATCCTGTGGGCCTCTTCGAACTGCATCTCATCGGCACAGGCTTTCATCCGGGTTTTAAAACTTTGCAGGGAATCCTTGAAATTACCTTTAAGGATCTCCCGTATGGCCCTGATCTGCGCATCATACTCACCGATAGATTGCAGGCCTTCACAGGGCCCCTTACAATTCCCCAGATGATATTCCAGGCATACCCTGTATTTACCCGCTTCTATTTTATCGGCAGAAAGGTCATAGTTACACGTTCGCAGCGGATAAAGTCCTTTGATGAGCTCCAGCAGTGTCCGGATGGTTTTCACGCTGGTATAGGGGCCAAAATATTCGGAACCGTCCTTTATAACCCTTCTCGTGGAAAAAATGCGGGGGAAACGCTCCTTTTTAATACATATCCAGGGGTAGGACTTGTCGTCCTTCAGTAAAACATTATACCTCGGCTGATACTTCTTGATGAGATTATTTTCGAGAAGCAGCGCGTCGGTCTCCGTGGGAACTACAATATGCCGGATGTCTGCGATTTTTTTAACAAGTACCCTAGTCTTGCCGTATTCATGGGTTTTGTGAAAATAGGAAGACACCCTCTTTTTCAGGTTTTTGGCCTTCCCTACATATAATATCTTTCCGTCTTTGTCGTAAAACTGATAGACACCGGGACTGTCCGGAAGGGTCTGGAGTAGTATATCTACAGAAGTAGTGCTCATATAGCGAAATTAGTAATTTTATATATTACTTTTTGCCGATCCGTCCACCTACTTCACCCGGTTTTCTTTGCCGGAAGAAAAGATGGCATGATTTTTAAGGTATATTTGCATATACTAAACATAGTCATACCTAAAAATATAAGGATTATGAGAAATTTGAAATTTATATTCGGACTTTTCCTCATGGCTGTATTTATTACTTCCTGCAGTGTGCACAGGGTTCATACCAATGCCAAAGGAGACATTCCCCCAGGGCAAATGAAAAAGATAACCGGTGAAAAAAATGCCAAAAACCATGCTCCCGGACAACAGAAAAAGCAACAGTACTACCGTTAACCTGTAAATAAAACAGTAAAACCAAAGCTTCGCACCGGGATTGCTTTACAGTACATCAAAAAGTTTCATGGATAAAAAGGAACTGAGAATAAAATACAAAGGCCTGCGCAGGCAGGTAACTGATGCAGCCGCCGAAGAAAAAAGTCTCGGCATAGCCAATAAAATACTGTCCTTACCTATCTGGAAAGGCACATATTACCATATTTTTCTCCCGATCGAAAAACACCGGGAAATAGATACTTCTTTCATATTGAGTATTCTCCAGGGGAAAGATAAGGAGATCGTAATACCGAAAAGCAATTTTGAAGACGGCTCCATGATCCACTACCTGCTTACGGACAATACCGTGATGAAAAAAAACGTATATGATATTCCCGAACCTGTTGACGGGCTGGAAGTGCCTCCCGCAAAAATAGATGTTGTTTTTGTGCCGCTGCTCGCTTTTGATGCAAAGGGGCACCGTGTAGGATACGGGAAAGGGTTTTACGATCGTTTTCTGTCTTTATGCCGGAAGGATACTATAAAGGTCGGCCTCTCCTTTTTTGAAGCGGAAGAATATATTACGGAAGTCCTGGAAAGCGATATAAGACTGGATTACTGTGTAACCCCGGAAAATATCTATGCGTTTTCCTGAGTTGCCGTTTCTTCCTTTTTAGGGAATGCCTGTTTATTAAAAATCAAAAGGGTCACTACACCGATAAAAATGGCCGAATCCGCGAGATTAAATACCGGTTCGAAGAAACGAAAGGCCCTTCCGCCCAGTCCGGGTACCCAATCGGGCCAGGTGGTATTTACCATCGGAAAATAAAGCATATCCACTACCTTCCCGTGAAAGAGTTTACCATAAGGTTCGGCCGCGAAAAGGGTCGCTACCTCGTTATGGCTCTCGTTGAAGACCAGGCCGTAAAAAACAGAGTCTACAATATTACCCAATGCGCCCGCAAAAATAAGGGCTATGCAAATTATTAATATCCTGGGGCTGTTTTTCTTCACTGCATCATACAGCCAGTAACCGATCCCGCAAATAGCAAACAGGCGAAAAACCGTAAGGGCAATTTTTCCTGCTTCATCCGAAATAAAGGGAATGATATCACTGAGTTTTGTACCCCAGGCCGCTCCTTCATTTTCAATGAATAATATTTTGAACCAACTGAAAACAGTTACCGATTCTCCCAGGACAAAGTGGGTTTTGATATAAATCTTGCTTATCTGATCTATAAGAACAACCAGGAAGATTATTAAAGCGGCTTTTTTTAAAGACATGATCCCTTTACCAATATGTCCGCCTGAGGCGGATTTTAAATATCATTTTTCTTTTTCTTTTAAGCAAAGGCCAAAAATACAAATATACTCCGTTTCGGATAATACACTCCCTTGTTTAAAAGAAAACCTGCCGGACACGGAACATCGGCAGGTCTTTTTTTTTATAACGTATCGCTATCGGGCCACCCGGGTATCTGTTACGGCATACATTCCGTATTCACCGGAGGGTTTTCTAGCTCTTCTGCATGTTTTTGGCTTCAATGCTCAATGTAGCATGAGGCACGAGTTTCAGACGTTCTTTACTGATGAGTTTCCCGGTTACGCGGCAAATGCCATAGGTCTTATTCTCTATACGAACCAATGCGTTTCTCAGGTCCCTGATAAACTTTTCCTGGCGGATAGCCAACTGCGTATTGGCCTCTTTACTCATGGTTTCGGAACCTTCTTCAAAAGCTTTGAATGTAGGAGAGGTATCGTCCGTACCGTTATTGCCGTCATTCATGTATGCGCTTCTTATCAGTTCCAGATCCTTTTTGGCTTTGTCAATTTTTCCTTCTATCAATATCCGGAACTCTTCCAGTTCTTTATCGGAATATCTTACCTTTACATCTGTACTCATAGCGTTAATGTTTTTGAATAAACAATTTGGTGTTCACATCATCAAAAGCAACTTCCGTACCGTTTTTCATATCTTCTTCAAGATAGAGCTCTGCTGTCAGGGTTTCTGTCTTGATATAATCGAGATTACTCGTTACTGCCTGTTCCACAGAACCGTCTTTCTGAAGCTTCACATCTATTTTGTCTGTTACGTCAAAGCCCGAATCTTTTCGAAGGTTCTGTATCCTGTTCACCAGTTCTCTTGCTATACCTTCCCTTCGAAGGTCTTCGGTGATCGTAACATCCAGAGCTACGGTAAGCCCTTCCGACACTGCAACCAACCATCCTTCTATGTCTTGTGAAGAGATCTCTACTTCATCGCTAACTAAAGTAATGCTTTTTCCGTTAATTTCCACCTCAATTAGGCCATTTTGCTCGATTTTTTTAATATCTTCCTGCGTAAACCCCTGTATTTTACTGGAAACCAACTTCATATCTTTACCAAACCGCGGCCCCAATTTTTTGAAATTGGGCTTCACCTGTTTTACCAGCACTCCGGAAGCATCATCCAGCAGTTCTATCTCCTTGACATTCACTTCCGATTTTATGAGATCGGCTACGGCAAGGATCTCTTCCCTGCTTTGTTCGTCGAGTACCGGGATCATTATTTTCTGTAACGGCTGGCGTACCCGGATGCTTTCCTTTTTACGCAGTGACAGTACCAGGGAAGATATGGTTTGTGCCTTCTCCATCTTGTGTTCCAGCAATTTATCCACACACTTTTCATCATACACCGGGAAATCGGCCAGGTGCACACTTTCCGCATTTCCTTTTCCGGTCACTGCAGTGAGGTCCCTGTATAGCCTGTCCATATAGAAAGGCGCTATGGGAGCCCCGAGCCTGGCAATCACTTCCAGACACGTATATAACGTCTGATAAGCGGAAATCTTGTCTTTGCCGTAATCTCCTTTCCAGAAACGCCTCCTGCTGAGACGTACGAACCAGTTGCTCAGGTATTCCTGTGTGAAATCGGAAATAGCCCTGGCTGCCCTTGTAGGCTCGTAATCGGCATAAAAACCGTCCGCTTTACGGATAAGCGTGTTCAGTTCCGACAGTATCCAGCGGTCTATCTCCGGACGTTCTTCCAACGGTATGTCGGCTTCCGAATAGGTGAAATTATCTATGTTGGCATAGAGACCGAAGAAAGAATAAGTGTTGTATAAAGTCCCGAAAAACTTCCGGCGTACCTCGGCTATCCCTTCCACATCGAATTTCAGGTTATCCCATGGGTTGGCATTGCTGATCATATACCACCGGGTAGCATCCGGACCGTATTCTTTCAGTGTAACAAAAGGGTCTACGGCATTGCCGAGGCGTTTGGACATTTTCTGCCCGTTCTTATCCAGAACCAGCCCGTTGGAGACCACGTTCTCATAGGCTACGGAATCGAAAATCATGGTTCCTATGGCATGCAGGGTATAGAACCACCCCCTGGTCTGGTCCACCCCTTCTGCTATATAGTCGGCGGGGAAAGCTTCTCCCCCGTCTATTTTTTCCTTGTTTTCAAACGGGTAATGCCACTGGGCATACGGCATAGAACCACTGTCGAACCAAACATCGATGAGATCAGACTCCCGCTTCATCGGTTTTCCGGAAGGCGACACCAGGACAATACGGTCTACCACGTTTTTGTGCAGGTCTATCTTTTCATAGTTCTCCTCACTCATATCTCCGGCAATAAAGTCCGCGAATATGTCTTTCTCCATCACCCCGGCCGTAACTGCTTTTCCCATTTCGGCTTTCAGTTCTTCTACCGAGCCTATGACGATCTCCTCTTTACCGTCTTCAGTACGCCATATAGGCAAAGGTATACCCCAGAAACGGGAACGGGACAGGTTCCAGTCGTTGGCATTCTGCAGCCAGTTGCCAAAACGTCCTTCACCGGTAGCCTTCGGTTTCCAGTTTATGGTAGTATTGAGGTCATACATCCGTTCTTTTACCTCGGTCACCTTTATAAACCAGGAATCCAGCGGGTAATACAATACGGGTTTGTCTGTCCTCCAGCAATGCGGGTAACTGTGCACATATTTTTCGACTTTAAAGGCCTTGTTCTCTTCTTTCAGTTTTATGGCTATCTCCACATCCACCGATTTCTCCGGCACCTTATCATCGTCGTAATATTCGTTTTTCACATATTTACCGCCTACTTCCGGCAGTTCCCCGCGGAAACGTCCCTGGAGGTCTACCAGCGGTACGGGGTTATTATTATCATCGAGTACCAGCATTGGCGGTACTTCCGGAGAAGCTTCCTTTGCCACCCTGGCATCGTCCGCACCGAAAGTGGGCGCAGTATGCACGATACCCGTACCGTCTTCTGTAGTGACAAAATCGCCCGGAATTACCCGGAAAGCATTTTCCGGATGCCGGTAGGGCAGGGCATAGGACAGTAACTGTTCATATTTTATACCTACAAGGTCTGCTCCCTTACATGCTGCCAGTACACGGTATGGTATCTTTTTCTTTTCCGAAGTATAAGTATCAAAATCCTCCCCGCTTTCCGCTGCGTAATACTTGCCGGCAAATATGCTTCCTACCAGATTCTTTGCAAGGACTACATGTATAGGCTCAAAAGTATACTGGTTGAACGTTTTCACCAGCACATATTCGATTTTCGGCCCTACGGTAAGCGCCGTATTGGACGGCAATGTCCACGGCGTTGTAGTCCAGGCCAGCAAATGGATATCCCCGTATCCGCGCAACACTTCCGGCAACGTGTCCTGTATGGTTCTGAACTGGGCAACGACCGTAGTATCCGTAACATCCCGGTAGCATCCCGGCTGATTGAGCTCATGTGAACTGAGCCCTGTTCCGGCCTTCGGGGAATAGGGCTGTATGGTATACCCTTTGTAGATCAGGCCTTTGTCATATATCTGTTTTAGCAGCCACCATACACTTTCCATGTATTTGGATTTGTAGGTGATGTACGGATTATCCATATCCACCCAATACCCCATCTTACGGGTGAGATCGTTCCAGATACCGGTATATCGCATAACCGCTTGTTTACAGGCCTGGTTATATTCTTCCACCGATATCTTTTTGCCTATGTCCTCTTTGGTGATACCGAGTTCCTTTTCCACACCGAGCTCTACCGGAAGCCCGTGGGTGTCCCACCCGGCCTTACGCTTTACCTGGTAGCCTTTCTGGGTCTTGTAACGGCAAAAAATGTCCTTGATAGCACGTGCCATTACGTGGTGGATTCCCGGCAGTCCGTTTGCCGAGGGCGGGCCTTCGTAAAAAACGAAGGGTTTACATCCTTCCCGTGATGTTATACTCTTTTCAAAAACACTGTTTTCCTCCCAATAATTCAGGATTTCTTCTGCCAGTTCAGGCAGTTCAAGACCTTTATACTCGGTAAATTTCATTATTTGTTCTCCTTATCTCTTTTAAGATTGCGAAATTAATCATTTTCAACGAATTGTAAAGGAGGTCAGCCGGGAAAATCGGCGCGTTCGTCACGGGGACAGACCACGGCAAACTTCCACCGCCGGGAACCCCGGGGTTTAAAGCTGATTATGAGTTTCTTCTCCCGGACCGTCATTTCACCGGAATTCTTTTTCGTATTGCAGGGTACTCATCATCTTTACATGGATCCGAAAGCCGTACCGGCAGACCACCGCAATGGTTTTTCAGGACTTTACTTATCTTTAAAACACCTATCCTGCAAAAACCGTTTCAACGGAATACTTCATGCAGGACCTGCAGGGACTTCGGCTTACGGAAACCGGAAAGATGCAGTTCGTAGTAGGTTATGAGGCCATCTAAAATATTTCTGCGAATATCCTTTGTAAGCTTTCTCCGGGACAGGCCTTCAAAATCCGCTCCCAGAAATTTCCGGAAGTATTCCAGAGTAACCCCTTCAATAACAGGGCCATATCCGGCATGGGAAACAAAAACACCTTCCAGAAGGTCAAAATAAGGGAGGTGATCTTCTGAAGCATCCGGATAAAAGCCGAGGTACCTGGTTAATTTCAGCAGGAACAATATGTGAAAATTTGCTGTATTTTCCTGTCTGTCCAGCCAAAGAAGGGCTTCTTCCATATACCGGTACAATGCTGTATTTTCCTCTTCTTCCTGTATACAACTGCTCAGCACTTCTGCCAGGAAAAGCACGACGGCATTTTTGGTCATATCGGAATAAAGGGTATGGTAATGATGTTCTACCCGGGCTTCTTTGATGTGCTCAAGGTTACCTTTCCCCTTGTGACCGGCTGTGATTTCCAATTGGTTAAGCGGAAAGAAAAGAGCTTTTTTTAATTTTCCCTTACGGGAGGAGGACAGGATGCCACGCAAAAGATAGGACTGCACTCCGCAGCACTCGGTAAAGCACTTGACAATAAGGCTGGTATCGCTATATTTTATAGCCGACAACACTATGGCTTTGGTAGTTATTACCATACACGCGATGATTGTTTCCCGGGTTTACTGCAAACCTAAGGAAATTTTGCAAGTATCCGGAACCGGAAAATCAGTACATGCCCGGTTATCTCAAACCGAAAATTCCGGTATTTGCTGTTGCCATAACTTGTAATAATGCCCCTGGCTGTGATACAATTCCCTATGACTCCCCTCTTCTATGACCTCTCCCTTGTCCAGCACTACTATTTTGTCTGCATTGACTACGGTACTCAGCCGGTGGGCTATAACTATAATGGTTTTGTTCTTTTCCCTGAGACTGGCAATGGTTTTTTGCACAAAACTCTCCGAAGTACTGTCCAGGGAAGAAGTGGCTTCGTCCAGCACCAGTATTTCCGGTTGTTTATAAAGTGCCCTTGCTATGGCAATACGCTGCTTTTGCCCTCCGGAAAGCGTTGCCCCGTTTTCTCCCAGATAGGTTGCAAAACCATTGGGCAGGTTTTCAATGAACGGAAGGATACCTATGCTCTTGCATATTTCCATAATCCTTTCCATATTGGGCTGGAATTCTCCGACGGCAATATTTTCTACCACATTTCCCCCGAAAAGATCTATTTTCTGTGGCACTACTCCCACCAAATCCCTCAGGCTGGAGTTTTCAATATATTTCAAATCGTATTCCCCTATGAGGATCTTACCTTTTTGTATAGGATAAATATTTTGCAGCAGGGAGATAAGGGTCGATTTTCCGGAACCGCTCTCTCCGATTACTGCGGTGATCTTACCTTTGGGTATCTCCAGGGAAAAATCCTTGAAGACTTCTACCCGGGTACCATACCGGAAATAGACATTGCGGAAGGTTATGTCTCCCATGTTCTCCCGGGTAAGTTTTATTTTATCCTCCTGTTCTTCGCGTTCCAGGTCCATAATCTCAAACAGACGGTCTGCTGCGATCCAGGCATTCTGTATTTGCTTGTTTGCCCCTACCAACTGGGCCACGGGGCCTGTAAAGTAACCGATAATGGCATAAAAAGACAGCAATTCTCCCGGGGTTATTTCACGGTCTATAACAAAATAGGACCCACTCCACAACAGTACAATAGTGAACAACTGGGAAATAAAAGTAGAAGAAGTGGTAGAAAAAACGGTGTTTAAAGCCGACTTATAGCCGATATTCAACAGGTTGATAAAGCGGGCTTCTGTCTTAATATTCGCAAAAGACTCCAGTCCGAAACGTTTGATGGTCCCCACAGAGTTCAATGATTCCACCAACTGGCTTTCCAGGTCGGCTCCGCGTTCCATGACCTTTCTTTCTGCTTTTTTATTGAGCCTGTTGGTCACTACATAAATACCAAGGTAAAACGGAATAATAGCCAGCATGATAAGCGCCAGTTTCCAATAGTAAAAGAACATCAATGCGAAAGAAAAGATAAGGATAAGCACATTTACGGTAAGGCTGAGCGCCACCCCGTTGATGAAAGTACGTATTTTAACAGCATCGTTAATACGGGAAATAATCTCCCCGACCCGCATGGTATCGAAAAATTGTTGCGGCAATTTCAACAGGTGCTTATAATATCCCAGTATGAGCCGGGCATCTATTTGCTGCCCTGTTTTTATGAGAAAAGTATCCTTGAATATGCCTACAATGATCTGCAACGCCAGCAGTATGAGCATTACCACACTCAGGAGATTGAGAAGCTTGGTATTACTTCCCGTAAGCACATAATCCGTGATCTTTCCGAGATAAATAGAAGTGGAAAAACCGAGCAGGGTAACAATAAGGGCCCCGAAAAAGGCCTGCAGAAGAACAAATTTATGAGGGCGCAGCAAAAACCAGAACCGCCTGAGCGAAGAAACCTTTTCATTTCCGGCAGAAAAGCTTTCATCCGGCATCAGAATAACCAGTACTCCGGTCCATTCTTCCTGGAACTCCTTATGGGTCTTCTTGTGCATTTTTCCATCTCCAGGGTCCATGACCATCACATGTGTCTTGGTCACTTCATATACGACTACATAATGGTGTAATACCTCCCGGACGATAACATGAGCTATTGCGGGTTTCGGAATCTTGAAGAGGCTGTTAATGTCTCCGCGAACTCCCTTGGCCTCAAAGCCCAGTTTCTGGGCGGCTTCAATAAGGCCGAGCACATTGGTCCCCTTTTTATCGGTACTGGCATACTGCCGTATACGGGCAATGGGTATTTGTAAATTGTAATGAGCTGATATGGAAGCCAGGCAGGTAGCCCCACAATCGGTAATATCGTGTTGTTTTATTATGGTCTTCTTTTTTGCCATAGCAGTAATTCGGGTTTGGGAGCGCAAAATAAGCCGGAAAACTGCACAAAACATGCAGAGAGTGTTTTTTAATCCTGCAAATCATACCGGCTTGGTATAAATGCTATATGGTGTTTCAGGGAAAAGGCCTTCATTATTTCAGTTCGCTTATCGGATTTCATATCCTGAAATACTTCCTTTTCATCCATACATAAGTCTCCTTTTCCCGTAATTTCCGATACCTGCGAAGCAGGTTTTAGACTGAATGCCCCGATATCCCGCTATATAACTCACCACTAACAGCCCGAAGCACTCCCGACTGTTACACTAATAAAAACCCGGATCAATAAAAAAGCCATTCCCAAAAGGGAACAGCTTAAACTTTTAGACTGAAATATATTACTTATATCTCTATGCTTCTGCAGAAGCAGAAATGGATATGCTCCCCAACAGGCTAGACAGCAGAGAAACAGCCCCACCAACAGTCCCGGTAACAAAGCCTATTACGCCGGAAAGCGCACCGCTTAAACTTCCTATACCTATGCTGATAGTTAATCCGCCATTTGTTTCATTCATTTCAGTAGCGTTCAGTTCCTGAACTCCGTAATTGTCTAAATTTTTCATAATAGAATCTAAGTTAAGTTAATAAAACAATTATAAAAGGTGTGCAATTTCGTAACAGTTATGGCTGGACTCCGGCTGCCCGAAGCAACCGGAATAATATCGTGAAACACTTGTAAAAGTGCATAAACTCTTATTTAATTAAGGCTAAGGTAGCTATATTCACTGCACAAACCTTGCAGTTTAAAAACTTACTTCACACTCGAAGATTTATCTTACATATGCATAAAAAAAAACTGCTTTCCCTATTCGGAAAAGCAGTCTTATAAACGTTCAAAGGTTGAAGATTCTATAATCCTCCGATAATCCCGGCTACATATTGTGCAACAGCCACTGCAGCATCCTGCACGGCGTCAACAACAATATTAACCACACCCAAGGCCAGCCCAAGGGCTTGTCCAAGACTGAGGGTTATCCCTCCGTTGATTTCATTCATTTCCGTGGCGTTCAGCTCCTGAACTCCGTAGTTTTCCAGATTTTTCATGATTTGTTAAGTTAAGTTATACAATAAGATTAGCAATCATTTTTACACGATAACAACATCGTATAAAAAGGAAAAGGGTAAAAAAACAAAGTGCCAAAAGTTTACTGCTAATTTAATGTTACTCACTGTATAAACCTTGCAGTTTTGTATGTTTTTAACTACAAAACCAAACTATTATGGACTTGAAGTCCATAGGTTTGTGGCAGACTGAAAATCTGTCCGGCCACGAATTCACGAATGAAAATGGGTTTGTACTTATAAAGATATTCGTGAATTCGTGGCGTAAATAAAAAAAGAGGATGACTTTAATCACCCTCTTTTGTGTTCTTTGTAATTTCCGGGATTAGATACCTCCGAGAAGACCTCCTAAAAGACCACTAACCAGATTCACAACGGTCCCTACAACACCGGTTACTGTTCCGATAACTCCTGTTACCAGGTCAATAACTCCGCCAAGGTCTCCTAAAAGTCCACCGTTTACTTCTTTTAATTCGTTGGTGTTCATTTCCTGAACTCCGTAGTTTTCCAGATTTTTCATGATAAAATATTAATTAATTACACAATGATTTTAGCTATTTACATCATCTTTTTACAAAAAGTAAAAGATTGAGAAAATACGTAACCGGGTAAAGCACTTCTCTGTCATTAGGCCTAAGCCGTAATACCTTCCAGAAAACTGTTTATGTAATCTTCCACGGCCTTAACCGCCGCATTCATATATCCCAGGACAATATTAAGGATACCGTTTAGCAGTGTTATGGCATCCCCGAGAGCTATCCCCCCGTTGATTTCATACAGTTCGGAACATTCCAGCTCCCGAACTCCGAATTTATTCAGATCTTTCATAACAATCAGATTATGTTCAATAAGATTTGTATGGGGCAAAAGCTATTAACAAGGGAGGTTTGGATACCGCTAAATTAGTCTTATTCACTGCACAAACCTTGCAGTTTAATGTTTTTTTGGGTCTTTCTTCAAGAAAAAACCAGGTATTTTCAACAATACCTGGCTTTTACATTTTCGGTTGGTGTAATGTGTAATGATTACAGTCCGCCTAACAGACCTCCTAAAAGACCTGTAACAGTGTTAACTACAGTTCCTACAACACCAACAACGGTATTGATAACGCCGGTTACCAGGTTAAAAACCCCGTCAAGGCCTCCGATCAGTCCGCCGTTGATTTCGTTCATTTCAGTAGTGTTCAGTTCCTGAACTCCGTAATTGTCTAAATTTTTCATGATTTCTGATTTAAATTAAATTATATGAATTAATTACTTGATTATGTTTTTCCGGTATCAGGTTGTATATCAAATCCAGAACTCAGGTCTATACGCCTCTGCTTTATACCGCTAAGGTAGCTTCGTTCGCTGCACAAACCTTGCAGTTCTTTCCTTTAATTCGACGGGAATAAAAAACCGTATCCAAGAGAATTTCCAGGTTTTTCCGGGATTGACATCCCTTTTTCTGTAATTTCTCTTCAATACGGTTTCTCTGTATCTCTCAACAAACCTGTTTACAGATCTGCCACTCCGGAGATAAGTCCCAGGGTAAGTTCTACGATGCTTCCCACTACGGAAACAATTCCTCCTACCACACCGGTAACAGTACCGAGAACTCCGGTAACCAGGCCGATAACTGCTCCCAGATCAAGACCTCCGTTGATTTCCTGTAATTCAGCCGTGTTCAGCTCCTGAACACCATAATTGTCTAAGTTTTTCATGACATTAATAGTTTAAGTTACACAATAATTTAGGACGCAATATTTAAAAAAATACTACAAACAAAAGTTTTGGCACCCTTGTTTCATATGACTAAGATAATATGGATCCCTGCATAAAGCTTGCAGTTTGGATCTTATTTGATAAAAAATAACTTCCCCCGAAGATTTCGGTAAGTTCATTATCTTTCAGAACGGTCACGGAAACCGTTACCTGAAGGTCAAAATCATCTTCATAGAAATACGTTTTATGCACCCTGCTGTACGAAACAGGGGCCTCTATGTCTTTTAACTGCTCGATAAGCTGATATACCTTACGTTCACTTATCTGCATGAGCCGGGCCAACTGTGGCGGTGAGCCCGTAGCTTCTTTTACAATAAGCTGATGTAGTTGTTGCAGTCGTTCCAGGTTCTTTAAATTATTCATTATCTAAAGGGGTTTTAGATGGTTAATTCCAGTCTAAACGTATAAATCATATTATTTTTCTTCAGTTCTGCCGTGCCCTGGACGGATTCAGCCAATCGTCCACCTTATCGTATAGCAGGTCGAACAGGGATCTCTCGGTAAGCTTAAAGTTGGCGGTCAGGGTCATCCCTTTTTTTAAATTGCCTTTAAAACCGTTTTTCAGTTGCAGATAACTCTCGTTAATGCTGCATCTTACCTTAAAGGCCGCAGATTCTTCATCAATGGTTTCTATATCATTGCCTATACTTACTATCTGTCCGGAGGCAAAGCCCCACTGGTTGTAATTAAAGGCATCTATCTGGTAGGTTATGGACTGTGCTTCCTTTACCAGACCAATATCTGTGGGCGGCACATAACATTCGATAAGCAGTTTGGTATCGGGGGAAATCTCCGCGATCTTCACTCCGGAATTAATATATCCGCCGACATCCAGTCCGGCCACATTTAACAGTGTACCCGAAACAGGGGCGATCAGTACCTGGTTCTCATTATTTGAACTGTACTGGTTAAAGTCCGATCCCAGTTCTTTCAGTGTATTGTTCAGGGAAGTATGCTCGGACTGCCATTGATAACGCTGTTGTGTTTTATAGTTTTCCAGGTCGTTCATGGCCATATCGTATTCCAGTTTTTTGGCTTCGTATTCCGAATTGGAAATCACTTTACGCGCGTGGAGTTTTTCGTGTCTTTCGAAATCTTTTCGTGTTGTTTCCAGACGTGTTTTTAGTTCTTTGATCTTTTGGCTGTACTCCATATAGCTCGCCTTGTATTTTGCAGAAGAAAGCTGAGAGGGCATTATGGGAGTGTTGCGCGTAAGCAGGGACAAATCGTGCAGAAAGGTCCTGTTTTCCCCGATTTGCTGTCTGTACAGTGAAAGTTTGTCGCTGATCTGCTCATTATTCAGGATAAGCAAAGTATCTCCGGCCTCAACCCTCTGGTTGTTGGCCATGTTCTTGTAAGCCACTTTTCCGGAATTTATAAGTGTCAGCACAGTCCGTTCGTCTTCAGGTTTAATAATACCCCTGGAAGTCGTATATACATCTACGTAAATAAAAGGGAGCGACAGGAGAAATCCCATAATACTCAACAGAACGATAGCATAGATGATCTTGCTACGGTTCCTGAGTTTAAAATGATGGGCCTCCACAGTACTATCAATTATTTCTTTGGGGAAGATTTCCATAGAGCACATTGAGATTTTGAAGTATAAAAATAGGCAAATTATCGATAATCTGCTTAAGTTTTGCGATAAATTACTGTAAACATATCGCAAACCGAGAATAAAATGACAGGAAAAATCCCTGACAAACAACAGTATAAGATATGTTTTTCGCAAGGAAGAACAGTATATTTACCGAAAAAAAGGAACTTCCCGATAACGAAAGGACAAAAAAAGAGGCTGCCTTTTATGGCAGCCTCCCGGTGTATTGTCAAAAAGTGAAAAGGACACTATACCACACCCTGTGCCAGCATAGCATCTGCCACTTTTACAAAGCCTGCAATATTAGCTCCTTTAACATAGTCTATAAACCCGTCTTCCCGCTTACCGTATTTTATACACGAATCGTGGATATCCAGCATAATCTTCCTCAGCCTTTCGTCTACTTCCTCACGGGTCCAGCCTACCCTGAGGGCATTCTGCGACATTTCAAGCCCTGAAGTAGCAACCCCTCCGGCATTGGAAGCTTTTCCGGGAGCAAAAAGTATTTTCCTGTCATGAAATACTTCCACAGCACCCGGCGTCGATGGCATGTTCGCGCCTTCCGCAACACAGAAACAACCGTTTTCCAGCAGTGTTCTGGCGTCGTTTTCATCCAGTTCGTTTTGTGTTGCACAAGGCAGGGCAATGTCGCATTTTTCTCCCCAGGGGGTTTTTCCCGCTGCATATTTTGCCTGGGGATATTTGAGAATATACTCACTGATCCTTCCGCGCTTCACATTTTTCAGTTCCATAACATAGGCGAGTTTTTCTTCGTCTATACCATCCGCATCATAAATATACCCTGATGAATCGGAGAGGGTGAGTACGGTGGCCCCCAGCATAATAGCTTTTTCCGCTGCATATTGAGCCACGTTCCCGGAACCGGATATAACCACTTTTTTACCTGTAAAGCTTTCCCCCCTGGTCTTCAGCATACTTTCCGCAAAGTAAACCGCTCCGTACCCGGTAGCTTCGGGCCGGATGAGGGAACCACCCCAGGAAAGGCCTTTTCCCGTAAGTACTCCCGTAAATTCGTTTTTGAGTTTTTTGTACTGACCGAACATAAAACCTATTTCCCGTGCCCCTACACCTATATCACCGGCAGGTACATCGGTATTGGGTCCTATATGACGGAAAAGTTCTGCCATGAATGCGTGACAAAAACGCATGATCTCGTTGTCTGACTTCCCTTTAGGATCAAAATCGGCCCCCCCTTTTCCGCCACCCATGGGCAGCGTAGTAAGACTGTTTTTGAATACCTGCTCAAAGGCGAGGAATTTCAAAATGCTGAGGTTTACCGAGGGGTGAAAACGAAGCCCTCCTTTATAAGGACCTATAGCAGAATTCATTTCTATACGGTATCCGCGGTTAACCTGGATATCTCCTTTATCGTCCACCCAGGGAACGCGAAACATTATAACCCTTTCCGGTTCTACCATCCGCAGCAAAATGTTCTTTCCGTTATAAATTTCATGTTCCTTTATATATGGAATTACCGTTTCCGCAACTTCTTTTACGGCTTGCATAAATTCCGGTTCGTGGCCGTTTCGTTCTTCCACGCAGGCCAAAAATTCTTCAATTGTTTGTTTCATAAGTGTGTCGTATCAAAAATAGAGTGTAATTGGAAAATTCTTAAAATATCGGTGCAAATATACGATATAGTCAAAATTATGAGGTTATTTTTTCTGATTATTAAGGATACATTATTCCAGCGCCTGCTTCAGGTCTTCTATAAGATCGCTCACATCTTCTATCCCCACACTAAGCCGTATCAGCGCATCCGATATGCCCAGTTTTTTCCTTTCTTCTTCCGGGATACCGGCATGGGTCATACTCGCCGGATGACCTGCAAGTGATTCCACACCACCGAGGGATTCTGCCAGGGTAAATACCTTCAGCTTTTCTACGGCACGGATAGCTTTCTCCGCATCATTTCCCTTTACCACAAAAGAAACCATACCACCAAAATCGCGCATCTGTTTTTTGGCGACCTCGTGGTTCGGGTGATTTTCCAGTCCCGGCCAGTATACTTTTTCTACTCCCGGGTGATCTTTAAGAAAAAGAGCTATATCCCTTCCGTTTTCACAATGGCGTTGCATTCTTACATGAAGGGTTTTTATCCCCCTCAGCACCAGAAAACTGTCCATAGGGCCGCAAACAGCCCCGCTGGCATTCTGTATAAAGTACAGCCTGTCTGCCAGGGCCTTCTCCTTCACCACCAGCGCACCCATCACCACATCGCTGTGCCCGCCCAGGTATTTTGTGGCCGAATGCATAACAATATCAGCCCCCAGGTCCAGCGGTTGCTGAAGGTACGGCGTGGCAAAAGTATTGTCTACCGCCAGAAGCAAGTTATTCTTTCCGGCCACCGCGGAAATTGTTTCGATATCTATGACATTCATCATGGGATTGGTAGGTGTCTCTACCCAAATCAGCCTTGTGGCAGGGGTTATAAAGTCTTCTATTTTCCCGGCATCCGCCATACCCGTAAAACGGAACCGGATACCGAGATCTTCATATATTTTGGTGAAAAGCCTGTATGTTCCCCCGTAAAGATCATTGGTAGAGATAACTTCGTCCCCGGGTTTTAACAGCTTGAGTACCGCATCTATCGCCGCCAGGCCACTGGCAAACGCCAGTCCGTACTTTCCGTTTTCCAGGCTTGCAAAAGCATTTTCAAGTGCTGACCTCGTGGGGTTATGTGTCCTGGAATATTCGAACCCCTTATGCCCTCCGGGGGTAGTCTGTGCGTAGGTAGATGTCTGGTATATGGGGGGCATAACGGCGCCGTAAGCTTTATCGTGTTCCTGGCCTCCGTGAATGGTCTTGGTATTGAACTCCATACGTCCGTTGTTTAATCGGGCAACTGTCCGTGCCTGCACTGCATATCACAGTCTCCGTTGCCTGTATCTGCTACACAAAAATAGCATTTACTTTTTCCCATTCACAATAAAGAAGTATCTTTAGCTTATTATTCTTGCTTTTACGGAGTAACGGACCGTGTTGAACACGGTCTTGTCGTAACCAAAAGAATATAAACCCATAACAATCAAACAGAAAAGCATTTTAAATTTAACCGGACCCAATGAAAGTGAAAAATATACATTCCCGACCCGGGCTCTTACCCGTTATTTTCCTACTCCTTATCGTGGCAGGCTGTGTCAAGAACGACGAACTTTCCTATACCTCTCATAAAATTGCAACGGACTCCGGTGATTGTGATAAAAACCCATGTGCCAAAGTAAAAGTAAGCTTCCCTATAGCTGTGGCCTCTACAGCCATTGCAGAGAAGATCAATGCCATTATTGATGACAAGATCATCAGCTATTTTATTATAGATCCCGATGCCAAAAAGGAAGAATCCATAGAAAAGGCTGTCGAAAACTTTAAAAACGAATACCTGAAAGACAAGAAAATGCAACCGGATTTTGCATTTGGCTATGAAGCGGACATCCAGGGAGAAGTACTTTTTAAAGGAGAAAAGCTACACAGTATTGCCTTCTCGGCATTTATGTATACCGGGGGTGCACATGGCTACTCGAGCCTCACCTATCTCAACCTGGACCCGAAAACCGGTAAGGAATATGACAATACGGAGCTGTTCACCGACATGAAAGCGTTCAAAAAAATCGCCGAAAAAAAATTCCGGACACAGGAAAAAATTCCCGAGGGCAGCAACATCAACAGCACCGGGTTCTGGTTTGAAGACGACACTTATCAGCTCCCGGAAAATATCGGTTTTACCAAAGACAATATCATCCTCCATTACAATGCCTACGATATCAGTTCTTATGCAGAAGGTGGCAAGACACTTGAAATCCCCCTGGAAGAGGCAAAACCATACCTGGCTATTTTATAGCCCGTTTCAGTGCCAGTATGTAACCCAGGTGCAGGCCTTCGTGCATATTATTATAAGCCATTGCCGAACCTATATCGGTAAGTGTTACGTTCATGCTTGTGGTATATGTATTGTATTCCGTAAAGAGACCTTTCCGGTAATCTTCCCGGAATTTATCCGCATTGTTCAGAAATAGTTCCCGGAAGTAGAGCAACTCCTCTTCTGTAACCGGTTTTTCGGGACTCGGCGCAGTTCCTTTCCTGTAGCCGTTTATAACTTCTTCACTGACATTACACTCCAGCCCGGACAGTCTGTAACACAATATCTGCTGCGACACCACAAGATGCGCCAGGTTCCAGGCAATGTTATTGTTAAACCCTTCGGGGATCTTATTGATCTGGTCCAGGGACAATCCGTCAATGGCACTTACCACCAGGCTCCTGGTATTTTTTAAAATATCAAACTGTTTTTCGTACATCGCTAATTTTTTCCAAAGCTAACTATTTAAGGGCACTCCTCCTTTCTGCTTTGTCGGAAAGTTATGCTACTTTTGTATAAAGCATCATTTTTTATGAACAAGATATATCACCTCAGCACCTGCGACACCTGTAAACGCATCATAAAACAGCTTCAGCTTCCGGATTCGTTTGTATTGCAAGACATAAAATCCGAACCGATAACAGTAAAACAGCTGGAAGAGATGAAGAAACTGGCCGGTTCTTACGAGAGCCTTTTCAGCAGAAGGGCAAAACTGTACAAGGAAAGAAACCTGGCGGAAGAAAAACTGGCCGAAGAGGATTACAAACGCTTTATCCTGGAGCATTACACTTTCCTGAAAAGGCCGGTAATACTGGCGGACGGAAAGATATTCGTGGGAAACAGTAAAAAAACGGTCGAAGAAGCCGCAAAGACTATTGCGGGAATGCAGGACTAGGTCCACACAGAAAAAAGAAACCCGGATTTCCTCCTGCCAAAAGCAGTTCCGGAAATCCGGGCTTTAAAAGTCTTCGCCTTTACTTTTTTATTATAATTCCAATGCCTTTCTGGCATTTCCGTCCATGAGCAGCTCCTCCGGGCTCTCCAGGGCTTCTTTTATAGCCACAAGGAAACCTACGGATTCCTTCCCGTCAATGATCCTGTGATCATAGGAAAGGGCAACGTACATCATGGGATGTATCTCTACTTTTCCGTCTACGGCAATAGGACGTTCCAGAATGTTGTGCATTCCCAGAATACCGGATTGCGGCGGATTGATGATAGGTGTGGACAACATACTTCCGAACACCCCACCGTTGGAAATGGTAAAGGTCCCTCCGGTCATTTCATCTACGGTAATCTGTCCGTCACGGGCACGGATGGCCAGACGTTTGATCTCCGATTCGATTCCCCTGAAGCTCAGGTTTTCCGCATTTCGCACTACGGGCACCATAAGCCCCTTGGGACCTGATACGGCTACGGAAATGTCGCAGAAGTCGTAGCTTATCTTATAATCCCCGTCAATCATGGAGTTTACATCCGGAAATAACTGTAATGCCCGCACTACCGCCTTGGTAAAGAAGCTCATGAAACCGAGACCTACCCCGTGCTTTGACTTGAAGTCTTCTTTATACTGATTTCTCAATTTAAAGATCGGCGTCATATTCACCTCGTTAAAGGTGGTAAGCATAGCCGTTTCGTTCTTGGCCGAGACCAGGCGTTCCGCCACTTTTCGGCGGAGCATGGAAAGTTTTTTACGTTCCTGACCCCTGCTCCCGGGTCCGGGCGTCCCCATAGAAGGCACTGCCTTTACGGCATCGTCTTTGGTAATACGGCCGTCTTTACCAGTCCCTTTTATTTCATTTGCCGGAACTCCTTTTTCCTCCAGTATTTTTTTTGCTGCAGGAGAAGCCGTACCAGAGGCATAAGTTTCTTTCTTCTCGGGCTGGGCTGGCTGTGCTGCCGGTTTAGCCTCTTCTTTCGGGGCCTCTTTCTTTTCTTCTTTGGCTTCCGGTTTTTCTTTTTTGTCTGCATCCCCTCCTTCCGGTTTGGCAGCGCCTGTATCTATCAGACAAACCACTTCACCTACGGCAACCGCATCGCCTTCTTCGGCTTTAAGCGTAATAATACCACTCGCCTCGGCAGGGAGTTCCAGGGTTGCTTTATCCGAATCCACTTCCGCAATGGCCTGGTCTTTCTCTACATAATCCCCGTCAGAAACCAGCCATTCGGCTATTTCTACTTCTGTAATAGATTCCCCCGGCGAAGGAACTTTCATTTCTAAAATCATTGTTCTATAATTTTATTGGTCGTATTCTTGTTTTTGGTTTACCATGCCTTATGACAGGGACATTTTTTAATGTCCGTAACCATTTTTGGCCCTGTAATCCCTGATGTTGTTATCCTTGTTTTCGTCAAAAACGTAATCTATGACTTCCTGATGTCTCTTTTTGAACCTTACCGCACTTCCGGCAGCAGGGGAAGAATAGAATCTTCTGGAGCATACCCTGAATTCCCGGGCATCCTCGAGATGCATCAGCAAGTGGCTCCAGGCACCCATATTACGGGGTTCTTCCTGTGCCCATACAATGTCTTTGGCATTCTTATATTTGCTTATGATCTCCCTGATCTCATCGGAAGGCAACGGGAACAACTGTTCCAGCCTCACCAGTGCCACATCTTTCTCTCTTCCTTTTTCTTCACGGGCGTCCAGCAGATCGTAATAGAACTTACCGGTACAGAAAACCAGGCTCTTCACATCTCCGGCCTTTACACCGGCATCATCAATTACCGGCCGGAAAGACCCATTCACCAGATCTTCCACACTTGAAACCGCTTTCGGATGACGCAGTAAGCTTTTAGGTGTAAATACCACAAGAGGTTTACGGAAATTCACTTTCATCTGTCTGCGCAACAGGTGATAGAAGTTGGCCGGGGTAGTACAGTCTGCCACGTACATATTGTCTTTAGCACAAAGCTGCAGATATCTTTCCATACGTGCCGAAGAGTGTTCGGCCCCCTGTCCTTCATACCCGTGAGGCAGCAACATAACCAGGCCGTTCTGTATTTTCCACTTATCTTCGGCGGCAGAGATATACTGGTCGATCATGATCTGCGCACCGTTACTGAAATCTCCGAACTGAGCTTCCCATATGGTCAGCGTCTTCGGGCTGGCCATGGCATAACCGTAATCAAAACCAACTACTCCGTATTCCGAAAGCAGGGAATTGTAGACATAGAAATGGCCTTGTTTTTCATTCAGTTCATTCAGCAATACTACTTCCTCTTCGCTATCCTCTACTTTTAAAACGGCATGACGGTGCGAGAAGGTCCCCCGTTCCACATCCTGTCCGCTTAGCCTCACATTAAAGCCTTCATCGAGAAGGGTCCCGTAGGCGAGAAGTTCTCCCATGGCCCAATCCAGGGTATCGGTTTCGAAGAACATCTTGTGCCTGTCTCCTATAAGTCTTTCTATTTTCCTGAGGAACTTTTTGTCTTCCGGAAGTTTAGTGATAACCTCAGCTATTTTCGTGAGCTTATCTTTGGGATAACCGGTATCTACCGGCTTCAACATTACATCTTCTCTTACCAGCTCATATCCCTTCCATTCATCCTGCATAAAAGGGGTGATCCTGGTGGTATCCTCTTTCCGTGATTCCTCCAGTTCTTCTTCCAGCAGTGTTTTGTATTTGGACTCAAGTTCACTTACATACTCATTATTTATAATACCTTCTTTAATCAGTTTCTCCGCATAAAGGTCCCTTGCGTTTTGATGTTTGGCAATGGCCTTATAGAGTTTAGGCTGTGTAAATTTCGGCTCATCTCCTTCATTATGACCGTATTTACGATATCCGAGAAGATCTATAAAGACATCTCTTTTAAAGGTCATCCGGAAATCCAGGGCAAACAGTGCAGCATGCACCACTGCCTCCACATCATCCGCATTGACATGAAGTACGGGTGACAAAGTCACTTTTCCGACATCCGTACAGTAAATAGATGAACGGGCATCGAGATAATTGGTAGTAAAGCCTATCTGGTTATTGACTACCATATGAATGGTTCCCCCGGTTTTATAGCCGTCCAGCTTAGCCATCTGTACTACCTCATAGGCAATTCCCTGGCCGGCAATGGCAGCATCTCCGTGCACTACTATAGGAAGTACTTTAGAGAAGTCATCTTCATAGTGGTTGTCCTGCTTTGCCCTTGTAATCCCTTCCACTACCGCTCCTACGGTTTCGAGGTGTGAAGGGTTGGGCGCGATATTCATGCGTATTTCCTTACCCGCTTTGGTCTTTCGTTCGGAAGTCCAGCCCAGGTGATATTTAACGTCCCCGTCAAAAGCAGGAATTTCATAGTCCTTACCGTCAAATTCGCTGAAAATATCCTTTGCGGACTTCCCGAAGATATTGGTCAGGACGTTGAGACGGCCACGGTGGGCCATCCCCATGACAAACTGCTTTACCCCCAGATCTGCCGCCTTGTCCACAATAGCGTCCAGAGCCGGAATAAGGGATTCGCCTCCTTCGAGTGAAAACCGCTTTTGCCCCACATACTTGGTGTGCAGGAATCCTTCAAAGGATATGGCATCATTCAGCCTGCTGAGAATGTGTTTTTTCTCTTCGGCAGAAAAAGAAGGATGGTTATCGTTGACATTGAGTTTGTTCTGTATCCATTGTACTTCTTCAGGCTGGCGGATGTACATGTATTCCATCCCGATAGAATCGCAGTAGATCGCCTGAAGATGATCTATGATCTCCCGCAGTGTCTTGGTCCCTATACCGAGTATTTCGCCGGCCTTGAACTCCACGTCCATATCCGCATCCGTAAGGCCGAAGTTCTCCTTGTCGAGCGTAGGGGCATATTGCCTCCTTTCCCTGACCGGATTGGTCTTGGTAAACAGATGGCCCCGGGTACGGTAAGCATCGATGAGATCCACGACCCTGAATTCCTTCACAACA
This sequence comes from Sinomicrobium pectinilyticum, assembly GCF_003725735.1. Classification (GTDB taxonomy): domain Bacteria; phylum Bacteroidota; class Bacteroidia; order Flavobacteriales; family Flavobacteriaceae; genus Sinomicrobium; species Sinomicrobium pectinilyticum. Next base: position 91,341 of record NZ_RJTM01000057.1, on the reverse strand, counting down.
ACTGCCGGCACTTCTGCCTGGCCGGAAGTCCCTGAGGAGGAGGCTGCTTCGGGAACGGTTACTTCAATACCATTTGAAGCGACAAAGTCATCGGGTGCAACGCTTTCCACTCCAAAATCGAATCCTTGAAAAAAAGCCCTCCAGCTGGGTTCCACGCTGTCGGGATTCTGTAAATACTGATCGTATAGGTCAGCAAAAAATGCTGTATGCGCAGCATTCAAAAAAGAATACTTATCCATATTATCTTTTTCAGCTGTCTCTTTATGACAATTTTTTTTCAAAAGTACAATATTTCAAATACATGGTGTTAAAGTTATGAGACATTTATATATACAATTAGTAAGATTTTAACAAGTCGAAACAAAAACGCACTTACAGTAACTATATGCCTTTTTTTTGTGGGATTCCCGCCATTTGACTTTACGGACAACAAGAACCGGAAGTCACTCCCGGGGCTTTTATGAAAACCGGGGCCACAGTATCAGGTCCTGTTCTTGAACCATACCTTTTGCCATTCTCTTTTGAGGATGAGAAACGATACTTCCCCGGATATCTCCACCGTATCCAGTGCCTGTATATTTTTCACCTCTGTTTCGGGGACGTCGATAATATAGAGCAGGTTCAGGTAATCGTTAAACCTGTCCCGCATCAGCAGAAATACCGTCTCGTGCAGTATTCTCCCCAGTTTCCCGGGAGAAACGGTCGTATCTATGTCTATATGGATATTGGCGTACAGAAAATCTTTGTTTAACTGCATCACCAGTTTTTCCCATAATTGTTCCTTCCGGGCACAGTCCAGTAAGGCCTCCGTATCTTTCACCTGTGGTACCACAACATTGTTTTAATCGGATGGTTATTTCAGCGGAACGGGCCATCACCTCCGCTCCGCCCTGTTTATTCTGGCTTTGTATGCTCGTTTTTGTAAACCACTCCTTCTTTCATGACAAATACCACATTCCGGAGTGTTTTTATATTTTTGACCGGATCGTCATTCACTGCAATAATATCTGCAATATAACCTTTTTTGAGTTGCCCGATCTGGTCTTTCATCCCCAGCAACATGGCAGGCGTAACCGTAGCCGATCGGATAGCTTCCGCTTCCGGCATTCCTGCTTCCACCATATACTGGAATTCCTTTGCATTATCCCCGTGCTTATACACTCCGGCATCCGTACCGAAAGCTATTTTCACTCCTTTCTTATATGCCTTCGCAAAAGTTCCCTGTATCTTCGGCCCCACTTCCCTGGCCTTGGGAACTACCAGGTCGGGAAAATACCCTGCTATCTCCGCTTTTTCGGCTACTTCCTTTCCCGCGATTATGGTAGGCACATAATAGGCATCATATTCTTTCATCATCTCCATGGTTTCCTCACTCATAAACGTACCGTGCTCTATGGTCTTTACCCCTCCCCGAATAGCGCGCTGCATACCTTCGTCGCCATGCGCATGGGCCGCTACCAGCATGCCGTAATCAGCTGCTGTTTCCGTTATAGCTTTTATTTCGTCTAAAAAGAACTGCGGATTATGACCGCTTTTTGCCACACTAAGCACTCCGCCTGTCGCCGTTATTTTTATGACATCCGCACCGTTTTTATAACGCTGCCGCACGGCTTTCCGGGCTTCCTCGGGGGAATTTATCACACCGTCCTTAGGCCCGGGGTCCCCCATGAGGTCTTTACGGCTACCATTGGTAGGGTCCGCATGACCTCCGGTAGTAGCAATGGACTTTCCCGCGGAAAAAATCCGGGGGCCCACAACGTATCCTTTTTTTATGGCATCGCGCAAGGCTGTATTAATACCGCTACCTCCCAGGTCCCTGACCGTGGTAAAACCGGCCATCAGGGTTTTTCTGGCATACACTGTAGATTCAAAGGCCACATCGGCCTCATTTTCGGTATACCTCGCCAGGTAGCGTTTCGGGTTGGTTTCGTGTTCCAGGTGTACATGCATATCCACAAGCCCCGGTAACACGGTTTTTCCGGACAGGTCTATAACGTCTCCGGAATCTGCCGGGGTCACATAACCGGCTGCCACCTCAATTATTTTACCGTCGGAAATAACCAGGTTTTTTTCATTCAGAATCTCACCACTCTCCGTATCCAGAATTTTTCCGCAATGCAGATAGGTCTTTTGTGCCTGGAGTAAAGCAGCACTGAAGAGCGCGGTGTACAGAAGCATTTTTTTCATTGTTGTTTATTTGGTCAGTTAATTCGTATGAACTATCCAACAGTCCGGTCTCCGGAAAAATGGAAAATCTTTACGGGTACCCGTTGTTAGCCGGCAACAATTTAAAATCAACTACCCCGGGGCAATCCCGATAATAATCGGGATCGGGACACGAGGTACCCAAACGAGTCAAGCCTTAGCCTATTTCAATGCAGAGCACCGGGGAATTAAACCCATTTAATGGGATTAAACTTCTGCAACACCCGGGCTAAATAGCCGTATTTTTTCGGTATGCAACTTCAGATTTCTTTAAAATCCCCCTCGCCCATCCGGATTTATCAGCTTCTTATTTTCTTTTCCCACTCCCATGCCGATCGCATGGCATCATTGAGGGTAGATTTGGCTTTCCATCCCAGTTCCGTATTGGCTTTAGTGGTATCTGCATAGGCAGCGGTAATATCGCCGGGCCTGCGGTCTACTATCTTGTAATTGAGTTTTTCACCGGAAACATTTTCAAAACTCCCGATTACTTCCAGGACGGAACTTCCTTTTCCGGTACCTACATTATATACTTCGTAGTTGTTTTTGTTATCTCCCTTCAGTAATCGTTGCAATGCCACGACGTGGGCCTTCGCCAGGTCCACAACATGGATATAATCGCGTATCCCCGTACCGTCGGGTGTCGGATAGTCTCCTCCGAACACGGATAGTTGTTCACGCACTCCGGCACCGGTCTGCGTAATAAAGGGCACCAGGTTTTGCGGCACTCCCAGGGGCAGTTCGCCGATTTCCACGGAAGGATGTGCTCCAATGGGATTGAAATAACGAAGCGATATAGCCTTCAGCCCTTTATGCACACTACAGGTATCGGCTATAATCTCTTCTCCTATCTGTTTGGTATTTCCATACGGCGATTCTGCTTTTTTCACGGGGGCGTTCTCCGTGATCGGTAATTCGTCTGCCTGCCCGTAAACGGTACAGGAAGAGCTGAAGATAAAGCAGGCCTCTCCTTTATCCCGCAGTTCCTGTAATATGTAGACCAGCGTGTTGATATTGTTCTCGTAATACAACAGCGGCTTTTCCACACTTTCGCCAACAGCCTTGGATGCGGCAAAATGAATAACCCCGGAAATATCGGCATGTTTGGCAAAAAACTCCTTCACTTTAACTTTTTCTCTCAGGTCTATCTTTTCGAACCGGGGTGTTTTTCCCGTAATACGTGTTATTCCTTCGAGCACTTCTATGGAAGAATTGGAAAGGTTATCGATAATCACCACCTCAAATCCTTCGTTCTGCAATTCTACCACCGTGTGGGAGCCAATAAAGCCAAGCCCTCCTGTCACTAATATCTTCTTTTTCATAGTTTTTTGTGATTTTTTAATACCGAATCCCGAATGTTGAGCCGTAGAATTCCGAAGTGCTGTAAAGCATGAATTATGGATTTTTAAAACTTCGTCATTCGATTAGGTTCCTGAACCCAGCCGAAGGGTTCTGTATTCATCATTCGTTATTCCCTAAAGTACAAACTAACGATGTTTTTAATTAGTCAATTCGGTAATGTGATAATTAGAAAATTTACTTATTGGCACATTGATTAATTGACACATTTATTCATTTACAAATTCCTTTATTTTGGATGTAATGTATTCTATCTGTTCGTCTTCCAGTTCCGTATGCATGGGAAGGGATATTACTTCTTCCACCAGTTTATTGGTCACGGAAAATTCTTCTTCTTTATATCTTTCGTCCAGATATGCCTTTTGTCTGTGCAGGGGTATCGGATAATAGACCCCGCATGGTATATCGTGCGCTCCCAGAAATGCTACCAGCGCATCCCTGTCCGCTCCTTTTATCTTCAGGGTGTACTGGTGATAGACATGCGAATCGGTTTCACCTACAAGAACAGGGGTAACGACTTTGTCTTCTCCTTCGAATGCCCTGGTATATTTTGCAGCGGCTGCTTTTCTTTTTTCATTATAGGTGTCCAGCAGGGGCAATTTGGCACGCAGTACGGCTGCCTGTATGGAATCGAGCCGTGAATTCACACCGACGACATCGTGGTGATAGCGCTCATACATACCGTGGTTGACGATACCTCTTATCACATGCGCCAGGTTATCGTCATTAGTAAAAATGGCTCCGCCATCCCCGTAACAACCAAGATTTTTGGACGGAAAGAACGAAGTCGCAGCCACATCTCCTATGGCACCGGTCTTTACCTTTTTACCATCCCTGAAGGTATACGTAGCCCCTATACCTTGTGCATTGTCTTCAATGACATAGAGATTATGCTCCTTTGCTATTTCCATAATGGCATCCATATCGGCACACTGGCCGAAAAGATGTACGGGCACTATAGCCTTGGTTTTCGGCGTTATGGCCCTGCGTATGGCATCCGGGTCGATATTAAATGTATCCGGCTCCACATCCACCAGTACCGGGGTAAGCTGAAGCAGGGCAATAACCTCTACGGTAGCCGCAAAAGTAAAATCGGCCGTAATCACTTCGTCACCGGGCTCCAGGCCCAGCCCCATCATGGCAATCTGCAAGGCATCCGTACCATTGGCACAGGGAATAACGTGTTTTACACCGAGATATGCTTCCAGTTCTCTCTGAAACTCCCTTACTTCCGGGCCGTTGATAAATGCCGTAGAGTTTATAACTTCCGCTATGGAACGATCAACGGTATCCTTGATAAATTCATACTGACCTTTGAGGTCTACCATCTGTATTTTCTTCACTATATCTGTATTTAAATTGAACGCCGCACTCTGACAGGCCCCGCTCCGAATAAAAGTCAATGCTGCGGGGGCATCCACATGAATAGTATCCATATATCAGCGGCTGAAAAACCAAACAATAATACGAAATAAAGGAACGTCCGCCAATGAAACAGGAATGAATTTCTTCGATCCTGAAAATTTGGTTTTACCTCACAGGTTTGCGGAAAGTAATGTATTTTAGCAGCCAAAGAACAGGATTTCGTTCCGTTCCTCAAATTCCGGTTGCACCATGCTGTCTTTTATTTACAACATCCTGATTTGTATTGCAGGTTTTCTGCTGAAGATCATAGCTATATTCAACAATAAAATAAGGTTTTTCGTCAACGGCAGAAAAACGGTTTTTTCGGATCTGCGGAAAACACTGGGCCCGGGCGACAGGATCATCTGGTTCCACACGGCTTCGCTCGGTGAATTCGAACAGGGGCTCCCCGTCATTGAAAAGATCAAAACCGAGTTCCCGGACCGCAAAATTCTGGTTACTTTTTTCTCTCCTTCTGGATACGAAATCAAGAAGGGCAGCAAAGCCGCGGATATAATTACCTATCTGCCCCTGGACACCAGGAAAAATGCAAAAAAATTCCTTGACATTACAACGCCCGAACTTGCCGTGTTTGTCAAGTATGAATTCTGGCCGAATTATCTTTCCGAACTTAATAAACGAAAAATAAACACTATTCTTATCTCTGCCATTTTCCGTGAAGACCAGTTGTTCTTTAAACCCTACGGCGGATTTATGCGACGTTCCCTCCAAACGTTCCGTCACTTTTTTGTACAGGATGAAAACTCGGGTAACCTGCTTAACGGAATAGGTATAGACCGGGTGACCGTGAGCGGCGATACCCGCCTGGACCGGGTAGAAGAGATCCTGCACCGGGATAATACGCTTGAATTCATGGAAACATTCAAGAACGGGAAGCTGTGTTTTGTGGCGGGAAGCACCTGGCCCGAAGACGAAGAACTGCTTTCCGAAATGATAAACAATGCCCCGGAAGATATTAAATTTGCCCTGGCACCACATAATATAAAACCTGCGCATAACGAGAGCCTGCTAAAATCCATCCGGAAAAAGACCGTCCTTTATTCCGAAAGAGAAAAACACCATTTACAGGACTACGATGTCATTATCATCGATACCATAGGGATACTTACCAGAATATACAGTTATGCCGATATAGCCTACGTAGGTGGCGGTATGGGCTCCACCGGGCTTCATAATATCCTCGAACCCGCAGTTTTCGGGATCCCTGTAATTATTGGCAAAAACTACAGTAAATTCAAAGAGGCCAATGAACTTGTAAAACTCGGCGGAGTACTTTCTGTTTCCCATAAAGACCAGCTTTCTCAGGTATTTTCACAACTAATTGAAAAAGAACTGCATAGAAAAGAAACAGGACGAATTAACTCACTTTATGTTAAAAAAAATACAGGCGCTGTAATCCAAATAGTCGGTTTTTTGCGTATATTACTATAGACAAGTAAGCTAAGAAGGGTCAATCGGAAAAACATTTTCCGGATTTTTCTATTTATTAACTCGTAAAAAACATTCAGATTATGAAAAAAGTATCTTTAAGCATGATTTTATTGGCTGTATTTGCAATTACCCTCACTTCATGCAGGGACACCAAGAAAAAAGAAGACGCCGGAGATAAAATAGAAAACTCTCTGGATGAGGCCGGGGACAAGGCAGAAGATGCCTGGGATGACACCAAAGATGCTGCGGAAGACACTTGGGAGGATACCAAGGATGCAGCAGAAGATACCTGGGATGAAACTAAAAAAGCAGCTGATACTATAAAGGAAAAAGCCAAAAAGACCGGCGAGAAAATCGAAGAAAAGATCGATGATAATCAATAGGCTGAAGTCCTGCTGCAAAATATTTGCATAGAAAAAAACCCGTCATATGGTTATGGCGGGTTTTACTTTTTTATATCTTTCCTGTTGTATTCAGGACCGGCCCCGGAAATTACAGGCTAAAAAGTCCGGGGATTTAATGAGAATTCTGTTTTCAATCGTTCAGGTATCGGAGTGTTGAGGGCGTGGAGTCATCAATAGTTATAACACAAAATACCCATAGGGGAAATCCGAAGGAATACCGGCAAATTTTTTATGTGAATGACGGAATTGAAAGGGCTGCCACAATACAAAAATGCTGTAACTTATATATGACAACAACGCCGGACATACTATATTATATCGGTGCAAAATATCTTCAAAACAACAGAACATGACACAAAACGATCTTGACGAATCGGTAGCATATCTTCTCGAAAGGGGTTTCCGGGAGCCGGAAATAGGCATTGTACTGGGTACCGGGCTGGGGAAACTGGCCGATGATATCCGGAATGCCGTAGTGGCCTATTACAGTCACATCCCCTATTTTCCGCTGGCCACGGTAGAATTCCATTCGGGAAAGCTGATTTTCGGGGAACTCGAAGGTAAAAAAATTGTGGTCATGCAGGGAAGATTTCACCTGTACGAAGGGTATGACCTTATCGGCGTAACCTATCCTATCCGGGTAATGCACCGGCTGGGAATAAAAAAATTACTTATCTCCAATGCCGGAGGGGCTGTTAACCCGGAATTCAAAAAGGGTGAGATCATGCTTATCGAAGATCATATCAACCTTCAGGGTGACTCCCCGCTCGCCTTTAAAAATGTTTCCGATTTCGGAAAACGCTTTGTGGATATGAGCAACCCCTATGACACTTCCATGCGGGACATCCTGGTAAAAATAGCACAGGAAAAAGACATCGTCCTCAGAAAAGGAGTGTATGCTTCCGTAGTGGGGCCACAGCTGGAAACCAGGGCCGAATACCGCTACCTGAAGATCATCGGCGCGGACGCCGTAGGCATGAGCACCGTACCGGAAGTAATCGTAGCCAACCATCTGCAACTTCCAGTAGTGGCGGTATCCGTACTCACCGACGAATGTGATCCGGATAACCTGGCCCCCATAGATGTCAATGACATTTTAGCTACTGCAGCCAGGGCCGAACCCGATATGATACTACTTTTCAAGGAATTAATAAAACGACTCCCCGCTTAAAACTTTACCCCGCGGCAAATAAATAGCCCGGTACGCCGTTTAAAGATTGTGTACGGAACATCCGAAGCAAGAAAAATCCTTGATGCCGGAGAGCCATCTTGTTTCGGATACCCGGAAACAGGCAATAGCGGGAGAAAATACGGAGCCTGGCCATAGCGGGATTTTCCCTGCTAAAAAAATTACAGGGAAAAACATCCAAAACATCTGTTATGCTCGTATGTTAATGACAGCAGTTATTCCGAACTACCCCGGCTAATTGAGAAAAAATGATATGTCCGTTATGCATAAAAGGTGTTACCCCTTTAACCCCGGGGAAGTACATCACGGGAAATGCCCGGCGGACCCAAAACACTGAAAATGAACACAGGTGCAGGGAAAATACTATATAACGAAATACCAGATCGTTATAAAAACGGAATAGTGGTCCGAAAAGTTTCGGGAACCGTAAAAGGTACTATCTTTGCCGCCGCTCAATTTTGGGCGGGATATTCAAGTACAGTTTAAAACAATCTAAATGGTGCTAACACTTTCATACATTGCCATTGCTATATACAGCATAGCTTTGTTGCTTATTTTCTTTTACAGCCTGGCGCAGTTAAACCTGCTTTTCAATTACCTGGGGCACAAACGTAAAAACGACGAGGCTCCCAAATTCAATTTACTGGACCCGAGAGAGATCCCTTACGTTACTATCCAGCTTCCTATTTACAACGAGGAATATGTAGTGGAAAGGCTCCTCGAGAATATCGCTAAGATAGAATATCCGCAGAACAAACTGGAAATACAGGTCCTGGATGATTCTACGGACGAATCGGTTGCCGAAACAGCCGGGCAGATCGCCAAACTCCGGGAAACCGGGCTTGACATTCAGCATATCCGAAGGGAAAATCGTCAGGGGTTTAAAGCCGGCGCATTAAAAGAAGGCCTGAAAATAGCCAAAGGAGAATTTATAGCCATCTTCGATGCCGATTTTTTACCGGACAGCGACTGGCTGAAGAAAACGGTGATCTATTTTAAGGACCCGGAAATAGGTGTGGTACAAACCCGTTGGGGACATCTTAACCGTGATTATTCTCTACTCACCAAGATACAGGCTTTCGCCCTGGATGCCCACTTCACCCTGGAGCAGGTGGGGCGTAACAGCAAAGGGCACTTTATCAACTTCAACGGTACGGCAGGGATATGGCGTAAGGAATGTATCATCGACGCCGGGAACTGGGAAGGAGATACCCTTACCGAAGACCTGGACCTGAGTTACAGGGCACAGCTCAAAAACTGGAAATTCAAATATCTTGAAGACGTGGAAACACCGGCAGAACTTCCCGTGGTTATCAGTGCTGCCCGTTCCCAGCAATTCCGCTGGAACAAGGGAGGAGCCGAAAACTTCCGGAAAACGGTTACCCGCGTTATCTCGGCGAAGAACATCCCGTTCAAAACCAAGCTGCACGGTGTTCTTCACCTGCTGAACAGTTCCATGTTCTTATGTGTATTTGTCGTGGCGTTGCTCAGTATACCTATGCTCTATATAAAAAACACCTTCGGACATCTCGACTGGGTTTTTGAAGTAACAAGTTTTTTTATAGCCAGTACCATCATACTGTTCGTGTGTTACTGGTTTACTTATAAAAACATTCAGGGCAGCGGATTTGACAATTTTATCGACTACATCAAAATGTTCTTTACCTTCTTCTCCGTAGCCATGGGCTTTTCCCTGCACAATTCCGTAGCCGTACTGGAAGGACATATCGGTAAAAGAAGTGAATTTGTAAGGACGCCGAAATTCAATATCAAAAATCTTGCAGACAGTTGGAAAGGCAATAAATACCTTCACGAAAAAATTTCCCCCAACACCCTGCTCGAAGCAGTTCTGGCCTTTTATTTCCTCTTTGGCATGTACAGCGCAATATCACTGAATGATTACGGACTATTCCCGTTCCACTTTATGTTGTTTCTCGGCTTCGGGTTCGTCTTCTTTAAATCACTGACTTCCAAAGCCTAATCACAGGAAGGGCATATCTGAAGGAAGAAAACGTTCCGGTGTGACCCAATAGCGGAAAGATAAAACCAGAAAAGGGCTGTTCAAACACAGCCCTTTTCTATTATTTTCCGTTTACATCATTTTGAGATTGATAACCTCCTGTTGTGTCAGGGGGCGCCAGTGTCCCCGCGGAAGGTCTTTTTTGGTAAGCCCGGCAAAAATAACCCGGTCCAGTTTAATCACATCATACCCCAGGTGTTCGAAGATCCTGCGGACAATACGGTTTTTGCCGCTGTGTATTCGTATCCCCACCTCGCGTTTAGGAGCATTTTCTATATAGCTGACCTCGTCTACCTCAATAAGACCGTCATCCAGGGTAAGCCCCTGCTGTATCTTCACCAGGTCTTCCTGCTTAAGGTTCTTGTCCAACTCTACGTGATATATCTTCCGCACCCCGTGTTTCGGATGGGTAAGTTTCTTGGCCAGGTCTCCGTCGTTGGTAAATAAAAGTAATCCGGTGGTATTGCGGTCCAGCCGCCCTACAGGCAGCAATTTGGATTTGGAAGCATTGGACACCAGTTCCATGACCGTTCTTCTCCCCCGCTCATCCCTGGTTGTGGTAATAAAACCTTTCGGTTTGTTCAGAAGCACATATTCTTTCTTCTCCGGCCGGATGAGCTTTCCGTCAAAACGGACCTCATCCGTAAGTTTTACTTTAAACCCGAGTTCGGTCACCGGCTCCCCGTTGACGGACACATTACCCGCGGCAATATAAATATCCGCATCCCGGCGCGAACAGATCCCCGCATTGGCTATATATTTGTTCAGCCGCATTTCATCCGGGTTTTTCGATACGGGCTTCTTGCGTATAGGTGCATTGCCTCTGGCATAACTTTCCTTACGCTCTCCTCCTTGTCTTCCGGATACCTTTCCTCTCCTGTTCTTGTCTGTTCTGCTCATGTCCTCTTTTTTGGCAAAGATAGGATATTCGTCCCTAACTCCGTTATCCGTTATCTTTGAAAGTTGGGCCATTATCCTTTTGACCTTTACAGGATCCGGTTCAGCACCAGGTCGATATCTATCAGCAGGATACTGAACACTCCTGCGACAATTATAAACTTAAGAATGTTGTGCAGTACGAGGTAATCTTTCTTGGAAGATGCTTTCCACATCAGCGCCAAAAAGACCAGGAGCAACAGGAAGCAACCGTAAAAGAAAATATCCATATGACCTATTTCAAATCTGGCTATCAGCAAGTAGGTAGGTACCCAGGTAACGAATGCCAGCAGGGTAATGATCCTCTTGGAGACCTTTTCCCCGTAAATAATAGGAATGGTCCTGTACCCCTGTGCCAGGTCTCCCCTGATGTTTTCGAGGTCTTTCACCATATCCCGGATCAGGATAATGAGAAACAGAAAGATCGCATGTACAAAAATCACCGTTGCAAAATTCTTGTAATAAATAAATACGGCAAAAAAAGGAGTAATTGCCAGAACGGAAGATATCACATTTCCTATCATAGGAATGCGTTTCAGCTTATGTGAATAGAACCACAACGCAAAAATATATACCGAAAAGAAAGCGACGGCGCGAAAAGATACGTAGCTGGCAAAGATCACCGAAGCAAAATTCAGTAGAAAATAGGCCGTTAATTTTGTTCGCTGGCTGATAAGACGGTCGAGCATGGTTTTCCTGGGGCGGTTAATCAGGTCCTTTTCCGCATCGTAAAAATTATTGATAATGTACCCGGAAGCAATGGCAAGTGCCGAAGCGGCGACGATAGCAAAAAGATTACCGTCCAGGACCACCTGCATAAGCGGTTTTTCCGGAGCGAGAATGTAAACGGAGGTAAGATACTGGGCAACGACAATAGCCAGGATGTTATATCCCCGGACCACGGAAAAGACACTTAAAAGCTTAAGTAATAGCAGTTTGTTTTTCCTGGATAGCTGCACACCTTCAATTTTTACGGCCTTATACGAAAACAAAACCGGAAACGGTTATATGTTCCCGGAATAGATATTGCTAATATACGGAAAGCAATATTCTTTTCATACTTATTGCAGGGCAAACGTATCATATACAGAGAGACGAGGAGAACCGGAGATTTGTGGTAATTGATGAAGGTTGCCCGTCGATTTCAGTTTATCCTGAACTTGCCAAAGGGTTCAGGAACCTGATAAAGATTGAAGGTATTGCATGCTAAGGGGTTCTGAAGTTTTTTAGGAAAGATTTTCCGTTTCAACTCCCGAACTAATCAACAACCGGGAAACTGGCAAACCGGCAACAAACCTTAAACATAGAATTACTCAATTACAACGTGTTAGGCCTGATATGTATTGCTTTCAGGGTTATTTATGTCATCAGAAATTGTAGACTACTTCCAGGTTGTAGTCTTTGAGAGCTTTTCTGGCCTTATCGATATCCTGGGTAAAACCGAGTATATATCCTCCCCCTCCGGAACCACAGAGTTTCAGGTAGTATTCATTGGTTTCGATACCGTGTTTCCAAAGTTTGTGAAACTGTGCCGGGATCATGGGTTTAAAATTGTCCAGGACCACGTGCGACAATTGTTTGATATTCCCGAAAAGCGATTTTACATCCCCTTTCAGGAAATCCTCCACACAGGCATCGGTATGCTTGATAAACTGTTCTTTAAGCATTTTACGGAACCCTTCCTGCTTCATGTTTTCCATAAAAATCTGGATCATGGGGGCTGTTTCACCAACCATCCCGCTATCCAGCAGAAAAACCGCACCCTTACCGTCTTTCTTCTGTGAAGGGATTCCCGCAGGTTCTATATTATCTTTCGAATTGATGAGTATGGGAATACTGAGGTAACTGTTCAGGGGGTCCAGTCCGGAAGACTTCCCGTGGAAAAAAGATTCCATTTCCCCGAATATCTCTTTTAATTTCAATAATTTATCCCTGGTAAGGTTTTCCAGTACGGTGATCTTGTCAGTGGCATATTTATCGTAAATGGCGGCTACCAGCGCACCGCTCGAACCTACTCCGTAACCCTGGGGTATACTGCTGTCAAAATACATCCCGCCCGCCACATCTTCTTTCAGTTTTTCTATGTCAAAAGTCACCAGGCCCGGTTTTTCGGTTTGCAGGCTCTCCAGGTAATCTGCAAATCGTTTCAGGCTGAGGTTGGATTCGGATATTTCCCTTGAAAATTCTTTGGCCGTTTTCAACGCCCCGTTGTAAAAATTATAAGGTATGGACAACCCTTTGGAATCCTTAATGATACCATACTCTCCGAAGAGCAGTATTTTCGAATAAAATAACGGTCCTTTCATGTATTATTTTATTGTGTTTTCAACGGTCATATTTCGACAAACTCAACACAGGAACGAAACCTTTGATGGCTAAAACAACCATCTCTCTGTGCGGAACGGTTTTTCACACCTACCGGTTTCATTCTCTTTAATATTTCGGCCTCAGCTTTATAAAGATACACAAATTTAACGGCGACAACAATTTTTATTGCGTTTTAACACTATTTTTCGCAAACAAATATTGCTGTCTGTCAGACAATATATCGCTCCTCTTTACAGAGATACGGCCCCTTCACCAATGCGGTCGCAAATATAATACCCCTTTTCACAATATGCAACCAACTCATTATTAATAAATTCCATTACTGCCTTTTTTTCCTCTTCCGGGTACAAAACATGGACGTTTGCCCCTGCATCGAGCGTAAAGCAGACATTAGAGCCGGATCTTTTACGAAAATCCCATATTTTACGGATGACCTGAAGGGTTGCGGGGCTCATCAGCATAAAATACGGTTTCCCGGTCATCATCATGGCATGCAGGGTGAGGGCTTCGCTTTCCACGATTTCCGTAAAGCGCGCCATATCCCCCGCCTTTAATACCTGCTGCAATGCGGACAGGTTCTCACCGGCCTGTACAAAACGGCGTTCCGCAAAAGGATGGCCGTGCATAAGCCCGTGGCCCGCGGTACTGCTCACCTGTTTTTCCCCGCGGTCTACCAGTAATATGGTATCCTGATAAGTTTGGAATACGGGGTGCACTTCTCCCGGATAAGAAACCCCGTACAGGTCCGTACTTCCCATAATTCCGGGATGCCTTCCCCATACGACCAGCCCGCCTTCTATACTGCGGCATGCACTACCGGAGCCCAATCTGGCCAGAAAAGACGCTTTCCGGTAAAAATGCTCCTCCGGCATACCGGGAGACATTTCCTTTTCCATGGACATCAGGCATAATGCCAGGGCACTCATTCCACTCGCTGAAGAAGCTATTCCGCTACTATGAGGAAAGGAATTGGATGTTTCTATTGTAAAATGATAATGTCTTAAAAATGGCATATAGCTTTCAATACGGCCAAAAAAACTATTTATCTTAGGTTTAAAATCTTCCCTTGCTTTTCCTTCGAAAAGCAGATCGAAACCGAAACCCGAAACCGGTTGTTCCCGCTTCTCAAAATGCAGCGTCGTAGTTGTGGCACAAGTATCCAGCGTAAAACTAAGGGAAGGGTTGGCAGGTAACTGTTCTCCCCGTTTTCCCCAGTATTTCACCAGGGCGATATTGCTCGGCGATCTCCAGGTAAAACTTCCTGTTTCTATGGTAGCCCGGTATCCGGCAGGCACAAAATCCTTTTCTGTCATCAATCCGTAAAATTTGTACAAAGATAGTGCTTTCCTCACTTTATCATATCCGGAAAATCGGAAGTTAAAAAAGCAGAAAATCCCGTTAAGATCCTGTTAAATCGAAGGTAACTTTGGTGTTTCCTTCATAAATATCGTAGTTTCGGCAAAAATAAAGTAATTAAAATTCCTACAAAAATGAAATTTTCAGGCAAATTAAAAGCTACTCTGATGTGTTTTTTGATGGTGGGCACTGCCGCTTTCGCACAAACAGCAGAACAGAAAAAAGTAGATGTATCGGATGATGAACTGGGTAAAATAGCTGCCGCTTTTCAGGGAGTGCAGGAAGTGAATGTAAAAGCCCAGCAGGAAATGGTAAAGACGGTAGAAGAAAATGGTTTTGAAATAGATCGTTTCAACGAATTATACCAGGCATCGCAATCTCCCGAAAAAGAAGCGGATGCCAGTACAGACGAAAAAGAAAAATTCGGTGTGGTAATGAACAAGATGCAGGAAATGCAATCCGGTTTTCAAAAACAGATGGAAGACGCCATAACCAATGAAGGTATTTCCCTCGACCGTTACCAGGAAGTTGCAATGGCATTACAGACCGATACGGAACTACAACAACGCTTGCAGGCATTACTGGCCCAGCAGCAGTAATCGTAATATCACAACTCATTGTTGGACAAACAACACTGGGAAAAAAGGATTGTCTGAAAAGTCATTCAAGCATTTATTGTTTCCGGGAACATACGAGAGCAGGTGGAATAAGCTTTTTATTCCGTTTCCCGAAAACGACGGATTAAGCACTTTTCGGACAGTCTTTTTTATTTATTCCCTTTTCCCGACAAGGCGCTTATTATTGCTTTAGCAGCTATATACCCCCCTGTCCAGGCACTCTGAAAGTTAAAGCCCCCGGTTACGGCATCTATGTTCAGTACTTCTCCTGCAAAAAACAGCCCTTTGTGGATTTTACTTCCAAAAGTCTTAAAATCTATTTCTTTCAGGTCCACTCCTCCGGCAGTAACAAATTCTTCCTTAAAAGTACTTTTCCCCTCTACCCGGAAAACGCCTTTCGTCAGTTGTCCGGCAAGGTCCTCCAGCAATTCTCTGCGTATTTCCGCCCACCGCATCTCCGCCGGAATTCCCGATGCTTCCGCGAGTTTCACCCATAGCCTTTTCGGAAGATCAAAAGGCCCGGAAGAAAGAATATTCTTTTTTCCGTGAATTTCTTTGTTTTCCTTCAGGACCGCTATGGTTTCTTCAAAAGTCAATTGATGCAGCCAGTTTACCTCTACGGAAAACTTGTAATTACAATCATGCAGTTCCCGGGCTGCCCATGCCGACAGTTTCAGAACGGCGGGACCACTGATGCCCCAATGTGTTATCAGCAGGGGTCCTTCAAAAACACCGGTACTCTTTTCTCCCGATATCCTCACGGAGACCCGGGCAGCCAATCCCATAAGGCCTGCAAGACGCGGATCTTTTATATGAAATGTAAAAAGTGAAGGAACAGGGGGTACTACGGAATGCCCAAATCGGCGGATAATATTCCACATTTTCGGACTGCTTCCGGTAGCTATAAGGAGCTTGCGGCAGGTAAAGTTTCCTTTCGCCGTCACCAGTTCCCAGCTATTTCCGGCGGATTGTATTTCCCTGATGGCATGCCCCGTCAGGACCTGTACCCCTCGTTGTGCCGTTTCCCGGAGCAGGCAATCAATAATGGTCTGTGACGAATCGGTTTCGGGAAACATACGGCCATCCTCTTCTGTTTTAAGCCTTACTCCCCTGCTTTCGAAAAATTGTACCGTATCTCCGCTGCAAAACGTGTGGAAAGGCCCCAATAATTCTTTTTGTCCCCGGGGATAATGTATGGCCAGTTCGCGCGGAACAAATTCGGCATGTGTAACATTACACCGCCCTCCTCCTGATATTTTTACTTTGGCAAGCACTTCCCCGCTTTTTTCCAGTATCATTATCCTTATACCGGGCAAAGCCTCCGCCATATGGGCAGCGGCGAAAAAGCCTGCCGCCCCGCCTCCTGCAATAATTACATCCGCATCTTTTGACATCCCTATCTCTTTGCAGGAAATTAATTCAGTTTATACACCAGGTCCCTCCTGCTCAGTTCCGTAAGGAGTTCATTAGAAATACGCACCTTTTTCTTCCGGCTGGGCATATATAACTTTAATTTTTCATCCATCTTGTAAACGGTAAAGCTCAGGGCATGGTCTCCCTTGTGCTCCTGTATAATGTCTTTGAGTACCCGGATCTTGGAATCCTCCAGGTCTTCGATATTGAGATGGATAGTAAGTTTTCTCGCGTAGGCTTCCATGACATCCTGTAACAACTGCATACTGTTAAACTGCAGGCGGGGGTCTCCCCGCTGACCGGTATCGCGGTTAACCCATCCTTCGCGGATAAAGACCTTCATGTAAATAAAGGAATTCACCATCAGGAAATGCCTGAATTTGAGGTATTCTTCCCCGAAGATCTTAAACTCATAGGAATCCGTGTAATCTTCTACGATAAATGCAGCCCATCCCTTTCCGTTCTTGGAGGTCCTGTGCTGCACATCGGTGATGACCCCCGCCAGCGAAAGCTCCCTGTTGGTATAATTCTCCAGTTCGTTCAGCAGACCTATATTTCCGTTGCAGAAATATTGCATTTCGGTTTTAAAATCATCCAGCGGATGGCCGGAAATATATATGCCCACAACTTCCTTCTCTCTCCGGAGTTTCTCCATAGTCCCCCATTCCTCACAGGGGGGTACCACCGGTTCGGGTATCTGTACTTCACTGGCTTCCCCGAAAAGGCTTACCTGCGCGGAATTTTCGTTTTCCTGGTATTTGGCAGCATACCGCATTACTTTTTCCAGGAAAACAATGCCATCGCCTTCATCGTGAAAATACTGGGCGCGGTGCGTCTCATCAAAAGAATCGAAACCACCGGCCAGGGCAAGGTTCTCGAATGCTTTTTTATTGGCCGCACGAAGGTCTACCCGCTTTGCCAGGTCAAATACGGAGCGGTATGGCCCGGATTCCCTGTTCTCCACAATGGTCTCCACGGCACCACGGCCCACTCCCTTAATGGCCCCCATTCCAAAACGTATGGCGTTGTCCTTGTTTACGGTAAACTTGTAAAAGGATTCGTTTACATCCGGCCCGAGAACATTCAGTCCCATGCGCCTGCACTCTTCGAGGAAGAAGGAGACGGACTTGATGTCGTTCATGTTGTTGGAAAGTACGGCTGCCATATATTCCGCAGGATAATTGGCTTTCAGGTAAGCTGTCTGGTAACCGATCCAGGCATAGCAGGTAGAGTGACTTTTATTAAATGCATAACTCGCAAAGGCTTCCCAGTCTTTCCATATCTTCTCCAGTACTCCCCTGTCGTGGCCGTTCTTTTCCCCCCCGTCCAGGAACTTGGGCTTTAACTGCTCCAGCAGGGCAAATATTTTTTTACCCATGGCCTTTCGCAACACGTCCGCTTCACCCTTGGTAAAACCTGCAAGTTTTTGCGACAGCAACATCACCTGCTCCTGGTACACCGTAATACCATAGGTTTCCTGGAGGTACTCTTCCATTGCAGCAAGATCGTAAGTGATCTCCTCCTTACCGTGTTTCCGGTTGATAAAACTGGGGATGTATTCCAGGGGTCCCGGACGGTACAGCGCGTTCATGGCTATGAGATCGGCAAAGACCGTCGGCTTCAGTTCTTTCATGTATTTCTGCATCCCGGGGGATTCGTACTGGAATATCCCTACGGTTTCACCGCGCTGAAAGAGCTCATATGTCTTTTGATCGTCCAGCGGAAAATCATCCGGGTTGAGGTCTATATTGTGCTTGTATTTCACCAGCTTTACCGTATCCTTGATCAGGGTCAGTGTTTTCAGCCCGAGAAAGTCCATCTTCAGCAGACCC
This sequence comes from Sinomicrobium pectinilyticum, assembly GCF_003725735.1. GTDB lineage: Bacteria > Bacteroidota > Bacteroidia > Flavobacteriales > Flavobacteriaceae > Sinomicrobium > Sinomicrobium pectinilyticum. The sequence goes on along the minus strand of NZ_RJTM01000057.1, from coordinate 72,826 downwards.
GCGCTTTCCACCACCGAGTTGTCGAACTGTGTTACGTACAGGTCGGAATCCTTGGCTATAGATACCGGGACGAAATTCGTAATGTCATCCGGGGTAATGATAACGCCGCAGGCATGTATCCCGGTATTCCTTACGGAACCTTCGAGTATCTGTGCCTGTTTTATCGTCTGTGCTTCAAGATCGGCCCCTTCGGCCAGGTTTTTCAGTTCGTTCACCTTTAAGAGTTCATCCGAACGAAGGCTGGATTTCAGTTTGCTGTCATCCAAAGAGAATATTTTGGCCAGCTTCATATTGGGGATGAGCTTGGCTATCCTGTCGGCATCGCCCAGGGGAAGATCCAGCACCCTGGCCGTATCGCGGATGGAAGATTTGGCTGCCATAGTACCATAGGTAATGATCTGTGCTACCTGGTTGGCCCCGTACTTGTCAATAACATAATCCATAACCCGGCTTCGCCCCTCATCGTCAAAGTCGATATCGATATCGGGCATGGACACCCGGTCCGGATTAAGGAAACGCTCAAAAAGGAGGTCATAGGCTACGGGATCGAGATTCGTGATCCCGAGACAGTAAGCAACTGCCGAACCTGCTGCCGAGCCACGCCCGGGCCCTACGGAAACCCCCATATCTCTTGCGGCAGCGATAAAGTCCTGCACAATAAGAAAATACCCCGGGTACCCTGTCCGTTCTATAACACTTAATTCAAAGTCGAGACGTTCCCGTATTTCTTCGGTAATTTCCGGATATCTCTTCTTCGCCCCTTCATAGGTAAGGTGACGCAGATAGGCATTTTCTCCTCTTTTTCCACCGTCTTCATTATCCTGTGCATCCTGGAACTGTTCCGGTATATCAAACTTTGGCAGTAACACGTCTCTCGCCAGCTCATAAGGCTCTATCTTATCCACCACTTCCTGAATATTGGAAATGGCTTCGGGAAGATCGGCAAAAAGGGCTTTCATCTCTTCCCCGGACTTAAAATAATATTCCTGGTTCGGCAGGCCGTAACGGTATCCCCGTCCTCTCCCGATAGGTGTGGCCTGTTTTTCCCCGTCCTTTACACAAAGGAGAATATCGTGAGCATTGGCATCCTCTTTGGTTATATAGAAGGTATTGTTGGTAGCTACCATCTTTATGTCGTGCTTTCTGGCAAACTGCACAAGGACATTGTTCACCCTGTCTTCATCTTCCTGCCCGTGCCGCATCAGCTCTATATAAAGGTCCTCCCCGAACTGATCTTTCCACCATAACAGGGCCTCTTCTGCCTGATTCTCTCCGACATTCAGTATTTTACCGGGGACTTCACCGTAAAGGTTACCGGTAAGTACAATAATATCTTCTTTGTATTTCTTAACAACTTCCTTATCTATCCTGGGCACATAATAGAACCCCTGCGTATAAGCCACGGAAGACATTTTTGCCAGGTTGTGATAGCCCCTTTTGTTCTTTGCCAGCATCACCACCTGGTAGCCGTTATCCTTACGGCTTTTATCCAGGTGATTTTCACACACGTATAACTCGCAGCCTACAATGGGCTTTATTTCTACTTCAACGGCTTCCTCCCCCTTCTCCACTGCTTCTGCATTCTTCGCCTTTACCGATTTGTTATAGTTACTTATCTCTTTAACAAAGTGAAAGGCACCCATCATGTTCCCGTGATCGGTAATGGCGACAGCGGGCATTTTTTCACGGGCGGCGGCAGCTACCAGGTCGGGCAGGCTCGAAGTGGCCTGCAATACCGAAAACTGTGTATGGTTATGCAGGTGTACAAAGTCCAGTTTTTTGAGCTCTTCCTTGTTTTCTTCCAGTTCCTGCCTGGAAATGTCCGTGCCCTGCGCTTTCTGTATCCTTTTGCGAATGGCATCGGAAGCGGCTTTCAGGTTGATATGCTCCAGCCCTATAAGCTGTATCTCCTGCGGATTGGCTTCGCGGAATCTTTCAAAATACCCCGGAAGCACATCCAGTTCTTCTTCTGTAAACCCTTCTCCTATACGAATGAGTTCAAAGAAACAGCGTGTAGTGGCCTCCACATCGGCCGTAGCGTTGTGGGCTTCGGCAAACGCCTCCCCGAAGAGTTTTTCGTGCAGTTCGGTCAGCGTGGGAAGCTTGAATTTTCCTCCGCGACCTCCGGGTATACGGCAAAACTCTGCCGTAGTTTCCGTACAGGTATCCAGTACCGGCAGGGAGGTAAGGGGTGAGTCCATTCCTTCCCGGTAAAATTCACAGCCCATGATATTCACGTCGAACCCTACGTTCTGTCCGACTATAAATCTGGTTTTGGCCAGCGCTGCATTGAATTTTTCCAGCATATCCTTAAGCCCTATACCTTCCTCTTCGGCAAGTTCGGTAGATATTCCGTGCACCCGCTCCGCGTCAAAAGGGATATTAAATCCTTCGGGCTTCACAAGGTAATCTCCGTGCTCTACAAGGTTTCCCATATCATCATGCAACTGCCAGGCGATCTGTATACAACGGGGCCAGTTATCCGTATCCGTTAACGGGGCATCCCAGCGTTTTGGTAATCCGGTAGTCTCGGTATCGAAAATAAGGTACATAAGGGTGTGGTTTGTGTGGTCTGCCAGAGGCAGGATTCTTTACGATTACTGTCCGGTGGCATTTCGGTTAAAGGCCTTCGCTTAGGCCACATGAAACACGTATAAATCTCTGACCGGACCTAAGAGCATGTTTAAAAAATATGCAGGGTAAAATTACATATTATTTGGCACCGGGGAAAGTGGTATAAAAAGTAGTTATCAACGGAAAAACGAACTTCCGCTCACCTCCTGTTCTTCTTCCGCCCGGAATGCATGCAACTGCTCACCGATGATTTCTCTCGCCTGTTCCTTCAATGCCACACGATCGGCCACCGTGAGACCGGTAGTTTCCAGAAAGGTATGCACTTTCACCCGCATAATTCCCGGGCTGCCGCTCAGAAAGGTATACGAGAACCTCTTTTTGTTATCTGCAAAGGTCATAGGCACTATGGGGATCTGATATGCTATGGCCAGCCGGAAGGCCCCGTCCTTGAATTCATCGAGAAAGACTTCTTCATCCGGGACACCTCCTTCCGGAAAGATACAGATGCTCAATCCGTCATCCAGGCGTTTTTTAGCCCGCTCATAAACTTCGGTACGGCTTTTTATATTGTTGCGATCCACCATAATGCATACCCGTTTATAGAAAAATCCGAAAATGGGTATCCTGGCAAGTTCTTTTTTCCCTACAAACACAAAAGGGTTCCGGGAAGCCTTTAGCATCAGCATGATATCTGTCATACTCGTATGGTTGGCAATAAGCACATAACTCTTACCCCGCTCTATTTCCTGCTCTCTTTCGATGACGGGATAAAATCCCATCCCGTAGAGGATAACATTGGCCCAGACATTCCGCACCAGCCAGAAAAACTGGTGGTAATACCTATCGGATGAAGTAAGTATCAAAAACAGTGGTGACAGGAGTATTATGGTACACAACATAAGTACATAGAACCAAATTCGCCAGATAAGTATAAAGGGGTATTTAAGTAATTTCATCATAATTCAAAGTTAATCTTTTAAAAAAAATTCATATATTTAGATGAAAACTTTTAAATATTCCTGTTATGTTATATGCAATAATCATTGGAGCCATCGCCGGATGGCTGGCCGGAAAAATCATGAAAGGCGGCGGATTTGGCGTCCTTATCAACATTCTTTTGGGTATCCTGGGAGGATTTGTAGGAAACTGGCTCTTCGGGGTTCTGGACATCAGCATAGGCTCCGGTATAGTGGGAGACCTCATCACCGGGGTTATCGGCGCTGTTGTCGTCCTCTTTATTGTCGGACTGTTTAAAAGATAGCCCGCCTTAACAATTACAAGCTGAATTATCCTACCGCTTTTACACTGTCGCAAAAGCGGTTTTTTACTTCCCGGGCACCTCCTGTCAATGCACCTGCAAAATTTATCTTCCATTCTGCGGTAAATGTTTTTATTTTGTTTTTATTTTGCACGACAATAATCCTGCTTATTCACAATACCCGTTTCACATCGCCTTTAACCCGATCCGCCTAAAGGCCCGGAAAGGTATGAAAAACATCTGTGAATTTGGGATAATAACAACCCTGCGAAGCACCAATCTGTAAAAAATAACGGCAGGTGTAATACGAGAGACAAAATTATGGCAAGAATACTTACGGGCATACAAAGCACAGGAACACCTCACCTGGGAAATATCCTGGGAGCCATACTTCCCGCAATACAAATGTCGGAACAACCCGGAAACGATTCCTTTCTGTTCATAGCGGATATGCATTCCCTGACACAGATAAAAAACGGGGAAGAATTGCGACAAAACACCTATAACGTAGCCGCTACCTGGCTCGCTTTCGGGCTCGATATAGAAAAAGCAGTTTTTTACCGCCAGAGCGACGTGCCGGAAACCGCCGAACTGGCCTGGTACCTCAGTTGTTTCTTCCCGTTTCAGCGGCTCACGCTTGCCCATTCATTTAAGGACAAAGCCGACAGGCTGGAAGATGTGAATGCAGGTCTGTTCAGCTATCCCATGCTCATGGCAGCAGACATCCTCTTGTATGACGCCGAAATCGTCCCCGTGGGGAAAGACCAGATGCAGCACCTGGAAATCACCCGCGATGTAGCCAGCAGGTTTCACTCCAAAATGGGCGATACCTTTGTTATTCCCGAAGGAAAGGTACAGGAAAACACACAGTACATTCCGGGCACGGACGGTGGTAAAATGAGTAAATCACGCGGAAATACCATAAACCTCTTCTTACCGGATAAACAACTGCGCAAACGGGTGATGAGCATTGAAACCGACAGCACTCCCCTGGAAGAGCCTAAAAACCCGGACACCTGTAATGTGTTTGCCCTGTACAAAATACTCGGCACACCGGACCAGACAAAGGCCATGCGCGAAAATTACATTAAAGGGGGGTATGGATACGGCCATGCCAAACAGGCCCTTTACGAACTTATTACGGAAAAATTTGCAACGGAACGGGAACGCTACCATTACTACATGAACCACCTGGACGAGATTGACGAAGCCCTTGCCTTTGGCGCGGAAAAAGCGCGGAAAGTAGCCGGAGAAGTCCTGAAAAGGGTGAGACATAAGATAGGGTATTGAGAAAAGTATGAAGTTCGAAGTTGGAAGCTTGAAGGTGGAAGTACGGGGTGACAGCAGAAATCAGTCGCAACCCGCATGTCCCTTCGGATAGTTTTTTGAAGCCAATGCCAAAAACCCCTGATTTCCGATCTTATTCCACCGCTTCAAATAATTTCCCCGGGAGAGGTCTCACTACCCCCTTCATTTCCATATTCAAGAGGATCGATGATACCTTATACACCGGTATTTCACACTGCAAAGCAATACTGTCGAGCATCTCCCTGCCGTTCTTACAAAGAAAACCATAGATCTTTTTTTCCGCATCGTCCAGCGCCGCAAAAAGACTGGTCTGCATAACCTGTGATGTCCTGCCGTTTTCGCCTGCAGGCGCATTCCGGACAGGGCCTCCCTGCAATTCCCTGTGCCAGCCCAGTATATAGATCAGGTCTTCTGCGGAGGTGAGCATATGCGCCTTCTGTCTTTTGATCAGGTTATTGCATCCTGTACTATACCTGTCTCCCGTCCGTCCCGGTACCGCAAAAACTTCCCGGTCGTAGGAATGAGCTATATCTGCCGTTACCAGGCTCCCTCCTTTTTCGGCTGATTCTATAACAATAGTTGCTTCGGATAGTCCGGCAATAATCCGGTTACGCCTCAGGAAGTTCTCCCTTTCGGGTTTATCACTACTCCAGAAGTCGGTTACAAAACCCCCGTTAGCCTCCACCTGATTTATGTATTGCTTGTGCGCTTTGGGATATACCTGGTTCAGACCGTGAGCCAGGCAACCTACGGTTTGCAAACCGTTTTTCATTGCGGCCTTCTGAGCTGTTATATCCACACCATAAGCAAATCCGCTGATGACCACCGGGTCCAGGGGGGCCAGTTCCGCAATAAGGCGTTCACAGAAATACCTGCCATATGTTGTAATACGCCTGGTACCGACAACACTGATGATCTTTTTCTTTTTCAGATCCATACGACCGGAACGAAAAAGCAATACCGGGCCATCCACACAATGCTTCAATCCTCCCGGATAATTTTCATCCTCAAAATACGACCACTCAATACCGTTATCCTCTATAAAGCGCAATTCTCCTTCCGCCGCGCGAAGGTTTTCCGCCCTGCGGAGGTTTTCTGTCAGATATCCGCCCACCCCGTGTATCTTTTGCAGGCGGTCCTGCCGTTCTTCAAAGACAGCCCGGGCACTTCCGCAATGGGCAATAAGTTTTTTAGCGGTGATGTCCCCGATCTTCGGGGCATGTTGCAAAGCCAGGACATAAAGCAATTCGGATGCTGTCATAACACGGTTGGTTATCAGGTGTTTTTAAAAGAGAACTCTTTTCGGGACAGGATGGTTTACCCTGTAAAAATAAAAATATTCTCTCAACCCGGGCACTCATAAACAGGAACTGTTAATAAATTTTTCACTACTCCTCTTTTACAACATGGAAAAAATCGCCATCTTTGTTTTATGCAGTTAGATCACTACATCAGCGACCTATTATACAGGTATTCATGCGTTACCGTTCCCGGGTTCGGTTCATTTTTAACCCAGTTCAGGTCTGCGCGGATACACAATCACACTTTTTTTCCACCTTCAAAAGCCATTTCGTTTAATGCTCAGCTCGTCTCCAACGACGGTTTACTGATAAAGCATATTTCCGGAACAGAAGGGCTTTCATACGATGAAACGGCAAAAAACGTAAAGAAAATTGCGCTTTCCTGGAGAGAATCACTGGAACGGGAGGAAAAATTACTACTGAAGAACATCGGTCTCTTATGGCTGAACAAGGAAGGGAGCATACAATTCCAGCCCTTTACCGAAACCAATTACCTGACCGATGCTTTCGGCCTCGGGTCCGTAAGTTCGCGGGAGGTCACCAGGGAAACCCTCAAGAAGGAAGTGGCGGCACTGGAAGAGAAAACGCCTATTCTGTTCACCCCGGAAAGACGCGCCCGAAAAAGGTCGTATCTGAAATACGCAGCCATTCTGCTACTATCTGTTTCTGTCGGCACCATCGGATACCAGTCCCTGAAAATGGAGCAACAAAAAGAACAGTTGCAAATACAAATGGCGGAACAGGAAGCACAGGAAGAACTGCAAAGAACCATACAGCAGGCCACTTTTTTCGACACCACGCCCATGAACCTGCCCTCCATTACACTGAAAGCCACTAAAAAACCTCTTTATTATGTAGTTGCAGGGGCATTCAGGGTAGAAGAAAACGCGGAGAAGAAAATGGAAGAACTTTCGGCTAAAGGATACACCCCGGAACGTCTCGACCCGACAAGATACGGCTTGCACCAGGTAGCTTTCGGAAGTTATACCGACGCCAGGGAAGCTATTAATTTCCTGAACAAGGTCAAAACGGAAGCCCCGGAAGCATGGCTCCTTATCTCGGAAAATTAATTTATAATCCGGTAATACTGCCGCAACATTTAAAAACTTCTGTAAGACAATTTTTTTCCAGGTTTCTTACGGAATCAAACCACTGCCAGACCACAGGTTTTTCATGTCAGGTCAAAGGCCTGTTTTACTACTGCCTGTCATTACCCACAGGCAAGGTTCCGGCTTTATAACCTCATCCTCCAAAACCCTTTAACTTTTCGTCACGCTCCACCTTTACTTACAGGATATGTTTGCCCTGATACAGCCACGTACACTTCCCTAACCGAGGTATAATTTTGTACATTTGCAAAAATTCATACACTTACACAGTAATGCAAGCAAAAACTCCCGGAGAATCCAGAACTATCATGACCGACCTCGTCCTGCCCAGTGAAACAAACCCCCTGAACAATCTCTTCGGGGGAGAATTACTGGCAAGGATGGACAGGGCCGCCAGTATTGCCGCCCGACGGCACTCCAGAAGGATCGTCGTCACCGCATCTGTCAACCATGTGGCCTTTAACCGGGCAGTCCCCCTGGGCAGTGTGGTTACCGTGGACGCTGCGGTGTCAAGGTCTTTTAAAAGTTCCATGGAGGTATTTATAGACGTCTGGATAGAGGACCGTGAAAGCGGTTCCAGGACAAAAGCCAACGAAGCCATATATACTTTTGTAGCCGTAGATGAAACAGGGAGACCCGTTGCCGTCCCGCCCCTGAAACCGGAAACCGACCTGGAAAAATCACGTTTCGATGCAGCCTTACGCCGCAAACAACTCAGCCTGGTCCTGGCCGGGAAAATGAAACCCAATGATGCTACCGAACTGAAAGCGCTGTTTGTATAACCAGGAAAGGAATAACCTTTCCGTACAAATTTTTATCTATGGAAACCTTCTCCACCAGCCTGGTAAAGCTCGATTCCCCTTTATGGACCCTTATCGCCCCCGTACCGGATGCCATTGCCGAAATATTAATCGGAAAAGCCCCGGATAAAAGGGTATTGTGCACCATGAACGGCAAAGTGAAGAAACACTGCGCCCTCATGCCAAGAGGGGATGGTTCGTATTATATACTGGTAAATAAAAAGGAATTAAAGCAACTCGGACTGAACCCCAACGAAGAAATTCAACTCGCACTGGAACCGGACACCTCCACTTATGGTATGCCCATGGATGAGGAATTCCGTGCGGTCCTGGATTCCGATGCCGAAGGAGAGCATTTTTTCGAGGCGTTGACCCCCGGAAAGAAACGCACCCTCCTGCATATTGTCAATACCGTAAAAGACGGGCAGCGAAAAATACATAGGTCGGTCATTATCATAGACCATCTGAAGATGACCGGAGGTAAAGTAGATTTTAAATTGCTGAACCGTCAATTCAAAGAGCGGAAATTCTAATTTCTGCCGTTCTCTCCCGGATATAATTCCCACACCGGATCGCTTTGCCAGAACATCTTGGTATCCACATCCATAACAGTTAGCGGGCCTTTAAAGGCGGCCCCCGTATCTACGTTCCATATATTTGCCGCATTTACAGGGGTCATTTCCCCTATCCGGGTCACCGGCGTATGCCCTATAAAAATCTCGTTATAATGCGATAAACGCGCCGGATACCTGTATTCTTCTCTCTCCAGGGAAGTATCGAGAGACAGCGCCATTTCCCACAGGGTCCTGTCCCAGTAGAACATTTCCGGAAAATACTCGTGTTCCACTCCCCGGAGGTTTGTGAAACCCGCATGCAGGAACAGCCTGTTCTCGGCATCCAAATGATAGTTATGCAGCCGGCCCAGAAAATCCATATGCCGTTTTTTCGTAGCTTCTCCCACGCCGCGATACGCATCTATGGTTGCCTGCCCGCCGTGGTAGAGCCATTGCTTGTTACGCTCCCCATGCCGGAGCCACTTATAGCAAAAATCGTCATGATTCCCCTGTACAAAGAGGCAGTTACGGGCTTTCTCCAACTCCAGAAGAAAATCTATAACCTGCGGTGATTCGCTCCATCCGTCTACATAATCCCCCAGAAAAATCAGGGTATCGTCCTTGCCTGTTTCCACTTTTCCGAGGACCTGTTCCAGTGCCCTGACAGCGCCATGAATATCCCCGATAACAAATGTCTTACTCATTTTTATATATTCTGTTCTGTTAACACCTCCCGGAATTCCATGCCCGAGGCCGGAAGAGGAAAATGCCTAACTGTACTTCACTTTTCGCAGCACCCTCAGCGATTCCTTAAGAGATGCGTATACACTACGATCGTATTCTTTTATGATCTTACGGTATTTTTCCAGCTTCTCCCTGGCGTCCTCAAATCCGTTCAGGGCACATATCAGGTAAGTTGCCGGAAGGTTTTCCACATCCTTTTTTTCGGCAGCACTGAGAGACATGCCCTTTTTTATTTTTTCCAGCAGTACATTATTGGTATTGTAAACGTGGTGCAGCAATTTTTTGTCGTACTGCGGAGGTTCGAAAATAAGGGTGCTGTCCATCTTATAGGACCCGTTATCGTTAAATGTAATGGTAACGGTCTCCAGCGGATAGTATTTCCGCTGATGATTGAGTCCCAGGTGTATATATTCGGTCGTGGAAAAGGTATTATCATCCGTTTTTATTTCCACTTCATCCAATGCAGAGTAAAACAGCCGGACCTGCTCGTTAATAAGTTCTATATCCACCCTCGAGTAATACACCTTCTCCGCTCCGTTTTCCCCGGGCTCATTTACTTTTTTGGTTATCCCTGCCCAGCACACCACAAATTGCTCCTTGAACACCTTGTAATGCGACTCCAGATTCCGGTGTTTATTGTTTATAAAATCTATGACCCCGTCCAGAGTAAGTTCTATATTATTGCGGGCGTGCTGCTCTATCCCGGCTACCACTTGAGAATTGACGTCCTTTATTTTTATATCAAACACTTTGGGCATACTCATACTCCCGTCCCTGAAAAAAACGGACCCGCCATAGTATTTCCAGATATTCCTGCGCAGTGAACACAGCTTCCCGTTGGAACGTATGGTTACCAGTCCCACGACCTTACCATCCGGCAGGTGCGGGAACGGAATATTTTCGTAGGAAATAAGAGGGGGATTATCCAGGTAGGCATTGACGAGATTCTGTATTTTGCTGTCATCGAAGAAGTCGGTGCCGATTATGGTATTATCTTCATCCTCTACTCCCACCACGATAAAGGAGTTATTATTGGGATTGGAGTTTGCCAGTGCACAGACATGCTTCAGAAATTTGGCCTTTCCTTCTCTTTCGCCGATATTGAGGAAACGCTTTTTATCGTAAAAGCTGTTTTCATCGTTATGTGCCAAAAGGTTTTTTACTAAAAGGCGTTTGTTAATCATAGTGGTCTTGTAACACTGCCGGGAACATCCGCTTCAAACATTGCTGTAGAATCCTGTCCCCGCTTTTTTTCTTTTTCACGTATTTATCTTATGTACCAGATTGCTGCCGGCCTGAGCTGTGGGGAACACCAACAGGTCAGCAATATTCACATGGTAAGGCCTGGTCACCACAAACCGGATTATATCGGCTATATCTTCTGCCTGAAGGGCTTTAAATCCTTCATAGACCGTATCTGCCTTCTCCGCATCTCCTTTAAACCTCACCTTACTGAATTCTGTCTCCACAAGTCCCGGATGTATGGCCCCGACCCTTATTCCGCTTGTGTTCATATCCATCCGCATTCCCTGTGTTATGGCATCTACCGCATGTTTGCTGGCGCAGTACACATTGCCGTTGAGATATACTTCTTTGGCTGCGATAGACCCTATATTGATGATATGCCCTTTTTGCCGTTTAACCATTTGCGGCATTATAGCCCTGGAAACATACAAAAGGCCTTTTACATTACCGTCTATCATAGCGTCCCAGTCGTCCATATCACCGGATTGGATAGGATCGAGCCCATGGGCATTTCCCGCATTGTTTATTAGGATATCTATTTCCGAAAATGACGCGGGAAGGCTTTCTATGGCGTCGAATACCTCTTCTCTCCTGCTCACATCGAATTGCAGAGTATGTACGGCGGTGAGACCGGATAATTCTATTTCCAGGTTTTCCAGGCGGTCCTGTCTGCGGCCGCAAAGCACCAGGCGTATCCCCTCCTGTGCAAAGGCCCTTGCCGTAGCCCTTCCTATGCCGCTGGTTGCCCCGGTGATAAGAGCTGTCAGTTGTGGTTGTTCTTCCTCATTATTTTTTTTCCCATTCATGGTATTCCTAACATTATAATGTTGTCAATCCGTTTTTGTTTTATTGTTTACGGCACCTTGTGTCCCTGGCTGGTTTCGAGTAATAAAAACCAGTCCCCTGTTTCCATTTCAATGCCCGGAGCTTTTACGGCATTGGTTATCCGTTCCGGGGAAGTCGTCCCTATAACCGGATGTATACCGGCCGGATGCTTTAATATCCAGGCCAGTAAAAGCTGGTCGGCCGAGACCCGGTACTTCACCATCAGGTCCATCAGCAATTGCTGTATCCTGTCGGTCTGCGCCGTCTTTTCCCGGAATGTTTTCCCCAGGGGGCTCCAGGCCATGGGGAGTATGCCTTTGACCATCATATAATCCAGGGTGCCGTTATGTATGGCATCAAATCCGGTGATGGAAAATTCGATCTGGTTGACATTCACTTCCACCACAGATTGCACGAGCTCCATCTGTGAAGAGGTGAAGTTAGATACCCCGAAATCTCTGATCTTACCGGAAAAATACAGTTTCTCTACGGCCAAAGCAATTTCTTCCGGATCCATCAAAGGACTCGGATGGTGTAACAGCAACAGGTCCAGGTAGTCCGTACGGAGGTTCCGCAGTGATTGCCCGACAGTCTCCACGATATAATCGGCAGTGTAGTTGCAATGCTTTATTCGGTTATTCCGATTCTCACGTACATACTGAATACCGCATTTGGAGATCAGCCGGATATCTTCCCGTGCTATATTACTTTTCGCATAAGCCTTCCCGAATTCTTCTTCTGTCGTATATCCGCCGTAGATGTCCGCATGATCAAAAGTGGTTATACCGTTTTCCAGGCAGTGATGTATGCGCTTTTCCATTTCTCCCACGGATAGCTTTTTACCCCAGCTTCCCCAGGTCCTCGTTCCCGCAATAATCCTGGAAAATTTTACTTTTTTATCTTTCATAAAACACACATCATTTACGGCTGCAAAGACGGTAAACACCAAGCACAGCCATTCCGTTACACTAACCGGGAGCCCCTCCGGATCACTTTACGGTTCAAATCACCTTTTCCGTCCATAAAAGTAACACTTTATTCCGTAGGCATCCGTGAACAATATATTAAAAATTAAACCGTTTCTACAAAAGATTCTCCGTGCAGAATCTCTTTATTAACTAACAAATACCGAATACTATGAAACATTTAAGGTTCATAATAATTGTCATGTTTTCGGGCCTGCTGCTAGCCACTTCCTGCAGCGACGACGATGACGATAACAAACAAACCGCCAGGGTTTCGGTTAAACTGACAGATGCTCCCGGTGACTATGAAGCCGTTAATATTGATGTACAGGATGTACAGATCAAACGGGAAGACAGTGACGAAGAAGGTAACTGGGAGAGCATAGGCCCGGTAGAAGCAAAGGTCTATAACCTGCTGGAACTCACCGGCGGGATCAATGCACTCCTTGCTGAGAATGATATCCCATCAGGAAAATTAGAACAAATGCGGCTGGTTTTGGGAAATGAAAATACTATTGTTATTGAGGGAACGGAAATTCCCCTCACAACCCCCAGTGCCGAACAATCGGGCTTAAAATTAAACATACATGAAACTCTCGAAGCCGGTTTCACCTACAATTTTGTACTCGACTTTGACGTAGAACAATCTATCGTAAATACCGGAGCTGCCGATAAGTTTATTCTTAAACCGGTGATACGTGTAAGTACCGAGGTCTCATCCGGAATAATTACCGGCACAGTATCTCCGGCAGATTTTCAGGTACTGGCTTCGGTAGAGACCAGTGAAGGAGAAATTATTTCCGCTTACACCGATGCAGATGGTTCATTTTCACTTTACGGTGTACCGGAAGGCACCTATACGGTAACTTTATTACCCGATCCGGAATCGGGCATACCTGAGGTAAGCGTAGAAAACGTAACGGTTACCAAAGGAGAAATATCGGATATCGGTACTGTAGACCTCAACATGTAACCGGCAAACAATCCGGGTTGGTCCTGAGGCTATCCTTCAGGATAAACCCGGTTTTTATTCCGCATCATCACACCACCTATTAAACAACTGATAAACAGACACATAATTCACCTTCAAATATTTCCTCCTACCCTGGTTCCCATTCTTATTCCTTTAAATTTTTCTACTAAAATCCCCTCAGAATTATTCACCGCCGTTAATTTATCATAATTTTTTGCAAAGACTACGTTATTAATAGAATACTATTTTATTTTTTAACTATAAATTAACTGTCCGGTTTTAAATTAATTTTTCAATTTGCATCGTAATAGCTAGGTTTAGTATATTCACGGCGGAAAAAATTTAATAGATGGAAGATAACAGGACTTCAGATATTGGTCTTATCAATGAAAAAATACAGAAAGAAAGCGCTTTTGTCGATCTGTTAACCTTAGAGATGAATAAGGTAATTGTCGGACAGAAGCACATGGTAGAACGACTGCTGATAGGGCTTCTGGCACAGGGGCACATTCTCCTGGAAGGAGTTCCGGGACTGGCAAAGACCCTGTCCATTAACACACTTGCAAAGGCAGTACATGGCAGCTTCAGCAGGATACAGTTCACTCCGGACCTGCTTCCGGCCGATGTGGTCGGGACCATGATCTACAATATCAAAGAAAATGATTTTTCTATCAAAAAGGGCCCCATCTTTGCCAATTTCGTTCTGGCGGATGAGATAAACAGGGCTCCGGCCAAAGTGCAGTCCGCACTTCTGGAAGCCATGCAGGAGAAACAGGTTACCATCGGGGACGAAACTTTCATCCTGGACAAACCGTTCCTGGTTATGGCCACTCAAAACCCGGTAGAACAGGAAGGTACTTACCCGCTTCCCGAAGCCCAGGTAGACCGGTTTATGCTGAAAACCGTGATAGACTATCCCAAACTGGACGAGGAACAACTGATTATCAGGGCCAACCTGAAGGGTGCTTTCGAACATGTTAACCCTGTGGTTTCCCTGGAGCAGATACTCCGCGCTCAGCAGGCCGTAAGGGAAGTGTATATGGATGAAAAAATCGAAAAATATATTCTGGATATCATTTTCGCGACACGATATCCTGAAAAATATAAATTATCCGACATAAAACCTCTCATCAATTTCGGGGCTTCCCCCCGGGGAAGTATCAACCTGGCCAGCGCAGCCAAATGCTATGCCTTTATCAAGCGCCGGGGCTATGTCATTCCCGAAGATGTCAGGGCCGTAGTCCACGATGTCCTTCGCCACAGGATAGGTATTACTTACGAGGCCGAAGCAGAAAACATCACTTCTGTGGATATCATCAATAAAATCGTAAATGAAGTAGAAGTCCCCTAGAGAACGCCGGTTGCACATTGCACGGAACGGACGTTTTTCTGAAAAAGGGAATGATGAAACAGACAAACACATCTAACACCTAAGTTAGATCATGGAAAATCCTCCCCCGGAGGGAACAGGAAGGGCCAGCATGGATACCAAAGAACTACTTAAGAAAGTCAGGAAAATAGAGATCAAGACACGCCGGTTGTCCGATCACATCTTTGGAGGCGAATACCATTCCACCTTCAAAGGAAGAGGTATGACATTCAGTGAAGTGCGTCAGTACCAGTTCGGCGATGATGTGCGTAATATAGACTGGAATGTCACCGCCCGGTATAACGAACCGTATGTAAAAGTATTTGAAGAAGAGCGGGAACTCACCATGATGCTCGTAGCCGATGTGAGCGGCAGCCAGTTTTTCGGCACCACCGCACAGTTCAAAAACGAAATCATTACGGAAATAGCCGCCACCCTCGCCTTTTCGGCCCTGCAGAACAACGATAAGATAGGGCTCATCCTCTTTTCGGATAAAATAGAACTGTACATCCCCCCGAAAAAAGGAAAGTCGCACGTACTGCGCATTATACGCGAACTACTGGAATTCGAATCCGAAAGTAAAAAGACCGACATAGCCGAAGCCCTGAAATTCCTGTCGAACGTCATGAAGAAAAAAGCTATCGTTTTTGTCCTCTCGGACTTTATGGCCGACGATTACAATCACACCCTGAAGATCGTGGGAAAAAAACACGACATCACCGGAATACGGGTTTATGACAGGCATGAAGAACATCTTCCGAACCTCGGGCTTATTATGGCCGAGGACGAGGAAACCGGAGAACTTGTCGCCGTAGATACCGGCTCCAAAAAAGTACGGAACAACTACACGGCCTATCATAAAGAACGGGTAGATTATTTTCAGAATTCCTTTACCAAGAACGGTGCCGGGGTACTGAACAACAGGGTAGACGAAAGCTATGTAAAAAAGCTGCTGGGATATTTTAAAAGAAGGACATAAAAACCAATGTTGTCATAAAGCAAAAAATTAAGAACGTTTCATGATCAAAGATCTTTTCACTATAAAAAAAAGACTTTTCCTCCTTCGTAAGGGAGCTGGGGCACTTTTTGCCGTACTGTTCTTCTTTGCACCGATACGTTCCGTTGCCCAGGATGACCCGAGGGTTGCTTCCGAAATTGACTCCACCCAAATGCGGATCGGCGAACAACTGCATTTTGAAATCTCAGTAGATGCAGACAGTACGGCACTGGTCGTATTTCCCGAAGGACAGACTTTCCGTCCGCTGGAAATGGTGAAAGCTTCAGACATAGATACTTTTCGCAATAAAGACAGGGTAAACCTCATACGGAAATACGCCCTTACCCAGTTCGATTCCGGGCACTATACCCTCCCCCGGCAAAAAGTCATTGTCAACAACAAGGACTTCTATACAGATTCCCTGCAAATCACCGTCAACGATATTGCCGTAGACACCACTACGCAGAAAATGTACGATATAAAGCCCCTGGCGGAAGTTTCCAGGAATTATTCCGGGTGGGTGAGGTACATCATCTGGGCCATTATTATCCTGGCCGTTGCGGGAGCACTTGTTTACTGGTTTTTCATTCGGAAAAAACCACTTACCCGGGAAGAAAAAGAAGCGCTCCTTCCTCCTTTCGACAGGGCCCTGCTCGGACTGAAAAAACTGGAAGAGTCCCGTTACCTGATACAGTCCCAGTACAAAGAATACTATTCCGAACTCACCAATATCGTCCGGGCCTACCTGGAAGAAGAGGTCCATATTTCCGCTATGGAAAGTACTACCGAAGAACTGGTGACCAAACTGGAAATGATGCAACAGGCCGGAAGACTGAACCTGGAAAAAAATACGATAGACAACTTTAAAAGCGTCTTGCAAAAAGCAGACCTGGTGAAATTCGCAAGGTCCAGACCCGATACCTATGCGGCCGAAGAGGATCGCAAAGTTATAGAAAACGTAGTCGTACGGACCAAAGAAGCCATTCCGGAACCTACGGAAGAAGAATTACTGCAACGCGAAGAATACATAGCCGAGCTGGAACGAAAACGCCGTAAAAAAAGAAAAGTCACCATAGCCATTGCCGCAGCCTGCGTGTTGTTCGTAGCAGCCGGAGGCGCAGTTGCCTATTACGGTTTTACACAGGTAAAAGATACGGTTTTCGGCCACCCGACCCGCGAACTGCTCCACGGTGAATGGATAACCAGCGAATACGGCTATCCCGCAATTGTACTGGAAACCCCGAAAGTGCTGAAACGGACCGAAGTAAAACTGCCCGACGCCCTCAAACAGATTATAAGTACCAACCAGACGTTCACCTATGGCGGACTCATAGGCGATTTCCATGTTTCCGCAAGTGCAACTACCTTCCGTGAAGGCGTGGAATTTAACATGGAAGATGCCATACAGGGCTCTGTAAAGACCATGGAACAGCAGGGTGCTAAAAATATTATCGTCAAGCAGGACGAATTCACCACGCCATCCGGGAAAAAGGGGATTAAAGTTCACGGCAGTATGGATATTACCCTGCCCGGCAGTGAAAAAACCGTAAAAGGAGAATATATAATATTGAATTTTAACGAAAAAGGAGCATTCCAACAGGTTATTATTGTCCACAGACAAGACGACCGTTATGCCAAGGATATCGAGAACAGGATCGTAAATTCCATCGATTTTAAAAACCAATAAAAATGCTGGAGAACATTCAATTTGCCAATCCGCAATTCTTCTGGTTGCTTTTATTGCTTCCTCTGGCTGTCGTATGGTATTTGCTCAAGAGGAAAAAGGAAACGGCTCCCCTGAAAATATCATCTGTCAAAGGCTTTAAGGCAGGCGGCTCCATACTGCCCCGTCTGAAACCGATACTCTTTGTCATGCGTCTGCTTGCACTTGCGGCTCTTATCACTGCAATGGCCAGGCCGCAGACCCTTGATATATCCTCCAGGACCAAAACCACCCGGGGGATTGATATTGTTATGGCACTCGATTTTTCATCCAGTATGCTGGCGAAAGACCTGAGGCCCAACCGCCTCATAGCTCTCAAGGAAGTCGTGGCCGAATTCATCAAAAACAGGCCCAACGACCGGATAGGTCTCGTAGCCTATGCCGGGGAAAGCTACACTCCCATTCCTGTTACGAGCGACAAGGCCCTGGTGCTGAACACCCTGGACCAACTGGATTTCGAGACCCTCAAAGACGGCACTGCCATAGGTATGGGGCTGGCCACCGCAGTAAACCGCCTCAAGGACAGTAAAGCGGAAAGCAAAGTCATTATCCTGCTCACCGACGGTGTGAACAATACCGGGGTAATAGAACCCCTGACTGCAACAGAACTGGCCAAGGAATACCATATAAAGACATACACCATAGGGCTGGGGACCAATGGTATGGCAATGACCCCCGTTGCATACAACCCCGACGGTTCTTTCCGTTATGGCATGCAGAAAGTGGAAATTGACGAAAAATTATTGAAGGACATCGCCAAAGAGACCGGCGGCAAATATTTCCGGGCGACCAACAACAGGAAGCTCGAAGAGATATACGAAGAGATCAACCAACTGGAGACCACCGAAATAGAAGAGTTCAAATACTATAATTACGATGAAAAATTCCGGCCGCTGGCTTTACTTGCGGGAGCGTTATTATTTCTCGAATTATTACTGCGTTATACAGTATTCAGAAGTTTTGTGTAATTTGACAAACCTATGAACCGAATTGGCAAGATGTTTGGATAACCGTACAAAGGAACCCGGAACTGCCATAACCGTGAATGATAACCCATAAACACAACGGATGTACGTACTGGAAGAAAAAATATATTTTTATCTGCTCGCCATAATCCCGGTGGTGGTGGTGCTCTTTCTTTTTATGCAATTATGGAAAAAAAGAACGCAGAAGAAATTTGCCGACACCTCACTGTTAAAAAGACTGAGCCCGGATACTTCCACCTTCAAGCCCCTGCTGAAGCTCATTACCCTGTTACTTGCCTTTACCTGTATGGCATTTGCCCTGGTAAACCCGAAAATAGGCACAAAACTCGAAACGGTAAAGAGAGAGGGGGTCGATATCGTGTTTGCCGTGGATGTGTCGAAAAGTATGCTCGCGGAAGACATTACGCCAAACAGGCTGGACAAAGCCAAACGGCTTATTTCCGAGGTCATTGATCAGCTGGCGGGCGATCGTATAGGCATTATCGCATATGCCGGAGAAGCTTTTCCCCAGTTGCCGATAACAACCGATTATGCAGCAGCCAAAATGTTCCTCCAGGGAATGAACACAGACATGCTTTCTTCACAGGGGACCGCCATCGGGGATGCCATTACCATGGCCAAAGACTACTTTAACGACCAGGAGCAAACCAATAAAATCCTGGTTGTCGTTTCCGACGGGGAAGACCATGAAAAAAATATCGAGCAAGCCATCGAGGAGATCACCCAAAAAGGGATTCGCATCGTAACCATAGGTGTAGGGACCCCGAAAGGAGGCCCTATTCCCATAAAACGGAACGGTATTACCGAAACCTACAAAAAAGACCGCCAGGGCGAAGTGGTAATTACCAAACTCAATGAAGATACCCTCAAGGAAATGGCCGAAGAAAGTAACGGTGAATACATTGACGGCAGAAACACCTCTGATGTCGTTTCCTTTATGAAGGATTATCTCGGGCAAATGGACAAAAAAGAATACGAAACAAAACAGTTTGCCGACTATAAGAGTCAGTTTCAGTGGTTTTTGGGGGCAGCTATTTTATTTTTAATTTTAGACCTGTTGTTTCTGGAAAGAAAGACCGCCTGGGTACGGAAGCTTAACCTGTTTAACGAAAAGAATGAGAAATAACACTGAATTCAACCTGTTAATTGCTTAAATTACCGAAAGATGACTGTTTTTTCCACACATATCGCCAGAACCATGCGTTCGTGCCCCGATACAAGGGCTACGCGAATGTACCTTACGGTTACCTTATTTCTGTCTTTTTTCCTGACTTATGCCCAGGAAAAGGAAAAAGATAAGGAAGCAGAAAAAACGGCACGGGTCTCCGAAAACCTTACGTATGAAGCCAACCAGGAGCTCGCCCGGGACGATTTTGAGGATGCCGAGGTAAGTTACAGAAAAGCCATAGCCAAAAACGCGGAAAACGCCACCGCCAGGTACAATCTGGGAAATGCCTATTACCGCAGGGAAAATCTCGGTGAAGCATTTACACGCTACAAACAGGCAGGGGAAACCGCAGGCACCCCTGAAGAAAAACATAAAGCCTATCACAACCTGGGGAACGTGTTTATGAAAAACAAAGAGTATCAGAAAGCGGTAGAAGCTTATAAAGAAGCCCTCCGTAATGATCCTGCGGACGAAGAAACCAGGTACAACCTTGCCCTGGCGAAAGAAATGCTGGAAAAAAACCCGCCCGAGGACAAAAGTAACGACAAGGAAAACAAAGACCAGGACCAAAACAAAGACAAGCAGGACCAGGACAAACAGGATCAGAACAAAGACGGCGAAAACAACAAGGACCAGGACCAGAAAGACCAGGGAGATAAAGGAGATGATGGCCAGCAGGAGCCGGAGGATGAGAAGGACCAGGGAGACAAAGGAGATGACGAACAGGGTAAAGACAAAAATGACCAGAATGAGAACGGTCAGCCCGAAGAAGGACAGGGAGAACCACAACCCGGACAAAGCGAGCTGTCGCCGCAACAAATACAGGCCCTTCTGGATGCCATGGGCAGAGAAGAAAAACGGGTACAGGACAAGATAAATGCCAAGAAGGCCAAAGGAGCAAAAACATCCACCGAAAAAGATTGGTAATCTCCGCGGAGCGGTACAACCACCCCGGGAAATTAATGCCATTTAAAATACTATGACCCTAAAGAAAAACATATATATACTATCCGCACTGCTGTTACTTACTTCGCTTTGTTTTGCGCAGGAAGAAACAGTTCAGTTCGAAGCCAGCATCAGCAAGGAAAAACTGGGAGTTAACGAACGGTTGCGTGTAGATTTTAAAATGAACAAGGATGGGGACAACTTTACCCCGCCCGATTTCGAAGGTTTCACGGTTGTCATGGGGCCTAACCAATCCGTAAGCCACTCCTGGATAAACGGCAAACGCAGTTTCTCCAAAACGTATTCTTATATTCTGGCCCCCGTGGGCAGGGGAAAATTCACGATCAAGCAGGCCACGATCGAAATCAGCGGTAACACCTATAAAACCATGCCCGTAACAGTCGAGGTCACCGCTGCCGTGGACAACCCGGGCGAAGAGAACAGCCCCTCAACCATTGCAGAAGACAAACTGCACCTGGTTGCCGAGGTGTCCAAGGCAAGTCCGTACCTCAACGAGGCGATTACCGTGGTTTACAAACTGTATGTAAGCCCGGACACTAACGTATCTGACTTTCGCCCCCTGGACAACCCTACCTATAATAATTTCTGGAGCCAGGAAATAGACATACAGCGTTTTGAAGTCAAGAACGGCACCTACCAGGGCAAACCTTATCGGTATGTGGTCCTCAAACAGGTAGTATTGTACCCGCAGAAAACAGGCCAGCTCAGCCTGGAACCGCTGTCTCTCGATGTAACGGTAGACGTCCCTACCAACAGGCGGGATATATTCGGCGGGCGCCTCTACACACAGGCCCACAAAACGGTTTCTGCCGGAAACCGCACCATCAATGTCAAACCACTCCCCGAACAGGGCAAACCGGCAGATTTCAGCGGTGCCGTAGGTAAATTCAGCTTTAAGGTAACGCCGTCCAAGAGTGCTTTAAAAGCTTCCGAATCTTTCCAGTTAAAAGTCGAAGTACAGGGTAAAGGTAATTTTAAGCTGTTTTCCCTGCCCAGGATGGAACTTCCGAGTTCTATGGAAGTATACAACCCGGAATTCAAGGAAAACATATCTACCTCCCTTTCCGGCATGTCAGGATCGGTCTCCGATAATTACACGGTAGTCCCGCAGTTCAAGGGGGTATATACCATTCCGGATATCACTTTCTCCTACTTTGATCCTTCAACGGCGTCCTACCAGACCATCCGTTCGGATCAGGCTACCGTAAACGTAACCGAAGGCCCTCAGCAGGCTATCGCCTCCGGTCCGGGATCATCCGGGAATAACAAGCAAAGTGTTATTGCGGCAGGAAGCCAGTTCAGGTTCATCAAGCTTTCCCCTTCACTGGTATCCGTACAAACCCGTGATTTCTTTGGGTCCGGATTGTTCTATACCTTGCTGCTGCTGCCGTTCCTGTGTATCCCGCTGGCTATATTCATCATAAAAAAGAAACAGAAAATCTCGGCGGATGTAAAAGGCAACAAAATACGGAAAGCCAACAGGCTGGCCAGGAAATACCTCTCAGAGGCACGCAAGGCACTCGGTAAAAAAGAGGAATTCTATATTGCGCTGGAAAAAGCCCTGCACAACTACCTGAAAGCGAAGTTACATATCGAGACCTCGGAATTCAGTAAGGAAAAAATAACAGCCCTGCTCCGGGAAAAAGAAGTTGATCCGCAAAGTACGGAAGGTTTTATCGGTCTCCTCCAGAGTTGTGAACTCGCCCGGTACACCCCGGCTTCGGATGTGACCATGCAACAGGATTACGACAAGGCCGTTGCCGTAATTTCCCAAATGGATAAGCAGATCTAAAACAAAACAAGGGGTTACTCATACGGAAATACCCCGAAATGACCTAAGAAAGTACAACATGAGAATCGCGACCATAGTCATAGTCTTACTCTTCCATTTCACCGGATTCTCCCAGGAGAGCCCTTCGGCGGAAACGCTTTTTGATAATGCGACTTCCCTGTACAATGACGGAAAATATGAAGAGGCCAGCAAAAATTACCTGGCTATCCTGGATCGTGGGCTGCACTCCGCCGCAGTATATTACAACCTCGGGAATTCTTATTACAAACTGAACCGGATCCCGGAAAGTATTTATTACTACGAAAAGGCGTTGCAACTCTCACCTGATGACCAGGATGTCAAAAACAATCTTGCTTTTGCAAGGAACATGACCATAGATGCCATTGAGCCCCTCCCGCAAACGGGATTATCCAGGTTCTGGAACAACCTGACCGGAAATTTTCATTACAACACCTGGGCCGGAATAGCTATTGCACTCGCCTTTCTTACGGCGATATTTTTTCTGTGTTACTACTACCTCAGCTCATCTGTTAAGAAGAGGATATTTTTTGTAGCAAGCATTGCTGCTGTTGCCTGCCTGACAGGCAGCGTTTACATTGCGTATTTCCAGTTCCACAAGAGCACGAATACCAATTTTGCTATCGTTTTTGCGAAAGAATCGCAGGTAAAATCGGAGCCTAATTCCAGGAGCGAACAGGCTTTTTTATTACACAGCGGTACCAAAGTACAGATACTGGAAACCCTGGACGACTGGAAACACATAAAACTGGCTGACGGAAAAACCGGGTGGTTGCCGCGGGAAGATGTGAAAGAGCTTTAACGGCCATTCCCCCGGAGTAGCTGGTATCAATCCCGGCGGTCGCTGACCGTCCTGTCCTTTCCGCGCCTGTGCTGCGTATCGTTATAGGTAAGGTACTCGTCGAAAGGTTCTACATGGATAAGTATATGTTCCGTATCGGGCATTTCCTCCTGTAAAGCATCTTTAAGATCGTGGGCCAGTTTATGCCCTTCTTTCACCGTAATTTCCGCATCTACTATAGCATGTAAGTCAATATGAAATTTCATTCCGGTTTTTCGGATATAACATTTCTCCGTAGCTATAATACCATTTACCTGTCTCGCGATCTCCCGAACACGTTTTATACGGTCTTCATACAGGTGTTCATCCATAACTTCTCCGAGTGCCGGTCTGAAGATGAGGTAACTGTTGTAAATAATAAAACCGGAAGCGAAAAGGGCAGCCCAGTCGTCGGCAGACTCATATCCGTCACCCAGCAACAGGGCTACGGCTATTCCTATAAATGCGGCAACAGAAGTTATGGCATCACTTCTGTGATGCCAGGCATCCGCCCTCAGGGAACTGCTTTCTGTCTCCGTACTCCGCCGCATTACCACGCGATAAGAGATCTCCTTCCATAAAATGATCGCTCCCAAAACGATAAGCGTATAAGATTCGGGCTGTTCGTGCGGTGTTCTTATGTTCTTTATACTTTCGTAGGCAATGACCGCAGCAGAAATGATCAGGAAGCCTACGACCACGAAAGTCAGTAAAGGTTCTGCCTTGCCATGCCCGTACGGATGGTTCTTGTCCGCAGGCCTGGTGGCATACTTTAGCCCTAACAAAACCAGGAAAGAAGAAAACACATCTGTCGTGGATTCTATGGCATCCGCTATAAGTGCATACGAGTTTCCCAGGATACCGGTAATCCCTTTTATAACGGCCAGGGCAGCATTACTGAATAAGCTGAAGTAAATTGCTTTTACGGCTACACGTTCCCTGGTCATTTGCACTTCTTTTTGGCAAATTTACGATATCCGGTTTTAAATTCCGGGAAGAGATGCACCCTTTTTCCCGGAGATGATATTCCGCCGGCGCTTCCCGTAAGGTATCAAAAAAGAAATTTTATAACAAAATATCCGGAGAAATGCCCCGGGAGACTCTCTTTAAATTTAAAACTATTGATTATCAATAACATAAAAAACATCATCAACAGTTATCAACTCCCTAAAAAAGCCTTAATACCCAATGTTTTAAATATTCCTTAACACTACATTCAAAAAATCCTGTTATTTTTGCAGCTATAAGGTTAAAAAAATAATCATTGATAATCGGGAAATCGACATATAAAAACATTGCCATTTCTTTACTGGTACTCTTCGGGATATTTATAATTACTCCCGCAGTAGTAACCATTATACAGAAAAATGCCGATGTTTCCATGTTCTATTCCGCCACGGAAGAAGAGAGCAAAGAGACCGTAAAAGTCATCGACGACCGTATTATTAAAAGTATGTACGAAACCTGTTTTTGTCTTTCATCTCCTTTTAACGAAAGTATTGCAACAGGCTACCGGGAGATTCTTCACAATTCTTTCCTGGTAAATAAGTTCTGCCCGCCTCCCGAAGTGGCATAACATAATCTTTTTACTTACGACCCTTTATTATTCCCGGCTAGGTAAGCGTTGGTTGTTTATCAACAAGCGCTGTTTTAGACACTATCCGTAATCGTTTCATTTAACCGGCATCTTCCTGTATTCCGCAGGTTGGTTGCCCGGAGGGTTTCACTACGTGCTCAGGAAAATATATTGCCGGCACTGAATCTATCATTTTCATTTTAAAAAACTTAACTCTTATGAGAGAGAAAACGCCATTTTTCGCAAATCTGAAGTCGGATTTCGCATCAGGTCTTGTTGTTTTTCTGGTTGCTTTACCGTTGTGCCTGGGAATAGCCATGGCTTCGGGTGCACCGCTTTTCTCAGGTATTATATCGGGTATTGTAGGTGGTATCATCGTAGGCTACTTAAGCCAGTCGCACGTAAGTGTTTCCGGGCCGGCGGCAGGACTTACCGCCATTGTACTGGTGGCTTTAACAGACCTCGGGGCTTTTGACATATTCCTTACCGCAGTGGTCATTTCGGGGCTCATACAGCTTGTCCTCGGATTTATCCAGGCAGGGACGATCTCCAATTATTTCCCTACCAATGTCATTGAAGGCATGCTGGCCGGTATCGGTGCTATTATTTTCCTGAAACAAATACCGAAAGCCCTCGGATCGGATGTTGAAATCGGTTCCGGCCTGGCTATTTTTACCGATCTCTTCGCCTCTTTCCAGGATATAAGGCCCGGGGTAATCATAGTGGCCCTTGTGTCTCTCGGCATCCTTATAGCCTGGGATAAAATAGGGGCGTTAAAGCGGCTGAAACTGATTCCCGGAGCCCTGGTAGCCGTACTTACCGGTACCCTCCTCAACGAAATGTTTGTGCTGTCGGGCAGTTCCCTGGCCATTACGGAGAATTACATGGTTAACCTTCCCGTTCCCACTACTGCGGAAGAATTCCAGGGGATGATATCGCTTCCCCGTTTTGCCTCCGTAACCAATCCGGATGTCTGGGTTGCAGCCATAACCATTGCCATAGTGGCCTCTATCGAGTCGCTCCTTAACCTGGAAGCTTCGGTACGCCTGGACCCTTTAAAACGTTATGCCAGTGCCAACAGGGAACTTAAAGCACAGGGAATAGGTAACGTGGTGTGCGGTCTCATAGGCGGTTTACCCCTTACTACCGTTATCGTAAGGACCTCCACCAACATCAATGCCGGTAGTAAAAGTAAGGCTTCGGCGATAATTCACGGTATGCTTCTCCTGGTCTGCGTCCTTACCATTCCATTCCTGCTTAACAGGATACCGTTGTCCACACTGGCAGCAGTTCTTCTGATCATAGGATATAAACTTGCCAAACCGGCCACTTTCAGGCACTTCTGGTCAAAAGGCAAATACCAGTTCATTCCTTTCCTGGTCACTTTCGGCGCCGTGGTTTTCACCGACCTCCTGACAGGGGTTGCTCTTGGAATGATCATCAGTGTGATCTTTATCCTCAGGGGGAATATCAAACGTGCATATTTCTTCCGCAAAGAAGAATATGAAAGCGGAGATATCATACATATGGATCTCGCACAGGAAGTATCTTTCCTGAACAAAGCGGCCATAAAGCTCACGCTGAACCACCTGCCGGAAAATTCCAAAATAGTGATCGATGCTTCCGATACTGTTTATATAGCACACGATATCCTGGACCTCATCCAGGAATTCAAAACCGTGACTGCCCCGGAAAAAGGTATCGAAGTTGTCCTTACGGGCTTTAAGGACGCCTATCAGCTCGACAATGACGAGGAAATATCCAACCACGTATCCGTAGAGCATGACAATGTAATGTCTTACCGCAAAAACGGTAGTACATCGCACAAAAAGGTAATTTCCGAACTGATCAATGATAAATAACACTATAAAACGGGATACTTTTAAACCACATAAAAATATCTATATGAAAGCACATACCGCAGAAACTCAGGCCACGGTAACTCCGTCCAAGGCTTTGGAATTTTTGAAAGAAGGAAATCAACGATTTATACGAAACCTCAGGGCGAACCGCGACTTACTGGAGCAGGTAAATGCCACCAAAGACGGGCAATTCCCCTTTGCGGTAATCCTCAGTTGTATTGACAGCCGTACTTCGGCCGAACTGATATTCGATCAGGGCCTGGGCGATATTTTCAGCGCCAGGGTAGCCGGAAATATTATAAATGAAGATATTCTGGGAAGTATGGAATATTCCTGTAAAGTAGCCGGTTCAAAACTTATCGTGGTGCTGGGCCACAGTAAGTGCGGTGCGGTAACCAGCGCCTGCAAAGGTGTGAAGATGGGAAACATTACGGCATTGCTCAGCAAAATGCAGGATTCTATAGACGAGGTAAGCAGGGAAAAGCCCGGAGCAGAAGCTTCTTCCTCCGAATTCGTGGAAGCCGTTGCACACCATAATGTGGTTCATACCATGGACGAAATACTCAAGCGAAGCCCCGTACTTAATGAAATGTTCGAGGCCGGTGAAATAGGCATTGCAGGATGTTATTACGATGTGGAATCGGGAGAAGTGGAGTTTGTCAAGGAGATTATTCACGACTAATTCCCCTAAGGCAGAAAATAAAAACCGCCACGTGTTTTGGTTTAATCCGGCATGTGGCGGTTTTATTTTTTTACTCCAGACCATCAACAGTAACGGAGACCTTGCCTTTGAGCTTGATAAAAGCAATCATAGCTGTAGCCGATAACTGGATTTTATCCAGTTTTATCTCCCGGACGGACCCGTTTACAAAAACACCTTTTACAGGAGAGTAGTTCTCAAGATAATGCTCCACGCTCTCTTTTCCCTCCTTCAGGTTAGGTTCTATGGAATACCTGCATTTTTCCTGCAACTGGAGTAATATACGATTCCCCGCCAGCCACTGTGCCGACTTTAACAAGGCATTCCTGGTGTCCAGTACATAATCCAGCTTATCAAAATACACTTCTTTGGTGGCCTCGTTGTACTGCGGGTATCCTGTCAGATAGAGCGTACCGCTAACACTCCCCGCCACATCCAGAGCTATAATTATTTTCCCTTCCTTTTGCCAGATATCCACAGCCCTGACCATGATTTTCTTTCTGCCATCTCCGAACTCATAACCTTTAAAATTCCTGGTAAGGATCCTGGATGCATCTTTATAAGACGATATGGCCGCTATACTGGCCGTAACAGATTCGGGAATTTTACTCACCGGTTTTAACACGATATTTTCCCTGTTGAACTTCGACGCGGGCTTCTCTCCGATAATGGTCTCCATAGCACATTTCATCCCCATTTTAAAAGTTATAGCCTGGTCTATTAAGGACGCATCTGTCGTATACAGCTCTTCCGGAATGATCCGCAACCAGCTCTCATAAGTTTCGCTCATTTGAAAAGGGGTGCATATTTTTTCGAGGGCATCCAATACATTGGGCTTAAAATCCAGGGATTCTTTTATAGCATGGTCTATATTTCCTTCAATAACCGATTTCAACAAAACAACCGCTGAATTAACCAGGCCGGTAACAGGTAATTTTTGTCCCATGACATTCATTGTCGGTTCTTCGTTCCACACCAGGGATTTTAATGCTGTATTTGTTCTCAACTCCCAATTAACCAGGCCTACATCACTGATAAGGGTAACAGTGCCGTCCAGGGAAATATCCCTGACATCTTCGAGGGGCAACCCGAATGTATTTGCATTGAACCGGTATTTTATCAATGCTTTTAACGGCAGTACGGTTTTTAGCTTTCCGTTCTCGTTGGTTATGGAAATCTCCCGGTCTTTCCAGACTTTCATTTTAAGGTCGTCGCCCTTAAAATCCGTATCTTCATAGATAAATCCTTCGAGCAAAGTATTTGTTATGCGCTCTACATCTTTTAGTTTTATGGCAACGGGAAGGTTGATAAACGAATATGTATTTTCATAAACCAAAGGAGCTACACTTCCCGGCTCCGGTTTCAGGGTCTCTATTTTTTTTGATGAGGAACAACCCGACAGGCCCGAAAACAATAACAAAAGACATGAAAAAAATGCTCCCGTACGCTTGTGATCTTTCATTGACAGATAAAATTAGGATAATTTGGAAACGACCTGAATTTTGTTTCTAAAGATAGAAAAATCAACATAAATCTGTCATAATGCACCTGAAGTCAGTGTAAACACACTATATAAGAAAGAAGCAGTAATTGGTAGTAATCCGTAATTTGTTGCAGGTTTCCGTTGCCAGTTGTCGGTTTTCCGTAACCTGAAAACCTGTAATCCCGGTGGTTTCGATACATCCCGAACATAGTTCGGGACACTCACCCACCTCGTTTTGTGCCCAAACCTGCAACCTGTAACTTATAACGTGGAGCTATATAAGCAATACGGAAAATTCTCATGTTCACTCCATTGTAGCCCCCATTACCTTATAAATACCTATTTCACTGAATTCACCCTTAACGCCTTTAATTTTACCATTGGATTCCTGCACGGTAAATTCATATTTTCCCGAAATGGTATTAGGATTTCCTTTAAGATCGAGATCGGAGACTGTAACAGAACCTTCTTCTGCCATCATTTCGCCAAATAATGCTGTACATATAACTTCTTTCTTCTCAATCTCTTCGCCTGCTGCTGCCCGTTTCATATAGTTCCCCGCATCGTAGGTCCCCTCCTTGAGGGCAGGTACTCTGAAGTGAAACTGAATATTGATATCGCCTTCTTCCGAAGAAGCCTCTAATATTAAAATACGCTTTGTGTCCTCAACTGCCATCAACTGGGCATTGAACCCCGAACTATCATATTGCTTTCCATCAATTCCTATACTAAAGGAGCCATTCTCTTCTGTACTTCTGGTTACTTCTTCATGTTCTTCTACTTCTTTGCTTATTTCCCTTATAGCCTTTATTCCCTCTTTCTGTTCTTTGTTTAAACAGGAATTCAGGCCGATAAGAGCGACGAAACCGAATAAAACGGATTTTTTTATCATTGTTCTGGTTTTGGTTTTTGAATTAAAATGCAGTGATCTGTATTTTTTTATTGTTCCTTATATTCACTAAGACCTATTCTCTGCTTACTGGTATTCCCCGGTTGTCCGACATAAGACGGAAGATCCGGAGATTTGCCTTCGTTATCACCACAACCGCCTTGTAAAGCACAAATAGAATATATCCACATATCCATAGTCATCTTAAAATGTTTTCTCATCCAGTCAGATCTCCCCTTAAAGTCCGTAGGGTTCATTGCCGCCTTTATGGCGTCGTAAATTCTCTTGTTTAAGTCCGCTACATTCAGGTATTCTTCGATGGGCTTAACATCTGTAAACTCCCCTGCCTCATCTACATATCCTTTGTATTCTTTGTATTGGTCTATCCATTTTTTCATCTGTTCATACCTTTCTTTCATCTGTTCCCAGGTGGGTTTTTGAGTTTCCTGTACGGAGAAATCAGAGATCGTACCAGGCATGTCGGGCATATATGGTCCATGCCCCTCAAAACCCGGTTGTTTCCTTTCTTCGGGATTGGGGGTCATCTCCATGACCCCGGCCAGTTCACTCAGAGCCCCCCGGAACATCCATGCACCGTTCTTTATTACCTTACGCTGTCCGGGCTCTTGCCCTGTAAAAGTAATCGTCTCCATTTTCCATACGGGCACTTCGGACTTACCATATGAAAATACAGTTTCACCAGCTTTATCGTTATACCGAATCTGTATCGAATTTCCTTCATAGGAAATAGTCGTCACCCTTCCTTTTTCATCTTTAACAATATCCAATCGGGCAGGCCGGTATAGTTCTATATCTGTCTCGCTATATCCCCTGGAATTACTCCGTAAGTAAAACCCCCTACCTATATAAGACCAAATTCCCTTGTCAATAATTTTACTGCCCGGACCCAAGGGCGCTATACCGGTTTTTACGGCAATGGCTTCCAGTTCATCATATTTTAACTGTGTCGATTGCATCTTATCCCGCAATGACATGTATGTATCTGCAAGGAACCTTACCTCTTCGGGCAGATGTTTATTGGCAATATTCTTTACACTTACCTGCAGGGTCAATAGCTCTTTGGCGGTCAATAAAGGTTTTACCCGGGACTGAAAATCCAGGGGATAATCAGAAAATTTCGCTCCCGCCTCTATCCCCCAGATAAGCGTTTGTATATCCGGCTGGGGTATCTCCGGAAAATCAACAGACTTTTTCAAAATAGAATGTATAATCCCGGTTTTTAATCCTTTAAGTTTTGCGATCTGATATCCATCTCCCTGAGTAGGCCCATATACTCCTGCCCTAAGGCAATACGATCTCACAGTAGCTTTATAGTAACCGGGCTTTAACCGGAAATCAGCTATGGTGTCTGCCATTTCCGGATCAAAAAAGTCCTTGTCAAACCAATCGAATCCGTACAAAGTATCGTTTATGGACGTGGTTATTGCGGAACCGGGTTTCCAGGCATGAGGATCTACTTTGGTAGTTATTTTCCGAACCTCTTTGATTACTTTTTTAAATATCTGAGCCTGGCCCTTTATGGGCAATACACCACAAACCACCACAACAAATATCACCTTAAACGGACTGTTCATCACACAAATCTTTGGGTTCTGTGGCGTAAAATTAGCCGATATATCCCATAAAAACGCGGCACCCCCGATTGTTTTAGTATTCGGGGTATCCTGGTGAGTTATTACAAGGAATTCCCGAGCATTCGATCCTTACAGGGAGTCAAAAAACGCAAGTACTCTTGCCTTTTTACTTTTGGAAACAGGGATTCGGAATCCATTATTCAGGACAAGGTGTTCTTCCTTTTTGCGATACATAGCTACATGAGAAAAATTGACGAGGTAAGATTGGTGTACTCGTATAAAACCAAGTGGAGAAAGTCTTTCTTCAAAAACTTTTAAAGGCTGAGATACCACGATCTTTTTGTCCGGCTCCAAAGAAAAGACCGTATAATTATTGTCTGCCTGTGCATAACAAATATCTTTTGCCTTAATGACATGGATACGATCGGAGGTTTTCAGGACAATCTTTTTTTCCGAACTTCCTTCTTCCCTGTAATTCTGAAAAAAAGCCTCCAGTTGCAGGTAATATGTTTCCTGTTGAAGGGTATCGATAACTCTGGCCACGGCATTTTCCACATCGCCGGGTGTTACGGGTTTAAGCAAAAAATCCAGTGCACTGAAGCGAAAGGCCTGCATGGCATAATCGGCATGGGCGGTAATAAAGATAACTTTGAAGTTGCGTTCTTTTTTCCTGTAAAGTTTTTCCAGCAACTCAAAAGAATTGCCATCCGGAAGGTTGATGTCCAGAAGGAGAAGTTGCGGTTGCACTTTGCCGAATATCGCTTCGGCCTTTTTCAGATCTCCTGCTTCGTACAGGAGCAGTGTTTTGAACCTTTTTGTTAACACTGCGGTTATGAACTCCCTGGATCGGGAATCGTCTTCTACCAAAAGACAGGAAATTTCCCTTGCGGGTATAGCTGTTTCCATATAAATTTTGCGCTTTTACAATGGCCCGGGGCCATTCCGGATTTTATGTGCTTTATTCTCCCAGGACCGGCAGGTATAAGACAACCCTGGTTCCCGGAAAATCCGGATGCTCCCGATACGGATAAATCTCTAACCGTATCTTTTTTTCACCGGCCCTGTTGAATTCGCGTATTCTCTTATTTACGATTTCCATTCCCATAGAGCGGTGAAGAACGTCCGCACGTTGTTTTTGTTCCGAATTCATTCCTCTTCCGTTATCGCTTATTTCCACCTGCAGCATATCTCCGGCTTCCATACTTTTAATGTTGATCCGTATCTCGCCTCCCGGAACGTCTTTTACCCCGTGAATCACGGCGTTCTCTACAAAGGGCTGCAGAAGCATGACCGGGATGTAGCAAGGATCATCTTTCTCCGCCAGGTCCGTGGTGATCTCAAATGTAAAGCTGTGATCATAATTCAGCTGTTGAAGATGCAGGAAGTTGCGCATCATTTCCACTTCTTCTTCCAATGAAATGGTTTCTTTATCCGAACTTTCCAGTACAGCTCTTATCAATCTTCCGAAACTGCCCAGGTATTCCGCCGAAGTTTCGGTTTCATTTTTATAGATAAAATTCTGTACGGTTTGCAATGCGTTAAAAATAAAATGCGGATTAAGTTGTGTAAGCAGAAAACGTTGCCGCATCCGGGATTTTTCCAGTGCCTGACGTGTCCGGGTCTGTTTGATCCCTATATAAACCAGCACAATAAACAGCAATAAAAGGGCTAGAGAAATCCCTGCCAGCACCCGTTGCCTGTCGATCAGTTTTTCCTGTAACCTGCTCTCGGCCTGCAGGAAATCTATCCTGGCCTGTTTTTGTTCAGACTCGTATTTCTCGGTGAGTTCTGCTACCTTTCCCCGGTGGTCCAGTTTTTGCAAAGAGTCTTTCAACTTATCGCGTTCTTCGGCATAACCAAGGGCAGCGGGAAAATCCTTTTGCTTCTTTGCCACACTCTTCAGATTCTGCAGTACCAGTGCCCGGTCTTCTCCCGTGGCCTGTTCAAGTGCTTTCCCGTAATACACATTGGCCCTGGTATACCGGCCGGACATCTCGTAGGCACGTCCCAGGTTGTTGTAAGCAGCAACAGGACTTCCGGCCGAGAGGCTATCTTTTATCCGCAGCGCCAGTTCTCCCGCCGAAACAGCCTTTTCCCATTGTTCCTTTTCCGTATATATATTGCTGAGATTGGTATACAGTACAGCACGCACATATTCTTGCCGGAGTTTCTCCGCCAGGGGTATGGCCTTTAATATCATTTCCCGGCTGGCATCGTGTTTGCCACGGTCCAGGTATAAAGCCGACAGGTTCCCCATAACATGAAGCCTCAGCACATTTTCTTCATCCAGGATATCCAGAGCACTTTCCAGGTACTTCTCGGCTTTGTCAAAGTCCTCCAGGCCCGCGTATAATGCCCCCAGATTCACATAAACCTTTCCCACATCGGAAGGATAGCTGTTTTTATCCAGGTATTCCAATCCCTTGTGGTAATGATCCAGCGCTTTATCGTATTCCTTCCGCACCTGCAATACCGATCCCAGGCCGTTGTAAAAACGACCTGTATACAAAGAATCGCCGGTATTCCGTGCCATCGATAACCCTTTCGTATAACACTGCTTAGCCGAATCGAGCTCCCTTTGCTGCATAAACCCTGCCCCGGAACGAAACAGGCTGTCGAGAACATGACTGTTATCACTGTTTTGCAGCCCTGCGGGCGGAAATCCTGAAAAAGGACCGGCATACACTGTCAACGAAAATAAGACCGGTAAAAAAACAAAAAAAGACCTTCGGATATGGATAAACTGATTCAATGTATACAGGTATTCGTTCATGTTATAGAAATGGAATGTGGCAGGAAACCAACAACCCCGGCCATGACAGGACGGCACAACCGTATAATCATCTGCAGTGCCTAGGCACTGTCATCCGGTATATTTATTATATCTGTTTCCTTACCTTTGCGGAGCACAAAAAAGAAAAGTGTCTCCCCTATTTCCTTTACCGGGCCATACAGTACCGAGGTCCGCTTTTTCTGGGCATCAACAAAACTTATGGCATTATCCGTAGCTTCGAAAAAAACAAGGAGTGCCCCCAGTATTACCGCTACTTTCAGGCCGCCGAAAAGGCCGCCCAGTATCCGGTTTAACAGGCCTAAAGCCGCAAAGTCGGCAATCTTTGTCAATAATTTT
Source organism: Sinomicrobium pectinilyticum (assembly GCF_003725735.1). Taxonomy (GTDB): domain Bacteria; phylum Bacteroidota; class Bacteroidia; order Flavobacteriales; family Flavobacteriaceae; genus Sinomicrobium; species Sinomicrobium pectinilyticum. The sequence continues at coordinate 38,096 of NZ_RJTM01000057.1, read as the reverse complement.
CCCGCGAGCGAAACCACGATGATCACCGCACAGAACACCAGGATAAACGCCGCGAGGTTTACATAACGCTCCTCCCAGTCTACGTGCCTGGCCATATAATCGCCTACCTCATAGGAGAAATGAATGGCACAGTATATCCCGAGCACCAGGGCCACCAGGGATGCTATCTCTACAAAAAGGCCTTTGTAAAGGCCCCGGACAATACCAAACAGGATAAGCAGCCCGATTACTATATCTATATAGTTCATCCTTTTTTCTTAATAACGCTATCAAACAAATATATGGAAATAATACTTTGACCCGGATTTTGACTGCCTTTTAATACCTGTACACAAAATTGGCATTGCCGGTTGTTTTTTTAGTTGAGGAGTTCGAAGGTCGAAGTTCATGGGCCAAACCTGTAACCTGAAACTTGTAACTCGTACCTTAAAACCTGAAACCATTAAACATTGCAATTACAGTTTTTTTAATGCGTTTGCCCCAGTGTTCCGGGCTTTAACTTTTAACGTGATCATAAGAAGAGTTCCCCCACAACTCCGAACTCCAGAACTCTTTCGTTTTTCATCGGGCCCGGAAGTTTCCATACATAATGCAGTTGCCCTGTTTCCTTTTCCGTTCCGCTTTCTGAAAACCGCGAATCTTTGTAACTTTACCGACTTTTAATACGGAGAAAAATGTCCAGAGACGAAAAACTAAAGGAACGATGGGATATCCTGGTACGGAAACTGTCGGGAAGATTTGCCGACGGGGATACCCTGGACCTGGATGCCATCATCTATCTTATCGGGGTACAGGAGCTGGGACAACTGGGCAGGAAGTTTAAGAAAGACGACAAGATAAACCTCATGCACATAGCTATATGCCGGCTTCTGGAACCTTATGGGTATTATGAATTCGACTATATAGACGAAGAAGGGTGGCCCCATTACAAAACAAAAGAAGAACTTCCCTTTCTGAAAGCAGGAGAACAATCCGTGCTTATGAAAGAGGCCATTGTACAGTATTTTATAGAGAAAGAATTTATAGAGTAAGCAAAAAAAAGTAAATTTGCCTCTCTGTTAAAGATCGATGGCAAATTTTCCGTATTCCGGTAAATCCCGTTACTACCCCACTTGTAAGGAAGCCTTACTCCTTTTTCCGGGGCATGACAGAAAGAACCGGAAACAACAAAAATTTTTCGCATTCTAAAAAAGTTAATGGCCCGATGATAGATAAGATAAAGGAACACATAGCCAGGGTAGAACAATTTACCGCTTCCGAGATGGGCGAAATAGAGGCTTTCCGGATAGAGTACCTCGGTAAAAAAGGAGTACTCAATGATTTTTTTGCCGCTTTTAAAAGTGTCCCGAACACGGAGAAAAAAGAATTCGGACAAGTTGTCAACCAGCTGAAAGATGCTGCACAGGACAAGGTAAACGCTTTAAAAGAAGCGCTGGAGAAGAAAACCGTTAACAAAAACATATACGGGGACCTTACCAGGCCTGCGGAACCTGTTGCCCTGGGGTCACGCCACCCGATCTCTATTGTTAAAAACCAGATCATAGATATTTTTTCGCGTATAGGATTCAACGTATCCGAAGGACCGGAGATCGAGGACGACTGGCACAACTTTACGGCACTGAACCTGCCGGAATACCACCCGGCCAGGGACATGCAGGATACTTTCTTTATCCAGACCGATCCGGATATCCTGCTGCGTACTCATACTTCATCCGTACAGGTACGTTACATGGAAGAGCACAAGCCCCCGATCCGTACCATTTCCCCCGGAAGGGTATACCGTAACGAGGCTATTTCCGCACGGTCGCATTGCTTCTTTCACCAGGTTGAAGGCCTGTATATTGACAAAGGTGTTTCCTTTGCCGACCTGAAACAGACACTTCAGTATTTTACTACCGAAATGTTCGGAAAGTCCAGGATACGCCTTCGTCCTTCCTATTTCCCTTTTACGGAACCAAGTGCGGAAGTGGATGTGTACTGGGGACTGGAAACGGAAACGGATTATAAGATGACCAAAGGAACAGGCTGGCTGGAGATCATGGGATGCGGTATGGTAGACCCCAATGTATTGCAAAATTGCGGTATAGACCCTAAGGAATATTCCGGATTTGCTTTCGGTATGGGCATAGACCGTATTGCCTTGTTACTGCACCAGATACCCGATATCCGTATGCTCAGCGAAAACGATGTCCGCTTTTTAGGCCAGTTCAAATCCGTTTTATAAACTGTATTCCGAAGGACTGTAACCGAGATAACTCTTTTCGATGTTATGAAGAAAGATATAGAGATCCCCGTTGTAAAGGACGTGTACGTAGCAGTGGTCCGGGAGTGGAACGAGGAATTCCTTACGAAGGACTGGAACGCCTATATCATAAACAATAAAAAAGGTCCGATAGAAATGGTCCTGGTAGTATCCAAAGGATACGACAACAGTACCAGGACTTCCGTAATGCGCCACGGTATAGGTGTTGTAGGTGCAAGGGACTATGCTAAAATAGAACTGGTACAGGAAGATGTCCTGAAACTTCACAATGAATTTTTCGTTACTTTCTTCTTTGAAGGAAAACTCTTTGAAAAAAAATATCTTTTCTCCAAAAACACTATCGGGGAGGATGCCCTGCGCGATCTCCCGGTAATGAAACAACAGGGAATACTTGCCGAATAGCAGTTCCGGGAGTTTTTTTAGTGGTGGTTCGGGTTGTTTTTGAAGGCACTCCGTTATAAACGGGTGCCGCAGAATCCTGCGCTTATTTTGCCTTGGTAAATGCCATCTTTAGGGCGAGCCCCGTAAGCACACTGGCCATAAACCATTTTTGCAGCCGGGCCCGGAACGGATGCCCGGCAAACCATACGGACATCCGGGAGGCAAAAAAGACGATCAGGAAATTCACGGAAAAGCTTATCAGTACCTGCACAAACCCGAGCTGGAAACCCTGCAGGAGTACCGACCCGTACCCGGGTTTTATAAACTGCGGAAAAAAGGACAGGTAGAAAACCGCCATCTTCGGGTTGAGTACATTCGTCAGGAACCCGATATGAAACAGTTTCATGCCGGAATCCCGTTTCAGGGTCGTATCGGGATTAAAAACATTCTCCTTCGATCTTACGGCTTTATAGGCCAGAAATAACAAGTATCCTACCCCCAGCACCTTTATTGTCATATAGGCATAAGGAACGGCGAAAAAAATCGCGGTCAGGCCGAAAGAAACCATAATAATGTGAAACAGGAAACCGCAAATCACCCCGAAAAGCGAAATGATCCCGGCTTCTTTTCCCTGGGAGAGGGAACGGGATATGAGGTACACCATATTGGGCCCCGGCGTCAGGACCATGATCAGCGCTGCAAGTGCAAACAGCAATAGCGTATCGGTTGGCAACATGCTATAGTGGGTGTTGGTTTATACTACATGCGGTATATCCACTCTTCCGGATTTAAGCGATTGGTATCCCGGTACAGAAAAAACTTAAGCTCGGTCTTTCCGCTGGACGGACTTGTAAATATTTCACCGAGTTCGGTCTTGGCGGAAATTTTCTGGCCTTTCTTCACAAAGATCCTCCCCAGGTTGTAATAGGTGGTAATATAATTTCCATGCCTTAGCTGTACCGCTTTATTCGCTCCAGGCACCGCTATAATCGCGGAAACTTCCCCGTCAAAAACGGCCCGGGCCTTTTCCCCTTCCTGTGTGGCTATGATCACACCGTTATTAAAATTCTTTACTGCGGGGTATACGGGGTCGGAATATTCCCCGTAACCTTTGCTCTTCACTCCTTTTTCCACCGGCCATATCAGTTTACCCTTATTTGCGGCAAAATTATTGGCAATGACCTTGGCCTCCGGGGTCAGGGCAAAAGTAACGTTGCTGGTACTCTTACCCGCTTTTTTATTGGATTCGACTATCGCTTCGCGTATCAGTTTTTCGATCTGCCGGTCTATGGCCTGCGTTTCCCTGCGTTTCTGTGTTATCTGCGAATTATACTGCGATTCCTTTTTGCGTATACTGGCAATAAGGGCTTGTTGTTCCCGCCTTTCCTTCTCGAGGGACTGCTGTTCTTTCTTATTTTCGGCGATCAGGGTTTCCTTTTCCTTTCGCTGTGCGATAAGTTCTTTATTCAGGTTTTGCAGTTCCAGGGTTTTCGTCTGTATAGACTCCCCCTGTTCTTTCCGGTAATCGGCATATTGCTTCATATACTGCAAACGCTTGTACGCCTGGAAGAAGTTCTCGGAAGAGAGCAGGAACATCAGGCGGTTTTGCCTGGACCTGCTTTTGTATGTACGCCGTATGGTTTCGGCATAATCATCTTTTAAATCCGCCAGCTCTTTTCTCAGGTCACCGATCTTCTTCATATTGTTGTTCACCTGGCGGTTGAGAAGATTGGCCTGGCGGTTGGTTACCTGTATGAGTTCCTGTCGTACCCTGATCTTTTGATTGAGGTCTTCTACTTCGGTAATTACGCTCTGCCTTTCCTTTTTCTGCCGGGAAAGCAGGCTATTGATCTGCCTTATTTCTTCCTGCAAACGCGCCCTTTTGGCCTCCAGCTCCTTCTGCTCCCGGGTCTGGGCATTCCCGATACCAAACGAAAGCAGGACCATCACCAGTAAAAAAATACGTTCTTTCATTATGCAGCCTACGGTTTAGCGTGTATCGGCCTATCTGGCACTATCTAAAATTATCTCTTTATATCCTTTGGGAATGCTGTAGGGAAAGGTCAGCTCCCGGTTAAATTCCACATTCCTGTACTTTATATCTATATGGGTTTTCCTGCTTCCTTCTTCTACCGTAATCCCTATCTCCTCCGGAAAAACTTCTTTCTCTACGAGCTGGTATGTCCTGTATTTGATATTCAGCACCCGGCCTTCCGCCGGATCGGAAAGCAGTTGTCTCCCCATCCGGAAATTCGCCGGTTCCACCTGGAACAATACTTTCAGCAGGTTCATTTCATTAACGGGCTTCAACTGGTAGTTATTGTTCACGATCAGGGCATTGTAATTTCCTTCATTCAGGTCAAATATCGCCTGGCCCAGTAACAGGTTCTGCACTTTTTCGAAATCGAGTTCCGTACCCAGAAAATCACTTAAATACGAAAAATCACCGTCAAAATAACTGTTATCCAGCTTATTGTAAAAACTCACTCTATCGGGTGTCATATAGACTTTGGCCATGTTCATCGTGGCGCTGAGCCAGATCGCTTTATCTTTTTCCAGCCGGAAGCTGAGGTTCAGTCCCTGCGAAATCTCACCATTATCGTAATCCACCTTCATGCGCCCCGAAACGGTTTTGAAATCCGGCGCGTTCTTATAGTGCCTTTTAATGACCTGCCTGGCCGAAAGGTCGCGGGCCGCTTCTCCTTCTGCTATGGCTTTGGTGGTTTTACAAGACTGTAGTAACAAAACAAGTACTACAGGCAGTATTATCCCTATCTTTTGTATCTGCTTCATATTTTTCCCGTTACACCTGTATTTATTTTTTCATTTTCCCGCTATATTCCAGGGCCTTTTTTTTGTCTCCGAGCGAATTGTAAGCTATGACGAATTCCCGGTAAATATCATTCTCGAGCCGGGTATCGTCTATCAGGTAATCCAGGGCAGTCTGCAAAGCGGTTATGGCTTCCTCGTGTCTTTTGAGGCGGTTCAGGGCATGGGCACGGTCATAATACAGTTTCGGCTGGGAAGGGTATATTTCCAGGGCTTCCGTGGCCCTTTCCAACACTTCCCGGTGATTAAAGAGTTTTTTATAATTCTCTATTTTCCGGTATATCTCCTGCAGTTCGTTCTTCTCTTCCGTTTCTTCGGGAACAATCGTTTCCGGTTGTTTTGCCTCTTCGGAAGTATGTTCGCGCAACCTGGTGCTTATCCACAGTTTCTGCTGCTCCCGTTCTTCCGATCTTCCCAGTCGTGCATCCAGTTCCTTTATAAGGGCGAGGGCCTCTTCATATCTCCTCGTATCCATATAGATACGAACGAGGTTCTCTTTATACTTGCCGTTGGATTTTGCCAGTCGCTGCCCTACTTCAATGGCTTTATCCGTCTCTCCCCGCGCTTCGTAAACATCGAAAAGGGCATCGAGATACCATATTTCCGGTTTCTTTTCCACGGCAGCGAGCAGGTAGGCTTCTGCCTGGTCGTAGGCCTTCAGTTCCTTGTAATTGCGGCCCAGTTCATAATCTACCACATCGTTGTCCGGTTGCAGTTTTTTACATTTCAGCAGTTCATCTACGGCTTTATCGTAGTTTTCTATTCCCTTTTGCTTCAAAGCTTCGAAAAAGTGCTCCTGGAAATCATCGGAATAATCTTCCGTGGAAATCTCAGCGCTTTCCATAGCCACGGCAGGTTCCTGCCCGTAGCTTTCACACAGGAAATAGAGTCCTAAAATTGCCGTTATGAAGATCTTTATTCTCACTTCTCAAATGTATGCATTCCCGCGCACTGTACCAGCGCCCGGGCACTTATTTATTCCAGTACGCAATAGTCCCCTATACTGACACTGGTGAACGAACCGTCAAATTTCGCATGGTTGCCTATCATGGCATTGTCCAGGTCCGCATTTTTAAGAATGGCCCTGGTCTGGACCAGGCTGTTTTTTATAACCGTATTTTCAACGAAACAGCCGTCTCCCAGGGAGACATACGGCCCTACTGTGGCATTTTTCAATACCACATTCTCCCCGATATAGCAGGGTGGAATAATTTCGGAATTTTCCAGGTCTACCGTATCGGATATCATGCTTTTTCCCTCTTCATGAAGAAACCCGAGCATCCGGGTATTGGTCTCCACGGTCACCTGTTTGTTTCCGCAATCCATCCATTCGTCCACTTTTCCGGGAACAAATTTCATGCCTTTTTCCATCATGCCTTTGATACCGTCATTGATCTGGTATTCTCCGCCGTTGATAATATTTTCATCCAGTACCCGCTGCAGTTCCGCTTTCAGCACACCTGCATCCTTAAAATAGTAAATACCTATTACGGCGAGGTCGGAAATAAATACGGCGGGCTTTTCCACAAGCCCGGCAATCTCCCTCCTGTCATTGAGTTCCACGACCCCATAGGCCTCCGGGTTTTCCACCTGTTTTACCCATATCACACTATCCGCACTTTCATCCAGGGTAAAGTCGGCCTTAAAGAGGGTATCGGCATAAGCAATCACACAAGGGCCGGAAAGCGAATCGGCGGCACACATGATTGCATGGCCCGTTCCGAGCGGCTTGTCCTGATAATAAATAGTTCCTTTCGCCCCGAGGTCCCCGGCAATGGAAACAAGCACTTCTTCTATTTCCCGGCCGAAGTCGTCTTTAATTATAAACGCTACTTCTTCGACCTCCTGTTTCAGGACAGCTGCGATATCTTCCACCAGTCGTTGTACAATAGGTTTTCCCGCTATGGGGATCAGCGGTTTCGGCACTGTAAGTGTGTGCGGGCGGAGACGGGAGCCCCGGCCTGCCATGGGTACTATTATTTTCATATCATTCCCGCGTAGGCGGGGATCTTTTTAGTTATACAATTATTTTCTTAGTCTCCTGAAGTTTAAATTCCAGTTCATACTCAAATCTAACCATCCGGGGTTCATTTCTTCAATCAACCTAATTTTCCACTCTCTTTTCTATTTTTTAAACTGAACTTCTCGTTTTGCAGCTTTTGATCCTTCTTCGTATTCTTCAAAATAAATCAATTTATCACAATTGTACCTTGCGGTGAAAGACTTTGGATAAATCTTCAATTTATGTTCCTTTACTCTTTCTTCAATATTGTCCGTTACCCCCAATGTATAAAACACCGTTGGGCTTATTTGTCATTATATAGACATACCAAAGCTGCATTTCTTATCTATTATAAGATTCCTGCCTTCGCAGGAATTTACTTTACCCCCGTACTTCCGAACCCTCCTTCACCCCGTACGGTTTCTGATAAGGTCTCCACTTCTTCCCACCGGGCCCTTTCGTGCCTGGCGATCACAAGCTGTGCAATACGCTCTCCGTCCTCCACTACAAAATCCGTATCGGAAAGGTTTACCAGGATGACGCCTATCTCTCCCCGGTAATCCGCATCTATGGTACCCGGGGCGTTGAGTACGGTAATTCCTTTTTTGGCCGCCAGTCCGCTCCGCGGGCGCACCTGTGCTTCGATCCCCACGGGCAACTCTATGAACAGCCCGGTCTTTACCACAGCCCTTTGCAGGGGCTTTAATACTACCGGCTCCCCGAGGTCTGCCCTCAGGTCCATTCCGGCCGAAGCCGAAGTTTCATAGTTAGGTAACGCATGTTTGGACCTGTTAATTATTTTTACAGTCATTTTTTTATGTTTTAAAGGCGGAAGCGCACGGAATCCGGAGAACCCTTTTTATCTTCTCCACGCCCTGGTTATACTTGTATACTGTGCCTGCCCTATCTCCCGTTCCCCGGGCGGGAACGGTACTTTTGCAGGAATATCCTTTTCAACTCTTTCCTCTCCAGGTAAAATACCAATGCCAAAAATACTAAAAGTAGCCCGCTTCCTACAATAATATTACTATCAAATACATAAAAAGAAAGAAAGGAGAAAAAAACGGAAACAGACAGGTAGGCACTTATCTTTTTCACGTTATAGGGCACAGGATAGTGTCTTTGTCCCAGTACATAAGAAAGGACCATCATAGTTCCGTAAGCTGCGAGGGTAGTTATGGCCGAGCCCGTGTAACCTATCAGCGGGATAAGAATATAGTTGAGCGCGAGCGTAATCACTGCCCCGATAACGGATATATAAGCTCCGTAACGCGTTTTATCGGTGATTTTGTACCAGACGGACAGGTTGTGGTAAATACCGAGGCACAGGTTGGCCAGGATAACCATAGGCACTATACCCAGGGCTTCCCAATAGGTTTCATTACGGATAAGCAATACTTTCAGAATATCAATATACACCATGACCCCCAATAATATACAGGAACCGAAAATGACAAAATACTGTGCGATCAGCGCATAGGTTTCGGGAGCATTCTTGTTTTTTGCATAACTGAAGAAAAAGGGTTCCACACCGAGGCGGAAAGCCGTCGCATAGAGCGTCATAAATGTCGCTATCTTATAACAGGCCGAATATACCCCCACCTCTCCTTTGGCGATATCTTCGGGCAGCAGGTAATCCAGCAACAGGCGGTCAAAAACCTCGTTTACGGTATAGGCCAGCCCGGCGATGAGCACGGGCCAGGCATACTGCATCATCCGCTTCCACAGTGCCTTGTCAAAATGCCATTTTATCTTTCGGAAACCCGGAACCAGCACCAGGAAGGTCAGCGCACTGGCCACCAGGTTGGAAATAAATATATAGGCGATCTGAAAGTCTTCCACATAAAGATAATCCCAGGTGTTTTTCCCCTCACCCGATGCCAGTCGCGGAAGAAGCACCAGAAAGAAAACGTTAAGGCCGAGATTAACGGCTACGTTCCCCATCTTGATATAGGCATATACCAGCGGCTTCTGCATGGCCCTCAGCCTGGCAAAAGGTATAATGGCAAGGGCATCCAGGGCCAGTATCCATATGGTATATACGATATATTCCGTATCTATCCCGGCCCATTCTGCCAGCGATCCCCGTATGGAAAGCGCCGCCAGAAGGAACAACAACGTGGTCATTACAATGGAAGAAAAAGAAGTACTCACCACTTTTTCCTTGTCCTGTTCCGTATTAAAAAAACGGAAAAAGGCAGTTTCCATACCATAGGCCAGGATAACATTAAATAAAGCTATCCAGGAATAAACGATATTGACTTCGCCGTATTCTTCCTTGGGTAAAATATCGGTATAGAGCGGCACCAGGATAAAGTTGAGCATCCTGGGCAAAACTGTTGCCAGCCCGTAAATAAATGTATGTTTAAAAAGTTTTTGAAGTGCACCCAACAGTTCACCGGATTTCTGGGTGATAAAAGTAGGGAAAAGTACGGAAAATCCCTAACTGTGCTTCGGCAAGCGCAGCAACCGGGAATCGGCTTCGCTCAGCTAACGGGAACCGGGGCGCTGAGCCGACTTTCCGGGTGCAGGAAACCACTTTAAAATTATTCCTTTCGGGGATTTATCACGGGAGCTCCTTCTTTTACATGGGCTATCCTGAAATATTTTACGACATTTCCTTCCTTAAAACTGACCACGGCTTCGTCTTCTTCCAGTTCAAACGGAATGGATTTTCGAAATTCCGGGGGCTGGTTTCCCACCTCTTTCCGGGGATCGGCATGCATAATAATATCCGTTTTCGGCCTGTTCTCAAACCTGCCTATGTATACCAGGTAGCTGCCACGCTGTACTTTTTCCAGCTTTGCCCCCCTGCCGCGATAATACACACTATCCAGAAGTATGTCACTACCCGAAGTAACCGGAATAAAAATATTGGTCCCGGATAGAGGGCTTCCTTCCGTACGCCAGTTTTCAGACACCACGTCTCCCAAGCGCAATACTTCCGGCAGTGCAGACAATACTTTCTGCGAGTTTGCACACTGTACAAAAGCGGAAATCACCACAATGCCGGCAAGAATCCTTATAACTGCTCTCATAGCTATATTCGTTTTAATCAACCTACCCAAGACCTATACCCGGCAGGAGTTTCATTCAGTCAACTGTCTCGGGACACTGAATGAGTAAATATACTGTTTTCAAATTTGATGCCATTTTTACCGGTGGCGCAAGAACATGAACTGTGAGACTTTATCGGCTCATCACAGGACAGCACAAATCCTGAAAACGGCACTATCAAAAAACCCGCGAGATCGGCTCTTGCGGGTTTTTTATATCTGAAAAAAGGAATTTATCTTTTTTAAAAACAGGTCCCGGAAATAATACCCGGCCCCATCTACCGGCAGTTTAACCGTTCAATGCCTCGGCACCACCGACGATTTCCAGTATTTCATTGGTAATCGCGGCCTGGCGGGCCTTGTTGTAGGTCAGTTTCAACTGGTCCCTGAGTTCCTTTGCATTATCCGTAGCTTTGTGCATTGCTGTCATACGCGCGCCATGCTCGGAAGCAAACGAATCGCGGATAGCCTTGTACAATTGCGTTTTAAGCGACTTCGGGATCAGGGTTTCCACGATCTCCTCTTTGGAAGGCTCAAAAATATAATCGGAAGCCAGCTCCTTATTTCCTTCCACGGGAACTATGGGTAAAAACTGTTCTGATCTTACAACCTGGGTGGCGGCATTCTTAAAGTGGTTGTACAATAATACGATCTTGTCATAAGATCCGTTAACGTACATCTCCATAAGGCGTTCCGCTATCTCCGATACGTGATCAAAAGTAAGGTCATCGAAAATACCGTTGTGGTTTTCTATAACCGTACAGGATTTACGAAGCACATCGTCCCCTTTTTTACCGATAGTCACAAAATCCACATCTTTATCCCGGTAAGTAGCCGAAACAACCTGTTTTGCTTCTTTAATAATATTGGTATTAAAAGCTCCGCAAAGCCCGCGGTTGGATGTTATGGCCACCACAAGTACTTTATTCACCTCACGCTCTTCGGCATAAATACTACCGGAATCGCCTTCCAGCGTAGCACTCAACCCCTGCAGCAATTCGGTGAGTTTCTCGGCATAGGGCCGCATAACGGTGATGGCATCCTGTGCTTTTTTCAACTTTGCAGCAGATACCATTTTCATGGCGCTGGTGATCTGCATCGTCGAAGATACCGACACTATTCTTCCGCGTATTTCTTTTAAGTTTGCCATGCTTTATTAATTAGCAAATTTGGTAATGTGTCCATGTGATAATTTGCCGGTTATACTGCATTACCCGATTATCACATTGGCACATTAGTTATATTTTCCTGAAAGTTCCTTAGCTACGGAGCTCAATGTATCCGTAACTTCATCGGTAAGCTTACCCTGCTTCAACAGGTCGAGGATGTTCCTGTGTTTGGCATTCAGGTATTCCAGGTAATCTCTTTCGAATTCTTTTACTTTCCCCACGGGCACGTTTCGCAACAGGTTTTTAGAACCTGCATAGATAATCGCTACCTGATCTTCCACGGTGTAAGGATCGTTTTGCGCCTGTTTCAGTATTTCCACGTTACGCCTACCTTTTTCGATAACGTTCAGCGTGGCCGTATCCAGGTCGGAACCGAACTTGGCGAAGGCTTCCAGTTCACGGAACTGGGCCTGGTCGAGTTTAAGCGTACCGGCTACTTTTTTCATGGATTTGATCTGGGCCGAACCTCCCACACGCGATACCGAAATACCTACGTTGATCGCAGGGCGGACGCCGGAGTTGAACAGGTCGGATTCCAGGAATATCTGTCCGTCGGTAATAGAGATCACGTTGGTAGGGATATACGCAGAAACGTCACCTGCCTGGGTTTCGATGATCGGAAGGGCAGTAAGCGAACCTCCACCTTTCACCAGGGGTTTCAACGGAGCCGGAAGGTCGTTCATTCCTTTTGCAATATTATCATCGGCGATAATTTTTGCAGCACGCTCCAGCAACCTGGAGTGCAGGTAGAATACATCCCCCGGGTATGCCTCACGTCCGGGCGGACGACGCAACAACAGGGACACCTCACGGTAGGCCACCGCCTGCTTGGACAAATCATCATAAATGATCAGTGCAGGTCTCCCGGTATCCCGGAAATACTCTCCGATAGCAGCCCCTGCAAAGGGAGCGTACACCTGCATCGGTGCAGGATCGGAAGCGTTTGCCGCTACGATAGTGGTATATGCCAGCGCTCCCTTGTCTTCGAGCGTTTTGGCAATAGCTGCAACTGTAGAGGCTTTTTGCCCTACGGCTACATATATACAGTATACGGGTTCACCCGCATCGTAAAATTCTTTTTGATTCAGGATGGTATCAATACAAACCGTAGTTTTTCCGGTCTGACGGTCCCCGATCACCAGCTCCCGCTGTCCCCGGCCTACGGGGATCATGGCATCTACCGCTTTGATACCTGTCTGTAACGGTTCGTTCACCGGCTGGCGGAAGATAACTCCGGGCGCTTTGCGCTCCAGGGGCATTTCATACAGTTCTCCTTCGATACTTCCTTTTCCGTCGATAGGGTTACCCAGGGTATTCACCACACGCCCTACGATACCTTCTCCAACTTTTATGGAGACGATTCGCTGGGTGCGTTTTGCGGTTGCCCCTTCTTTAATTTCTTTGGAAGGACCCAACAATACTACCCCTACATTATCTTCTTCCAGGTTAAGCACAATACCTTCCAGGCCGGACTCAAACTCCACCAATTCCCCGTACTGGGCATTGGAAAGTCCGTATACCCTTGCGATACCGTCTCCAACCTGCAGGACCGTCCCCACTTCGTCCAGGGAAGCTCCCGCTTCAAACCCGGATAACTGCTTCTTCAATATTGCTGATACTTCAGCCGGATTAACTTCTGCCATCTTTAATCTTGGTGTTTAGTGACCGGACACCGGGCCTGCCGGTAAGCAGGGAATATCCAGCCTCATTTTTTAATTGTACTGTATACTTATTAATTATAGGAAAATTTTCTTTTCAAATCGCCAAACCTGTGCGCTATACTCGCATTGTACTGCAAATCGCCTATGCGCAGGATAAAACCGCCTATGATACTGTCGTCAATTACATTTTTCAGTACCGCGTCTTTTCCGGTGAGTTCTTTCACCTTTTGCAATACACCCGCTTTCAGCCTGTCGGTCAACGGTACTGCCGTGGTAACTACGGCAAGTTGTTTTCCGTGGCTTTCGTCGTAAAGGGCAACATACTGGCGGGCCACTTCGCCCAACAGTCCTATCCGGTTGTTTTCCGCAAGCACCCTGATAAGATCTGCGGAGATCTTGTTTACGGAAGCGAATATTTCGCTTAATGCCGCTTTTTTTACTTCGGATTTCACAACGGGGCTTTTAAGCACAAGTTGCAGGTCCCTGCTTCCGGCAACCGTATTTTTCACCAGGTCCATATCTTCATATACGGCCTTTACGGCATCGTGTTCACGCGCCAGGGCCAGGACGGCCTTTGCATAACGTATAGCTGCTCTTGTTCCTGCCATGATCGTTTGTTAGTTTAAAGTAGTACCTACTTCTTCGAGCATGTTCTCTACCAGCTCCAATTGCTTGTCCTTATCGGAGAACTCCTGTCTGATCACCTTTTCGGCAATCTCCACGGATAAACTTGCCACCTGGTTTTTCAATTCGGCCAGGGCTGCCTTTTTCTCTCCTTCGATAGCCGATTTTGCCTGGGCGATCATCTTATTCCCCTGCTCCTGGGCTTCTTCCCTGGCATCGGCAATGATCTTCTCTTTCATCTCACGGGCCTCTTTCAGCAGGGTATCGCGTTCCGCACGTGCTTCTTTGAGGATACGCTCATTATCTGCCTTGAGGTTCTGCATTTCCTTCCGGGCCTCTTCGGCGGCGGCCAGAGCATCATTGATAGAAGTTTCCCTGCTTTTTACTGCTCCCAGTATAGGTTTCCACGCATATTTGCGCAATAATACCAGCAGGATAATAAATACCAGTACCGTCCAAAATATCAAACTTTCAGGATGCGTAATATTCATTTTCTATATATAGTTTAAGTCCTTTACGTACAAAAAAACAAAAACCACCCCGTAACCAACCGTTACGGAGTGTGTTTTTTTAATTAACCTTTCATCAGCGCTACAACCACTGCAAACAGTGCAACACCTTCAATAAGGGCTGCTGCAATAATCATGGCAGTCTGAATTTTCGAAGCCGCTTCGGGTTGACGTGCAATAGCATCCATCGCAGATCCACCGATCTTACCGATACCAATTCCCGCAGCGATCGCAGCCAATCCGGCTCCTATTCCAGCTAAAATCATAATTGAAAATTTATATAGTTACTTAATTAAACTCCAAACAAAATTCCGCCTAGTGATGATCTTCTACAGCCTGACCGATAAACAGTGCAGAGAGAAGGGTAAACACATAGGCCTGTAATGCCGCCACCAGCAATTCCAGCACAAACATGAACAGGGCAAATGCAATGGACACGGGTGCAACCGCAGCGGTTTTAAAAATAAATATCAATGAAAAAAGGCTCAGGATTACAATGTGTCCCGCGGTAATGTTGGCAAAAAGACGCACCATAAGGGCGAACGGTTTTGTGAACATCCCCAATACTTCCACGGGTATCATAATAATGAGCAAAGGTTTCGGTACGCCCGGAGTAGCGAATATATGCCCCCAGTAATTCTTGTTCCCGCTGAACGTGGTAATCAAAAAGGTAAATACCGCCAGCACCCCCGTAAACACGATATCGTTGGTAAGGGTCCCGGAAAAGGGGAAGAACGGAATAAGCCCGAACAGGTTACCCAGCCATATCAGGAAGAATACGGTAAGCAGGTAAGGCATATACTTTTCGTACTTTTCCTTTCCGATATTGGGTATGGCTATTTCGTTTCGCACAAAAAGGATCAAAGGCTCCATAAACCCGGCCAGTCCTTTGGGCGCTCCCTGGTTTTTCCCGTAAGACCGGGCCACAGGTATAAAAATAAGCAGCATAAGCGCGGCAGAAAGAAACAGGGTAAATACGTTCTTGGTAATGGAAAAGTTGAGCGGCCTGTCGTTCACCGGGTGGTGCTCTTCGTCGAAAGCCAGTTCACCATTCGCCCCGGCATAATAGATCTCATCGTGATAACGCACGAACTTCATTCCTTTTTTCTCCACAACCACCTCTCCGGCTTCGTCGTGATGAAACTCTCCTGACATAAAGGTCACCAGGCCGTTCTCTGTCCAGAGAATAACGGGCAGGGGCAGCGATAAATCGCCTGCAATGTGGAAATCATGCGAATCACTGATGTGGTGCATGATCGTTTCGGTAGGATCGAAAGCCTCCTCCTCAGTATCACCGGAATGGTCTTTACGATGTTCCTGGGAAAACACGGATGAAGAGATCAACAGTGTTAAAAAAGCTATAATTTTGACAAATTTTCGTGCTATCGACATATCTTTATTTCTAAAAAATACCTGGTCTCGAAATTTTGGCGCAAAGGTAAAAATTTAATTAACAATTCCTTGTTTATAAATAAACATTTTTTCGGATTTTTCATTCCTGACGCTCCTGAACGAATTTTACCACATAAAAGACTTCGATCGTTAAAAAAACGAAGTACGGGACAAAGAACGCCAGGACATCGCCCACAAAGCTGCCCTCCTGTGCTATAAGAGGCCACAAAAAAACCACGGAGGCCATCATTCTCAGCAAACTACATCCCATAAAGGCATACCCTGTCTTATCGGCAGATCTCCTGCTGATATAGAGCAAAAACAAATATATCAGGAAAGTTACTGTGAAGTGAAAAGCGTAGATAGTTATCGTGGAAAGCTGAAAGTCATAGCCGGTAATCCCGTATGTTACAAGCGCATATTGCAATCCACACAATACCGCGGTAAGGGGCAACATCAATTTCAAAAAGGCAAATACATGTCTTTTCATCCGGCTACTGGGTTTGGTTCTCGGCCTGCAAATATAGACGATATCCCGGAACCATTGCCTTTTTCTTCAGAAAGCCCTCCCCTGCCTCACTGCCCGACGAGGCCGGAAAGAACAATACGGTAATCCGGGGGGAAATCAAGCGGTCTTCCCCGCTTTTTCCGGTTCCGCCACGGATTTGTTAAGCGGTTTTATCTCGGCGCCTTTCATCGTGCAATTAGCATTAAATGCCGCCCCGGGATCTACGGAAAGCTTGGACACGACCACGTCTCCCTGGATCATGGCCGAAGACTTCAGCGACAATTGCTCGGCCACCAGTAATTCACCGGTAAACTTGCCTTCTATGTCAGCATTGACGCATTCTATCTTACCGTTAATAAAACCGTCCTTTCCAATCACGATCCGTCCGGAAGACTTTACATTGCCCTCTACTTTTCCATCGATACGGATATCGGCATCGGAAACAATATCACCGGTAATCCTGGTGTTCTTCTCAATACGGTTTGCCTGCGGAAAAGTTTCCGTAATTACTTTTCCTTTTTTGGATTCTGAAAACATTTTGGGGTAAGTTTAGTTATTATAAAATTATATTTATGGTTCCTGTTGTATTTCCTTCTTTTTAAAGGCGTCAACATTCTTGTGCACCTGTACCGTCCTGTAATCAGGGCTCAAAATAAGGAAATTTTCGGTGTCGATCACACATTCTTCATCATTATTGACCAGTTCCCTGTACGCCTCCGCGTCTTTACTATTCCGGAGACCGTGCACGACTACGAATACGGTATCCGTATCATATACGTCCCTGGAGATGCTCAGGTTTTTATAATAGGGATATTTCAGGGAAAAATATTCCATATTCTCCATAAGTTCCCTCGTTCCGGTAATATTGTCCTTGCTCACCGGGAAGATAAGTTTCCAGCGTCCGGGCCCGTCTTCTCCGGCCATAAAGGCGTCATTTGCCAATGCTGCGGCTTCATCCAGTTTTCTCTGGGCCTCTTTACCTATATCATCATTAGGGTAATTAAGGGCAATGGCATTCAGTTCTTCTTTAAAGCGGTCCGCGCCGTAGAGCCTGCCGAGACTGGTGGCCCGTAGCATCTCCATACGGGGGATGATCTCTTCGCCGGTATGCTGTTTTATATAGCGTTCGGTTTCCCTGACCACCGTTTCGTACTGCTGTGCTTCAAACTTCTTGTATAGCGATGTAAAATACGTTTCCGGGTCATTTGCTTCCCCGGCCAGGACAGCTTCGGGATTTTCCAGGATTTCCGCATACCTCGAACCGGGGTGGTTTTTGATGATATCTTCTTTTGCCGCAGCCGTTTTACCGGACCCCACCATTTCATACAGGCGGAAAAGATGATACTTGGAAGGCAATACCAGCTTTTCTTCCGGATCGCTGTCCAGCACGGTCTCAAGCTTTCCGATGGCAAGCGGGTATTCCCTGAACTTCTCCTTGTAAATCAGTCCCAGCTGGTAATTGGCAAAATCCCTATCCGTTTTCAGGCTGTCCAGCACCTGTTCGTCCGTAGGCAGGCGATCGATATAAAAACTAACGTCATAGCGTTCGTCAGGCGTCATGGCCACCATTTCCGATTGTTTTTCTTCGGCGCTGTCCCGCGGTGAGATCATACTTTTATTGGAAAGTCTCCAGTTATCCTGCAGCTCACGATCTCCCCATATCTTCCGGAACGAGGTTTTTCCCTGTCCCAGGGCAATCTGGTTATAGAAGTAAAATTTCCCTCCTTCACTACCGGCCTGCCCTATGGGATTTGCCTGTTCTTCAAAAGGATTGAACGTTCCGCTCGCTGCAGCCCGTTCCTCTTCTTCCTCCCGCTTTTTCTCATCCTCCGCACGTATCTCCTCGATATATGCTTCAAAATAGGCCACACGTTCGCTTTCCGGCAAAGAGGCCAGCCGGAGGATACTGTCGTTCACGTGAACGATATCTTCGTAGCGGATAACATCCTCCAGGTTGTCCCGTTTTTTTTGGATAGCCCTTATTTTCCGGCGGTCATCTTTCAGCTGTGTCAGCGTACTGTCGTAATATGCCCCCGCATTTTTATATTCGTTCCGGTCAAAATTCATTTCCGCCAGCGCTTCGTAACACATGGCCTTCAGTCTCCGGTCCCCCTCATTGGCCCTTAAGGATTTGTTGAGGTATTCTTCGGCCAGCCGTATGGAATCGGACTGCTTGTGAAAATCTGCAATATAGTGGTATATTTTATCGAGATAGGGGCGGTTTTCACGGTTGTTTTCCATCTTGTCCAGGAATATGAGCCTCTCTTCCCTTTCCACACTGTCCGTCACCTCCGTATTGCGCATTTTTTGCAGTTGTGCATTGATCATATATGCCCGCGGCGACTTCCGTTTCAGGGCTATGACCTTTTCATAGGCCAGGTTGGCACTGTCCTTGTTTTCGAGAGCATCGTAGAGCTGCCCGATAATATAATTATACCTTCCCTTTTCTTCGTTCTTTCTGGTAAGGGTCGCGGCAATTTTCAGTTTGCGGATGGCGCTGTCCTTGTGTTGCAGGTTTATATAAGCCTGGGCCATTGCCGCACTGGCATCGGCATATTCCTGGTCTTTCAGCTCCGTTCCGTACACAAAATCTTTCAGGTTTTGCAGGGCAAGCTCTTCACTCTCCAGGCGTATGTTGGTCTTCTCTCTCCATATCCTGGCCTGATGGTGTTTATCGCTATCGGGGTATTTATCCAGGATATAATTAAATGCTTCCATAGCGGGAATAAAGCGCTGGTCGTAATACCTGCCGATACCGAGCAACAGGTAGGCCTCATCCATTTGCGGGTTGCGTTCTCTTCCCCGGATGTTCATACCATGCTTTTGTATGGCTTTGGCCGCCTTTTCCTCGGCCCTTTCGAAACTGGGGTTGTTTGCCCCGCCGGAAAGGGCTTTTTCCTCCACCACTTCCATGCGTTCCACGGGCAGCACTTCCCAGAAATTATCGTTATAAGAGGTAATGAGCCCCTCCCTGCCCTCTTTCAGGGCGTTCTTTCCGTTATAAAGAATATTGTCTTTGGCCGTAAGTGCATGAAAATTACGGTTTAAAAAGGCATCTTTTTCTGTAGAACAGCCGGTAACGGCTAAAAAAGATGCGATTGCCACAACACAGGCTAAGCAGGATATGTTAATTACGGACCTCAAATTTCAAAACTGTTTTTTTTAACTTTTCCGATCGGGGTATAAAGTCATACGGGAATATCCCTGCCATTCCCGTAAAACCGGGCAATGGCCATTCCCGAGACCCCCTCTGCGCCCCGGTTAACCCGGACAGCCACACAGGGTTTATAGGGTAAAAATACATTTCTTTTTTGATTTAAGTGAAAATCCGCCCGTTTCTGTTTTAAAAAAAGAACGCTTTTATTCCGTGTGTTCCATACCCTTACGGGTTCAGCCGGCAAAAATCATTTCCAGTTCCTTCAGTGTTTCCGGCGTTGTCTGCATGTCCCTGACTATTTCCCCTTTGTCCAGCACCACAATGCGTTTGCACACATCGGTTACGTGCATCAGGTCGTGGCTGGATATGAGTACCGTAACCCCGTTATCTTCGGCCAGCTCACGTACTATTTCCTTCAGGCGTATCTGGGTGGTAGGGTCCAGGTTGGCAAAGGGCTCATCCAGTATAACCACTTTGGGGTTACCGATCACCGCGGCCACAATCCCCACTTTTTTCTGGTTACCTTTGGAGAGGTCGCGCAGGTATTTATTGCGTTTGAGGATCTCCCCGTTAAAGAACTGCCCGTATTTTACCAGGAAAGCGTCGACATCGGCCCGGTTCCATCCCCGGAGCTCTCCCGTAAAATAAAAATATTCTTCGGGCGTGAGGTACCCGATCAAAAAGCTTTCATCGATAAAGGCCGAGGTAAAAGGTTTCCAGTCTTCGCTCTTGTTTACCATAACCTCGTTATTGATGATATAGCCGGATGTAGGCCGGATAAGATCGAGCAGAAGGCTGAAGAACGTGGTCTTTCCCGCCCCGTTGTTCCCTACCAGCCCCAGGCTCTGGCCGGAAGGGACCGTAAGTTCTTCGATGCGGAGCACCGTGGTTCCGTTATAGGTTTTTGTGAGGTCGTTTGCTATTATCATATCGTATTTTTTATTTACTCACTAAGTGTCCCGATCCCGATATACATCGGGATTATCGGGATTGCCCCGAGGTAGTTGACCTGCTTAACTCTCTTTTTCCTTAAATCCGTTTATGGCTATATATTTCCGTTTCCTGTACAGGTCCCCGATAGCGGTCATCAGGAAGTCCCTGCCCATTATACCGGCAATCCCCATCAATGCCAGTACGGAAGAGGCGGCATCGAACGAAATAAACTTATAGCACAAGTACCATACCAGCAGCGGAAATATCAGCAGGGGCAGTACCACGATAAACTGTGCGGCACCGGTACCCTGGTAATTGAGGAACGGGCTTTTCTCCAGGTCCACACGCTTTTTGTTATACGCCCCGGCAAAGAGCAACACCGGGATATTCACCCCGATATTATACAGCGCACAAGCCGTATTCAGCACTACGATATCCCAGCCGAAATAGGCATAGGGCAGGCTGAGCAGGTACAATACCACCACACTGAAGGCCATGAGCCCTGCCTTGGAAGCCAGGTATTTTTTCAGCGGAATGTTTTGGGACATCATCATGCCGTAATACGGGCTGTCCCACGACGGGATGAACTGTCCGAAATTTATCATAAAGGCCCCGGAAATAAATATTCCCACAAAGACATACCACGCAGGCATATCGCTGTAGGTGGGATTGGGGTAAAACATCAGCCCGTAAGCCAGGAAGAACAGGGATAACCATACCGTACTTTTGGGGCGTTTGTTCCGCCATATGAGTTTCAGATCGAGTTGCAGGAAAGGGGCGATATCGCCAAACTTCCGCACCCAGCCCATATCGGAAGTATTTACCTGTCCTGCTTTGCTTTCCAGCGAAGCATCCAGGTAGAACCGTTTGCGCAAAGCGGCGTAGTTCCAGAGATATAAAAATACGGGTAGCAGCACAGGAATAACCACCATATAAGGCCGTGCCACCAGAACATCGAGCATCTTCCCTAAGAAGATACTGATCTCAAACACCTGTAAATGCTCCAATACGGACAGAACAATGGCAACAAGGATAAAGGGGAGCAGGGTCTTGATATCTCCGGCAAACTTTTTCTTTAAAAGAAAATTGAGGTAATTGACCCCCATCACCAGGCACAGCATACACATGCTCCAGGCCAGCATGCTCCCCGGACCGTAATTTCCTTCCACCGCACAGTACACGGCAAACGGAACAACCACCAGTAAGGGAAACAGGTTGAAAAGGGAGAAAAGACTTTTCAGCAGAAGATAATGAATGGCTTTTCCCTTATGTACAGGCAGAATAAGCAACGGCCTGATATCCATAACGGGAAGTGTTTGTATAAAAAAGCGCACCAGCAAGTCGGCAGAGACCCAATAGATGACCAGCCGGTTGGCTACGGACAGCTGTTCCTCTCCCGGGTACAGTTCGGACAGCAGGGGGTACAGGCCAATACCGAGTATCAAAAAGGAAAGTATGAAATAAAGGGCGAGAAAACCCATTAAAATACGAATGGCCAAATCTTTCCCGAGACTGGCGGAACGAAAAAAAGACTTCCATTGCAGGGAAACAAAATGCTTTATCATTTCAAACAGGTTTAACAGTTCATAGGTAGGTACGGCAGTACTTTTGTTACATCAAATTTAACATTTTACCCGAAACCTCTTCCCTGCAAAAGATAGTGCCCTGATACTTAAGACGGGAAAACCGGACATCCAGGACCTCAAAATAATACTTTTGCCCCGAAACACCACCATTTCTTCCGTTCTTTTTATTCCGTCACCTCTATTCCTTTGCTGTTTTCGTACAGGGAAAGGCAGATATACTTCGTATTTCAGCCCAAACCGGCATTCCTGCCATGTGCATCCGGTGACAAGACCGTTTTTTAGCCCGGGAGTCGGGGAGCCCGGAAGTGAGGAGGTACGCTTTAACTTTTCATCACACCCGGAACGTTCTGCATGTGACGTGTTGCCCTGACTGTGTAACTATTTTATGTACATTTGCCGAAAAATTGTGTCATGTTGCATTTTCACCCTCTACGTGTCAGCAAAATAGAGCGAAATACACTTCAAGCGGTAACCATAACTTTTGATGTTCCTGAAAACCTGCGTGAGATCTTCATACATGAGGCGGGACAACATATCACCATAAAGAAAAAATTCGACGGCCAGGAGATCCGGCGGTCCTATTCCATCTGCACTTCCCCGGGAGAAGGGACCCTTTCCGTGGGGATCAAGGAAATCCCTGACGGTATTTTTTCCAGGTACGCCAACCGTTCCCTACGGGAAGGGGATATCCTGGAAGTACACCCTCCCGAAGGGCATTTTACTTTTACCCCCGATGCCTCCAGGTCGCGGGCCGTAGCCGCTTTTGCCGCAGGAAGCGGTATCACCCCGGTGATCAGTATATTAAAAACGCTCCTGGAAGAAGAACCGCAAAGCAAATTTGTGCTGGTATATGGCAACCGGAGTACTGCCGATACCATGTTCCTGCGGGAAATCACCGAACTTATTGCAACTTACCCGGAAAGGCTCACGGTATATTTTACTTATTCCCGGGCCGAAGAAGAAAATGCCCTTTTCGGCCGGATAGAACACGCCACGGTGAATTACATCATAAAAAACAAGCAGAAAGATACTGCTTTCGATGCTTTTTACCTCTGCGGACCGGAGGAAATGATAAATACGGTATCCGAAACCCTGAAAGAAAACGGTATTGAAGAAGATAAAATAAATTTCGAACTCTTTGTTTCTTCAAAAGAGGAGGAAAAGCTGGATGAAAACCTTGAAGGAAAGAGCCGGGTAAAGGTTATTGTGGATGACGAGGAATTCGAATTTACCATGTCCCGGTCAGAAAAAGTACTGGACGCGGCACTTCGCAATGACATAGATGCCCCCTATTCGTGCCAGGGTGGTGTGTGCAGCAGCTGCCTTGCCCGTGTAACGGAGGGAAAAGTAAAAATGGTAAAAAACCAGATCCTTACCGACGCAGAAATTGCGGAAGGCCTGGTGCTCACCTGCCAGTCGCACCCTGTTACGCCTACGCTGTCTATTGATTATGACGATGTTTAGGCCGCACTGAGGGATAAAATACAGAATATCCTTCTCTTTCAGGGTCTGTATCCTTACTTAAAAGATATTGTTTAAGTGTGGAAACGTGGAAAAATCCAGTGTTACAGGAGGAGCTATTACAGGCCGCTATCCGTGGCCGGAATTCAAAAACCCATTTGTTGTAACGCTATATCCCCTTTAATATTTTTTCCACAACCTCGTCCGGCGAGATTGTCCGCATAACATCCTCATATCCTCCGGGAAATTTATTGCCATATACCGAAGTAGGGATCAGCGGGTATTTTTCCCTGTCCGGAAGCAGCGCATCGTCCATATCCTGCCCGAACGGGTAAAACCCGGCATACGGGTGCGTCACCCCCCAGAGGGTGATGGTCCTGACACCGTATATGGCCGCAAGATGAGCATTACCACTGTCCATGGCCACCATAACATCCAGGTTGGAAATCAGGGCAAGTTCCTGTTCGAAAGATAGTTTCCCGGCAACATTCACCACATGGGCATAACGGGACTGCAGGGCATCCAGGGCCTTTTTTTCTTCCTTTCCCCCGCCAAAGAGCAAAAGCGTATATTTTCCTTTTTCATCCAGTTTACGGATAACTTCTTCCATAAGGTCCGGCGGATACATTTTTCCCCGGAACGCGGCAAAAGGGGCTATACCTATTGTTTTACGTCCTGTAAGTTCTTCCGCTCCCAAGAGTTGCCTTAGCTCACCGGTGAGTTCCCGTTTTTCGGAAAATACGGGACGGGACATATCTATGCCATACCCCAGTTTTTCAAAAACATCGGCATAACGCCGGTGGGTGGTTTTCAGCGGAACAAATACCTTGTTTCTCTCCCGCGTCAATGCTTTTTTCTCCCCGCGTCCCTTATCTATCTGTACCACCCGGAATCCGCCTGCCAGGAAAAAAAGCCTCAGGATTTTGCTTCGCAATACGTTGTGCAGATCGGCCACGGCATCTATACCCAGCCCTTTGAGTTCGCGATACAGCCTGTAAAGTCCCGGAATTCCTTTATGCTTCCCCCTGATATCCGCCCCGTAAAAGGAAACACCGGGAATACCGTCGAACACCGGCCGGAAAAACGCCCTGGAAAGCACAGTGATCCTCAAATACGGGTGTTGTTTCACCAGGGTCTGTAATACGGGGACGGTCATCGCCACATCTCCCATAGCGGAAAGCCTGATGACCAGTATCCGGGTACCTTCCTGCCTGTCTGCCGCCTCAGCGAGGGGAACACTCTTGTTTCCGGCTACTGCCGGCCGTGTATTTGTATCTGATTTTTCTATCGGGAATATATTTTATCCGGGACCGGGCCACAAAAGCCTCCTTATTTTTTATTCTGGTACAGTACGGGGTTCAGCTCTTCATCATTATACATCTTCATCTGCTTGTATACTTTCATGTATTTGTCTCCCGCCTCTATATCCTCCAGCAGCTGATCTATGGCGATGGAAAGGTCCTTTTTCTGCTCCAGGAGAATATCCAGTTTTTCCCTGCATTTTGCCTGGTGCTCTACCGTAGATCCTTTACGGCCGGCCTCTTCCTCCATATGGTATATTTTCAGGGCCAGGATGGAAAGGCGGTCTATGGCCCAGGCAGGGCTTTCGGAATTGATCGTAGCCTCCGGTTTGGGCTCTACGTCTTTATATTTATCCAGAAAATAACTGTCAATAAACTCTACCGTATCCGTACGGTCCTGGTTAGAAGCATCGATTTTCCGTTTCAGGTCCAGCGCATCGACCGGGTCAATTTCCGGGTCGCGGATCATATCTTCATAGTGCCACTGCACCGTATCTATCCAGTTTTTCCGGTACAGCAAATGCTCTATCTGCTCCTTGGGGTACGGATTTTCAAAGGCCTGGTACACATCGTCCGCCTCGTGATATTTTTTTATACTTTCTTCAAAAACGCTATATGCCAAATCACTAAACATCATTTTCTTTTTTATCGGGTTTCTATTTTTTCTCTGTCACGAATGCATCGCTGTTTCTCAAACTCCTGCAGAGGTAAGGTGCTATCAGAACGTTATGCGAACCTGTTTTGTTATACCCCATGAATATCTTCAGGGTTCCCGTCACCACCTTATTCCCGGCACCGGTCATCTGCCATTGATCGTCAGCGGTTTCTATCTTTGCATCTCACGCGCCACTTCCGCATCCATTCCTTCTGCCACCGCTCTTTAACCGCCGCATCATTACTACAAAGATAATAATAATATAGCCTGACCTAATAGGCCTTTTCCTCACCCCGGAAGGCATTTAATATGGTCTGCACAATGATCTTTATATCCAGTGCGAGCGACCAGTTTTCGATATAAAATATATCGAATTTCACCCGGTTGACAATATCGGTCTCGGTCTCTATTTCCCCGCGGTATCCCCTGGTCTGCGCCAATCCGGTAATACCGGGCTTTACAAAATGCCGCACCATGTATTTGTCTATCTGCTGCCCGTAAAGGTTAGTGTGTTTTACCATATGGGGCCTGGGGCCCACAACCGACATCTGCCCGAGAAAAACATTGTAGAACTGGGGCAGTTCGTCAATACTGGTCTTCCGGATAAATTTTCCGATACGGGTGATTCGCATGTCATCTTTAGTGGCCTGCTTTTTATCCGCATCGGCTGTCATGGCCATAGAGCGGAACTTATAACAGTAAAATTCCCTGGAATTGATACCGTGTCGCCTTTGCCGGAAAAACACCGGCCCGTCCGATTCGAGTTTTATGATCAATGCCAGCAGGGGAGTAAGCCAGGACAACAGGAACAGGATAACCACGAGAGAAAATACCAGGTCGAAAAGCCTTTTTACGAAAGCATTCAGAGGATCGTCGAGAGGAATATCCCGCAACGACAGGATGGGAATATAATCGTAATATTCGAATTTCAGTTTCTTCGCAAAGATGTTCTTGTTATCCGGGATAAACTTCAGCAACTTCATATTGTTGTCGGCAAAGTCTATCAGCTCGGAGAGTTCCTGATCTTTTACTTCCGCAACAGAACAGTAGATCTCATCGATATCGTTTTCCACGATATATTGAAAACAATCCGGGAGACTATGTTTTTCCCGCAGCGAAAACTGTTTCCTGAATTCGTACCCGAACTCCAGCCTGGAATCAAAAACATCGATAAGCTGCTGGGCTTTCTTGTTATGCCCTATCACCACTACCCTCCGGATATTTCCTTTAAAAAATGCCCGGTACCGCAGGAGTAATACATAGGTGAGTATCTTCAGTGTGGAAATAAAGACAAAGGTCAGGGCAAAATACTCCGCCAGGGCCAGCCGGCTCATATTGGGTTGCTTAAAAAAGCCTATAAAAGCATACAGCACCAGGAAGAAAAAAACAAATTGCTGAAAAATCAGTGTCAGCACCCGGGTAAATTTGGCATATCGCTGTACCTCGTAAAACTCTGTTTTCAGGGAGATCACAACCCATGCCAGCGACAAATACGCCAGGAAAAGGTAAGGCTGCATAAAATTGATGGGCAACAGCAGGGCCAGCATATTGATAATACACAAATCCATAACATAATTTATGGGTTTTATGTACCTGGAATATCGTCCCGCTTTATATTTCATTGCTTTGTGTTTTAAACAAAAAATAGCTTTCTGTTGAGTACGTGACAAAAATGGCGGACCCGGTTTTCGCGGAAAAGCCGTTTACCCTGCTCGTTTTTACCGATGCAATACAGCACTTAAAGGGAGCCGGTCGAGGCATTATCGAAATTAAATTTTTGTCACGTCTAAAATTCTTCTGTTATCTTATCACATCCCGTCATTCAAGGGTAACGCTCACAGCACAGCCCTCCGTATGCCATAGATGCAGCGATCGTGCATACGTTGCGAAACCGTACCTATCGTTTGATATGCGAGGAAAAATCCTTGTGTTCTTTTTTGTTGAGTTCTCCGGGGGGAAGGTTTTTAAAATACGCATAGGTTTTCTGCATACCTTCGGACCTGCTTACCTGTGGTTCCCAGCCCAGTACCTTCTTTGCCCTGCTGATATCCGGCTGTCGTTGCATAGGGTCGTCCTGGGGCAAAGGCCGGTAGACGATCTTCTGGCCGGTACCGGTGAGTTTAATCACTTCTTCCGCAAATTCCTTAATACTTATCTCCTCCGGGTTCCCGATATTCACCGGCCCGGTATAATCACTCAGCAACAGGCGGTATATTCCTTCTACCTGGTCATCTATATAACAGAACGAACGTGTCTGTGAGCCGTCGCCGAAAACGGTGAGATCTTCTCCCCGCAGGGCCTGCCCTATAAATGCAGGGATCACCCGGCCGTCGTTGAGCCGCATACGCGGGCCATAGGTGTTGAATATCCGTGCAATACGGGTTTCCACACCGTGAAACCGGTGATAGGCCATGGTCATGGACTCCTGGAACCGCTTGGCTTCGTCATATACTCCCCTGGGGCTTATGGTATTTACATTTCCGTAGTATTCTTCGGACTGCGGGTGTACCAGGGGATCCCCGTAGACTTCGGAAGTAGAGGCTATCAATATCCTCGCTTTTTTATCTTTCGCCAGTCCCAGGAGATTGTGTATCCCCAGAGAGCTTACTTTCAGGGTTTGGATAGGTATCTTGAGATAGTCTATAGGACTTGCCGGGGATGCGAAGTGCAGAATATAATCGAGCTTCCCCGGAACATGGACAAATTCGGTGACATCGTGATGCTGAAATTCGAAATTTTCAAGGGGGAGCAGGTGCTCTATATTACGCATATCACCGGTAATGAGGTTATCCATACCCGTAACATGAAATCCTTTGTTCACAAAACGATCGCAGAGATGCGACCCGATGAACCCGGCCGCCCCGGTAATGAGTATTCTATCCATGGCTTTCTTATTCTCCGGAAGGCCCGTCCCTTAACATTTCACTCCAGGTCCGGCACCGGTTTTCCGAGGGGCTAAAGATAATATATTTTTAAGGATATGATAAATGGCCGGCAGCAAAGCTTATCCTGTACCCCAGCGGTAAATTCACTGTTCTTTTAAAGGTGTATTCCACTATTCATAAATCGGCAGCAAGCTACAGCAACCGGGGCGATCGTAAAAAAACAGGGGATGTACAGTGAGCAGCCCTATTTTAGGGTATTGTTTTTTCGTATCAATTCCAGCACAAACGCCATCTGGGTATCCTTATGCTCCAGGTAATCCTCAAAAGATCGGGGTACGTTGTAATCGGGAATAATACCACGGTTGTATACCTGGTTAGTCTTTTCCGGCACATCCTGTTCCAGGTTTACCAGGGAGAAAAAAGTAGCCAGTCCCGATTTTGGCAGTATGTATCCCCAGGGGGTATGCCCGTTATGCCCGTAATAGCCGCCCATAGCTTCTTCTCCGATGGTAACCGTATTGGGATTTCCGGCAACCATCGCGGCAAACAGGCTGCCGGCAGAGGCTACCCGGGGGCTGATCAGCAGGTAAATATTCCCGGTAAAGGCATTTTTGGCCGGGCTGCGGACCCGGTGGTCCTCACTGGTTTCATCTTCATAAAAACGACCTTCCTTTTCCAGCGGAAACTCCTCCCGGAGCATGCGGTTGTACTTCCCTACCCCCAACGGGCGTAAAAAAGCGGGAGTTTTACTGTATGCATACCGGAGGTAAGGCACTTTCCGGAAACTTACCCAGGCCTGCCTGTTTTCCTGGAAGTTCCTGTCGGTAAGATAGGAATACGTCACCAGGTCGTTCGGGTCTGTTCCTCCCCCGTTATAACGGACATCTACTATGAGGTTTTTGATTTCCCGCTGCTTTACGGAAGCAAAAACACTGTCCAGGAAATGCACATAGCGTTTGTGAGATGCGGAGTGCTTACCTCCCATGGAAAAGGAATTAACGGTCAGTATGGCCGTAATACTATCTATCACTGTAAAGGAATACATTTCATCCTCTTCCCAGTCTTTGTAATTGGCTTCATCATCCGGAAAAGAATACCTCTTTTTTACATTTTTGTAATAGTCCCGGTAACCCGCACTTTTTAACGTCCTGTACTGTTCAGTTGCCGAACCATGAGGAATAAAACACACGGTAAATGCAGGTTCCAGGCCGTAATGCAGGCGGTAATACCTGCTGAAATTATATTGTATACCGATCGTTTTCCCGGTGATATTCACCCCGTCGGTAGTATAGTATTTGCCGAGATCGGCTATAATGTCTCCAAAGGGCCTGCCGTTGACCGACACGATCTCCGCCCCCAGGGGAATTTCCGCGCCTTCCATGTTTAATACCCACTTCCCTGCTACCGGTTTCACCGGGTACGGAAAATACCCGGAAGTTTCCGCCGCCATAGATTTACGGTACTTTTCCGGCAAAGAAGTATCGTTGTGCAGGCTCCCCTCGAAATCGGTCAGTTTTACAATAATATTATAGAAATCGCGGTAGCTTGCAGATCTTTCCACCTGTGCTTCGGCCCAGGTGTATATACTGTCCGTTTCCTTTTCGGTACGGTATTTATACAGGCCCGAATTGGCTTTGAGGCGTATGTTTTTAAAGATCTCCAGGTCTTTTCGCATTTTGACCCTGGGAAAACTATCGTCTATGGATTGTGCATAGCCCGAAAAACTGTATACCAGCCATAACAGGAAAAACAAATAATGTAGCTGTACTGTCTTCATAAGCACAAAAATACCTGTACGGCAGTAAACGGACTTGTAAAATCTTGGCTATTTTATTCACCCTGAAGCAGGCTCTTCTGGTAGGTGCTGGGAGCTATGCCGACAAAGCGTTTGAAGGTCCTGGAAAAATGCGGCAGGTCGGTAAAGCCGTAATCATAGGCTATCCGGGTCAGCTCCGTATGCGGCGTAATGTCTCTTTTCCCGGCAAAGATCTTTTTCATCAGTACGTAATGCATAGGTGACATGCCGGTGGATACGCGGAATTTTTTGGCAAAACCGTATTTATTGCAGTTGGCCACCCGTGCCAGGGCTTCCAGGCTGAGGTTACCGGTAATATTCCCACGGATATATTCCATGACCTCCCGGAGGTCGGCGGGACTTAACTCGGAATAATCCGCTTCTTTTCCCTCTGCAAAAGGACGCAGCGATGTTGCAAAACCCGGGAGTAATGCTTCCCGGCGGCCGGCATCTGTGACAGACAAGCTGTCCCTTAAGGCAAGGAAATTCCTCACTACCCCGACATCACGGATATTGCGCTCCCGGAAAACAACATTTTTACCGCCAAAAAGGTACTTCATCAGGTCGCCCGAAATATAGATCGTATCGAAATCCAGCTTTATTCCCGCATCAGCCAACGGGTTGGCGTGTACTTCATACGGATTGGTAATGGTAATGCTTCCTGCTTCCCCGTAAAATTTTTTCCCGTCCATCGCTATGGTTTCCGTACCGTTGCGGATCAGGGAAATACAAAAAGTATCGTGATAGTGCTCCGGGAAAGCGGCTGCCTGGTTACGGATGGATATGTGTTCGAGGTCGTTCAACGGTTTTTCTTTTTATTCTCCAACTCCTGTTTCTGCTATATTCCCGGCGGAAAGTGCCTGTTCTGCCGCCTTTACCTTTGGTGGCAATGCACGCAACAACGCCGCCTGGTAATCGAGCAATTCTTTCTTTTGCAGGAAAAATTCGCTGGAGATCAGGTAATAAAAATCCCCGAGAGCGGTGAACAGTACGGTCAGGTTGTCTTCCTGGTATGCATTATTCCTAAAATATTCCGGTTTCCCCGAAAGATAACGTTCGAAGTTTTCTCTCATATCCCCGGTGATTTCTTTGCTTATATTTTCGCGCGACAGCAAAGGTCTTATCGCTTCTTTAAAGGCTTTCTCCGTATCTTCAAGTTCTTGAAAATTGCGCTTTATTTCTTCAAAAGGTGTTGTAAAACTAATAAACTGCGTCCCTTCGGAAAGCTTCATATACAGGTTAAACTTACGGTCATAATCTTCGTCCAGCCGGTATAGTTCGTTATACAATACCTCCAACCGCTCTTCTCTTCCGGATTCGGATTCCAGTTTTTTAAAATAGTGGAAAATATCGCGGTCATTCTCTCTTATTTTCTCCTTTATTGCTTCCAGTTCTTTTTCCAGGTGTCCCGCCAGGGCTTTACCTTCTTTCCACCTGTACCGCTTTCCGTCGTAATCAAACGATTTGATCCGGATTTCTTTTTTTCCGATAGCCGATAGTGTATTGATGTCGTTTTGCAGGGCTATGGAGGTATATACCCGGTCTACCTTGTCCTTCGAAAACAGTTCGGACAGCTTTAACTCATTGTGCTCATCCCGCACTTCCGCCATTTCCTCCTGTGTTATTTTCTCCGGGTTCTTATTATCGTAATAACTGTTATAGACCTTATCAAAAACTCCCTGCTCGTATTTCTTCACAAATTCCGTTTTGAAATCCTGCAGGGGAAACGCCGTTAATTCCTTGTCATCCGGAACATCGGCAAAAATCTTTTCGGTTAACATTTCCTGGACCTGTTCGGCATTTTTAAACAATCCGTTTGCACCGGAGGTTAAAATATTGCCGTTCAGCTCTGCGATACCCAGGCTTTTCAGGTTTTCTATCCTGTCTTCCGCACTCGGATGTGAAGCCCATTGATCCTTGATCACAAGTCTGGACTTGTTAAACCTGTTCTGGTCCTCCACGGAAACCCTGGGAAAGCCATTTTCTACGGGAATGCCGTCTTCCCCGGCCAGGAAGTTCATAACAAAAAGCTGTTCCTTAAAGATATTCGGGCTTTTTATCTTCCGGTCCAGGTTATCCTGGTAAAACTGCACTACAGCATTCCAGGCATAATCTGCCAGGTTGAGTCGTAACAGGGAGTGCTGCATAGGTACATAACCGGTGACATTCCCGGCTATTTCATCGGCATGGAACTCCATTTCCCTGGACAGTGCCATATAACTGATGTTTACCACATTATAGAGTTTTCTCAGTATCCATTGGATGCCCTGTACGATTTTAACGGCTATAATAACAAATATGGAGAAGTAACCGCTTGCTGCAGCCCAGTTGCTTACCAGTTTGTCAAAGGACTCATTGTCGTACAGCATGTTATAGATAACCTGGTTTACGTTATAGACGTAGCTTCCCACCTTCATACTTTTTTGCGAGAAGTGTCCGAACTCATGGGCAAGTATGGCTTTCAGTTCGTGAACAGTTACCGTATTTACCAGCCCCATACCGATATGGAGGTTTTTTCGTACCGGTAAAAACATGCTCCAGAAATTAGAATTGTAGAACACCGAAGCGTTTATTTCCCCCGAAATAAAGACTTTTTTCGGAAAATCGGTCCCTACTTCCGCAACGATCTCCTCTACGAGCCCGAAAAGTTCCGGCTCGTCCTCTTTTGTAATTTCTTTCATGTGAGACAAGTCCGTTTTACCGGATTTAAAAAGAAACTTGAACAAGAAGACCAGGATCAGGAAGCCGAGACTTGCCAGTCCTATCCCAAGTGCAATGGTAACCAGTTTGGGCATCGCTATAATAAGCTGAATTCCGGCATAGGCACATAAAACAGTAAGACCGATGGCCAGAACCGCAAGTACGCTATATGTAAAAACGAAAAGAAGAATGGACCATATCGCTTTCCGGGCCTGGTTTTTAAAATTTTCGGACGGTTTGATCTCTTTCATTGGTTAGTGATACATTAGGTTGTTATGAAATTATTTTCTCCGTTTCGTCTATTCCTTAAATAGTTTAGTACATGACAAAATTCGATCCGGGTAGATTTTCCTCTCCTGATAAATATCGGAAGAGGGAAATCAGGTTCCCTTTAGGGTTAGGGTCAAACTGATTTCCCGATAAATCTGCATAAAACAAATTTTGTCATGTACTAAACTTAAATATATATATATTGTATCCTTCTTTTAATGATGTACCCCAACAGCATCCCGGTACATGTTCGCACTCCTGATATTATTTTTACCTCCCCAATATAGCCTTTTTTCCAAAACCTCTTTCCCGGGAAGCGAAATTTGCCTTAAAAATCCCTTATTCCGGGGAGGTGTTTAACCGGTATTTCTCCATAAATTTGTGTATAGATATTAAAAACTATGGAAGATCCTAAAATCAGCGGCGCTTTCCTGGAATCCCTGAAGCGCAATAACGACAAGATACGCGGCGACCGTGCCCTGGCTATCGTAGAAGATGCCCAGATTATGTACAAAAGGGAAGCAGAAGACCTGGCCCTGATGCTCAAAAAACTGAAAAGGGAACAGGAAAATATGCTCGACCTCAGCCCGACGGATGCCAACAGCCTGGTGCTGGCTTCCGATTTCGATGCCAGGGGCTACGTAGCCAAAGACCTGGAAATGGCTGTAAAAATCCGCAACCTTGAAATAAAACTGGAACTGGCTGTTAACCGATATACATATCTCTTCGGGGAAAAACTGGAAATACTGTAATTATGGGAGGAGGAAAATTCAGTTACGAGGCGTATTCCCGTCTCCGCGTCAGCAAAGGATATGACAACAAATCGAGAGAACAGATATTTACCGCCCGCCAGATAGACCCGGAGATGGACCCGGCTACCATACAGGTTCGCGAATCCCGCGATTCGGAGGAACATCCCGAGTCGCTCTCCATTATCGTAGCCCTGGACGTTACGGGTAGCATGGGATTTGTTCCGGAGATCATCGTTAAAGAGACCCTGCCCGACCTCATCGGTTCGCTTATACAGGCGGGTATTCAGCATCCGCAGGTTTTGTTCCTGGGTATAGGAGATTATGTTTATGACAGCGCCCCGCTACAAGTTGGCCAGTTCGAATCTTCTGCCGAGCTGCTGGACCGCTGGCTGACCCGGGTATACCTGGAAGGCGGTGGCGGTGGCAACAACCATGAAAGCTATAACCTGGCACACCTCTTTGCCGCCAGGCATACCTCTATAGATTGCTGGGAAAAACGAAAGCAAAAGGGCTTTTTGTTTACCATAGGAGACGAACCGGTAGCACAGGAAATCCCGGCGGACATTATCAAACGCCTTACCCCGGCCGATGAAGCGGGTACGGTGACCACCAAAGCAATTATTGAAGAAGCACAGGAAAAATACCACGTTTTCCACCTGCACCTGGAACACAACGAAATATCCAGGCAGGACTACCGCAAAGGAAACTGGGCGGCGCTGCTGGGACAACAGTTTGTAGAAGTGGAAGACTTCCGTAATGTAGCTAAAAAAATCGCGGAAATCGTTATTGCCCACCATTCCTTTACACCGGGTACGGGAAGTGCCACGAAGACCGGGGACGATATCGAAGTAGAAGATATGCTGTAATGCGAACGTGTTCTGTAGTTATAGACCTGGGTTTCGGCGATGCCGGTAAAGGGCTTACCACCGATTACCTTGCAGGCCGTAACCCCGAATCTACCCTGGTTATCCGTTTTTCCGGCGGGCACCAGGTGGGGCATACCGTTACCCGGGGAAACTTCCGGCACACCTTCAGCAATTTCGGTTCCGGGACCCTCCGGGGAGTACCTGCGCTATATACCGAGCACACCACACTTTTTCCCCCGGGCATCGCACTGGAATACCAGGCTTTGAAGGCCTATCGTCCCAGGCTGTTCTTCCATCCCCTGGCCATGGTAACTACGCCTTATGACATTGCCTATAACCGCGCTGTGGAAAAGGAAAAACAACACGGTTCCTGCGGACTGGGATTTGGCGCTACCATAGCCCGGAATAAAGAAGAGGTGTTCTTTTTTGCCAATGACCTGGTATTCCCCTGGATGGTAAAACAACGGCTGCAAAGTATACACCGCTATTACGAGACCCTTCTCGGCAAGCAAAATAATATCCTCCTGGAAACACATTACAGGGAAGAGCTGAACGCCTATGACGAAGCCGGTTTTATAGCATACTGTAACCTTATCCGTCCCCTGTACACCATTGCGCTGCCACAGGAACTCGTGTCAAAATACGCACACCTGGTATTTGAAGGAAGCCAGGGTATACTGCTGGACACCAAATACGGTATACACCCGCATACCACCTGGAGCCGGACCACCTCGGAAAACGCCCTGCAACTCCTCCGTTCCATGAGGGGCGACATCCCGGAAACAGATATCTACTACGTAACACGCTGTTACCAGACAAGACATGGCAACGGCCCCATGAGCAGCAGTAAAAAGGTTACTCTCCGAAACTGCGAAAACGAAACCAATACGGAAAACGAGTTCCAGGGAAAATTCCGCACTTCGGCCCTCGACCCGGAGTTGTTGCGCTATGCCCTTTCGTGCGATGCCATATCGCACCACAACCTGCCCGTTACGAAAAACCTGGTCGTCACCTGCCTGGACCAGCTCCCGGAATTCCGGGTAGAAAAACTTACGGAAAAGCTGGAAGAGAAATTTGCACAGGTACTGGGCAGCTACGGCCCGGACAGCAAAGACCTGAAGAGATTACGCTAATCCCTGTTTTAAAAAAGGAATATCCGCAAAACTATTTTAACAGAGGCTGACAATAGTCATGTTTTGTACATTTTTTCATGGATAATTTTGAGCATTCATAAAAACAATAGTCCATGAAAAATTTAATATTAAGCGCCTTACTTATTATGGCATCGTTTTCCCTGGCAACAGCGCAGGAAAGCAACAGTTCATCGTTTAATCCCTGGCAGTTCCGGCTTCGCGCTGTGGTGGTAAGCCCGGACGAAAGTGCCAGCATAGGTACGATAGGGGGAGATGTGGATATTTCCACTACGGTGATCCCGGAACTGGATATCACTTACTTTTTCACCAGGAACTGGGCGGCAGAGCTTATCCTGGGAACTACAAAGCACAAGGTCGAAGCCACCAACACTGCTGCGGGAAATATAGACCTGGGCGATGTATGGCTGTTACCTCCAACGCTTACGTTGCAATACCACCTGACCAAATGGGAGAAATTCAAGCCTTACATCGGGGCCGGGGTCAACTACACCATTTTTTACAATGCGGATGAGGGGCCGGTAGCAGACAAGGTGGAATACGACAATGCCTTTGGCTTTGCTACCCAGTTAGGACTCGATTATATGATCTCCGACAAATGGTTTATAAACCTGGACATCAAAAAAATATTCCTCCAAACCGACGTCACCGTCAATGCCAATACCGCACTCGGAGCCACAGTACCTGCCGATGTGGATATTAATCCCTGGCTGATAGGACTGGGGATCGGGGTAAAACTTTGAGACAGAGATACGTTGTGGGCCCTTGGAGTAACCGAATTTCGGGGGGTAGCGTCTGCCTCCTCCGTCCTCTACCCCAGCCCTAAAGGGTGAGACGGAGGGGACCATTACATTCCCAAAAGCCAACAAATACACGGATACTTGGTTAATATCCTCACAACAGGACTTCAGGAGAGCTCATTCTTTGGTTTACTTGTCTCCTGTACTCACCTTTTTTCCATGGAAGAAAGGTGAGTTTTTTGTGTCATCCTTTTTTTACTCCCATCCAAAACACCAAAAAGCTACCGATTTCATCCGGATTCCCTTATTTTTACCCTTTTCAAGTAAAATAACAATGAAAGCCCCTAAATCTGTTTGTATTGTTCTGGTCTTGATCCTTGGTTTTTACACCAATGCCCAGGAAAAAATACAGGATACCCTCCTCCATAAAAGCTATGACGATCTCAATACCCTGTTCTATTACTGGTTGCCAAAAGATACCGTAACGGCTAAAACTATTGTCAATACCTATATAGCAAAAGCCAGGGCAGAAAAAGATTCTATAGAAACCGCAAACGGATACTATTATTACGCCACAAGCTTCGGGGCAAAGAGAGGCTTGCAGTATGCAGATACTATAATCGCGCTTACAGAAAATATAGAGGATAAATATTATCCCGCCGTAGGTTATTTATTAAAAGGATATTGGTACTTCAAGACGGACAATTATAGAAAAGCCCTAAAATACTATCTTTTAGGAGAGACCTTTGCAGTTAAAAGAAACAACCTGCAAATGCAGATTCATATCCTTTCTATGGTGGCAGTATTAAAAACCCATACAGGGGACTATAGAGGAGCATTGGATATCGAGAAAAAACATCTTCATGCATTAGAAACTCAGCCAAAATATAGAGAAATTGTTACTAATGGTCCGAATTTGGGAAATAACTTCAACACTCATCATCTAGTAGCTATACATAACTTATCCTTAACCTTTTTACATCTTAAAGAGAATGATTCTTCAAGAATATATCATCAAAAAGGTATTGCAAAAAGCTTGGAGTACAAAGATACCCTGAAGTATTATCAAATAGTTTCGAGTAGCGGCTCACTAGAATTCTACGATGGTAATTTCCAGGCTGCCTTGGACAGCCTGAATAAAGCTATTCCCCATCTAACGGACGACCACAATATTGCCATGGCACATTATTATAAAGGACGATCTTATCAGGCCTTGGAAAGCCATAAGGATGCCTTACTCATGTTTTTAAAAACGGATTCGTTAGCTACAAAAATTAATTACAAGTTCCCCGAATTGAGAGAGGCCTATGAATACCTCGCAGATTATTATGATATAAAAAAAGAAAGAGATAGCCAGCTCATTTATATCAACAAAATATTAGACCTGGACAAAGAACTCCTTCGTTTAAGGTCCATGGACGGAGAAATAGTCCGGAAATACGATACCCCA
>NZ_RJTM01000048.1 GCF_003725735.1 Sinomicrobium pectinilyticum | reverse complement strand
GCATCTACCGTGGCCGCCGTGTTGTCTACCAGCCGCAGCAGCGGGCCGGCA
The DNA here is from genome assembly GCF_003725735.1 of Sinomicrobium pectinilyticum. Taxonomy (GTDB): domain Bacteria; phylum Bacteroidota; class Bacteroidia; order Flavobacteriales; family Flavobacteriaceae; genus Sinomicrobium; species Sinomicrobium pectinilyticum. The sequence goes on along the minus strand of NZ_RJTM01000048.1, from coordinate 1,442 downwards.
TACAGGAAGGCCGAAAGCAGGAGGAGGATAAGGGCGGCCTGTTGCCCCCATCTTCGCAGGTGGCGGTACCTGGGCCCCTGGGCCCGGGTATGCAGGAAATCGACATAGTCGTCTTCCCACGTTACTTTCCGCAGCCGGAACCGTTCCGGACGCGGGTGTTTTTGGGTGTTGTTTTGTGTGTTCATCATTTTTTGTTTTTTAAGGTTAATATTTGGAATCTTGGAGTTGGGGACACCTCTCTACCTCCGGCATCTCCCCTCAAGGGGAGAAAAAAGAATCTTTTTAACTCTAAACCTCCCAAAACCTTAGCAAGTACACGTCTCCCGATCCCGATAATTATCGGGATCATCGGGAGACGCTTTCCGTTTGGGAGTTCTTCAAAAATCCCGACTCCTTAACTCATCAACTCCAAGACTCCAAGGACTTTCGTTATGCAAAGCTCCCGGTGAAATGTTAAGGTTTTTGCACATTACCATAAACTTTAACATTTATGTTTTGAGGGTATTTTAAGGGTTTTAAGGCATAATTCCCTCAAATAAGCCGGCAAACAGTACCGAATTTCACGGAAAATCCGCCAATTTTCTTCTTACGGATTTCTTTAGTAATTCTTAGAAAAAAACTTACTTTTTATTTGGTTCTTTTGAAGGGGGATATGATATGAAGGACACACCCCCGGCCCCTCTCGAGAGGGGAGCTTTGGGGCTTCTTATAAAGAGATTAGGGCTTTGGTTGGTGAGTTTTAGTGTAAAGAATATTATATTTTCTCCCCTTGAGGGGACCTGCCCACCGGCAAGTGGGGATGCCGCGGTTGCTGAGCCCAGTCGAAGTAAAGGCAAAGGGGTGACAGCCTGGTAGCCGGAACGACTTAAATCTTTGCGGGACGGGGAGTTTTGACCAGCCCCAACTTTGGCGTGTTTGCCTTAACGCTTGGGATTATCCCTATGGCATGGGCTTTCAAAACCTTCCCCCCGTAGCTGCGCTCGGGTACCTCCCTTCATCACAAGGGAGGAGCCTTTTAATTTTTAACAAAACACACAAATTACTCTTTTTCAAGTTATTATTGCGTCAACTAAATGACGCTGGGCTAAAGCGAGGGAGGACAGCCTGGTTGCCGGAATGACTCCATCTTTGCGAAATTCTGTGAAAACCTCTGTGTGTCTGTGAAATAAGGCTATGACACAAAGTTGCACAGAGCATTCACAAAGAACCGCAGAGAAAAATACATCATTGGTATGCCGGGTCCTTTGGCTTTGGTTCCTGCCTAGTCCAGCAGATATCCTGAATTTATCGAAGGGCTCAGGACAGGCTAAAGTACAATGTCATTTCGTTCAGCAGATTTATTCATTTTTGATAACTTTCCCAATCTAAAGGGAGGAGCTCTTTTTTTAAGGCTCCCCTCTTGTGATGAAGAGGGGTGGACCGCTTTGCGGGACGGGGAGTTT
>NZ_RJTM01000222.1 GCF_003725735.1 Sinomicrobium pectinilyticum | reverse complement strand
GGCACTTTCAGAAGTAAATAAACATTTGTAATTCAGTTAATTAATTCGTAAATTAGAAAAACCAAACCCCGAAAATTGGCCAAAATGCCAAAAAACGGGGTTTTTCTATTTTACCTACCTATGAAATTACAAAGAATCTCCGAATTACAGCACAGTTTTTCATTTTTATCTTCCACCGAGCAATTAGCGGCCTATCGGGTACGCTTTTTTGAGAGTGACCTGGGCAAAATCTACCAGGCTATTCCTTGGGATGATTTGGTCAAGACCTTTGGACTAAAAGAATCCGGTAAAGGGACCCGCTTTCAGTTTAGCCCTCGTGGTCGTTTGGCCCTGATGTTTTTAAAACATCATGCAGAATGTTCCGATCGTAAACTCATCGAACAGCTCAACAGCAATATCGACTATCAGTTTTTCTGTGATATCTATTTGGGTATGGAACGGATTACGAATTATAAAATCGTGAGCCAAATCCGTTGTGAACTGTCCAGGGTCCTGGAAATTGATGCGGTGGAAAAAGCATTTTATGTGCATTGGAAGCCCTATATCGATGAAGCAGAAAAAGTGGTTATGGATGCGACCTGTTATGAGAGTGAAGTACGCTACCCTACCAACATCAAGCTGCTCTGGGAAGCTGTGGAGTGGCTTTACAAAGCTATCAGGCGGCTATGCCGGGTATTGGAGGTGAAGTTGCCCCGCAGCAAATACCTCAAATGGAAGAAGCGCTATATCGGTTACAGCAAGATGCGTAAGAAGACGCGCAAGAAACGTCGCTCGCTCACCCGGGCCCTGCTACGGCTGTTGGATAAGTTCCTGCGTTTTGAAAAGTGGCTGCTCCACACACACTGCATAGAACTTCCAAAGCGTTATTATAAGACCCTAAAGACCCTGCGGAAAATCTACCCACAGCAGTTGCACCTCTTTACGACCGGGGAAAAGCCCAATGGGCGTATTGTGAGTATCGGTAAGGACTACCTACGTCCCATTGTCAGGGGAAAGGAGATCAAGAAAGTAGAGTTTGGCGCTAAGGTCAACAAACTGCAGATCGATGGGATCAACTTTATCGAACTCATTAGCTTTGACAATTTCAATGAGGGTACCCGGTTGAAAAGTTCGATGTATAAGGCCCAAAGTCTTACCCGAAAAAGGCTCAGGGTCCTTGGGGCCGATGCGATCTACGCTACCAATGCCAATCGCAAATTCGTTACCAGGCATGGCATCAAGACCGATTTTAAACCCAAAGGACCTAAAAGCAAACATCACAAACAACAGGCCTTACTCAAAGGACAAATCACCAAAGAACGGGCTTCCCGCCTGGAAGGTAGTTTTGGTAAAGAAAAGGAGCATTATCACCTGAAAAAAGTAAAAGCCAAAACCAGGGCCACCGAAATCCTGTGGATCTTCTTCGGTATCCACACGGCCAATTGCCTGGAAATCGGCAGACGTATGGCAAGACAACAATGCCGGGAAGCAGCCTGATAGACGGACTTTTAAAAAGACCAAAAACTACAGGCATACCTATGCCTTTTTGCCACGATATGCCACCTAAAACACCAAGGGAATCCTCAAAAAAGAAAAAACTCAGGCAATCCATGTAAAAATTACCTGAGTTCGTTGTTTATTTTTTGGGAAATTGGCTTACTTCTGAAAGTGCC
>NZ_RJTM01000221.1 GCF_003725735.1 Sinomicrobium pectinilyticum | reverse complement strand
CTGGTGGCCACAACAGTAGCCAACAACTAATTACTCCCAAAAACCAATGTCGTCTATTTCCCAGAACGGCATAGTCCTCGGTGGTAGCGGGGCAATCCCCACCACAAAAGAAAACAGACCAATAACTGTATAAAATATCACGCCAATCATAACAACTTTGGGAACCAAGGCTTGGGAGTTGTTCGTTAAGCAATTGGTCTAAACCTTGCCTATCAAATTCTTCAATCACAAAATTTATCCCTCCAAATGCGGGAATATTTTTAGATTTTATTACTTTCATATTGGTGTATATGAGCATCACCAATTTAGGTGAAAACACCAAAACCGCAAAGTATTTGTTATCAAATCTTTGCGGTTGTTTTTAACATGAACCTACGGATTTAAGGTACAATCGCGCACCAGCGGGGGCATTATTTTCTCTTTCGTTTGTAATGCAGTTGCATTAGTCCCGTGTCAAACCTTTTTGAATTTACAAGTTCAAGATATTGTTCAGGTCTGCCGTCTTTGAAAAGTCTTGTCCCATTACCAATCAAAATAGGTACAATCGAAATAATAAATTCGTCAATCAGGTCACTTTTCAAAAGTTCATTCACTATTTCTGCCCCTCCGTCACAATAAATATTTTTTCCGCTCTCGGATTTTAGTCGTTGTACTAATTCGGTCAGGTTTCCCGTATAAAAAGTTGTTTTACCAATACTTGGTTTTTCAGTTCTTGTTATAACAAATACATTTCTTTTTCCATTGTCATAATGAGATGAACCGATTTCTTTAAGTACATAATCATAGGTCTTTCTACCAATAATTAAGGTGTCTATGGTGTGTATAAAATTCTCATAACCATAATCTTCTCCTTCTTTTTCTACTAATTTCAAGAAGCTAAGGTCATCATTAGGTTTTGCAATATAACCGTCCAAACTTGTAGCAATAAAAAGTGATAATTTTCGCATTTGTTTAATATTTTAAAGTTTCTGCAAAATTAGTATTGGACTATAATTAATACTTTGGAAAAAAACGACAAATTAAAGTTCTGACGGCGAAAGCCCTGTATTTCGTTTGATTTCGTTGGTAAGATGTGAATGGTCATAGAAGCCACATTCAAAAGCAATGTCTGAAAAACTTCGATTTTCGCTTGAGTTTTTAATTATACTCAAAGCATTCTGAAAACGAATAATGTTTGAATATTCTTTTGGAGAAATCCCTATGTACATTTTAAAATTTCGTTCTAACTGCCGTACAGTTGTGTAATTCCGGATTGAAAGTTCATAAATACTTAATTGTCCTTTTGACGAATGTATATCATTGATTACTGATTGCAGTAGGTTCTTTTTGCTTTTAATTCTATCTGTAAAAAATTGATTGAAATGATTAAGAGGGTCTTTTAAGATTTTCTCAGCATCAAATGAATTGGACTTTTCAAGCTCAACGGTGTTGTCGGTCAGTTCATTTTGAGGCATGTAGTCATAGAAATTAGCAAAAGCTGCAGGTTTGAAGCAAACTCCTAATAAATGTGTGTTGCTGTCAATAAAACTGTCCTTGAAAGAAGTCATTGCACCAACTACATAAGTTTTTCCAAACTCCATAGAAACCAAACCATTGTCCGTGATGCAAGTGTCACCCAAATTTATTACTAAGCCTGCACACCCATCAGGAAAATTCCGTTCCCATTGCCTGTCAGGTTCGTTCCCTTTCAATTCCCAGTACGAATGAATGAAGGGACTTAATTCTTTATAGGGTTTTATTTCTTTGTATTCCATCAGTTTTGTGATGTTGTTATATAATGACCACCAACGCATAAATATACACAATCCCCCTTTTCCAGGCGATACATTCACTTATATTCTCCCATCTGGTGCTCGTTTGTAACGAAAACCCATTTTAATCCGGCATCGGATCAATCTCAAAAGTTGTGGGGAAATTGGGTAAAGGTT
>NZ_RJTM01000220.1 GCF_003725735.1 Sinomicrobium pectinilyticum | reverse complement strand
AAAAATTACCTGAGTTCGTTGTTTATTTTTTGGGAAATTGGCTTACTTCTGAAAGTGCCTTCAGATTGTTGTATCTTTAAGAGGTTTTTGGTGGCGGTTTGACTTTCGTCTTTACACGAAAATGATGTGTAATTTAAGACGAATGTCATGAAAACAAACAGTACCTTCGGCGTGATCTTCTTCACCCGGAAATCGGTCAAATAATCCTTTATTCATTATACTTACTCTCTAGCTTTTCAATTATTTTAAGTGCAACATGTTTTGAAGATAAATAATTCTGCCCGGTAATTAAGTTGCCATCTTCCTCCACATGTATAGAATTTCTTGGCGAATATCTAAACGTACCTCCACGTTCCTCAATTGTTTTGGTAATTAAAAATGGAAATTGCTTAAAATATTCAGCACCTTCACGCTCAAAAGTATCCGGATAACCACTTACAGTTTTTCCATTTACAAGATATTTTCCGTTTTTCGTTTTTAGATGTACTATTCCGGCAGTTCCATGACAAACAGAAGATATAATACCTTTTTGTTCTTCATAAATGGTCATGGCTATTTTTTGAATACCGGTATTTTCAGGCACTCCAAACATAGCACTTCCGCCACCAATGTAATGAACAGCCTTATAGCCTTCAGGATTGATCTCGCTAGGCTTTTTTGTGTGCTTTAAAGAAAACATAAAATCAGAGTTGTACAAATATGCCTTTTGTATAGAGTCGGTTGTATTTATATAAGCAAGAGGGATGCTCCCCCCTTCAGGACTTACAAAATCAATGGTATATCCGGCCTTTTTAAACGTATCATACGCGTTTACTATTTCTGAATAGCTGTTACCCGTTGGTAGTTCCGAATCTCCGTAATAATGTGCGTTAGAGACAATAAACAAAATGCGATCTCCGGACAAATTGCTTGTCTCACTATCAGCGGTTTTACTTATAATCTTCCATTCATTTTTTATTTTCTTTAAAAGGAACATATCAATATATGTTATGTTATTATTCGGATTTAGTATTTCAGCTTTAGCAAGAGCAATATTGTTAAAATCCTCTATGTATAAAATATTACCGATCCTACCATTAAACTGACCTTTTTTTGCCTTTTTAAACCAACTTATATATTCTGAAACAGGTACAATCCAGGGCTCATTGTCATTTTTTGTTAAATATAAGTTGGCTTCCGGATAAAATGCCTGATCAATAAGTTTGGTTTCATTATATGAAGTACCATTTATATAATTCATCAGAGTTTTTTTTATTTGGCTTTTGTTATTTTGGGAAAATGCTGCATTGCCAAAAAACAACAAAATGGTTGGCAGAAGAAAACGTTTCATAGATCTGTTTGTTTATTGTTAATTAATTTTTTACAATAATACAGATGGAATCTATTAAGATCAGTACAGATTTATACGTTCAAACTCCTGATGTATACATCAGGAATTTTATAAACTCTTAAGAATTAGAATATTTGGCCGGAGTGGTGTTGGTTATTTTTTTAAATGCAGAATAGAAGGTACTATTAGAGTTGAAACCACACATTTCTGCAATGACTTCAATTTTTAAATTGCGATTTGAATCTAAAATTCTTTTCGCTTCTTCAATGCGATATTCGTTAATAAACAAAGAAAAGTTTTTGTTCAGGTTGTCATTTAATAGTTGGGAAATTAAGTGAGGCCGAACTTTAATTTCTTCAGCCAATTGCGGCAAGGTCAAATCAGGATTTTTAAACAACCCCTGCTTATTTAGAACAGTATCAATAGTTGAAAGTAATTTGTCAGCTTCTTTCTCACTGATTTTATGCCCCACATACTTTTCTTTTTGTTCCGAAGAAGAAATTGCTTTTTCTCTTCGATAATAAAACAATAAAAATGACAAGTATAATACAAATGAAAAAGATAGGGCTCCCATTATATATGATGTATATGAAGCAAAAAAATAGGCCGTCCAGATTATAAAAACACCTGAAAATACACTTAATGACCATACTTCATTTGAAGTTAATGTAGCAGACTTCTTAAAAATTTTCTTAAAGACATCTTTAAGAATAAAAGCTGAAGCAATGATATAAATCAACCATTGATAATTTATAGCTTTATAGAATATATTTCCCCAAAGTTCAGGATAAGTTTTATAAGGATAAAGGTATCCAACTACAAGAATTAGCAATACCAGAACAACTAATTGCAAATAATCATTTTTTATTTCTCTTTCAGAATTCGACAGCTTTGATTTTATAAAGAAATATAAAAATGGCCCGATGAGAAAGCAGGCAGATAATCCTATTTGTAAATAAGATCTAGATAGATCAGGATTGAAAAAAAAAAAGATGGACTTCCAGATACGGATGCTTAAAACAGCCAGCAGTGCTCCTAAATAATAGTTTGAAAAATGTTTAGGTTTTGAAGCAAAGAAAAAATAGATGCTTAAAAAAGAACTGTTAAATGCCCCTAAAGCACTAAAAAAGAATAATAGCTGATTATCAAAATTCATTTTTATTAGTGTTTTTAATTTTATA
>NZ_RJTM01000219.1 GCF_003725735.1 Sinomicrobium pectinilyticum | reverse complement strand
ATTTCGGTGGCATAGTGCCACCAGGAAAGATACTACAATGATATAAAAAATATGTTACTGTTCCTCTTTTAAAATCCCCTTTCTTAAGGATTCTCCTTTTAAGTCGATGCGATGCGAGGAGTTGACGATACGATCCAGGATGGCATCGGCAATGGTTCCCTCTCCAATGAGATCATACCAAGCCGAGACCGGTATTTGCGAAGCAATGATGGTAGTGGTTTTCTGGTAACGGTCATCTATAATATCCAACAAGGTCTCCCGGGCATGGTTGTCGAAGGCCTGCAGGCCAAAGTCATCCAGGATGAGCAGGTCGGCTTTGAGGAGTTTTTGGAGTTCTTTTAGGTAAGTACCGTCTACCCTACTGAGCTTAAGTTTTTTTAATAATCGGCCTGTAATAGCGTAGATAGTTTTATATCCCATGTTGCACGCCTGGTATCCCAGGGCCTGCGCTAAAAAACTCTTGCCTACACCAGAAGCCCCTGTCAGGATGATATTTTCCTTGCGGGTGATAAAATCCAGGGAGCCCAGTCGAAGGAACATGTTTTTGTCCAGATTACGGCCTTGGGTATAATGGACTTCTTCCAGGGAAGCCTTTTGCCTAAAATGGGCCTGTTTGTAAAGGCGATCTATTTTTTTATTCTGACGGTCTTCCCACTCATGGTCTACCAGCAGCCCCAAGTATTCATCTGCAGTGAGGTCTTGCAAGCGATTTTCTTTGACCTGTTGTAAGTGGAGTCCAGCCATAGCATTTAATCGCATCTGCCGGAGTTTTTCAAGGGTTTGTTCGTTGTTCATACTATTATAGTTTAAAGGGTTACATATTTATAGTTACTTGTAAGTAGAAGCTCCCCGGATATTCCCATGTTTAGGGATATGAGACCGGTCCTCTTCCGGGTCCTGGTCGAACAGAGAGGTTTGGTCCATATTGTTCTTTAAGATATTACAGATACGTCTGTAAGAGGCGGTATCCGCCTGCAAGGCGACTTGACAGGCCCCGTTGAGCCGCTGGGAACCATAGGTTTTATGCAGCTGTATCACTCCCATAGCCCGCCTATAGCCGGTCTCCGGGTAATCGGTGGAGGTTAAGATACGCGCTATGCAAGTCAGTACATGCTGCCCATGCCGGGAAGCCAGTTGTTTAAAATATTCCGGACTCCATTGTGTGTAGGCTTTATGGGTACTGCTCAAGTGGTCTTTATTGGTGATGTAACTTCCTTTTGCAGGATGACGTTTATGAAGGGCAATCCGCTGATGATTATAATAGACCTCTACGGTGCTCTGGGTATAGTGGATCATGGTATGTTTGCCGATATACCGGTAGGGTACGCTGTAATAACTCTTATCCGGAGAAAAATACACATAGCCCATCTTCTGGACCTTGGCCCGCCTGTAGTTTTTAAGCGCATAGGGCTGCTGAGACAGCGGTTTTAGGTAACTCCGTTCCACGGATTGAAAGAGTTCCTTACGACTGGCCTCCTTGCGCTGGAATAACAGGTTGTTATAAGTCTCCAACAGCCGGCGGATCTCCCGGTTCAGGTCGGCCAAAGAAAAGAAAGTCATCTCTCGTAGCGGGTAATAGATACGCTGGTAGACCAGGTGAACCGCATTTTCCACCAAGGCCTTATCCTGCGGGGCATAACTGCGGGTTGGATTAATGACGCAGTTATAATGGTGAGCAAACTCTTTAAAAGTCCGGTTGATCTGGGGCTCATATTTACTGGCCCTGTTTACAGCCGATTTTAAATTGTCTGACACGATGGCTTTGGGCACCCCGCCATAGAAGTGTAGCGCACGCTGACAACAACCGATCAGGTCTTCCCGTTTCTGACTCCGGCAAGCCGATACATAGGTGTATTGACTGTGAGGCAAAATGGCGATAAAGACTTCCACCGGGACCAGCTCCCCGGTATCCCGGTCCACGATGTGGAGTTTTTTCCCGGCAAAATCAATATACATCTCCTTTGCGGGGTCGTGTTCCAGTTTCATCGAACCTTTAATATGGGCATACCTCCTATGGTAATGTTCCATAAACTGGGTATAGCTATAAGGTGCTTTAGCGGTTTGGTTATATTCCTGGTAATGGTGTAAAAAGGTAAAACCAGGATGATTCCGGGCCTTGTTGACCCCTTCAAAGTAAAGCATCAACTCGTTATAGCGGTCGTTATCTATGGTCGTATAAGCAGGGAACTGGGCAAGTAAAGCCCCCTGGTCGAAGCTCAATAACGCTTCCATGGTATAATCGCTGGCCTTGAAGCGTTTTATATAATGATTGACCGTATTGCGGGAGAGTCCTAAAGTGGCCCCTATGTTACGATTGCTAAAACCGTCTAAATGTAATCGGATAATTTGTTTTAAGTCCATTGGATCAAGTGCGTTGGCCATGCTGATTTTTAACAGCAAGGTATTTATACTTGATCTTTCCTGGTGGCACCATTCAAACCGAAAAAAGTGGCACAAATCAAAACGTTAATCCCAAACCCCGATATAACGTGGCATCATTTGAACCGTTACACTGGCACAAAATGAACCGTTATCACAGCTTCATAGTGGCACAATTTAAACCGAAACGCATGGCACTAACCAACCGTTTTCACTGGCACAAATTGTTCCGAGATATCCA
>NZ_RJTM01000218.1 GCF_003725735.1 Sinomicrobium pectinilyticum | reverse complement strand
TGGATATTCCGTCGATACTGACCCCCGTACCGGGGATGTTGACCCCTTAGAAGATTTTGGTCATTACAGATAAGCTACTGACAAAACTACAGTTTTTTTCTCATACTTTCTCCTTTGAGTTCGATGCGGTGTGAAGTATGCACCAGGCGGTCCAAAATGGCATCTGCAATGGTGGCTTCCCCGATGATCTCATACCAGCTTCCCACCGGTAATTGACTGGCAATAATGGTAGCGGCCCTTCCGTGGCGGTCTTCGATGATTTCCAAAAGGTCTATCTGTGCGTTTTTCTCCAGGTGGGTCAGGCCAAAGTCGTCAAGGATCAGCAGCTGTGTTTTGGCCATTTTCTCGAAGCACTTGAGATAGCTGCCGTCAAGTCTGGCCATTTTGGTTTGTATCAGTAGTTTTTGGGTGTTAAAGTATAATACTTTCATTCCCTGGGCACAGGCCTGGTGTCCCAGAGCGGAAGCCAGGAAGCTCTTCCCGCATCCGGTAGCCCCGGTGATAAGAACGGCCTCTCCCTGGCGGAGATAGGTCCCGGTAGCCAGTTCAGCGATCTGGGAGGAGTTCATCCCTCTGGAAGCCTCCATGTGAAGTTCTTCGATAGTGGCTTTGTAGCGGAAGCGGGCATTTTTCTCCAGGCGTTCAAAACGTCGTTGGGTTCGCTGCTGGGCCTCGGCCTGTAAAAGCACTTCCAGGCCTTCGCTTAACGATAAGCGGTGATGTTCCCGGGTCTCTACCAGGGCTTGCCAACGGGAAGCCATCCCGTAGAGGCTTAATTGGTTTAATTCTTGGATTAATGGTTCCATATATACAGGTTTAAAATTAAAAATGGTTTCGGTGATCCTTATTTAAAGGCATCGGCTCCCCGGATATTATGATGTTCGGGCAGCGGTGGTTGTGGGGGCGGTTCCAGAGATGCGGTCATGTTGTTTTCCAATACCCGTTTTAAAAACCCATAGGAGAACTGTTGGTGTTCCCGGGCCAGGTCACAAGCCCGGATAAAGGTTTCCTTGGGGATTTTTCGGGACAGGCTTAATATCCCTTCGCACATACGGTAAAGCTGTTCGGGATATTTGTCCTGGGCAAACAGGGCTTTAATATATTGATACAGGGCCTCGGAGTGCCGATAAGCCCGTTGCAGGTAATAGGTGGGGCTACGCTCCTTGTAATACCTGTGGTGTGAACACAGGTGCTCTTTTTGGGAAGTATAACTCCCTTTTTTATAGCTTCTGGGATGTGTGGCTACAAGGGTTCCCTGGTGGTAGATCTTCACCAGGTTACGGGTATAGATCACTTTAACCTGCTGTCCGATATAGGTGTAAGGGACGCTGTAATAGTGTTTGTCCTGCCCCAGGTAGATGTGGTTGTTCTTGGCCACTTTAAGCTCCCGGTAATACTTAAGTTCAAACAGGGTGTCCGGCAAGGCTTGCAGGGTATGTTTTTCCTCCGCAAGGAACTTCTCCTGCCGGCAATAGTCTTTACCCTGCATTCGGGTTTGGTTATGGGCCTTTACTTTTTCCTGGATGGCCCGGTTCAGAGAAGTTAGGTCAAAGAACTGCTGGTGGCGAAGTTTGGCATACACCCGGCTATAGATGAGTTTGACCTGGTTCTCTACCAAAGCCTTGTCCTGGGGTTTACCCGGCCGTGCCGGGGTGATGGTAGTCCCGTAATGATTGGCAAAGTCTTCCAGGGCCTGGTGGATACCGGGCTCATAACGATTAGCTTTGATCACAGCCGCCTTTAAATTATCCGGCACTAAGGTTTGCGGTACCCCACCCAGATCCTGTAAACAACAGTTTAAGGCATGAATAAAATCTTCAACCCTTTGGCTGGGCACCGCCATGGCAAAACAATAGTCCGAGTAGGGCAGGCAGGCCACAAACACCTGGACAAAGATCTCTTCCCCGGTACCACGGTCGATATAGGAGAGCTTTTTCCCGGCAAAGTCGATAAAGAGCTTGTCGCCCGGATGATGCTCCAAGACCATGGAGGGCTTTCCGCTACGGCGGTATTGTTGCAGGTGATAACAGAACTGGGTATAACTATAAGGGTTAGAAGTCCCTTGAGCATATTCTTCCCATAACACCAGGCGGGTCACCCCGGTTTTCTTTAACTCCTGGTTATAGTAGGCCAGGCGTTCTTTCAGATGCTCGTACCGGGTATCCTTATAGGCCGGATTCCCCGCCAAAAGCAGGGCTTCCAACTCCGGGTCTTCCAGGGCTAACAGGCCGTCTATGGCTGTGGAACCGGCCTGAACCTTCTGTAAATAGCTTTTAACCGTGTTCTTGCTGATGGATAAATGCCGGGCGATGGTTTTGACCCCTTGGCCCTGTAGGTGCATGCGTAATATTTGTTTGACTTGACTCATACGTTTTGGTTTTCCTGCCATAGCTTATCTTTTGATGTACAGTGCAAAAGACATCAGGTAAAACCAAAATCACAAAAAACAACCAGGGGGTCAACTTACTCCGGAATAAGTCAACCTAAAACCCACAAAGGGGTCAGTTTACTCCGGAATTTTCACGGCCTGATCCCAATGGGGTCAACATGCGCCGGAATAATCCCGATAAAGCATCCCTACAGGACTGTTTTTTTTAAAATCTAAGGGGCAGCTTCCGCCGGAATGGCAGTCGCTAAAAGGTTATAATCACAACCCCAGAAGAGGGGGCAGCTTGCGCCGGTGTATCCA
>NZ_RJTM01000217.1 GCF_003725735.1 Sinomicrobium pectinilyticum | reverse complement strand
CATTGTATACGGGGACAAGGGCTTCCCATGCTTTTCTTCCGGCTTTCCGGTATAATTTCCAGGTTCCGGCAAAATGAAGGAGTTGCAGAAAGAGGAAAAATAAAAACCAGCCTGTTATAGTCATACGAACGAAAACTTTACTTGGTTTGTTTATATTTTAGGAGTGTTAAAATACACAAAAGCGTTACAGTTATCCGCGAAGTTAACGCATGTTTAACAAACTGCAGCGCTATATATATGAAAAACTTAAAGAAATCTCCGGGAGAGGCACGTAGTTATTTTCCGGGTATATTACAGGATTTTATTAAAGGAACAGTGTGAAGACAGGAAACCTCCTGTGGTTTCAGGATCATATTTTCCATATGCGGAGTAGTGGAGGGAAGATGGAATGGGGGAGAAGCTGTTTTTTCTTTGCGGAACCTTCTGGTTAATAACCGGTCTGTTTTATAGGCTTCAGCTTCCCAGGGGGTTTGTCTGTCATATATGTAGGCACGGTATTTTTTGCCCTCCCACATAATATGGTTTTTATTCAGGGGGATAAGCTCTTTTTTTGCGTATTGCTTTACATGGACCATCTCATGGGCAAGAACGAGCCTGCGGCGCATGGCATTTAAACGGGGATCGATACGGATAATGATGTGCCGATAACCATCGGGCTGAGAAGTGTTTTGACGGAAAGTAACACCCAGCATACCGCCGGGAATATGCCTGTTATAACACACGGTGAGATGAATGTTTTCGCGGATGTCCAGGTATTTCATGTATTGCCGGACCTCGTGCTTTATGGTTTCGGGATTATCACTGTATTTAACCATGATGACAGGTTGGGAGAGGGACTGTAATACAGGAAAGAGACAGAACAGAAGGGATAAAATGAATACATGCATAACGGACGTTTTTTGATTGGAATACCGACACGAAAATATCCGTATTCCGTTACCGTTATTGCTGTAAAGGGACAAAGGGAGGGACCAGAAGGCTATATCACGGTAAAACGGTTTTAAATGCCGCTTGTCATACCCTGACAGTTGTTGGGAGCAGTAAAATGCCTGTTGGTATTTTTGAAGTGTAATCTGTAAACAGGGGAGGGCTAGACCGGGGGAAGTATCTGGGCTTCCAGATAGCTGAGGGCATTCGGCCCTTCGTTAAAGAGGAGGTCCAGTATGCTGAGGTTACTAATAAACCCGTGTTTTTCCCCGAATACCTGTGTATAAGGTTCAAGGGGGAATTCCGGTTCTCCCTTGGCGTTTACCATGAACCTGTAGTCTTTCATGCCCGATACTTCTCTTTCATAGGCAGATGTCTTGCCGTATTCCGGATTGATCTGGAGGATATCACAGACAAATGCTATGGTTTCCAGGTTGAGATCCATGAGAAACTCCGGTTTCTTCTCGAAAACAGGGGCGAGATCGTCTTCGTAAAATTCAAAAAAGGGAGACGTCCTGTAAGCCGTTTGCAAGGTTTTCCAATGCTGTTTTCGCCAGTTGAAATCGTTCTCTATACGTATGTCCCGGTATTTCTGATGTTCCCCCGTTTTACTGTGCTTTACCGGTATGGTGAGCAGTTGTTTTCCTCCCGGGCCGTAAATATACATACGGTTGCGGTAGGTTTGTTTCTGAAAGTTATCCTCTGCTTCGAGGATTACCCGGTGGTTTACCAGGGCAACCATGTGCATGACAGAGGGGAAATAGGTAGGATGTATGAGTATCTTTTGTTCCATGCATGAAAAAGGGTACCGGGAACGGAATGGGGAGTTCCCGGTTCGTGATTATTTTTTTCGTCTTTTAAGTACAAAGCTGAAGATCACCCACGCCACTACGATAATCAATACGTATTTCAGGTAAGAAACAGGTTCTCCGGAACCGCCCACCGTGGTGAAGATCCGTTCCCAGCGTACATTTCCGCCCTGGCTGTCCCAGCTCATCCAGATAAATACGGGTTTGCCAACGATGTGATCTTCCGGTACATATCCCCAGTACCTGCTGTCTTCGGAATTATGACGGTTATCGCCCATCATCCAGAAATAATCCTGCTTAAAGGTATAGGAATCCGCCGGTTTGCCGTTAATAATTATCTGCTCTCCTTCCGCTTCCAGGATATTATGCTCGTATTCTTCAATGATCCTTTTGTAAAAGGGCAGGTTTTCGGCGGTGAGCGCAACGGTTTTCCCTTTTTCGGGAATGTAAACAGGTCCGAAATTATCCCCGCTCCATCCGGTAGTCCCGGTATTCGGAAAAATACGGGAATTGGCTCCGCCAGCCGGTTCTATACGCCTTTCCACACTTACCACATTGGGAGTTTTTTCCAGGCGTAAAGCACTTTCTTCGGTAAGCGAAGTGAATTGATAGGCATTGTTCCCCACCCGATAGAAAGGGTCTGTTACACCGAACCTTTCGTACATATAGGCACGGCTTAATTCTCCTCCTTTGGTGGTTACGGTATAAGAATACTGTGTTCTGGCGCGGTCGGGAAGTTGTGTCCTTTTACCGTTAATGTAAACATAGCCGTCCCTTATTTCCAGGGAATCCCCGGGAATCCCGACACATCTTTTTACATAATTGGATTTTTTATCTATCGGTTTCCGGATGTCCCGGCTCCGGTGGTCGCCAAAATAGCGTACGGTATCCGTAGGCCAGTTGAATACCACGATGTCGTTTCGTTTTATTTTCTGAAGGGCAGGAAAACGAAAGTAAGGGAGTTGCGGTTTGTTTAAGTACGATTTGATCTTCAGTCCGGGAATAGTATCGTGTACCATGGGCGCGGCAACTGCGGTCATGGGAGCCCTGGCCCCGTAGTGGAACTTGCTCACAAACAAAAAATCACCAACCAGTAATGATTTTTCTAATGAAGAGGTGGGGA
>NZ_RJTM01000216.1 GCF_003725735.1 Sinomicrobium pectinilyticum | reverse complement strand
TTTGCAACTTTTTTAAATCGCTCATTTTGAACACAAAACTAAATTATAAACAGATGAAAAACACGAATTTTTCCCGGGAACCAATTTCCGTCTAAATAAATGAGGGATGATGATCCGTAGAATAAAGCAGAATACTAACTAAAAAAGGTAAAAAATAATTAATTTATCATTTCATCAATATATTGATAATCAGTAGTTAAAGTGTTTTTAAGTGTTTGTAATTAAGTACAAACGACTACAAACGAAAGTAATCGTTTAACAACCGATTAAGCAATGAACGTGATTTTAAGTTTGTCCCGTCGGATGTTCAAAACCGGCAATACGAATTGTTTAATCCTAAAAATCATTTAATTATGAATGCAATCAAAAATAAAGTGCAACTGATCGGGAGACTGGGCCAGGACCCGGAATTTGTTCATTTCGAGGACGGGGGGAGGTTGGCCCGGTTTTCCCTCGCCATTAATGATAGTTACAAAGACAAAAGTGGCGAAAAAGTAGAGCGTACCTACTGGCACAATGTGGTAGTGCGGGGAGGTCTTGTGAATGTAGTGGAAAGTTTTGTATCCAAGGGCAAGGAAGTTGCCGTTGAGGGCAAGCTTGCCACCCGTAACTGGGAAGACGAAAAGGGGAACAAGAGATATATGACGGAAATAATTTGTAGTGAACTGCTCTTGCTTGGTAAATAAGCTGGTAATAAATGCCCGTAGAAATACTGTTGGGAATTTCAGGTTACGGGCATTTTTCTTCTTGTAGGTTTCGTGTTCGTGAAATATTACGGACATTTGACAGCGATTTGAAAAATGTATTTTAGTAGGGCTTTATGACAGATACACAGCTTACACATCAGTATTTAAAGACACATTTTGGTTATGACAGCTTTCGTCCTAACCAGGAACAGATAATAAACGATATATGTAACGGCAAGGATGTCCTGGCCATTATGCCTACCGGTGGAGGGAAATCCCTGTGTTTCCAGTTACCTGCCCTGATGATGGAAGGAACGGCCATAGTAATATCACCTCTTATAGCATTGATGAAAGATCAGGTGGATGCACTTCGTGTCAACGGCGTGGAAGCTGCTTGTTATAACAGCAATCAAACCCCCGAAGAGCAATCCGGGTTATGGGAAGCGCTCCGGAACGGAAAATTAAAATTGTTATATGTAGCCCCGGAAAGTCTGCAACAGCTCATGCCCGTGCTTTCCGGAAGTGCTATCAGTATGATAGCCGTAGACGAAGCTCATTGTATATCGGCCTGGGGACATGATTTTCGTCCCGCATATACCAGGCTCGGCGATTTGAAAGCCCGTTTTCCCGGGGTCCCCGTAGCAGCATTTACAGCTACTGCAGATGCTGCTACCAGGGAAGATATTCTCCTGCAACTGAATATCCCTCTGGCATCACAGTACGTGGCGTCTTTTGACCGGAAAAATATTTGCCTCGAAGTACGTCCCGGAAATAACCGCCTGAAACAAATAATTGATTTCCTGAAGGAAAGGCCGGACGAGAGCGGCATTATCTATTGCCTGAGCCGTAAAGCCACGGAAAAACTGGCTGCCAGATTACAACAAAACGGTTTTGAGGCGGGGGCTTACCATGCGGGAATGTCTTCCGGCGAGCGTACATCCGTACAGGAAGATTTTATAAATGACCGTATAGGTATAGTTGTTGCCACCATAGCTTTTGGTATGGGGATAGATAAGAGTAATGTACGCTGGGTCATTCACTATAACATGCCGAAAAACATAGAGGGATATTATCAGGAAATAGGCCGTAGCGGCCGTGACGGACTACCGGCACATGCGCTTTTGTTCTATAGTTTTGCGGATGTAATACAACAACGGAAGTTTATGGAAGATGCCCCCACACGGGATTTTCAACTTGCAAAACTGGAACGCATGCAGCAATTTGCGGAAACGTTTCATTGTCGGAGAATTGCTTTACTCAATTATTTCGGGGAGCAATTATCGGAAGATTGTGGTAATTGTGATGTATGTATATCGCCCCCGCAGTATTTTGACGGAACGGTATTGGCACAGAAAGTATGTTCGGCCGTAGCCCGGTTGAATGAAAGGGAGGCTGCCGGAATGTTGACCGATGTCCTTCGGGGAGCACAGAATGCTGCTGTTCTGGAAAAAGGATATGATAAAATAAAAACATATGGGGCGGTAAAAGAGATTTCCTGGAAAGATCTGCAGCAATATATTATCCAGATGATTAATCAGGGAATACTGGAAATCCGGTTTCAGGAAAATGGCAGATTGATATTGACTCCCCTGGCAAAAGAAGTGCTTTTCGGGGGAAAGAAAGTGAAGCTGGCGGCTCTCGTACAACACAAAAAAGAACTGGCCAAAACGGATAAACATAAAGTTAAGGATACTCTCTTTCTGAAACTTCGGGAACTTCGCTCTGCAATTGCGGCGGAGGAAAACGTACCTGCCTATATCGTTTTCAGTGATGCTACCCTGAAAGATATGGAAGCCAAACTGCCTTCCGATAAGGAAGAGTTCGAAGATGTTGCCGGGGTAGGCCAGGCGAAAAAGGAAAAATATGCAGACCGCTTTCTCAAGGTCATTGCACAATATCGGCAATCCCTCTGGAAACAACTCCCTACACACGATCAGACTTTTGCGCTTTATAAGGAAGGCCTGTCTATAGAGGAAATAGCGGAGAAGAGGGAGCTCAAAACGGATACCGTCATGGGCCACTTGTTAAAAAAGAATGAAGAGGGGGAGGATATAGATCTCACACAATTCATTTCAAGTGAAGAAGTGCGGGCAATAGAAAAAGCCCGGGAAAAGCTGAAAGCCCCTGATATCCTTCGCCCGTATTTCGATTATTTCGAGGGAAAAATGCCTTACTGGAAAATCCGGTATGGGTTGTACCTGAATGCTACCTGACCAAAGTAATGAAGTATTGCTATACTTTTAAATGCCCCTGTTTGATAAGTATGATAAAAAGATGTATCAGGGATTGTGCCTTAAACTCTTTTTTAAGTTTCTTGAGTTCCTTTTCTATGGTGCTGAGACTATTCGGGGAGATTTCCCTTTTCTTTAAATATTGGGCAATTTCCTGCTGGTGATAGCCATCCGCCATTTTCTTGATAATAATTTTTTGTATTCTGTTCATTCTAAAATAACTCAATATTTCCTGTTCTGCTTATAACTTGCCATAAAATGATCTATCCGGAATCTTTTCAGTCCTCTCCGGAAGTAATTGACTTAGGCCAATTATCATGTCCGGCAGGTAGTAGATTATATTCCAGTTTATTATTAGAGTATAACTTTTAAAATACGATTTTATGATTTCCGGACCCCTTATTTTTTACCTGAGGTAACTTTTCAGTGGGCCCGTTAGAGGTAATAGAGTGATTTTATTGAAAATTATACCGGACATATAGTGCCGTAAAATTATATTTCTGACGTTCGGAAAGTGGTTATTGTGAAAGAGACTGGTTAGTCTCGAACATAATTCAAATTACGAACCGTAGTAGGTTTCGCTACTTTTATCCCGGATTATTTAGTTAACCTTAAAAACCCACCTGCTTTGCAGGTGGTCATGTTCTGATGGCTATGCCTA
>NZ_RJTM01000215.1 GCF_003725735.1 Sinomicrobium pectinilyticum | reverse complement strand
TAAGGCTCCCCTCTTGTGATGAAGAGGGGTGGACCGCTTTGCGGGACGGGGAGTTTTGACCAGCCCCAACTTTGGCGTATTTACCCAAACATTTGCGCTGATACCAATGGTCCGGGACTTCAAACCCTCCCCCCGTAGCTGCGCTAGGGTACCTCTACTTCGCCTTGGCTCAGCACAGCGCCTTTATCATCCCGATGACTATCGGGAGGGAGGAGCTTTTTGGTTTTTTCTTCCCTCTTTTACCCGTTATAACTCCACCAAGCTCCTCCTCTTCATCCCGATAATCCCGAAGCTTTCGGGATTATCGGGAGACGTGTACTTGTTGTGGTTTTAAGGATTGGGGAGCCACACCGGGTATATCTGCCCCGAAACTATATAGCCTCTTCCTGGTCCATTTTCTGGGAAAGGTGAAAGATCAGTTCTTCCAGGAACCGCGCTCTTTGCCCCTTGCGGCCCTTGATGGAAGCATAGGTCCTGTATACCTGGGGCAAACGGACACCGAAAAACACTTCAAAGGCCTCGGTAATATTCCGGATGTCGGCCTGCCCGTGGTTAAAGACTTTTCCGCTATACAGGGCATAGATCAGTTCGGTCAAAGAAACCTTTGAAGCTGTCCAGACCAGCTGGTGATCTGCCGGGGAATCGCCGGCGGAAGTATGTATGCCCGAAATTTGCTGCCGGGATTTCCGAAGGTAGTCCACTACCCGCTGCATTGCCATGACCCGGGCCCACAACAGGTCGTGAGAGGTAGAAAAGTCGGGATCCCGATAATGGGCCTCCCCGGGAAAGACGGGAAAGTGTCCCAACGTTTTCCGGGTAAAATATTCCGGGTCCCGATGGGTATACCCCTGTTCCATATAATACACAAATTCCCGGTGCTTTTGAAAAAACTTGTCGGCTTTGTGAAGTTGCTTTTTGTAGAACTGTTTTTGCAGGTCTTTATCTGCCCGTGGCTTACGAAGTTCACAGGAGCCCACTTCCGTAAAGTAGATCAGCCAGCTTAAAGGGATAGCCTTGATCTCTTTAAAAAAGCGGATTTCGGCTTCCCGGGTATTCAAGCCGGTTTCCCTTACCATTTCCCGTAACCGGTACAGGGTTTTACGGCATAAAAGCACGCCCCGGTGAATTTCCGGTACGGAATGGTGTAACTGCTTTATATCTTGTAGTTCCCGGTTAAAACCGGCAATAACAGCATCATATACCATATCTTCTGGCTATCTCTGTTACACTAAGGGAAATATGGCGGTCAAGTACAGGGTAAGCCGGAATTATCTCCCTGGCCTACACAGCATTGTCCCCGGTTGTGCCAGGGATCACGATCTACGTTTATAGTGTTAAACCGGACCAGAAACCGGTCCGAGGGGGTAGTTACGTTTTCCGAATTTAACAAAAATTACCGGATGCTATTTCTATGGCAAAAGTTAAAATCCTCATTGCACAAAAACACATTGATTATTGACAAATAAGAAGCCTGTTATCTTAAAATTTTTAACATTAGATCAGTTAAATTGTTAAAACACAAAACAATAATCCGATTTTTTTGTAGCTTTTATTCCGTTACATCTATAAAAAAATGTATGTATCCGAACATCATATCGAAAATGAATATACCTCGTACCGGGTGGAGGACGGGATTCTTTTTCACGTCTATAAGCCGAACACCGTTATAGATTTAGACGCTGCAAGAATCATTACCGCAGACCGTATAGAATTTCAGCACCATACCGCATACCCCATTCTTTGTGATGTACGGGGGGTTATAGAGGCAGACAAGGCCGGAAGGGACTATATTGCCCGCAGAGGTTTTGTCCTGGCCAAAGCCGTTGCCTTTTTGGTACATATACCAATAGGCATGGGATTAATGCAATATTTCCTGGAAATCCATAAGCCCCGGCCCGATGTCCCCACTCACCTGTTTACGGAAGAAAGCCGCGCTATTGACTTCCTGAAACCCTACACCGTATAAGCTCCACTTTAAAAGCCATTCCGCATACTAACCAATACTATACCATACCATGAACACAGAAGATATTAACGAGAAAAGGATCAGAAGCATATTTCGTATGCTGGTTGCCCTGTCCAGGGGAAATTTTTCCTATAAAATTAAAAGAACAGGCTGTAATGATTACCTGGAAGCCCTGATCATGTGGTTTAATATGACTGTCGAGGAGCTCCGGGAAATCCTGAAGCACTACAGTTATATCAATCCCCGTGATTCTTACCGGTACCTGGTTCAGATGAGTTTTGTGCTGGACAATCAATACCGTATCCGGAGGTTTAACGCCCCGGTGCCGGATCTCCTGGGTTATGAAGAAAAAACGTTTAACAACAAGCTTTTTAAAGATTTACTCTCCGGGGAATCACTGGAAACCTGGGAAGCGGCAAAAGACAAATTAAACCAATGGCAACAATACGCCGTACAACTGTTTTTTTCCACCCGGCAACAGTTCCTGGTCCCTGCCTTTTGTACCCTTTCCAGGCTTAGGGACAGCGAGGGAAACCCTTCGGGTATCCTGGTCACCTCTACCGAGACCGTGCTACAGGAAGACCTGCGGGACCATACTTCCCTGGAAAGTACCGGGACGGCACACGACAAACCGGCTGCATTTCACGGGGAGCCCGATATACATCTTCTCCAGAAGGTCTACGACCATATCCTTCATAACCTGGAAAAACCGCTACCCTCCCTGAAGCAGCTCGCCCATGATTTCGGGACTAATGAGTACAAGCTGAAACGGGGATTTAAGCAGGTTTTTAAAAAGACCATCTTCCAGTTTCACCATGGAGAAAGGCTCCGAAAAGCCCGCTTGCTGGTGGAACATTCCGGTATTCCTTTACCGGTAATCGCCAAAATGTCCGGGTTTAAAGATTACCCGAATTTTTCCAAGGCGTTTAAAAAGAAATTCGGCCATTCCCCGAAGCAGCTGCAAAAGCAACTTTTACAAAAGGGCCGGAAGAAAAGCTAAACCGCTGCGGACTGTAAGCCCGGGAGGTCGAAAGTGGAAATAGACGTGTTATAGTTACCTGGTTAACAGGTGATTAAGTTATGCAGATGTATCCGTCCGGGCCACTCCTCAGCGGGGAATACACTATTGCAAATGAGACGGAAAACGTTGTTTGTCGTTAAAATCCGTAACATAATTTGACGATTTTCGTCTTTTATATATAGAACTCGTCTTGCGTGCATCATGTCATTAAAATGGGAAAAAAGGACATCATTATTTTATCAGGATTTATACTTCTGAAATTTTTGTTACACTATTTCTTAATAGCTCCTGAATATGATTTACAACGCGATGAATATCTTCATTTGGATCAGGCCAACCATTTGGCTTTCGGATTTGCTTCCGTTCCCCCTCTTATATCCTGGATTTCATTTCTCATTAAACTTCTCGGTAACAGCATATTTTGGATTAAATTTTTTCCTGTTTTATCCGGAGCGTTAACCATCGTTGTGGTATGGGCAACCATATCGGAGCTTAAAGGTAATTTGTATGCCAAAATACTGGGGGCTACCTGTATACTGTTTTCCGTATTGCTAAGATTAAACACACTTTATCAGCCTAATTCGTTTGATGTTCTATGCTGGACTACAACTTTTTTCTTTTTAATAAAATACATCAACACAGACCATAGCAAATGGATATACTATACGGCTATTGTTTTTGCCTTAGGTTTTCTCAATAAATACAATATCATCTTTTTAGCATTGGGTATAGCACCTGCCTTAATGATTACAAAAAGCAGACGCTTGTTTCTCAGAAAGGAAATCTACCTGGCCATAGTACTGGCATTGCTGATTGTAAGTCCGAATCTGATATGGCAATACCAAAACGGTTTCCCTGTATTTCATCACTTAAATGCATTGGCCGATTCACAACTTGTACATGTGCCGAGAACATTATTTCTGAAAAACCAGCTTTTGTTTTTTACAGGCTCCATAGTTGTCATCACCAGCGCTCTTTATGGGCTCCTGTTTTCCGGTTATTTTAAAAAGTTTCGGTTCTTATTCTGGGCGTTTCTCTTCATATTAACCCTATTTACGTATCTGAAAGCAAAGGACTATTATGCTATTGGACTATACCCTGTTTACATTGCCATAGGCTCGGTTTATGTATTTCGAATTCCGGACCATACGTTCGGAAAAATGATTAAACCCATACTGTTTATAGTACCGGTATTGGTATTCATTTTAAGTTTTAATGTAGCATTCCCAAATAAAACACCAGAATATATTATCAGCAACCAGGATACGTATAAAGCCCTGGGGTTGCTTCGATGGGAAGATGGTAAAGACCATGAAATTCCTCAAGATTATGCAGATATGCTGGGGTGGAAAGAATTAGCCACTAAGGTGGATAAGGCCTATTTGATTTTAAATGACCCGGAACGAACTTTGGTGCTTTGTGATAATTACGGGCAAGCCGGGGCTATTAACTTTTATTCTGAAAACGGGATAAAAGCCGTTTCATTTGATGCCGATTATGTAAATTGGTTCGATCTACAAAAAGATTATACCCATCTCATACGGGTAAAAAACGGATGGGAACGAGAGCATGAACTTATGGAAACAAGTCCTTACTTTGAACATTCCATAATTTCAGATTCCGTTACCAATAAATATGCCCGGGAATTCGGTACAACAATTTTTATTTTTCAGGGATCTAAGGTCGATATAAACAAGAGGATTGAAGCCGAATTGAATCGGATAAAGAATCATAACTAAGAGACTGTCTAACTTTTGTATATTTTTTTCCGGCAACAGGATTCAGATAGCACCCCCAATAACTTAATCACCTGTTACCCCACCCACCCATTACACTTCATGTAAGGCTTTACGCTAAAAAAATAATCCCGATGTGACAAGCCCGTTTTCGGAAGTAACAAAAATTATTACGGAACTTTATACTGTTTAAAATCAAAGGATTGTAATCGG
>NZ_RJTM01000214.1 GCF_003725735.1 Sinomicrobium pectinilyticum | reverse complement strand
TTGCAACTTTTTTAAATCGCTCATTTTGAACACAAAACTAAATTATAAACAGATGAAAAAAGGATTTTTAATAGATATGGATGGTGTCATCTACAGCGGAGATACCATGATAGAAGGTGCGGATACGTTTATAGCATCATTGCAGGAAAATAATATTCCGTTTCTGTTTATGACCAATAACAGTCAGCGTTCGCCACTGGATACGGTAAATAAAGTAGCGAAGATGGGAATACATATAGAGGAAGAGAATGTCTACACGAGTGCTATGGCCACGGCCTGGTTCCTCTCGTTTATGAAACCTAACGGAACTGCTTATGTTCTGGGAGAAGGGGGGCTTATAACGAGCCTGCATCAGCAGGGATATGTTATGGTTAACCAAAACCCGGATTATGTAGTTGTGGGGGAAGGAAGGAATTTTACCCTGGAAATGGTTAACAATGCAGTGGACATGATCCTGGAAGGAGCCAAATTTATTGCGACAAACCTGGACCCTTCACCGAAAAAGGAAGGATGGAACAACCTAGGTATCAAGGCCATTGTGGCTATGATAGAAGAAGCTACGGGGAAAAAAGCTTTTTCCGTGGGAAAGCCGAGCCCCGTGATGATGAGGGCAGCAAGAAAAACACTGGGACTTACGGCCCAGGAAACCATTATCATAGGAGATACCATGGATACCGATATTCTGGGAGGAATACAGTTGGGGTATCATACCATACTTACACTTTCCGGGGTTTCAAAAAAAGAAGATCTGCAGCACTATGCGTTTCAGCCGAACCGTATTGTAAAGTCGGTTAAGGAATTGGCCGTAGAAGATCTTACCAAAATCTAAATTCTTTTAAACCCCGATATTTACAGAATGAACAATATGCGTAATTGGTCCGTGGCAGTGGCTTTGTCCGGATTCTTATTTGGTTTCGACACCGTCGTTATTTCCGGTGCCAATCTTCCTATCCGGGAGCTCTGGAATACTTCTGCCTGGTTTCACGGAATATTTATCATGTCAATGGCTTTATGGGGAACAGTGATCGGTGCTCTTTGCGGGGGGATCCCATGTAATAAGTACGGCAGAAAGAAAACACTTTTCTGGATAGGGATACTGTACCTGGTATCGGCCCTGGGCTCCGGTATGGCACCCGATCCGTATTCATTTTCCTTTTTCCGTTTTATAGGCGGACTGGGAGTGGGGGCTTCTTCCGTGGCAGCGCCTACCTATATCTCTGAAATTTCCGGTGCAAAGAACCGTGGAAAACTGGTGGCTTTATATCAGTTTAACCTGGTATTCGGGATCCTGCTGGCCTATATCTCCAACTTCTTGTTGCAGGGAGTAGGAGGTAATAACGACTGGAGGTTTATGCTTGCCGTTGAGGCTATTCCTGCTGCGATATACTGTTTAATGGTATGGGGTGTCCCCAACAGCCCCCGGTGGCTCCTGCTACAAAAACAGGATGAGGCAGGGGCAAGGGAAGTGTTACAGAAAATGTATGATAATGAAGAAGCGGAAAAAGCCCTGGACCAGATCCGCCTGGACAATACGCCGGGAAAGACGCATAATGTATTTTCCGGAAAGTATGGCTTACCGTTGTTACTGGCGTTTTTAATCGCTTTTTTCAATCAGTTGTCCGGTATTAATTTTATACTTTATTACGCTCCGGAAATCCTGGAAATGGCCGGGCTCGCATCCAAGGATTCCCTGATGAATGCCATAGCTATCGGGGCTATCAATCTTGTATTTACTCTTTTGGGATTAAGGCTTATCGATAGCCTCGGGAGAAAACAATTGATGCTTATAGGCTCTCTGGGGTATATCATCAGTCTGACTATGGTCGCATGGTCGTTTTATGCCTCCGCGAGCCCCGTGGTGTTACTGATCTTTATTTTATTGTTTATAGCATCTCATGCCATAGGACAGGGGGCAGTGATCTGGGTATTTATTTCCGAAATATTTCCCAATAAGGTGCGGGCTTACGGGCAAGCTTTCGGAAGTGGGGTACACTGGGTATTTGCAGCCCTGATAACCTTGTTAGCCCCGGTATTTATCGATATGTTCAGGGAAAATCCCTGGCCTATTTTTGCCTTTTTCGCTTTTATGATGGTGTTGCAGTTGTTCTTTACCATTTTCCTGATGCCGGAAACCAAAGGAGTTTCCCTGGAAGAACTGGAGAAACGTATGATAAAAGAAGACTGACAAAGTATGTCTTATAAAAAAACAGGTTTTGCGATGCTTTATATTGCGAAACCTGTTTTTTGTATAAGGAAAAAGAATTGGTGGTTAACTGGCTTTTTTTATTTTTCCCGATCCGGATATTTTGGAATCTTCTTTAGGATTTCCTTTATATAATACGCTTCCCGACCCGGATATCCTCGCTGTTAACGTACTGTTACAATATACCTGGACATCGCCGGAACCGGATATGGCGGCATTTACCTCGTCTGCCATGAGTTCATAAGCATGAATGTCTCCCGACCCGGATATATTGCCTTCGTAAAATTTAGCCTTTCCTTTGAGTTTTATATCGCCGGAGCCTGCAATATTGCTTTCCAGGTTATCTGCTTCTACGGCCAGGTCTATGTCGCCAGATCCGGCAAGATTGGTTTCAAAGCCCCGGGCTTTGATGAGGCCATTTCCGGTGATACTTCCGGAGCCTGCAAGGGATACCTCGGAAATATCTTCAAAAGGAACGGTGATGAGGATCTTTTTGTGCGGCCTGAGGTTAATACCCTTTGCGGTTTTGATTTTTAAAGAACTTCCTTTTACTTCAGTCTCTATATATTCCAGAAGGTTCTCTTCGGCTTCTATGATGAGGTTGCCTTCCCTGCCGGAAACCAGAACAACATCAAACATTCCGGCAACACTTATTTCATCATAGCTTTCGGTTTTCCGGTCGGTTTTAACGACATTTCCGTTTCCGGTTACTTTTTTATTTCCGAACCACTGGGCATTCAGGGTGGAGATAAATAACAGTCCGATACAAAGGGTGATGATCTTTTTCATTTGGTTAATGGTTTATAATTGATGACTCTTTTGATCCCGGGGGAAACCTGTTCCTCCCGGGGATGTGATTTCATTCAGGGAATTTAATTCCTGTACAAGGTTACTCCTCCATATTCCGAAGTAATGAGAAGATTTCCGGAAGGGGAGTTGCCGTAAGACCCTTTATAGTATTTTTCCGTACTCTTTTCTCTTTTTATGCTGTAATCAAAACTGTCCTCTCCGTTAAACCCGGCATATTCGAGTTTGATCTCAAAGTTGAAGCTATAGTTTTGATGGAAACCTATCTTTATACCTGTATACTCGGAACGGATATTGACATTACCTGCATCGGCTGCCAGCTGACCTATTTTAATGGAGCCGTAATCCGAGGTGATGTCGAGATTTCCGTGAATTGTTCCCAGCTTGGTAGACAGATAGTCCCCGCTGCCGTGAATGTTTTTTGCTTTTCCGACGTTCAGGCTGCCGTAGTCGCATGAATACTCCAGGCTGCCGATATCATTGATTTCCGAAGAAGTATAATCTGCAGACAGCTTAAGACGTTCGGTCTTTTCGAGCACGAAGCCGGAGTAATCCGCATTTATGGTTCCGCTTTTCATGTAGCCGATAGTAGACTTGGAAGTGTAATCAAACGATAGGTCGTTACCATCTGCCCGGAGTTCACCTATATCAAGTTTTCCGTAGTCACAGCTTATTTTGGCCCTGCCGTTTATCCGGTCAAGACGGATACTGCCGTAATCATTACTCAGGTCAACATTATTGTTTACCGGAAGTTTGATGGTGTAATTGATCTCCATGCTCACATTATTGTTCCCGGAGCCCCAGCCCCATTTTTTCTTTTCGAAAATGGTTTTGGCAGAGACCATACTTTTGCCGGCTTCGAACTGCACATTGATCTCGTCCAGTTTTTGTTGTACTTTCTCTTCGTTGTTTCCGTTGGTCTTTATGAGCACATCGATCTCGATCCTGTTTTGGTCCCAGGAAGTGATGTAGATATTCCCGTAGGAATTGTTTACCTGCAAGAGGGCATTCGAATTGACCTCAAAAGATTTTTTTATCTTTTTTTCTTTACTGTAACGGCCGCTCCATTTCGGATCCGGCTTACCGGTAGGGCTTGCTGTTACCATTAAAGGAAATACTACTGCCAACAGTACCCATATTGCATTATATCCTGCTTTCTTCATGATTATCTTTTTTTAATTGTTTGGTATCTTCTATTTGTTCCATAACATTCTGCAACAGGGTTATCCTGGTCTGGAAGTTGGTGATCATGGCGTTTAATAATTGTTTGCTGTAACCGTTTTTTTGCAGTTCGGCTTCCAGTTTTTCATAATCGCTCTCTATCTGTTCCAGTTGCACAATGGCATCATTTACAATAATTTTGGTGTCTTCCGTATCTGCTTCGTCCTTGATTTTTTTCAATTCGGTCTCTATAAGCGAAGAGAAGTAATACCGGGTTTTTTCCAGTTCCGGATAGACAACCTGTTCTTCGGTTTCCACGACGGGGCCGGGAGATGGCTGCGGTTTGTTATAGAAAACCCAGCCTATGCCGAGCAGTAGCATCACGGAGGCAGCAATAGACAGGTTTCTCCACAATTTCCCGGAGGAGGTTTTCCTTTCGGGGGCCTTGTTTTGCCGTGCAAGTTTCTCCAGGAAGCGGTTTTGGTGCCCTGCTGCCGGAGTTTCCATGTCAAATTCGCCCTGTAGTTGCTCGAATAATTTATCTATATTATCCTTTTTCATAATAAAATAGGTATTAAAAAGGGCCGGTTGTTTCTCCTTATTGGTTTCATGATCAGTTAACCCTTGTGGTCATCAGTTTTTTTCGCAGACTCTCCTTGGCCCGGCTTATGGTTGTCCGGCAATTGGCATAGCTGATCTGCAAAATCTCACTTATTTCATCATAGTCATAACCTTCTATTAAATGTAAGGTCAAAGAAACTCTGTAATTGTCCTTTAGGGTTTTCATGGTTTCCAAAACTTTTTGAGCCTGAACGTTTGTAAACTCATGATCCGAGGCAATACCATCATTATCTTCGACCTTATGCAATGTTTCATCGATCGAAATTTCCCGGTTTTGTTGTTGTTTCCGGAAACTATAGATGCTGTCGTTTACCACGATCCGCTTCAGCCAGGCCCCGAAGGTTACCTCTCCGCGGAAAGTGTCCAGCTTGGTAAATGCCTTCAGAAAGGACTCCTGCATGATGTCTTCTGCTTCGAACTCGTCCTTGACAATACGGAAAGCGGTATTGTACATGGCCTTGTAATAGCGGTTATAAATCTCCATCTGCGCTTTGGAGTTACCTTCTTTGCACTGCACAAGCAGTTGCTTCATATATGTATCCGGTTGGCTCAAAAAGTAATCGTTTTTCAGTATAAGGATGAAGAAGGATATCAATTGTTACACTTCAGGTAAATTTTTTTGAAAAAAAATATCCCGAAGTAAAGAAACGGAATTTATCCGGACCAAAAATCGGAAGTAGCGGACCGGGAAAAAAAACGGGTTGATTTGTGGGTGATATGTTTTTTCTGGTACCGGGATTCGGGATTCGGAGTTGGGGAGTTTTTTAGTTAACCTTAAAAACCCACCTGCTTTGCAGGTGGTCATGTTCTGATGGCTATGCC
>NZ_RJTM01000213.1 GCF_003725735.1 Sinomicrobium pectinilyticum | reverse complement strand
TATAAAAAAACCCCTCACTGTTTAGTGAAGGGTTTCAAAGAAGGCGGCGACATACTCTCCCGCTCTCGCAGTACCATCTGCGCTCATGGGCTTAACTACTCTGTTCGGAATGGTAAGAGGTGAGCCCCATGGCTATAACCACCTTAAATTGTGGGTTGCAGGTTTCTGGGTTCAAGGTGCAGGTTATTTTAAGTCAGTATAACCCGGAACCTTATACAGGGAACCTCCAACACTAATATGATAACATATTGAGATAAAACACATCCTAAAAAAAAAGTAAAC
This sequence comes from Sinomicrobium pectinilyticum, assembly GCF_003725735.1. GTDB lineage: Bacteria > Bacteroidota > Bacteroidia > Flavobacteriales > Flavobacteriaceae > Sinomicrobium > Sinomicrobium pectinilyticum. The sequence continues at coordinate 5,394 of NZ_RJTM01000213.1, read as the reverse complement.
AGCGGTATTATAAGTCTACGGGTAATTAGTACTACTCGGCTACGACATTACTGCCCATACACCTGTAGCCTATCAACGTGGTCATCTCCCACGACCCTTTAAAGAAATCTCATCTTGTGGCGGGTTTCGCGCTTATATGCTTTCAGCGCTTATCCCATCCCAACATAGCTACTCAGCGGTGCTCCTGGCGGAACAACTGATACACCAGAGGTTAGTCCAACTCGGTCCTCTCGTACTAGAGTCAGATCCACGCAAATTTCTAACGCCCACAGTAGATAGAGACCGAACTGTCTCACGACGTTCTGAACCCAGCTCGCGTGCCACTTTAATGGGCGAACAGCCCAACCCTTGGGACCTTCTCCAGCCCCAGGATGTGACGAGCCGACATCGAGGTGCCAAACCCCCCCGTCGATGTGAGCTCTTGGGGGAGATCAGCCTGTTATCCCCGGCGTACCTTTTATCCTTTGAGCGATGGCCCTTCCATACGGAACCACCGGATCACTATGCTCTACTTTCGTACCTGATCGACTTGTAAGTCTCTCAGTCAAGCTCCCTTATGCCATTGCACTCTACGCACGGTTACCAAGCGTGCTGAGGGAACCTTTAGAAGCCTCCGTTACGCTTTTGGAGGCGACCACCCCAGTCAAACTACCCACCACGAACTGTCCCTCTAAAAGAGGTTAGGCTTCAGATAAGCAAAGGGTGGTATTTCAACAACGACTCCACAACGCCTGGCGACGCCGCTTCATAGTCTCCCACCTATCCTACACATCACTTATCCAAAGTCAATACGAAGCTATAGTAAAGGTGCACGGGGTCTTTTCGTCCCACTGCGGGTAATCGGCATCTTCACCGATACTACAATTTCACCGAGCTCATGGCCGAGACAGTGTCCAGATCGTTACACCATTCGTGCAGGTCGGAACTTACCCGACAAGGAATTTCGCTACCTTAGGACCGTTATAGTTACGGCCGCCGTTTACCGGGGCTTCAGTTCAATGCTTCGGGCGAACCCTAACATCTCCCCTTAACCTTCCGGCACCGGGCAGGTGTCAGACCCTATACGTCATCTTTCGATTTCGCAGAGCCCTGTGTTTTTGATAAACAGTCGCCTGGACCTTTTCACTGCGGCCACACCGGAGTGTGGCGTCTCTTCTCCCGAAGTTACGAGACTATTTTGCCTAGTTCCTTAGCCATGAATCTCTCGAGCGCCTTAGAATACTCATCCCAACCACCTGTGTCGGTTTACGGTACAGGCTGCATAACTCGCTTTTCTTGGAAGATACGACTCGGGATTATCACCGCAGCCGAAGCCTTAGTGTACTATCCTGCCCTTTCAGGCAGTTCAACGTGCTATTCCGTCAGCACGCACCCAATAAATATCTCCGTCACTTTTAACGTTATGCAGGTACAGGAATATTAACCTGTTGTCCATCCACTTCCCCCTTCGGGTCCGCGTTAGGCCCTGACTAACCCTCAGCTGATTAGCATAGCTGAGGAAACCTTGGTTTTTCGGCGTGCGGGTTTCTCGCCCGCATTATCGTTACTTATGCCTACATTTTCTTTTCTATACGTTCCAGCAAACCTCGCAGTTCACCTTCAACACATATAGAATGCTCCCCTACCACTCCCTAAGAAGTCCATAGCTTCGGTGGTATGCTTATGCCCGATTATTATCCATGCCGAACCGCTCGACTAGTGAGCTGTTACGCACTCTTTAAATGAATGGCTGCTTCCAAGCCAACATCCTAGCTGTCTAAGCAGTTCAACCGCGTTTTTTCAACTTAGCATACACTTGGGGACCTTAGCTGATGGTCCGGGTTCTTTCCCTCTCGGACATGGACCTTAGCACCCATGCCCTCACTGCTTTAAAGCATTTTATAGCATTCGGAGTTTGTCAGGAATTGGTAGGCGGTGAAGCCCCCGCATCCAATCAGTAGCTCTACCTCTATAAAACTATTAAAACGCTGCACCTAAATGCATTTCGGGGAGTACGAGCTATTTCCGTGTTTGATTGGCCTTTCACCCCTACCCACAGGTCATCCCAAGACTTTTCAACGTCAACGGGTTCGGGCCTCCACTTTGGGTTAACAAAGCTTCACCCTGCCCATGGGTAGATCACACGGTTTCGCGTCTACTTCTACTGACTAAGTCGCCCTATTCAGACTCGCTTTCGCTACGGTTCCGTACCTGAAGTACTTAACCTGGCCAGCAACAGTAACTCGTAGGCTCATTATGCAAAAGGCACGCCGTCACCCCGAAGAGCTCCGACCGCTTGTAAGCGTATGGTTTCAGGATCTGTTTCACTCCCTTATTCAGGGTTCTTTTCACCTTTCCCTCACGGTACTGGTTCACTATCGGTCTCTCAGGAGTATTTAGCCTTAGCGGATGGTCCCGCCAGATTCACACAGGGTTTCACGTGCCCCGCGCTACTCAGGATACTGCTATGATTTATACAACCTTACCTATACGGGACTATCACCCTCTACGGTACCTCTTTCCAAAGGTTTCTAATTCAGTGTACAATCAATGTCGCAGTCCTACTACCCCATAATTGCCGTAACAACTATGGTTTGGGCTGCTCCGCGTTCGCTCGCCACTACTTACGGAATCACTCTTGTTTTCTTCTCCTACGGGTACTTAGATGTTTCAGTTCCCCGCGTTCGCTCATCTTACGATGTACTATACCTTCAGTATAGTGGGTTGCCCCATTCGGACATCTGCGGATCAAGTCGTATGTGCCGATCCCCGCAGCTTTTCGCAGCTTATCACGTCCTTCTTCGCCTCTGAGAGCCTAGGCATCCCCCATACGCCCTTACATAACTTATAATACCTTAAGTATCTCTATACGGTCCGTAAACCGCATAGCTAATTTGCTCTTTTACTTTTATTCTATCTACAAAATATAATAATATATCTTGCTCGTATTTGCTTTATCTCAATATGTCAATGAACTTTCAGCCAGTCATCACAGCTCTTTTACACCGTAATAACCATCGCCTCGTGGAGAATAAGGGAGTCGAACCCTTGACCTCCTGCGTGCAAGGCAGGCGCTCTAGCCAGCTGAGCTAATTCCCCTCGTAAATCCCGAATGTCGAATTCAGAATCTTGAATATAGAATTCCCAACTTCCAGAATTTCCTAATACTATCATCAATGAACTTTTTTCCACATTAATCACACATGGAACCGATACGCAATCCTAATTCTAACGTCCTACTCCGTATCTTTAATTTCTCGTAGTCTCGGGCAGGCTCGAACTGCCGACCTCTACATTATCAGTGTAGCGCTCTAACCAGCTGAGCTACGAGACTGTCTCTAAAATCACAAGTCCCATCACTCCGTACAGACCTGTATTTTCAACCTGTAACTTGCAACATCCAACCTGCAATTGTTTTTTTTATTGACAGCATTAAGCAAAATTATCCCTTTCAGATACTTCACACTAAATATCCCATTTCTCTAGAAAGGAGGTGTTCCAGCCGCACCTTCCGGTACGGCTACCTTGTTACGACTTAGCCCCAGTTACCAGTTTTACCCTAGGCAGCTCCTTGCGGTCACCGACTTCAGGTACCCCCGGCTTCCATGGCTTGACGGGCGGTGTGTACAAGGCCCGGGAACGTATTCACCGGATCATGGCTGATATCCGATTACTAGCGATTCCAGCTTCACGGAGTCGAGTTGCAGACTCCGATCCGAACTGTGATCGGTTTTATAGATTCGCTCCTTATCGCTAAGTGGCTGCTCTCTGTACCGACCATTGTAGCACGTGTGTAGCCCAAGACGTAAGGGCCGTGATGATTTGACGTCATCCCCACCTTCCTCACGGTTTGCACCGGCAGTCTGGTTAGAGTCCCCGACATTACTCGCTGGTAACTAACCACAGGGGTTGCGCTCGTTATAGGACTTAACCTGACACCTCACGGCACGAGCTGACGACAACCATGCAGCACCTTGTGAATTGTCCGAAGAAATAGCTGTTTCCAACTACGTCAATCCACATTTAAGCCTTGGTAAGGTTCCTCGCGTATCATCGAATTAAACCACATGCTCCACCGCTTGTGCGGGCCCCCGTCAATTCCTTTGAGTTTCATTCTTGCGAACGTACTCCCCAGGTGGGATACTTATCACTTTCGCTTAGCCACTGAGACTTACACCCCAACAGCTAGTATCCATCGTTTACGGCGTGGACTACCAGGGTATCTAATCCTGTTCGCTACCCACGCTTTCGTCCATCAGCGTCAATAATGTGTTAGTGACCTGCCTTCGCAATCGGTATTCTATGTAATATCTATGCATTTCACCGCTACACTACATATTCTAATCACTTCACACACATTCAAGACCGCCAGTATCAAAGGCAATTTTACCGTTAAGCGGCAAACTTTCACCCCTGACTTAACAGCCCGCCTACGGACCCTTTAAACCCAATGATTCCGGATAACGCTTGCATCCTCCGTATTACCGCGGCTGCTGGCACGGAGTTAGCCGATGCTTATTCCTACGATACCGTCATCAGGGTACACGTACCCCTTATTCTTCTCGTAGAAAAGCAGTTTACAACCCATAGGGCAGTCTTCCTGCACGCGGCATGGCTGGATCAGTCTCCCGACCATTGTCCAATATTCCTCACTGCTGCCTCCCGTAGGAGTCTGGTCCGTGTCTCAGTACCAGTGTGGGGGATCTCCCTCTCAGGACCCCTACCCATCGTTGCCTTGGTATGCCGTTACCACACCAACTAGCTAATGGGACGCATGCTCATCTTATGCCGGAAAAACCTTTAATATAAAATAGATGCCTATTCTACATACCATGGGGCATTAATCCAAATTTCTTCGGGCTATTCCCCTGCATAAGGCAGATTGCATACGCGTTACGCACCCGTGCGCCGGTCTCTAAGGAGCAAGCTCCTTATACCCCTCGACTTGCATGTGTTAGGCCTGCCGCTAGCGTTCATCCTGAGCCAGGATCAAACTCTTCATCGTTTAATCTTAAATATTATATAAGATATCCCGCATGATTCATGTAACCTACTCAAAACAATTTTGCTTAAATCTTCCTAAATAAAAGTCTTACGTATCGTAAAACTTCATTAGTGCTGTCAACAATATTTCAAGGAACTCCCCTTAATCTCTTAACTCAATTTTTTCGCTCTTTCTCAAAGCGGCTGCAAAAGTAAATCTTTTTCTTAAACTCACAAACTTTTTGCAGACTTTTTTTTCAAAAAACTTAACCACCTGTCCTCAACCATTCATCCCTCGCAAAGCGGCTGCAAAAATAAGCCGTTTCTGTAAATCTCACAAACTTTTTTGCTACATTTTTTCTCAAGAACTTCGCTTCTGCAAATCAGCATCCTTCCCTTCCAAAGCGGGGGCAAAGATAAAACCTCTTTCCC
>NZ_RJTM01000038.1 GCF_003725735.1 Sinomicrobium pectinilyticum | reverse complement strand
AAGCCACCGACTTGCCTAGCGCCGAATCTGCTGGATGAATGATAGTTCGTAGTGGGGAGGGGGTATTAAGTTTTTGAAACCTGAAACCTGTAACTTGAAACCCGCACCCTGCAACCTTCCCAAAAAAACTTAAAAATTTTTTAACCCTCTCTTAACTTTTTGTCGTCTTTAATTATGTAGTGCGTAAAATATGCCTGATAAAATTATTAACTGCGTAAAATATTATGATCCATTTCAGTAAAATACTAAAACTTGCCAGAAAGCTTGCCGATATGGTTTTGAGGGGAAAGCGGATAGAGCGGACGGATATTGAAGGCGATTTTTTCAGTGATGAAGATAAGGATTATGTCATAGCACATCTTTCCGATCCGGCGAAGATAGAAGCGCAGAACAAGCTTGCCAAAGAAATACATAAAACCAGGAATAAAGACTGGCAAAAAGTAGAAGCAGCGATCCGTCCGCCGGTAAAAAAGGTCCGGTACCTGCACGTATGGACAAGGGTTGCTGCCGTATTTATAGGTTTTATTGCCATCGGTTATTTCTTTTTCCGGGACCATTTGCCCGGCGGGCCTGCACCGGGGGACGGAGTAAAAGAACAGCATATCACTCTTCGGCTGCCCGATGGCAGTATTAAAATACTGGAAGAGGCAGAGAACGGGGATATCAGGGACAGGAACGGAAAAATAGTAGGTATACGGCGCGGAAGCAGTATCAACTACCGAAAAGAAGGACATGCCGGGAATACGACCGCACCGGAGTACCACGAAATACAGATCCCTTTCGGGAAGACTTTTGAGCTCGTCCTTTCCGATGGTACCACAGTAACCCTCAATGCCGGATCGTCCCTAAAATATCCGGTGCATTTCACCGGGAAAAGGGACCGGCAGGTATTCCTTGAAGGAGAGGCCTATTTTGATGTGGAGAAAAACCCGAAGCAGCCCTTTGTGGTAGAAACAGATGGTATTAACGTACAGGTATTGGGCACCCGTTTTGTAATCAATTCATATAAAGAAGAATCGCGCATACGTACCGTTTTACTCGAAGGATCGGTAGCCCTTTTTGAAAAGGGAGAGGCCTATGATCCCGAAAAGGCCGCCAGGCTGATACCCGGACAAAAGGCCACGTGGAACAAAACGCAAAAGGATATCTCTTTCGAAGAGGTAGACACCGGCCTGTATACGGGATGGATGGAAGGCAGACTCATCTTTAATCATGTGCCTTTTAACGAAATACTGAGAAGGCTCGAAAGATATTATGATATCACTATAGTGAACAAGAATAAGGCACTGGACAAAGAGGTATTTACAGCCAGTTTCGAAGGAGAGTCCATAGAAAACATCCTGAATTCTTTCGGTAGGAATTATCCTTTCGAATACACGGTACAGGGCGATAATATTGTGATTAACCCGTGAGAAGTGGGGGAGTCTGGGAGTTGAGGAGTTCTTAGTTGTTTAAGAACCTGTAACTACAACTTATAACCTGAAACCTATAAAAACAAATTTGCCTATGATGAGATAGTATAACTGGAAAAAGAAAAATTACCCGTATAAAAAAACCGGAAGATGGTGGCACATCCCCCGATTTGATATGGAGTGATTAAAACAATGTTTAACCACGTTAACCAAAACAAAGATATGAAAAACCTTCTGAAGTCAGGGAGTGTATTTGTTCATGCATTAAAGTTTGACTTAAAGATGAAACTCCTGATCTGTTTCTTTGCAGCATTTTTGTTCCAGGTACAGGCAGAGAATTTTTCGCTGGACGTAAAAATTTCACTGCATTTCGAAGATGTAACCCTCGAAAAGGTACTCAAAGAGATCGAAACCCTGACCGAGTACAAAGTATTGTACAACGACCGGGAAGTGGATTATAAAAGACGGGTCTCCGTAGATTTTAACCAGGTACCCTTATCACAGGTGCTGAACAGGCTTTTTACCGGGACACCTATTGTCTATGAGACATTGAACAAGCAGATTATCCTGAAAATGGATAATGGCAAGTTAAAGACCTTTCTGCCCGGTAACAATACCGACAGGGAGCGCCCTGGAACTCTCCAGGTAGCGGTAAGCGGAACTATTACCGACGAACAGGGGGTTCCCATGCCCGGCGTTAATGTACTGCTGGAAGGGACCACCAAGGGGACAGTAACCGATTTTGACGGAAAATACAGTATAGACGTCCCGGGTTCGGATGCCGTACTGGTCTTTACCTATATAGGGATGAAACAGGTCAAAGAAACCGTAGGGGACAGGACAACTATAGATGTTACCTTGCGGGAAGATGTCCAGACACTGGATGTCGTTGTGGTTACCGCACTGGGGATTAAAAGGGAATCGAGAAAACTGGGGTATGCCGTTTCGGAAGTAAAACCCCAGGAGGTCAATGTAAACCGTTCTTCCAATTTTATGAACAGCCTTCAGGGTAAGGTAGCCGGGGTGAATATTTCTGCCCTGGGTAGCGGTCCCGGCGGTTCGTCCAAAGTGCGTATCCGCGGGCAGTCGTCTATATCAGGTACCAACAGCCCGCTTATTGTGGTCAACGGCGTACCTATAGACAATACGTCTTTCGGTACCAACCCGGGCAGCACCGGGGGAGAACCGGGTACCAGCGATGGCGGGGTATATTCCGACGGGGGAGATGGTTTTTCCAGTATCAATCCCGATGATATAGAGAGCATGACTATCCTGAAAGGGGCCACGGCTGCCGCACTTTACGGTTCCAGGGCCAAGGACGGGGTAATCATGATAACCACCAAGACCAGGGGTGAAGGAGAAGGGCTTGGCGTTACGTATAACCTGAATGTTACCAACCATACCCCGCTCGATTTTACCGATTTCCAGTACGAATACGGACAGGGGGAAAACGGTATGCGGCCCACCTCGGCCAATCCTACCTCCGGGCAGTGGTCTTTCGGGGAACGGTTCGAACCAGGAATGACCCAGATTCTCTTTGACGGTGTGGAAGTACCCTATGCTCCGCAAAGGGACAGGATAAAGAAATTTTACAGGAACGGGCTTGATGTTACCAATTCCGTATCCATTGCCGGGGGCGGGGAGAAAGGCGGTTTTAACCTGTCGCTTGCCAACCTCAAAAGCCAGGGGATCACCCCTAATAATGAGTTCGAACGAAAAACCGTAAGCCTGGGCGTTACCCACGATTTCTCCGATAAGTTGAACGTTAATGTACACGTTAATTACGCTAACGAAATTAATACCAATCCCCCGAACGTAGGGCAGCAGGATAATACTATCCCGGTTTCCCTGTACAACCTGGCCAATTCCATGCCGTTGGATTTACTGGACCAATATAAATACGACGCACAGGGTAACGAATACGTGTATTCCCGTTTTCGCAACAGGACGAATCCCTATTTTACCTTGGCGGAGCAGTTCAATAACATAAAAAGAGACCGTATTTTCGGTAATGTGGCCGTGAAGTACAACCTGCTGCCCTGGCTTTTTGTACAGGGAAGAGTAGGACAGGATTACTGGTCCAGGGACCAGGACTATAATGGCTTCCCTACCGGGCAGGCGTCCAGGGGACCGGCGCCGGACGGGTTTGTCAACGGTACTTTCACCCAGGAAGTACGGAGGTTCCGCGAGACCAATATGGATATTCTTTTCTCGGCCAATAAGGAATTCGGGGAAGATTTTGACCTGGGGGTAAACCTGGGAGGGAACCGTATGAAACGCCGTATGGACATCAATCGCGTCGATGTTACCGATTTTGTGATCCGCGATCTTTATACCGTACAGAACGGGCGGGTGAAAGACCCTACCTATGCCATTTCCGAAAGGGCAGTAAATTCGGTTTACGGGGCGGTAGACCTGTCCTGGAAGGACACCTACTACCTGAGCGGTACGTTCCGGAACGACTGGTTTTCTACCCTGGCGCCTGAAAACCGCAGTATATTTTATCCGTCCGTGTCCGGAAGTTATGTTTTCTCCAATACCTTTGCCAATAAGCCGGAATGGCTGTCTTTCGGCAAACTCCGGTTTGCCTATGCACAGGTAGGGAGCGATACGGATGTACCGCCGTATTCCAATGTGCTTTTTTATGATATTGAGCCTAATTTCTTTACCGGCCCGGATGGCAGCGCACAACCCGTGGCAGGGGCTACTACCAGTACATTGCCTAACCCTGACCTGAAGCCCATGCGTACCAACGAAGCGGAGATAGGGCTGGATATCCGGATGTTCGAAAGCCGGGTGAACCTCGATGTGGCTGTTTACCGTAAGATAACCAAAGACCAGATCATACCCGCGCAGATATCCAACACCTCCGGATTTACCAATACATTGATAAACAGCGGTGAGAGCCGGAGCGACGGTTTTGAGGCCCTATTAAATATCATTCCTGTTAAAAACGATAATTTTCAGTGGAACCTGAATATCAACGGTTCCTATAATAAAACCAAGGTATTGAGCCTGCTCACCGACGAACCGGGAGACAGGATACTGGTAGGAGAACACGTATTCAACGGGTTTCTGTACCAGGTAGTCGGGCAGGAGATAGGCCAGCTGGCCGGGTTCGGGTACCGCAGGGATGAACAGGGCCGCCGCATTTTCGGCAATGACGGAAGAGCTCTGCCTACGGAGGATATCGTTTTCTTCGGCAGCGCCCTGCCGAAATGGATGGGAGGGATTACCAATAACTTCCGCTACAAGGATTTTAACCTCTCTTTTCTCATAGATTTCAAACTTGGTAATAAAATGATCTCCGGTACGAACTTCAATGCCGTTCGTCACGGGTTGCACAAAATGACCCTTCCCGGGAGGGAAACCGGGGTTGTGGGAGAAGGCGTAAACCTGCAGGGACAGCCCAATACGGTGGCTACGGAGTCCCAGCAATACTGGGAAGTGGTCCGGGCTTCACAGATCATCGAACCCATTGTATATAACGGGGGATTCTGGAAATTACGGCAGATTACCATAGGCTACGATTTTCATAAACTCATCCCCGAAAAGTCCTTTATCAAGGGAGCGAAACTCAGTATTGTGGCCAACAATGTCCTCATACTGAAGAAATGGGTAGACAATATAGATCCGGATTCCTTTGCGTTCAGTTCGGATAATGTTTCCGGACTCGAATCCACCGGCGTACCTACTACCCGTAGCATGGGATTTAACCTGAATTTAAAATTTTAAAAAAAGGAAACCATGATGAAGAATACAGTATATTTTGTTTTTGCAGTGGTGTTTTCCTTGCTGAACACAGCCTGTGAAAAGGATTTTGAAGAGATCAATACCAACGATGTAAACCCTACCGATGTAGACCCGGTATTTATATTTAACAATGCGGTGATAGGAACTTCATTCGCTACCGGGCAACTCAAATACGACGCAGCCATAGTACAACAGATCGTGACTCCCAATTCGGGGTTGCTTACCGGGGGAAATCACAATCAGGACAACCGTTTCGCTTCGGCGGAAGTGTGGGATGATTATTACGAGACCGTGATAAAGAATACCGGCGACCTGATGAATCGCATACAGGACGATCCGGAGCATTCCAACCTGTTGCAGATGACTCGTATTATACAGGCCTTTACCTTTATGGTACTTACGGACAGCTACGGTGATATTCCGTATTCCGAAGCCGGGAAAGGGATTTCCGATCAGATCGTGTTACCCCGCTACGATCCGCAGCAGGAGATCTACACCGACCTGATCAACGAAGTAAAGGAGGCCGTAGCCGCCCTCGATGACAATGGTGCCGCCGTAACCGGGGAAATACTCTACGGGGGAGACCTGGATAAATGGCGCAAAATGGGAAACTCCCTGCTTCTTCGCCTGGGCATGCATATTATTAATGCCGATAATACCCTGGCCCGGCAGACCGTGGAAGATGCTTTTGCCGGTGGTGTGATGACATCTAACGGAGATAATTATGTGATCCGCCACGACAGTAATTTTACCAATCCTATCGGCAATTTCCTGAACGGTTCCGAAGCTAATAATTTTTACCTGGTAGACACTTTTGTCAATTTTCTTAATGATACCGACGACCCCCGGCTGGGTTCCATAGCCGTCCGTTATGTGGGGGCGGCGTCCGGAACGGAGCAGGTCCCGGCCAATGCGTCCACGGCCCCGGAAGACCAGGTAGGGATGCCCATGGGCCATGACAATAGTACTATCGGGCAGGCCGCAGCCGGTCTGGGGCTTGCAAGTTTTTACGATTTCAGCCAGGTAGACCGCAGGCGAATGGTAAAGATCGGGGCGCCTATGTACCTCATTACACATGCACAAACACAACTATTACTGGCCGAAGCTGCTACCTACGGGTGGGTCTCCGGAGACCCGGCAGGTTATTTTGAGGCCGGGGTAAGGGCTCATATGGAGCTCATGGCCGAATATGATCCCGGCTGTGCCATACCCGTTGCGGATATAGACCGGTATATTGCCGACCATCCTTACGGGGGGACCCTGGAACAGTTGTATAATCAATACTGGGTGGTATCTTTCCTGAACGGACCTGAGGCCTATGCCAATTTCCGGAGGACCGGTTATCCCGACCTTACGCCCAATCCGTATCCCGGACAGGATATCACCGGGGAGTTTATCCGGAGGATTACCTATCCGAGTTCGGAACTGGCCGTAAACGGCGAACACATCAGCGAAGCCGTCTCCCGCATGGGGCCGGACAACCTGGATACCCGGGTCTGGTGGGACCGGTAGCTATAAAACCCTTTCATATTGTACAGAAAAAAAGAAGGTGTCTGAAAAGATTTTTAACCACAAAGTCAGCAAAGAATACACAAAGATCATAAAGAAATAAATAAATAAATAGTTGATTACGAGATATTCCATGCTTTGGTTCCTTTGTGTCCACTTCGTGCGCTTTGTGGTTTTGATAGAACTTCAAGACTTTTTAGTCAGCCCCATCCAGGCAGAACAACGGGAGAAATTTGAGAGGAAGGCTACAGGTTTCCGCACCCTGTGTGAAGCATCTTATATGTCTGTGTATAAGTAGATTAAAATGTAAAATGCTCACTACCGTAGAAGCGGAAACAGTAACCTATAATACCATTACAAAAATACATTTACCAATCTAAAAACAAGAACTTATGAAAAATGAGTTAAGGCGTCTTATCGCCAAAAACAAATCAGAAGAAAAGGCCTATGCTTTAGCGCGGCAGGCCGAAACAGAGAGTTCGGCAACGGGTTCGGCACGCCGGGATTTTCTTAAGAAAACAGCGCTTGGCGGGATTGGACTTGCGGGTTTTATGGGGATGTCTTTCGAAGATACCCTGGCCCAGAGCACATCTAAGATAAACCGCAGCTCGGCCCCTTCCGAACTTAAGATCACGGATATGCGCTATGCCCTGACCAATGTAATGGGCGGCACGGCGATAATCCGTATCGATACCAACCAGGGCATTTACGGGCTGGGGGAAGTCCGGGATGCTGCCGACGTGCGCTATGCGCTGATGCTGAAGAGCCGTATCCTGGGGAAGAACCCGTGTAACGTGGAGAAGATCTTTAAGGTCATCAAACAGTTCGGTGGCCCTGCGCGTCAGGCCGGCGGAGTTTGTGCGGTAGAAATGGCCTTGTGGGACATTTGCGGAAAAGCCTATAATGTTCCGGCCTGGCAGTTGCTGGGCGGTCGCTACCGGGATAAAGTACGGCTGTATGCCGATACCCCGGAGGCCCGTTCTCCCGAAGAACAGCAGAAACTGATCAATTACCGGATCAAGGACCAGGGGTATACCTGGCTGAAGATGGATGTCTCCATCGGGGAACTGAAAGGCAAGCCCGGTACGGTGGTAAACTCGAAGTTCTGGGAAGACAGCAAGGGTAACCTTGCCCAGTGGGGCGACGGCCAGAACCCGATGTCCTATGCCAATACGATGCACCCCTTTACACAGATCCAGATCACGGAAAAGGGGCTGGAAGAACTGGCGGGTATCGTGGAGAATGTGCGGAATATGGTGGGGTATGACATTCCGATCTCTACGGACCACTACGGTCATTTCGACCTGAATAACGGAATCCGTCTGGCGCGGGCGCTTGATAAATACCGTCTGGCATGGTTCGAAGATATGGTGCCTTGGCAGTATCACGAGCAGTGGAAGGTGATCAGCGAAGCTATTGAAACGCCTACCACCACGGGAGAAGATATCTACCTTCTTAAAGACTTTATGCCCCTGATCCATACCCGTGCCGTGGATATTATCCACCCCGACCTGGCATCCTCCGGGGGACTGCTGGAGACCAAGCGTATCGGGGACTATGCGGAAGAGTTCGGTATTGCGATGGCGATGCACCAGGCCGGGACGCCGGTTTCTTTTATGGCCAATGTGCACTGTGCTGCGGCGACGCAGAACTTCCTTGCCCTGGAACACCATTCTGTGGATGTACCGTGGTGGGAAGACCTGGTGACCATGACCGGAGGCGGAAAGATGATAGACAAGGGCTTTGCGCCGGTACCGTTAACCGCCCCCGGACTGGGTATAGAGCTCAACGAAGATGTGGTGAAGGCACACCTGCATCCTTCGGACAAGAGCTTCTTTGCCCCGACCAAGGAGTGGGATGAGGTTCGTTCCCATGACCGGACGTATAGTTAAGTTAGGTAGGGTAAGCCCGGTGGCTTCGGTACGTTCCGGACACAGTTCGGAACACTCAGCCACCTCGTTTGCCGCTCTGCCAAAACCAAACCTGCAACCAAAAAAACAATCAATTTTAAAAAAGTAACAGACATGAACAAAGCGAACATAGTAACCCTGACGCTGATGCTGCTATCCCTTGGACTTTATGCCCAGTATGTGGCCTCGCCCCCGGAATATATAAAGGCCCTGACCTCGAACTGGGAAGGCGAACGTTTAAAGGACGGCCGTCCTAAAGTATCCGATGCCCTGTTGAAACGATTAAAAGCCATTAATGTAGAAGAAGCATGGGGTTTTCTGCGCAGTAAAGGGTACCATAACCAGTATGAAGGGGGCTGGAAAATGGTGCATGACGACCGTGTGATGACCGGGCGGGTGCTTACGGCGCAATACATGCCCTTGCGTCCGGATTTTGATAAAGTGGTCAGGATACAGGGTGCCAAAGAGGACCGTGATACCATAGGAGGGAGTAATTCCTGGCCGATAGATATCCTCCAGCCGGGCGATGTATATGTGGCTGATGGTTACGGGCGTATCATAGACGGTACGCTTATCGGTTCCAACCTGGGTAATGCCATTTATGCAAACTCCCGGAACGGTTTTATCTTCGATGCGGGGGTGCGTGACCTTGCAGGTTTGGTAGAAATAGAGAATTTTAATGGCTGGTTCCGGGGGGACGACCCTTCATACCTGCAACAGGAAATGCTGACCTCTATCAATGCCCCTATCCGTATCGGAAGGGCTATTGTACTTCCCGGGGATGCGGTATTGGCCAACCGTTACGGCGTGGTTTTCATACCGGCATATTTGCTGGGTGACCTGGTAATCTCTTCTGAGGTGACGAACCTTCGCGACCAGTTCGGATTTCAGCGTCTTAAGGAGAAGAAGTATACCGCAGGACAGATCGATACGGAGTGGACGGATGCGATCCGGAAGGATTTTGTGGACTGGCTTGGAAAACAGCCGGACAGTCAACTCCCGATGACCCGGAAAGAACTCAACGACTACCTCAAAGAACACAAGTATTTATAACAAACTGTTGCGAATGTGTAGGATGAGAACCAGAGCAGGCCTTTATGCAGCAGTTATGACCGCTTTTCTGTCAGGTTGTAAAGAACCGGTTATGAACCAGACGGCGGGGAATGGAACGGACTGGCCTGTATATGGTGGTAACTCTGCTGGGAACCGTTATTCCCCGCTCCGGCAGATAAATAAGGAGAATGTCCGTAACCTTAAGGTAGTATGGACCTACGATGCTGCCGAAGCCGAAAAAGAAGGGCAACGTGCCGGGCAGATACAATGCCAGCCTATAGTGGTAGACGGTATATTATACGGTACCACACCCGGCCTTAAACTTTTTGCCCTCAGGGCGGATACGGGAGAACAGGTTTGGAAATTTTCCCCTTCGGGCGATCGTACCCGGGGGAAAAACACCAGCAGGGGGGTGGTGTACCGGGAAAAGAATGAAGATAAGCGTATCTTGTATACGGTAGGCCCTACACTCTATGCCATTAATGCCCGAAACGGGGTGCCCGTAAAAATGTTCGGAAAACAGGGGAAGGTAGACCTGCACGAAGGCCTCGATACCGGTCTGGATAAAGATGTACAATCTTTGTCCGTTACCGCAACTTCCCCCGGTGTGCTGTACAAAGACCTGCTCATTATGGGTTCCAGCGTTTCCGAAGGAGGCGATGCTGCACCGGGCCACATACGGGCGTTTAATGTGGTAACCGGCAGGTTGGAATGGATATTCCGGACCATTCCCCAGCCGGGGGATGCCGGTTACGAGACCTGGCCGGAAAATGCTTATACAAAAATAGGAGGGGCGAATAACTGGGCGGGGATGGTACTGGACGAAGAACGGGGTATAGTATATTTCGGTACCGGTTCGCCATCCTCCGATTTTTACGGGGGCAACCGGGAGGGTGAAAATCTTTATGCCAATTGTATCATGGCATTGGATGCGGCAACCGGTAAGTATATCTGGCATTACCAGACCATAATGCACGATCTGTGGGACCGGGATATTTCCTGTCCGCCCAACCTGACCACCATTACTGTAGGGGGAAAAGAAAAAGACGTGGTGGTACAGGCTACCAAAGACGGCCTGGTATATGTGCTCGACAGGGATACGGGGAAATCGGTATTTCCCGTAGAAGAACGTCCGGTACCTGTAAATGGTCTTCCGGGGGAACATCCCTGGCCCGTACAGAAATACCCTCTGAAACCGGAGCCTTTTTCCAGGCAGGTGCTTACGGATGCGGATATTACCGATATTTCGGAAGAAGCCCGTACTTATGTTAAAGAGCAGTTGAAAAAATACACCTATGCTCATAAGTTTACCCCACCGGATGAGAAAGGTACCGTATTGTTCGGTTACAGCGGAGGTGCGGAATGGGGAGGAAATGCCATAGATACCGGCGGTATCCTTTACCAGAATGCCAATGAAGAGCCGTGGATACTGCAAATGGTAAGCATAGACAGTTTTAAGGCAAAAGGCCCGGTATCCGCAGGACAGGGACTTTACCTGAAAAACTGTGCCATGTGCCACGGGACGGAGAGGGAAGGGGGCGGACAGTTTCCTGTTTTAAAAGGCCTCGCCGGGAAATTTTCTTCCGAAGAGGTGCACAATATCATTAAAAACGGAAGCGGACGAATGCCTTCTTTTCAGCATCTTTCCGAAGAAGATACCCGGGTCTTGTCCGCCTATATCCTGGACATGCCGGAGGCTGCAGATAAGCAGCAGGATAAGCATCGAAAGGTATTTGAGCCGGATAAACCGGTAAATAACGCGCGGGACAGTGTTTTCGGTTTTCAGCCGGAATACGTGGTAAAATCATGGAAACAACTACAGGATGCGGAAGGTTATCCCGGTATAAAACCGCCGTGGGGTACCATGAATGCCATAGACCTGAACAGCGGGGAAACCCTTTGGAGCGTTCCTCTCGGGGAATACCCGGAACTGGCGGCAAGGGGAATAAAGGCAACAGGAACGGATAATTACGGCGGACCGGTAGTTACGGCAGGCGGACTGGTATTTATTGCAGCGACAAAGGATGAGAAAATAAGGGCTTTTGATAAGGAAACCGGGGAGGTACTCTGGGAACACCAGTTACCCGCGGCCGGATTCGCCACGCCGGTAACCTATGAAGTTAACGGCAGGCAATACCTGGTCATAGCTGCAGGGGGAGGAAGAGGGTTAAAGACCGGGGGAAAATATGTGGCGTTTGGGCTGTAGTTTGGGAGTCCGGAGTTGTTAGTTATTGGGTCTGTTGTTTAAAAAGAATTTAGAAAACTGAATTATTAAAAACGAATTATGAAAGCAATAAAAAAGGTTTTCCTTCTGCTCTTAATTTCAGGAGCGTTTATATCTTGTAACGAAGTCCAAAAAGAAAAACAGGAAAGCGGGACAGCACAAAGGGAAGAGATAGCTACCCCTGCGGAGGAAAAGAAAGAAATAGAAGCAGCAGTAGCACTGCTCCGGGGAGCCATACTGTCCCCGGACGCCTCGCTTCTGGGCGAACTTACCTCCGATCAGCTGACCTATGGTCATTCGAGCGGTACGATCCAGGACAAGGGTGAATTTATAGACGATCTCGTTCATGGTTCTTTCGATTTTACCACAGTGGATTTTAGGGACCAGCGCATTGTGGTT
>NZ_RJTM01000037.1 GCF_003725735.1 Sinomicrobium pectinilyticum | reverse complement strand
GTTATGTATATACCCTTATGATCTTTGCCGCCGTATCCATGGCCATGTATTACCCGCATTACTTTATCCGTATCGGTGATTTCAAACTGACCCGTCTGATCACCCCTCTGATACAGGTCATCATGTTTGGTATGGGGACTTCAATGAGTGCTCGGGACTTTGAGTCTGTAATCAAATCGCCCAAAGGGGTGTTTATCGGGGTAACGGCACAGTTTATCATTATGCCCCTGTCCGGTTTTGCCCTGGCCACAATGAGTGATTTTCCCCCGGAGATTGCCGCGGGTACTGTGCTTATCGGCTGTTCTCCCAGTGGAATGGCATCCAATGTTATGGCTTACCTGGCCAAGGCCAATCTGGCATTGTCCCTGACCATTACATCCCTGGCTACCCTGCTGGCGCCGTTCCTGACCCCGGTGTTGATGAAGTTGCTTGCCGGGGAGTTTATAGAGATCAACGTCATGGCCATGATGTGGGACATTATAAAAATGATCATCATACCCATTGGTGCGGGACTGCTTTTCAACAAGCTGTTGCACGGCAG
>NZ_RJTM01000036.1 GCF_003725735.1 Sinomicrobium pectinilyticum | reverse complement strand
GGCGAAATGGCTTGACCAGGCGATGCCTGTAGTATCCATGTTGGGAATAGCGTTGATTATCGTGGTGATCACTGCTGCGGGGCGGGACAGTTTGCTGGATATCGGTCTGGTCTTACTTCTTATCGTACTTTTTCATAACCTTTTCGGTTATACGCTGGGGTATTGGTATGCCCGTTTTTTTCGTTTGCCGGAGCGTGATGCCAGGACGGTAGCCATAGAAGTGGGGATGCAGAACGGGGGCCTGGCATCGGGGATAGCGAATTCGATCGGGAAGATTGCCACGATGGGCCTGGCGCCTGCCATTT
>NZ_RJTM01000035.1 GCF_003725735.1 Sinomicrobium pectinilyticum | reverse complement strand
TCGGTCCCTTGATGAACGTTACCGGTTCCATACTGGCCTCGTACTGGCATAAGAAGGAACCGAAGGATAACGGGGTAGATAACACAAATCAGTTGTAACTGTTAAAATTAATTATTCACGTTTTATAAAATGTATTACAAATACATTGTACAATGGGTACTCGTTGCAAACGAGCACCAGGGGAGGAGAACACAGACCAGTTGTAACCGCCAGGAAATTAATTATTCATGCATTACAAATGCATTGTACAATGGGTGCTTATTGCAAACGAGCACCAGGGGCGAGATACCGGGGGGATACCTGGCAAAATAGCCGGATTAAGAAAATATCTTTAAACCTAAAGACCTGTTAAAAAAAAAACGTACTTGCATACAAATAACAGTAGGAGTATTTTTACTGCTTTAAAAACAGTGTAATATATGGCTTCAGGTTTTTTTGCCGTTCTGGATGATATAGCCGCATTGATGGATGACATAGCGGTAACAAGTAAAATAGCAACCCGCAAAACAGCAGCAATATTAGGAGATGACCTGGCGGTAAATGCAGAAAAAGCTACCGGTTTTTTATCTTCGCGGGAGTTACCGGTAATATGGGCTATTACCAAGGGGTCCTTTATCAATAAGCTTATAATTATCCCTGTAGCTTTACTGCTCAATGTCTTTTTTCCGGCTGCTATAAAGGTTATCCTGGTCATCGGAGGGGCCTACCTGGCTTATGAGGGTGTTGAAAAAATAGTAGAACATTTCTTTCACCGTTCAGGGGATGCCCATCCCATAGAGGAAAAGGAAAAAGAAAATGATGCGGAAGCGGAAAAAGCTAAAATCAAATCGGCTATAGTTACGGATTTTATCCTCTCTATAGAAATTGTTATTATAGCACTCGGTACGGTCCTGGACAAGACTCTTACCATACAGATCATGACAGTCACTGTAGTAGCTCTGCTTGCTACTGTAGGTGTTTATGGTATTGTAGCGCTTATCGTACGTATGGACGATGCGGGGTTTAGACTTATTAAGCATTCTGACAACCACGGCTTTTTGTTCTGGCTGGGTGGTATCCTGGTGAAGTCCCTTCCGGTAGTTATCCGCTTCCTCGGTGTTATCGGTACTATCGCCCTGATCCTGGTATCGGGAGGGATCTTTGTGCATAATATAGATTATCTCCACCACATCCTGCCGGAATTACCACCTGTAGTCAAGGAGTTCATGACCGGGCTGGTTGTCGGATCGGTTGCGGTAGCTGTGGTAACGGGGGTGAAAAAGATCATTTCTTTGATTTAGGAACATTAAAGCACAAAGTGCCTGACAGTACAAATACGGTGAATCGATTGAAAAAGCAAAGATTTAATCCCGTTAAATGGGTCTAATTCCCTGATGCTCTGCATCGAAATGGGCTAAGGTTTGTTCATTTGAATACCTCGCGTCCCCCCGGAAAAACAGATTTTCACAATTATTGAGAGGATACGTCCTGAAGAACAGGGAAAAGCGATATTGCTGTTAGTGATAAGGTATTCAGATCTTCGGAAATCTTTATATTTCAGTATAACTGTTATTGCTTAGGAAACATTTGTTCGTTTTTTCAATTCATTGCGAACAGCATTATAATTGGGATTAACATATGGATTCTTTTTGTTCCGTTGCATGCTCAATAACATGGTATGAAGTATCCGGATATCATGGGTTTTTATATGCAGATCAATGAATGCATTAAATATTTCATAATCTTTATTGTCCAGGATTTCTCTTAATCTGAAAAAGATATGGTCATACTTGTCGGTTTTTTTTGTTCAGGGGACATTATAAGGGTAATTTAAATTTAATAATACGTTGTATATCCCGGGTTATCCCGGCACGGAAACATTATTTAAAACGTCTGCCAGCTTGTCTTTACAATTTCTGCTAAGGGGCAGGAGAGTACCATGAATTTCTACAGTACGACAGCTATACCGGTCTACCTTGCCGAGGTTAATGATAAAGGATTTATGAATACGCATAAAATGATCCGCCGGCAATTCCGACACAAAGGACTTCATGGAGGAAAGTGTAATGATATTTTTGTCATCCATAACCAACTTCACATAATCTCCTAAGGCTTCAATCCACCTGATCTTGTGGAGAAAAACTTTATGTTTTACCTGATTACCCCTTACAACTATATAATTGTCATCTTCCCGGGCCCCGGTCTTGAGTTTGTGTATTTTCAATGCTCTTTTTACTGCTATTTCAAAACGTTCTGAAGAAATAGGCTTATGCAGATAATCCGTTACGTTATAATCAAAAGCTCTAAGAGCGTATTCTGTTTTTCCGGAAATGAGGATAACCTGGGGCGGGGTCCGCAAAGACTCCAGGAGATCAAACCCGGTTACGACGGGCATCTCTATATCGAGAAAAATAAGATCTGTTCTTTTCAGCTTTAACCCGCTTTTGGCTTCTATAGCGTTACTGTATTCTGCAATAAGCTGTAGGGAATCCGTGTTTTGGATAAGCCGGGCCACAGCCATCCGTTGCATGCTGGAATCATCAATGATAACGCAATTTATTTTCATATTTGACTACAATTTTCGGCACAACTTTTCCTTTTTAATAATGTCTTCCGTTTCGTATTGTTCTATAAGAGGAGAGTATGCCAGGAGGTGATGTGAAACCAACAAATTTTGTTAAAATTCCGGGCATACCCTCAAATATGGATAGAAGGGAGGAAAAGATGGAACTCTGTTTGTTTCACATCCGCTTATGGAAAAATTGCCTGTTCAAATTATATAATACAGGTTTTGATTGGCTGATTTAGCAATATACTACATGCCCTTCTATAGTATAGATACACGTGAGTTACCCAAATGTCCCTGTTTAAAGCAAAAAAAAAATGAAAAAAGGATTTCTCTTTTCTCTTTTTATAACCTGTTTTTTGTGCAGACTGAACGGAAAAGGCCAGGATAATCCTGTATTTACAGGGGCGAGGAATTTCTGAAATTTCCTTTTTATGGTGTAGTGCTTATTAGAAGGTTAAACATTAAAACCTGTTAATACCACGTGAATAATGTTTAAGCCCTACGGATTACAAGTATTCAATGTATTCATTTTTAGTGATTTAAAAAGATTCTCCCTCCCGATTATCGGTATGATAAAAGGAGGTGGGCAGACCTTTGGTCTGATCGGAGGGTTAGAAAGCCTAAACCATTGGTAAACCGCAAATGCTTGGGATTAAACCCCAAGACCTGGGCTTGGTCAAACTCCCCGTCCCGCAAGGGGGGAGCCTTTTTTTTATCCATTTCTCACGTTAATACCGGTGTTGAAATTGTGGATGCTCGGAGAATTAAATTCTATATTTCTTTTTCTTCTGCATTAACTTCCATACGACAATGACACTCACCAGGATAATAAAGGTGCAGAACAGGAACAGGTATTCCATGCCGAATACCTTAATGACCGCGCCTTCGAGGGGGCCGGTAACCCCGAGGGAGATATCAATAAACAAGCCGTAACAGGCCAGTGCCGCACCGGCATTGGAAGCCGGGGCCAGCCGAACGGCCTCTACACCCAAGGCGGGAAAAACAAGAGAAAACCCGAGTCCGGTTATGGCAGCGCCTATCAGTGCAACATTAGGATGCGCAGCAAGAAACAAGATAACCAGGCCCACCATTTCGGTTACCAGGCAAACAAAAGCGACTTTCAAACCTCCCCTGGTATTGATCTGGTTGGCAAAAAATACCCTGCCAAGAATAAATAGCACACTGAATACACTAAGGCATAAGGCGGCATTGGGCCAGTTGAAATAATCGTAATACAAGGTAATGAAGTTGGACAATCCGCCAAAGCCGAGTCCTGCCAGCCCCAGGCAGATACCGAAAGGGGCAACCAACCGGAAAACCTTGAAAAAGGGGATCGGTTTTGCTATGTATTGTCCGATTACCGCTTTTTTGGAAAGGGCATATAGCAGCCCCAGTACCGGGACAACAAACAGGCAGATGGCAATATAGGAAAGGCCCCAGTGTTTGTCAATCAATACGCCGAGCGGAGCTCCCAGGGCCAGGGCCCCGTAGCTGGCAATACCGTTATAGGAAATGGCCGTTGCCGTGTGCCGGTCTCCCGCCACAAGCATGGCCCAGTTAACGGGACTGGCCCCTATCATGCCTTCGGCACAGCCGGTTATCAGCCTGGCCACACTCAGTAAGATCAGGGTAAGCATTCTGTTTTCCTGGCTTTCAAATGAAACATACATCAGTACGGCGCTTACCAGGAAACCGATCATACTGATCACCACGGCTATTTTCGGGCCTTTCGTATCAACTACTTTTCCGGATATGGCACGTACTATCAGAGTAGATACATATTGCAGGCTGATAACCACCCCGGCAACTATTTCACTAAAACCTAAAGTTTTATGAATAAAAATAGGGAGTACGGCCAGGGGCAGCCCTATGCACAGATATCCGAAAAAAGTAAAGGCAACAAAACCGGCGATCTGTAATTTGGAATTACGCTGGCCGGAGGATAAAGCGGTATCAATAGACATATTATTGCTTGAAAGTATTAACCCGTTTGTATTACGTTGCAAAGGTATAGAGGAATATAGGAATGCATACGATTGCACAACACTTTTTTTGTGTATTTAGGGAGCACAAAATGCCTTGGTATTATAACTGTCCGCTTTTACAGAAAACGATGTGATTTTGTGTGCTTTTGGTGAATTGTCCTTAAAAAGAGTGGCGTGGCAAATGCTTTGTACGATAGGCACGGGTTGTAAACGGGGCCGGGGTTTTACAAAAGAGTACAAAAAACATATTCTTTTTGCCAAATGGTAAATTATGCCGGATTAAGTTTGATTAACTTGCTACCATGAAAGAATTTATAGATTTCGTATTGCAATACGGAAATTTGAATCAGCAGCAGATAGACCTGATTTCCGGTAAGGGAAGAGAGGTCGTACTGCACAGGGAAGAATATTTTGCCGAAGCAGGAAAAGTCCTGAAACAGGTGGGTTTTGTTATTGACGGGGTTATGCGGATCTGTTATTACAATAATAAAGGCGAGGAGATTACGAAAATTTTCATAGAGGAGAACCATCTGCTGTTTAATCTGGATAATGTTCCTCTTACCGAATATATCCAGGCGGCTACCGATTGCAGGCTTCTTGTATTTTCAGTACGTGACTGGAAAGAGATCTCCGGAACTATTGTAGGATGGGAAAATATTGTTCAAAAGATAGTTACCAAAGCCCTTGTTCAGAAACTCGAAAGGGTAAGTCCGCTGGTTTCCCAGGATGCCACGACCAGGTACCTGGAATTTATGGAGAAATATCCGACGCTTGTCAACCGTATTCCTCTGGCCTACATAGCTTCTTATCTTGGGATCACACAATCTTCGTTAAGCAGAATCCGAAAAAACATACGTTAAAGCGCTTTTTGCCATATGACAAAAGCTCCGGTTTTTAAATTACCCAATTTTGTAGTGTTAATTTAAAATATTACAAAATGAAAAAAGTATTTATTACAGGAGCCAATAAAAGCATTGGGTTTGAAACTGCCAGGCAATTGCTGCAAAAGGGATACTATGTGTACCTGGGAAGCCGTAGCCCTGAAAAGGGCCTGCAAGCTGTTGAAAAATTAAAAGCCGAAGGCTTACACAAAGTGGAAGCGGTACAAATAGATGTATCCGATGACAACTCGGTAAAAGCCGCACGCACCGAAATTGATAAAAAAACAGATGTACTGGATATTCTTATTAATAATGCCGGGATTTCCGGCGGTTTGCCGCAAACGGCTACCGGTACTGGGATCGAGACGTTCCGAAAGGTCTTTGACACTAATTTATTTGGTGTCGTAAGGACTATCCGGGAATTTAAGGACCTGCTAGAGAATGCGCCTGAACCACGCATAGTGAATGTAAGTTCCAGTATGGCCTCGCTAACTCTGAACAGCGACCCTTCGTGGCCGTATTATCATCACAAAGGAGCGGCTTACCTTTCATCAAAAACAGCACTTAACATGTACACGGTTAACCTTGCGTATGAGCTCCGGGATACTTCATTTAAAGTAAATTTGGTGGACCCGGGTTTTATAAAAACAGATTTTAACAATCACCGCGGGACGGGTACCGTAGAAGAGGCCGGTGCCAGGATAGTCAAATACGCCGTTATGGACAAAAACGGCCCTACGGGAAAATTTATCAGTGAAGAATATAACCCCGGGACCGGGGAAATTCCCTGGTAATCCAGGTATGTTAAAATAGGCCGGATAAATATTTTACATGATTGATAAAGTATTGAAAAACAGTAAACTGATTGAGTGTTTGCTGTTTTTTTTGTACCTTAAGGGTAGATTTTAAAGACAGGAGCCATGGTAACATTAAAAATGTTAAACAAATGGGCCAATGCGCATACGTATTATCCGCTTGACCTTTTACGGATTGTCCTCGGAATATTTCTCTTCCTGAAAGGAACTTCCTTTATGGTAAACAGTCAGTATCTGATCAACATCATTAAACCGATACAGAACTGGTGGGGAGCCATGCTGACCATTCACTACGTAGCGCCCGCACATATGCTGGGGGGCATACTGATCATTTTCGGACTGCTCACGCGGTTGTCCGTTGCAGTACAGATACCGATATTAATGGGAGCTGTATCTATTAATATCATCGGGGACATGCATACCGGCAACTTTATCACTTCTCTGATAGCTTTTCTGCTGTGCATATTTTTCCTGGTCTACGGCTCGGGGAAACACTCGGCAGATTATTATTTTAAGATGCAGCAGTAGGGGAGATTTCCGGACCGGTACCCGTTTCGTTTGATGTTATGGAAACGAGTACTTGTTTGTAAAACGCATTACGAATAATCGGTACCTATTGCAAATGAGCGAAGGGGAGTGAAATGAAAAAACCTTGTTCCGATAATTATCGGAACAAGGTTTTTTCATTTCTGCAAAGTGATGATCATAGAATTCAGATACCGGGATCTTCCGAATAATCCTGCCATAAAGCATCCAGTTGTTTACCTGTATAGTTCTGCCAGAACGCTTCATCGTACGGGGCAGTTCTCAACTGGCTGTCCAGTTCCTGTATGATGCCTTCGTACCTGTTTTCCAGCCACACGAAGAAACGGGCCGTAACCCTGTAGGAATCGGTATAGCTCTGCTCAGGGTTATAATCCGGTAAACTCCAGTTGGCTTCTTCGTTATACAGGCCGTATCTATGACGAACATAATCCGCAATGCCTTCGCTGATCCACGACAGGGAATTCCCGCCATAGGATTGTATCAGGTGCATGATCTCATGTGTCACCACATCTATGTCCTTGGGATTGTTTGTCATGTATGAACTACCGTATGTGGCAAATCCGCCAAAAACATAAGCCACCCCATCGTAGCTGGGTTCTATACGAAAGGCAACGGTTTTCTGGGCATCCGGATTAAAATCCTGCATAAGCAGGGGGTAATTGGTGAAGAAAGTCTCTATCATGTCATTTTTTACGGATGCGGGGAAGCCTTCGGACTTGTTGACGAAAAGCAAAGTGAGTTCCCCGCTCCGGATAGTATCTGTTTCGGTAAAAGGCATGACAACCTGTTCTTCTGGTGGGATGCTGAATAAACGGAATTCGGATGCTTGGAACATTTCGCTGCCCCCGTATAATTGAGATATATGCCATTTATAGTGCGTATACCCGGCTTCGTTTATATAAGAATACCTCCTGGTCTGGTAGCGGTTGGCAAAGGCTTCGTAGGCCTGCTGATCGAGTACGGTCCAGTTTTGTCCGTCGTTCGAACCACTGAAGGTCCAGATCAGCGGATCGCGGTAATCGGCATCATTTCCCGATGTAATTGCATAAGCAGCTACCTGTACCGGTTCCTCATACCGGAAGGTGATTTCGAGACCTTCCTGTATATCGTATACCAGGAATTTGGTGAGGGTGTCATTGTCAATCAGTTTAGGAGAGCCTTCAGCACTGTCTTCGCCGAGGTCGTTTTCTATATTTACCGTCATAACAGCTTCGCCGGTAACATCGAGTTCTTCAAGTACTTCTCCCGGGTTATCGGGATTTCCCGGATTGTCGGGATCTTCTTTGGCACAGCCTGTAAGTAATGCGGCAATAAAGAATGATCGGAGCAGGAAAAAAATAATTGTTTTCATAAGATTTGGGTTTAAGTAGGTTTTTGCTTGCCCCATCCATATGACTGGACGGAGTGGGAATGATTAAAATATTGTACCAAAAATACGTATTAAAACGATTTAGCAAAACATTTGTAGGATTTTAATGTAGGTGATCATGGCAAACTTATATTTTGATTTTGGTGTTAACGTGGATGAGGTCAGGCAGGTCAGCCCGGTGGAAAATGGCTGCTTTCCGCTACGGATTCATGCACATTTTTTAGGTTAAAAAACATTATTATTAATAGAAAGGGGTACTTGAAGGTAATATGGTATACCGGAGGAGGAATTTCTCCGAACACTTTTTTGAATGAACTGGTATATTCATACGGACGAACACATCACTGATTCTTTCTCACATTCATAATAAACACTTAACAAAACTTTCCTTATAAAAGAGTATATTGCAGTAAAATCTTATCTCTTAATCAATAATTTATTACAACCAAAAAGAATAGAAAATGACCTACTTCAAACAACACCTATGGCTGGCTATTGTTGTCTTAACAACATTTTCTTCTTGCACACAGGAAGAGGATTTTCCGGGAATTGACCCTAAAGACGGCATGTTAAACCCGGAAGCGATTTCTCATGTTACAACTTTCAACGCGGAGGACGTAGCAAACTGGATGTCCTATCTGCCCGATGCAGTTTCCCTGGGCAGCCTGAGTATTCCCGGCACGCACGATAGCGGTGCCCGGCATGAACCTGTGAGCGGGACGGCCAAGACCCAGTCGCTTTCCATCCTGGAACAATTACAGGCCGGGGTCCGGTTTCTGGATATCCGTTGCCGGCATTACCAGGATGCCTTCGTTATCCATCACGGTTCGGTATACCAGCACCTGAATTTCGACGACGTACTGAATGCGTGCAGACAATTCCTGCAGCAACATCCGGACGAAACGATCATTATGAGCGTTAAGGAAGAATATAATGCCGAAGGCAATACCATGTCCTTTCCTGAGGAGTTTAATGCATACGTGCAGCAGGATGCAGAACTCTGGCACCTGGCTCCCGGTATTCCTACATTGGGAGATGCAAGGGGGAAAATAATATTGTTCCGGAGGTTCGGCGCCAGTGAAGATATTGGTATGAACGCAAGCCATAACTGGGCGGACCAGGCTACTTTTACCATCAATAATGGCAATTATTCGCTACGCGTACAAGATGAGTATGTGGTGAGTAATAATACTACCAAGTTCAATAAAGTTGTCCAGGTTATGGAAGAGGCTTTGGAAGGAGAGGTTACGGACAATACCCTTTATGTGAGCTTTGCCAGTGGTTACAAGCAAATACTATGGGCCATACCCAATATACCCGCAGTATCGGATGAGATCAATCCTTTGCTGAACAGCTATTTTTCCTCGGCGGACAAAGGGCGTTACGGGATCATTCCGATGGACTTTGTTACCGAAGAACTGGCCGCAAATATTGTGAGGTCTAATTTTTAACCGATTAGAAAAAGGCTGGCCCAATTTATTTCAGCCTGGTTTTTCCGGTAAAGCCCTGATAACAAAGTTTGTTATATACTAAACAACATCATATATGAAAAACTAAAAAAATGATATTTCTTTTAAGGGATTAACATCTTTTCTGAGTCTCTATTAAAAGTATAGAGCATTTGCTGCCCGACAGTAAAAGGTGGAAATATGGAATGGTTTTTTAGTTTTTCTTATGACAAGAATTTTTTTGACAAACTGATAGAACAATCCGGTAAATACAATCTGGACCGTCATATTTACGTCAGGAATAACTGGATGGTGGCGAGGTTTCCCGATGCTCATCTGGAATGTGCCTATGAACAGATAGAGCAGGGGCTTGTCCTTAATTTTGCAAGGTGTAGCAGTACGGACCAGCTACCGGAAAATTCCCTGATCTGGCTTCCGTCTCAGGGAGAAGAATACTATTTTCTTAAACTGGAACTTTCCGACCGTCCTGCTACAGTATCGGCATTTGAAAAAGTGTTGTCGAAAACAGATTCCCGGGTCCCACAATCTTTCCTGGTTTCATCCGGATCATACTTTAAGGTCAAGCTGGAAGGAGGGATAAAACAGGATGCCCTGCTTATCGGTATTTCCATGAGCCGGGATTTTCTCCTGTATTATCTCGATCATCTTTTTCCACCCGGTCATCCGGTGCTGAGCGGGATAAAATCGGGAACATTCCGTTACCACCGCATGCAGATCAACCAAGCTATTTTCGAAGAAATGGATAAACTCAATAAGAGTGATGTCCTGCCCAGGAATGATAAATTTGCGATCAAGGCGCATGTTTACAGCCTGCTGGATCGGTACTTTAAAAAACTCCTGGTGTACTCGCAGGAAGAAGAAGCACCGGTATCGCGCTATTACCTGGAAGAGATGTCATATGCCAGGGAACAATTACTGGCTGCAGTGGCTTCTGAAGAACTTCCCCCGGCCATACCGGAAATTTCCAGGACACTGGGAATGAGCGAACGAAAATTCGAAGCCCTCTTCAAGTCAGCCTATGGTGTTACTTACTATAATTTCTTTCTGCAAGCCCGTATGAACAGGGCGGGAGAACTACTCGCCCAAGGCAGGTATTCCGTATCTGAAGTGGCCCGCATGGTAGGTTACCAGCACCTCGGGCATTTCAGCCGTATTTTTAAAAGGTTCCACGGCTGCCTGCCCAGGGAATTCAAAGTTTTTTAATGTTTTTTAAGAGGTGGAAACTGTAACCCGGGGCTTCGATACACCCATCGCTGTGCTTGGGCACTCAGCCGCCTTCATTTTGGCTGAAACATTTCGATACACCCATCGCTGCGCTTGGGCACTCAGGCGCCTTCATTTTGGTTGAAACATTTCGGTATACCCATCGCTGTGCTGGGCACTCAGTCGCCTTCATTTTGGCTGAAATATTTTGATATACCCATCGCTGTGCTGGGCACTCAGCCGCCTTCATTTTGGCTGAAACCTTTCGATACACCCATCGCTGCGCTTGGGTACTCAGCCGCCTCTGTTTTGGACTGTTAAATTTACCCTTTTGCTTTAGTTTATCCTGAGTTTACCGAAGGGCTCAGGGACCTATTGCAACCCTATTCAGGCAAGACCAAACCTGTAACGTGTAACCCTCAACCAAACAACCCCGTTGCGTTTTTGGGACAAAGGTTTGCGAAAAGGGGATAAAATATCCGTCGTTTTATGAATACTTTTGGATTTTAACAGGTTAATTCCTCCTGTATGACAGGAAATTATTTCGCGAAATATGGTTATTTCTCTATCCGGAATGAGATAATCAAAATTAATAAAAAACTGTATAAAATTGACCTGCGCATTACTGACTTAACTAAAATTTAAACTATGACCCGAGTATTTTTAATGCGCGACCGGAACCCTCCGGAAAACATTCCGTATATCATTGGAATGCCTTTGCTTAAAGGCTGTCCTGGAGTCATACGGTTTAAAAGAGTAATTTTTTTATAAACACGAACAGACTTAAATATGATTTAAAATGAAACGTATTATAGCCCAAATCCGATTGAAATATACTATACCTCTAGTATGTATGGTATTTATGCTCACAGGTTGTGAAAAGGAAGACGCTACGGTGGTGGACAACAGCGCCCGAATGGAGATCAGTGACGAAGAAAAGGATAATATCTTCCTCGCCGGATTTTCCCCCGAAGGTGTTATTAAAACCGACGGCGGGTACCTGGTGGAAGGAGATATCTTTTTAACTGCCGAAGATATAGAGTACCAGAAAGAACTCATGTACAATACCATTACCGGCACGCCTTCCCCGGAGCAGTACAGCAGCCCTTTTAAGGTAGATGTGAATGGTGCTACCCGTACCCTGAAGATCAAGGTCGATGCGGGGGCGCAGCAAACCTATTTTTACAATTCCACGGAAGAGGCCATAGCGCGGTTTAACGACCTGGACCTGGTCCTCAGTTTTGAATTGCTCGATGCCAATGCCACGGAGACTCCTGATATACTGATTAAAGGAAGACAGTTTGATGATGGTAACGTATTAGGACAATCTTATGGTTTTCCGGATGCAGACGGAAACCCGGCGCCCCGGATCGACCTCAGTATAGATCATTATAACCCACAGACAAACCGGGCGGATTTTGTGACCACCATTGCCCACGAAATAGGACATGCTATCGGTTTTCGTCATACTGATTTGCACGATCGCAGCCAGAGTTGCGGCCAGTATATCAGTCCGTGGGAAGCACTTATCTTACGGATACAATATGGTATAAACAATCCGTACGACGAAACGGAACTTAGCCCGGAAGAAATTCCTTATCACATTACAGGGACCCCTACCGGAGCGGACCCGCAGTCCGATCCGTCCTGGATGCTGGCCTGCTCCGACGGCACTAACCGTCCTTTTACTCCGAATGACCTGATAGCCATAAAATATCTTTATCCGGAATTATAACAAAACAGATGCTGATTTAGAGTAGTTATCTGAGAAGCCCGGGCAATGTGAGGTAGTTTGCCCGGGTTTCGGTTTTTATTTCCTTCCTGGACTGTTACTCCGAAAGCCCTGTGCTTTCATGTCAAAGCCGTGAAATTCCGGCAAGTTATCCGTCTCCGCTAAAGGTCCCGGGGCCTGGTCCCCATGTTAATCCTGATTATTACAGTACTTTGATAGTGAGAAAAATCATGATTCGGGTATTGCGTTTATGCGTGTTAACTTAAGAGCAATTCTTGTTTATCAGGACTTTTGTACCTTATTAGTGCCGAGTATTCGTCTTCATTACAATTTATCTTTTTGCCTGCTTCTTGTTATTTCATCTGATGCCCTTTTATAACATCCTTCGGGCATTTTTTTCGACCTGATAAATATCATGGTATAGGATTTCCTTTCACTGCACATTTGTCCTGTAAATGAATACGAGGGAAAGACCTCATAAAATGTTACTATTATGAAAAAAACAAAACTCTTTAAAGGAAAGATAACAGGCGCACTGCTGGGAATCATTTTCTTTTTTCCGTTTGCCATGGCACAGGAGCTTCACGTAGAACCCTCACGAGGTAAACTGGAAGTCCTGGGTACTTCTAATCTCCACGACTGGGAACTCAAGGCTACGTCTTTTCATGGGAAAGCAACCTTTATCACAGAAGAAAATCAGTTGAAAGCGGTGGAGAACCTATCGTTTACCCTGGCCGCAGAAAGCCTGGAAAGCGGGAAGAGCGGTATGGATAAAAACACCTGGAAAGCGCTTAAAAGTAAAGATCACAAGGAAATATCTTTCCGTGCGGATAAAGCTACCACCATAACAGAAGCAGGTACGGGGCATTACCAGGTTGAAATGTCCGGTACCCTGAATATTGCGGGAGTAAGCAAAAAAGTGCCGCTTACCCTGACAGTAATGCTCAAAGACAAAGTACACCTTTCCGGAAGTACTGATATACTGATGACGGATTATGGTGTGGAACCGCCCACAGCACTCCTGGGAACTATAAAAACAGGAGAAAAGGTAACCGTAAAATTTGAAATGACCTATCAATAAATACTGATATTTTTTAAATAGACAATTATGAGAAAACTGACAACCATTGGATTACTGGCCATATGTGGTATGCTTACCGTAACAGTAAGTGCCCAGCAGAGAAACCCGGACAACTACAGGAGCCCGGACAAAAAGGGGATAAATGTTTTTGAAAGCCCCAAAGATACCGTCTCTACTTTTGACGGGGTCAGGGTCCGTGTCGGAGGATCGTCCACCCTGCAGTTCCAGGCTCTTGATCATAGCAACAGCGGGAGCGTTGCACTGAAGGAGATAGGGGATAATTTTAACCTGGCAACAGCTAACCTGGACCTGGATGTGGCCCTTTTTGACGGTGTACGCATGCATTTGAGAACGTATCTCTCTTCCCGTCACCACCCTGAACCTTATGTAAAAGGAGGGTATTTCCAGATTGATAAACTGGACTTCATACGTCCCGGTTTCCTGGAAGATGTAATGAAATACGTGACCATTAAGATAGGGCATATGGAGAATAACTACGGGGATGCCCACTTTCGCAGGTCCGACAACGCCCAGGCTATTTATAACCCGTTCGTAGGCAACTACATTATGGATGCCTTTACGACAGAGGTGGGCGCCGAAGTATACTACAGGAGGAACGGTTTTATTTCCATGCTGGGGATCTCTAACGGAAAGCTTAACCAGTCCGTAGACCAGCCCGGGAAAACCAGCCCGTCTTTCCTGGCAAAACTCGGGTATGACAAGCAGGTACAACCTGATTTGAGATTGCGTCTTACCGGGTCCGTTTACCATACCGCCCATTCTTCAAGAACATATTTATATGCAGGGGACAGGGCAGGGTCCAGGTATTATTTCGTAATGGAAAACGAAGAAGCCACTTCCAAGGGGAATTTTACCTCCGGAAGGTATGATCCCGGTTTCAGTAACGAACTTACTGCCGTTATGATTAACCCTTTTGTAAAGTACAACGGATTGGAATTTTTCGGGATGTATGAAAGATCTTCCGGTAAAGCAGCAGGGGAGACCGATACCCGGGTTTGGAACCAGTATGGGGCTGAGCTTCTGTACCGCTTCGGAAATACGGAGAACTTCTATATAGGAGGAAGATATAACCTGGCAACAGGAGAAGAGACCCTTACCTATAATGATGTGGATATTACCAGGTTTCAACTTGGGGGCGGATGGTTCATGACCAAAAACATACTGGCCAAACTGGAATATGTGAACCAGAAGTACGATGGCTTTGAGACCTCGGGTATTCTGAGCGATGGTAAATTCGACGGGTTTATGGTCGAAGCGGTCATCAGTTTCTGATAGGATTTGAAAGATCTGTCAAGGCTGCTCCGGAGAACCATCGCCATGGTATCCGAAAAGCCCGGTATCCCGGAAGCAGCCTTGTAATTTGTTAAAACAATAGAAATGATTTTTCGTATAAGTATCCTGCTTGCGTTTGTCCTGTGCTGTTCCGCAACCCCGGGTTCCGGGGATTCCGGGGACAAGTATGTGGTACGGATAGAAAAAGGGAGCGAACTCTATTTAAAAGGCTCTGCCAATGTACGCGATTTTACCTGTACTTATGATCAGGGACTCCTGGAAACGTCTGTTCCGGTTACTTTCAGAAAAAAACAGGACAGAATAATTTTTGATCAGGCCCTGATCCGGTTGGAAAATGAAGGGTTCGGATGTGGAGGAAAAGGTATTGACAGGGATTTTAACAACCTTTTGCAAACCGGAACCTACCCGTATATTGATATGAACCTGAAAGAAGTAATATCCGGGACCGGGGGAATGTACGCCACGGTTTCTATTACTATTGCAGAGGTATTGAAAACATATAATATTCCCGTACAACTCCATACCGGGGAGGGATTGCGATGTTCTGGCGTTCTGCCGTTGGATATCCGTGATTTCGGTTTGCAACCGCCGAAAAAGATGTTCGGGCTTATTGTTGTGGACGAAAATATTAATATATATTTTGATTTGTCCCTGAAAATCGCTAAATAACTAAGTCCTCTATCGGGGGTTATAATAGAAAAACAGATTGTTTAAACTTATACAAATATGTTACATTACACTACAGCGGAAGAAGCCGTTGCCCTGGTAAATTCGGGAAGCCGGATGTTTTTTCAGGGAGCCGCAATGACTCCCAATACATTAATCAGCGCCCTCTGTAAACGGTATAACGAACTGGAAAACATAGAGATCGTTCAGATGCATACCGAAGGAGACGCCCTTTATACCCGGCATCCGTATAACGAAACTTTCCGGATCAACAGCTTTTTTGTAGGGAGTAATGTCCGTCCCGCAGTGAATTCCAGTCATGGTGATTACATTCCTGTGTTTCTGAGTGAGATACACCTGCTTTTCAGGCAGAATCTCTTACCCATTGATGTAGCCTTTATCCAGGTTTCTCCGCCGGACAGGCACGGGTATTGCTCTTTGGGGACTTCCGTGGACATAACGCTCCCGGCAATCGGCGTAGCTAGGAAGGTCATAGCACAGGTGAACCCCAATGTACCCAAGACACACGGAGATGGCATTATCCATATCAATAGAATAGATGCTGCCATTTTTACGGACGAGCCTATATACGCTGTCAAATTGAAGGAACCCTCCGAAACAGAAAAGCGTATAGGTTATCATATAGCCGGATACATAGAAGACGGGGCAACCCTCCAGATGGGAATAGGAGGTATCCCCAACGGAGTTCTGAGCCAGCTCGAAAACCATAAAAGACTTGGTGTGCATACCGAGATGTTCTCCGACGGTATTCTGCCCCTGGTAGAAACAGGGGTAATTACGGGAGAGGAAAAGAATATCAAACGCGGAAAACTGGTTACCTGTTTTGCCGTAGGCTCTCCTGCCTTATATCGCTTTCTGGATGACAATCCCATAGTACATTTCAAAGAAGCTGCATATACCAATGATACGGCCATTATCCGCCGGAACCCTAAGGTAACAGCTATAAACAGTGCTATTGAAATAGATCTCACGGGACAGGTATGTGCAGACAGTATAGGTGCCATGCAATATTCCGGAGTTGGAGGGCAAATGGATTTCATTCGGGGGGCATCCCTTTCGGAAGGAGGTAAAGCCATTATAGCATTGCCTTCGGTAACGACAAAAAACGTATCCAAAATAGTCCCCTTTCTCAAGCAGGGAGCCGGGGTAACCACTACCAGGGCGCATGTGCATTACGTGGCTACCGAGTACGGTGTGGTAGACCTCTTCGGAAAAAACCTGAAAGAAAGAGCAAAAGCCCTGATATCCATAGCCCATCCTGATCACCAGGAAGTATTGGAAAAAGCAGCTTTTGAAAGATTCGGGAATAAATAGTAGCTGTGTCCGGAACTATCAGAGATGACATTTTCTGTAGAACGGATGGAGTACACCGGAAGACGGAACGTAAAAACAATATTTGTTACCGTTCCGTTTTTGTTTTACATGTCGGTTTTTAAAGATAAAACATTTCAATATGCTTTAAATCCTTATCTTTGAAAGCCTCTGTATAGTAGTCCTGACAATTCGCATAAACTCTTGTAAATACCCGTAAATTGTGATGAAGTTTTTCCAACAGGAAGAAGATATTTTTGGTATTCTCCTCGAAACCATTTCGGAAGGTATTCTGGTGGTAGACGGAGAAAAGAATATTGTAGCGGTAAATTCCACCCTGGAAACCATGTTCGGCTATGTGAAAGACGAACTCGTGGGAAAAAAACTGGATATACTTATTCCTTCGAACTATCATCACAGTCACGATGCACATTTCAGTAATTATTACGAAAAGTCCAGCAAACGCAAAATGGCTGCAGGAAGGAACCTGTGGGGGATTCGGAAGGACGGTACCGAACTTCCTGTTGAAATAGGACTGAACCCGTTTACCGCAAACGGCAAAAAATTCGTTGTGGCGCTGGTGATGGATGTGACCGTAAGCCGGGAAGCCGAAAACAAGATCAGGCAGCTTAATGAAGAACTGGAAGAAAAGGTAGAAAGCCGCACACAGGAACTGAAAGAATCTGTCAGCCTGCTGAAAAAAGAGGTGAAACGAAGGACGGAGGCCGAAAACAAGATCAAGAACGCCCTTCAGAAAGAAAAAGAACTCAACGAACTCAAAACCAAATTCCTTTCCCTGGTATCTCATGAATTTAAAACCCCGCTGAGCAGTATCCTGGTTTCGGCCACGCTCATAGGAAAATATACGGAAGGCGAACAACAGGAAAAACGGGAAAAGCACCTGGAGACTATCAAGAACAAGGTACGTTACCTGAACAATATACTCAACGATTTCCTTTCCGTAGAGCGTATAGACTCCGGTAAGGAAAAATATTCTTTTGAGCCTTTTCGTATTACCCGCGTATTTAATGAGGTCATATACGATGCCAATATGTTGCTGAAAACGGGGCAAAGGATCAACTTTCCCGATGATATAGACGATTATGTCATTAACCAGGATGAGAAAATACTGGAACTCATTCTTTCCAACCTGGTACGAAATGCCGTTAAGTATTCCCCTGAGCACACCGAAATAGACATTACGGTGGAACGGGAAGGAAGCTTTTTTGTCTTTAGGATAAAAGACCGGGGAATAGGAATTCCCGAAGAAGACCAGAAATATATTTTTAGCAGGTATTTCCGGGCCAGGAATGCCATTATAGACCAGGGAACAGGTATAGGCCTTAATATTGTAAAAAGCCACCTGGAAAACCTGGGTGGGGAAATAGATTTTATCAGCGAAGAAGGAAAGGGAACTACATTTACGGTAAAACTACCTGATCATGAAAAAAATATTACTCATTGAAGATGACCCCGTCTTGCGCGAAAGCACGGCGGAACTACTGGAATTGGCCGGATATGAAATACTTACCGCACCCAATGGCAAAAAAGGTGTGACCCTGGCCATGGAGGGAAAGCCCGATATTATCGTATGCGACATCATGATGCCCGAACTGGATGGTTATGGCGTGCTGGAAACGCTTTCGGCCAACCCCGCGACTCGGCACATCCCTTTTATATTCCTTTCTGCCAGGACAGAACGTAAAGAAGTGCGGAAAGGTATGGACCTGGGAGCCGATGATTACCTGACTAAGCCTTTTGAAGAAGAAGAATTGATAAGTGCGGTAGAAAGCAGACTGGCAAAAGTATCCCTTCTCAAAGAAAGCACAGTGTCCGGGCCGTTTGCGGAAGAAGACGGGGAAGAAATCCGGAATATCAACGAACTCAAGAATTTCTTTACCGATGAAGGGGAGTATTTCATCTTTGAAGAAGGCGATATCATTTATTCCGAAGGTAACCATGCCAATTATATTTACCTGGTGGAAAAAGGCATGGTAAAAACACACCGTATCGAAGAATACGGTAAGGAACTGATTACCGATATTAGCAGGGATGACGATTTTTTCGGGTATTACTCCTTTACCCAGAATATCCCTTATAAAGAATCGGCAACGGCTCTCAGAAAAACCACGCTCTATGGTGTTCGTAAAGATTCCCTGGCCGAAATATTGAAGAATAACCATAAACTGGCCGTAGAGCTGATCGAATTTCTTGCCGGTGACCTCTCCGGGGTGAAGGAAAAACTGTTGCAAATGGCTTATGGCTCGGTACGGAAAAAGACTGCAGGGACTATTTTGCGCTTCGTGGAAAAGCTGCAGTACCAGCCCGAACGAGAAATCCGGATTTCGCGCACCGACCTGGCAAGCGTAGCGGGGATAGCCCCGGAAAGTTTTATCCGTACATTGTCCGAACTTAAAAAGGAAGGCCTGATAGCCATAGAAGGCCGGAATATTAAGGTACTGGATATAGACGAGCTGGAAAAAATGCGTTAAAGGTTTGGAGAACCAGCCATAAAAGTTGTGACTGCAAGTGCCTTCGGTACATTCCGAACTCCGTTCGGAACACTCAGCCACCTCTGCTCAGGTTGTGAAACTGTAACCTGCTCTTTGGTTCCGCCCGGACCTGTAACTTGAAACTTGCAACCCAATCGTTCTTACGGTTGATATTTATCATATTTTATTCTGCTCCTTCCGTATACTTTTGCCCGTGATAGATAAGAAATGTGATGAAGAATATCCTTATCCCGACCGATTTTTCCGAAAACTCGAGGAATGCCGCCAGATATGCCTTGCTGTTGTTCGGTACTTCCGCATGTAACTTTTACCTGTGTAATGTGGTAGAACCTTATGTATATACAGGAGGGGGAATGCCATTAGTGGCTTTTCCCGAAGATTATGACACCGGAGTACGGGCACGGTCGGAGGAAAGTTTAAAAAAAATGGCATTACGAATGAAAAAGGAGCTGCCGGAAAGCAATTCGGCTTTTATTCCTTTACCGGTGCATGATTTTTTTATAGAAGCCATAAGAAAGCAGGTCAAAGAAAAGAATATAGACCTGATCGTCATGGGGACAAAAGGGGCTTCCGGGCTCAGGGAAATGATGGTAGGAAGCAATACCGGCGATGTGATTACCAAAGTAAAATGTCCCGTACTTGTAGTGCCGGAGGATGCGGCCTTTCACTTTCCCGGGCAGATCGTATTTCCTACGGATTACAGCATTTCCTATTCCCCCAGGGTACTGGATACGCTGTTTTTCCTGGCGGATAAGTTTTCTGCTGCCGTAAGAGTACTTCATATAGTAAAGAACGAACACGAAATCCTGGGGGAAGCGCAGAAAATAAATAAAAACCAACTCAAAAATTACCTCCGTGGCAGGGAACACAGTTTTCACCGCATGAACCGTAACAACCTGGGCGAAGCCATAGAAGAATTTACGGACATTGCAGATATAGACTGGATAGCCATGATGGCGAAAAAACTGAATTTCTTCCAGCAGGCCCTTTTCAGGCCTGCCGTTGCACGGATAAGTTATCATACCAGGATTCCCTTTCTGGTACTCCACGAATAACGGACCCGTAAAACCCGGTTACTGTTGTCATTTCTCTGTGAGCTGTAAGAAACTGCGGCCCAAAAATCACCATTTATTCATATTATGTGATTTCTAAAATGTATATTTGTTTTTCCGTTCCGGGAAGAAAAGTATCTTTTTCACCGTGAGATTTCCTTTCCGGATACGCTTTCGGATACAGCCCCTTTCAAAAATTCCGGAAGAATGCAACCTGCCTTTTGTTTGCAAGATTAACCAACCGTTACCTGATGGCAAGATATCGTATTCTCCTGTTTTTCCTGTTTCTGTTTGCAGAAAAGGCAGGGTCACAGCAACAAGATGCTTTTGACAGTATTTACTACCATTTATATACGGCCAACAAGGACCTGGATTACGGGATCCGCACTGCGGATTCACTTTACCGGGCCTCAGACGGAGAGCTCCGGAAAGTAAAGTCACTATTGTTGCTGTCCGGTTTATACAGGCGTAAAAAGGACAAAAATAGGTCACTCGAATACCTCCTGGAAGGAGAAAGGCTGGCTTCCGAAGCCGGCTTCCATGAATGGCAGGCGAGAGCCTGTGGTGCATTGTCCAGCCAGTACAGGGAAGCCGGCTTAGCGGAAGTGGGCATACGTTACCTTGAAAAGGGGATCAGGGTAAGCAGGAAAATTAAGCAGGAAGAAATATCCAATGAGTACCAGGGCCTCCTGCACCAGGAAAAAGCCTATTATGCGATAGCTGAAAACAATTTCCGAAAAGCCGTGCAGCTTGAACATAAAGCAGGCACATACTTCACACTGCTGAAAGATGAGTTCAGAAGAAACCTCCATCTGGCCACTACACAGAAAGCCCTCGGAGAAAATTATTACAGACTGCACAAAAACGATTCTGCCCGGTATCATTATCACAAGGCCCTGAATTTTATTGCCGGGACCAGGGGAGTCCCCATACAGGAGGGAATGATCCACCTGGGATTGGGGAACATCTTTATGGAAGAAAATGATTTTGCCCGGGCTTCTGAGCATTTGCAAAAAGCGCTCGGTTTTGCCGATGCGTCCGGCGATGTATCCCTTCAGGGAAAAGTATACAGGGCATTGTCTCACTACTACCAAGCGGTAGAGGACATAAAAAACTATACGCTGTACAATGACCGGTACCTCGAAGTGGTAAACCGGGAAATGGAGGCCAGGCAGGAAACGTACAGCCGGGCAGTTAGCCAGGTTTATAAGGAACAGGCAAAGACCTCACAGGTACATTACGGTATCATAGCCATTGTCTCCCTGCTGTTGCTGCTGGCTGTTATATTCACCTTGGTATACCGCAGGAGACAAAGAGAAAAGCATAGAAAATTCTGGAAAATACTGAGGGAAGTAAGAAAGGGTAATAGCATGCCGCCCGCCTATACGGAAACAAAGGGAAATTCGGCCCGGGAAACCGAAATGATGCCGGAAAGGACCGAGAAGTCATTGTTGAACAAATTGACACGTTTCGAGGAATCCGGGAAATTTACGGACCGGAATATTTCATCCTCAGCCCTGGCAGCCAGGATAGGTACCAATACCAAATACCTGTCATATATCATTAACAAATACAAAGAGAAGGACTTCAATACCTATATAAACGAACTCCGGATATACCATATCGTGAAAAAAATGGAGGAAACTCCCGATTACCTTAATTATAAGATCAGTTACCTTGCCAAGGAGTGCGGCTTTTCGTCCCATAGTAAATTCAGTACGGTATTCCGAAATGTTATAGGGATGCCACCTTCCGAATTTATGGCGTATCTGAGAAAAAAGAAAAAGGCGGTATAGCGTTTCTGTGTCTTGAGAACATTTTTGATTTGAGAAAATGAAAAAT
This sequence comes from Sinomicrobium pectinilyticum, assembly GCF_003725735.1. Classification (GTDB taxonomy): domain Bacteria; phylum Bacteroidota; class Bacteroidia; order Flavobacteriales; family Flavobacteriaceae; genus Sinomicrobium; species Sinomicrobium pectinilyticum. The sequence continues at coordinate 64,822 of NZ_RJTM01000035.1, read as the reverse complement.
CATTATAAACCATTATAAATACTGTAGATGATGAGTATGTATCCCTTATCAGTATTCCCGAATATGAAAAACCCAGGGCTTCCGTGTAATACCGTATTTCCTTATTTTCGTGAGGTATGTAAGTTTTCCGGATTTACATGTTTCTACCCCGAAAATAAGAGAAAGGTCCGGTTCTGTAAAGGGACCGGGCATTTCGTGATTTTACCGGTGCCGGTTGAGGATTCGATATCCTGCTCCCGAGAGGTTCCGGGATCATTGCAACACCTTGATGAAGTAAAAAATTACAGTCCGGTTATCAGGTGAATGAGTGTATGTTACCTGACTAACTCAATAACCTGATAACCGATAAGCAAAGAGCAATTTTGTTATTATTAAAACCTCTGCACTTTTCAGTGCGGTCTAGTTAAAATTTTATGTCCCCTTCTCAAAATGATAAGAACACTGTTTGCCAGCGAGGTAGAATTTCAAAAGAAAATTGAAAGGTTCCGAAGTACCGGGGCCCTTCACAAGCATCCCTTTTTAGGTTTTTACTATACTGAAGGAGTAAAGTATGTGATGTATGACCTGTTTAAAACACAGAAACTCCTGTTGCGTATAGCCCGGGAAGCATCCTGCCTTTCCGAAACCTCTTTTATCTCTATACGGATGTATGGTTCCTGTATCGAGTTCCGGGACAGGGACGGTCGCGTATTGCAGAAAAGAAAGGAAGAAGAGCCGGTGCCGATACCCCGCGACACTTCATTTTGCCTGTACTGGATAGGAAGGACACTGCTTTTACCTACGGAATACTAGAAATAGCGGGACCTGATTTTTGTTAAGAGCCGTAAGTGGAGCGTGATACGTCTGATTTTCGCAGACCGTTACCTTGCGGGATGGTTTTAAATATATAACCGGGTGAAGGTAAACCATCCACCCTTTGGGATACCCTTCACCCGCCCTCTGGTTTGGCTTCATCTCGCCCTTGTATGAAGGAATTATATATCACTTACATGAAGATGTTCCATGTCGTGCACATAAAGGAGTTACCTGCATTTAACCATATGATATTGCCCTGAAGGGAGGAGATACTTAATTCTAAAAACTTTGTTTGCATTTCACCGGAGTGTAACAATAAATAATTCCAGTTGCATTTCGCTTTCTTCTTTTAATTCTTTTATGCTACATAGTTGCGTTTAAAAGAATGTTTTATATTTGCAACAAAGTTTCATTTAAAAACATGAACGAGAATACCAGAAAATTACCGGTAACCGTACTGAGCGGTTTTCTCGGGGCGGGGAAGACCACTTTGCTGAATCACGTATTGCATAACAGGCAGGGACTTAAGGTAGCAGTGATAGTGAATGATATGAGCGAAGTCAATGTAGATGCCCGTCTGGTGGAGAACGAGAACACCCTTTCACGGACAGAAGAAAAACTGGTGGAAATGAGCAATGGCTGTATTTGCTGTACGCTCCGGGAAGATCTTATGGTGGAAGTGGAACGCCTGGCAGGTGAAGGGAAATTCGATTACCTGCTAATTGAAAGCACCGGGATAAGCGAACCGGTCCCCGTGGCGCAGACTTTTTCTTTTGCCGATCCGGAAAACGGCATAGACCTTTCCGCTTTCAGCTATATAGATACGATGGTAACCGTGGTGGACAGCTATAATTTCCTGAAAGATTTCGGCACGGATGAAATGCTGGCAGACCGGCAACTTACAGATATGGATGGAGATCATCGTACCATAGTCAATCTTCTTACGGACCAGGTGGAGTTTGCCAATGTAATTATATTGAACAAAACGGACCTGGCAGGAGAAAAAACCGTAGGGCTGCTCCGGGCCGCTATAAGTAAACTCAATCCCGATGCCAGGATATTGGAAGCGACCTTTGGCAAGGTAGAGCCCGCAGAAATTTTAAATACAGGACTTTTTGACTTTGAAGAAGCCCGGGCATCTGCCGGGTGGCAGAAGGAACTGGAAGCAGGAGAGCATACCCCGGAAACCGAAGAATACGGTATAGGGTCTTTTGTTTTCCGGGACCAAAGGCCTTTTCACCCGTTGCGATTGTGGAAATATCTGAATGAAGAATATCCGGGAAACATTATCCGTGCCAAGGGGCTGTTCTGGCTGGCTTCCCGGCCGGATGAAGCCCTGAATTTCTCCCAGGCAGGAGGATCGTCAAGACTGGAGAGGGCAGGGGTCTGGTGGTGCAGCATGCCCTATGCCGAAAGGATCTGCCATCCATCCTATCTGGACCATCAGGATGTAATAGAGGAGAGGTGGAGCAAAAAATGGGGCGACCGGATCAACGAACTCGTATTTATCGGGCAGGAAATGGACAGGAAAAAGATAACGGATGATCTGCAGAACTGTCTGCTTTATGCGGAAGAGGAAATCCTCTTTAAAGAGAAAACCGGCTTCCCCGACCCTTTCACCGAATATGTCTAATAATTTAAATCTGAATAATATCATGAAGAATGTAAAAACCTTTCTTATTGTGCTGTCCGTATTTGCATTGCAACAGGTTACGGCCCAGTTCAAACAAGAGCCGTTACCTTATGCCTATGATGCCCTGGAACCTTTTATCGATGCGCGGACGATGGAGATCCACTACGGCAAACACCACGCGGGTTATGTGTCCAAGTTGAACAAGGCCCTGGAAAAAGCGGACAAGTCCCCCGCTTCTCTCCAGGCGGTCTTCAGCAATATATCCGATTATAATGTTGCCGTACGTAACAATGCCGGGGGACATTTTAACCATACCTTGTTCTGGTCCGTGCTTACCCCCAAAAAAAACACTAGGCCTTCTCAAAAGCTTTCGGAAGCCATAGAAAGGGATTTCGGGGGAATGGAGGAACTCAAAGAAAAATTCCTTGAAGCTGCGACGGGCCGGTTCGGTTCCGGATGGGCATGGCTTATCATAACTCCTGAAAATCGCCTCGCGGTAACGTCCACCCCCAACCAGGACAACCCACTCATGCAGGATGTGCCGGAAAAGGGAATTCCTATCCTGGGGGCCGATGTGTGGGAGCATGCCTACTACCTGAAATACCAGAACAAACGTGCAGATTATCTCAATGCGTTATGGAGTATTATCCATTGGGAAGAAGTAAGCCGCAGATACGAAAAAGCTTTGAAGGGAAAACCGGAGGGAGAGAATGATTTTTGACCAGGCCGGAGAGTTAATGTTGTTTCAAGAAAAATCCCTGATTTCAGGGATTTTTTTATGTTGTATAATAATCTATATTTGAATGCCTTATGTTTGAAAACAATTAAAAAAATCTATAACCTGCGTTGCAATGGAAACCTTTGATTGAACAGGTTTCCCCGACCCCGGAAAAAAGGGGAAGCCGAAAACCTTTGATCAATAGAGTAGGCATAACTTCAAAATATCTAACCATGAAAAAATCACTGAAAAATTTACAACTGAAAAAAGAGGTTGTAAGCAACCTGAACACCAAAGGAATCAAGGGTGGGGCCATTACGGACGGACCGAGATGTGAGGATACTTACTGGTGTCCTACAAACGGTCCTTTGAATACCTGTCCTCCTCCCGGAATGCAATGTTATTAATAGGTAGACTGCAAGTACGGGCCGTACGCTCCAACGGGTGTCACGGCCTGTATTTTTTCCCGGGTAATGCATCAAAACCCGAAGCAAAGAAATGAATATCTCTTAATCTATAACTTTCATATACCCCGTATTTTACTCCGGCCTACAATGTCTGAATCACATCGCGATACTTTTACCTCCATGTCTTCCGAAGCTGTTTTACGTGCAAGGCTGGAAGAGATTGGTGCCGTACTGGAAAAAAAGTACAGGGAAACCTCGGATATAGGGGTGCTTACCGGTATATCCGGTATAGCTGTTTTCTGCTTTTACTATTCCAGGTTTTCCGGAAAACAACGTTACGCGGACCTGGGTAGCGAAATACTGACCGAGGTTTTTGACCGGATAAATAACGGCTATGATATGCATACCTATTGTTCCGGGATATCCGGGGCTTTGTGGAGTATGGAGCACCTGCGGGAAGAAGGTTTTATCGAGCTGGAAAGCGATGCGGTTTTTCCTGCGCTGGATGATTTTCTGGCAGATTGTACGGAGCAATATGCGGATGAGAACTTTTATGATTTTCTGCACGGTATCCTGGGAATAGGCCATTATTTTCTGATACGTTACAGGAATACGGGTTCGGGAGTGTTAAAAGAGCACTATGCAAACCTCCTCACCGGGATGGTCAACAGGTTAAAGAAAACGGCCATTACCGAGGGGGATAGCAGTAAATGGAAATCCTGGCTGGTCCGTGAGGAGCGGCTCAAAGGATACAACCTGGGCCTTGCCCACGGCATATCCGGTATTGTGAATTTTCTGTCCCGGCTCCTTGTTTACCCGGAGTTTTCCGAAGTAAGGTCCCTGCTGAGGGGAGCCGTACATTACATTAGCTCATGGGAAGGTGCGATTTCGGGGACTTCCCTTTTCCCGGCATGGATAACCGAATCGGGCGGGAAAAGCTACAGGAACCGTCTTGGGTGGTGCTATGGGGACCCGGGAACGGGATTATCGCTCTGGCATGCGGGCAAAGCATTGCAGGACGATGCACTGTGTACCCGTGCCGTAAAAATACTGGAGTATTCCACACAGCGAACGGACCCGGAAGAAGCAGGGATCCGGGATGCGGGCCTGTGCCACGGTGCCTGCGGTATTATGCATATATACCGCTATATGGAGCGGCAAACAAACCGGCAGGCCTTTGCCATGGCTGCTGACTTCTGGCAGCAAAAAGCCCTGGAAATGGCCGTGCATCCGGACGGATATGCCGGTTATATGCAGTGGCGGGGAGGGAACAGGCAGGGATGGCAACCGGAAACCGGCATCCTGGAAGGAATAGCAGGTATAGGCCTATCCATAATGGCCGAGCTTTCCCCCGATAGTATAAAATGGAACGAATGTCTGCTGATAGGCAATTCCTTTTAATTCAGGTCAACCCGGTGTGCCGAAGGCCCGTCGGGAGTATACCAGTCTCCTTCCAGGTGAAAAGAACGGTCATATTTGAGCCGGAATATTCCCGTAATGGTTTTTTGATCCGGCCCTATTTCCCTGAATTCATAAGAGCCATCCGGCTTTCGCTCCGTTTGCAGGTCGATTCTTTTTCCTGCTTTGTCATAATAACAGAAGGCCCTTACCGAGCCGTCACCGTAAATCCTTTCTACGAAGATGCTTACAGGTTGTTGCCGGTCAATGGCGCCCCGGTAAAGCCCGATGCGGATACCATTTTTCCCTGACCACATATACTTACTGCCGGAAGCAGAAGACAGAAGATGTTTGCCGTACTCGTTAAGCAGGGGCCGTAACTGTTCGAAACCGAATTCGTTTTCAAAATCACCGAACGGATCATAAGCATTAACGGAATGTGAAGAACAACTGCTGCGTATGATCTTAAGGGAATTATTGGTGAGCAATAACTTGTCATGTGCCAGGTCATCATTTTTTACCGAAGAGAGGCAATCCCTATACCGGTAATATTGTTCTGCATCATTCCGGTCGGTTGTGTCAAGGGAAGTAAGAAAATTGTTCAGTAATGCTGTCCTTTGTTTTATGGCCAGTTGCTGAAGGGTTTTGAACCCCTTGGAAGTAAAAATGTCTGCCAGGGTAATGGGCTGGCCGCTTTGCGCATCGAAATTCTGAATGACCGAAAAGGGAGAGGTGTACGTACCGGAATATTCCCCGGTAATATCCAGGGAGATATACTTGTTGTTATTGGCATACACCAGGTAGTTGAGCGTGGTCACCCCTTGTCCGGACCTGTTTTTAGGCCATATTTTTTCAAAAGGGGAATGTTGATATTTTCCGGGGAGCGTTTCCAGGATAGTACCGTGTAACCAGGTATTTATCCTGATAGCAGCATCCGTACTGTCCGTTATATAGGGAAAACTGAAATATTCATTGTTTACCGGGTGGATGTCCCTGAGGGGTTTTAAAGAGAAGTGCTGTGCACGGACCATCGGGGACAATCCTGTACAGACAAGCAGTGACAATAAAAAAATGCGGGTAGTTTTTTTCATGATTCGGTCGGTTTCAGATTAGTTGTGAGCGTTAGTATAAAAGGCCGCGGCAATCCGTAATACCACAGATCCCGGGCAGGTTTTCCACGAATGTACCAAAGTACACATCCGGTACATACCTGTTGTAAAAAGAGTATTTTCTTTTTATCAATTTTAAAAAAAGTAGAAAGGGGGATGACACAAATATACGATATTTTTGAAGCGATATATTTCCGTATCAGTAAATTTTACAAAAAGGATTAAGGGAAAACCGTAGGGGGGTCAGATTGATGGTTCCGGGTTATTTCAATATAATGATCCTGTTTTATACCCGGAATACCGGGCTTTTACATATATTCAGATACTTTCAAAATCCTATATACTCCGGATTATCCTTATAAAGCAGGGTTTCGTCGAGCGTAAGCAGGAGATCGGTATGTGTATCTTCTATCTTTTTTTGACCGGAATCGTATAACCAGCCGAAAATATTAACGATATCCTTATGCTCATAGGCTTTCCGGATTTCCTGCAGGTTACACAATTCAAGGATTTTCTCCATGACCTGTAATTTTGCGAGCAGCCCGGGGCATTGCAAAGGGAGCCCGGCGTTATGGTAGAGTTCGGTATAGGTTTGCCAGAGACTATGTCCCCATCCAGAGCGTGCAAGACGGGAAGGAGGAGTCAGTATTTTACCTGAAGCAGGGAAAAAGGTTTGGGTAACAATAATATAACGTACGGAGCCGCGGCCTACTAACAGTTCAAGGTTCGGATAAGGAAATACGGCATGATTGTTTATCAGCTTTTTACTTTCGATATCTATCAGTAAAACCTCGTCAGAGATGACAGGAAAAATATCTTCCAGCCAGGCCGTTCCGGATTGTCCGAAATTGCGGATGGCATGCTCATAGATAGTCTGGTATTGCTCCATGTGGAAAAAATATAAATGCTGTTTTTTGCTGTGTGATATGGGGCCCGGAAGGCGGAAGGGACCGGGCCCCGTCAGAAAAGGGTATCAGGAGTTATCCCGGAACCGCTTTTCCACTTTTTTCCAGTTGATTATATTCCAGAAAGCCTCGATGTATTCCGGCCGTTTGTTCTGGTATTTCAGGTAGTAGGCATGTTCCCATACATCCAGTCCCAGCAGGGGAATTCCCTGTTCTTCGGCTACGTCCATAAGAGGATTATCCTGGTTGGGTGTCGAAGTCACCTTCAGTCTGCCTTCCGCTGTGAGGATCAGCCAGGCCCAGCCCGATCCGAAACGGGCAGCCGCGGCGGCGCGGAATGTTTCTTTAAAGGATTCCGGAGAACCGAAATCCCTGCTTATGGCTTCGGAGAGTTCGCCTGAAGGAAACCCGCCACCACGAGGGGAGAGGGTTTTCCAGAAAAGGCTGTGATTGTAGTGCCCTCCGGCATTATTGCGGATGGCCCGGGGGAGGCCCGATATATTTTCCAGTAATTTTTCCAGGCTTTCGGGATGTATGTCCGCATCTTTCAATGCGGCATTTAAATTGTTTACATAGCCTGCGTGGTGCCTGGAATGGTGAATTTCCATGGTTTCCGTATCAATGTAAGGAAACAATTCGCTGTATGTATAGGGTAATTCCGGTAACTCGTAATGCATGATTTTTTCTTATTTTGGAGAAATGAACGTCGTTTATGGCACAAATATAGTATATTTGCATAATAAACCAAATAATTACTTTGTTTATTATGAATAATGAAGCGGCAGAACATGATAAAGCTGTCCTGATACTTAAAAACCAGGGGCCTAAGAGCCTGAAGGAACTGGCAGCGGAACTGAAGATCACCACGGAAGGTGCGAGGTTTCAGTTGTTGAAGCTTTCCGGGGAAGGTCTGGTAACTTCAGAGAGTGTTTCCCGGGGAAGAGGGCGGCCGCAGCAGATATGGTCACTGACGGATAAGGGGCATTCCAGGTTTCCGGACGCACATTCGAGCCTTACAGTAAGGCTGATACAGAATATACGTGAGAATCTTGGAGAAGAGGCCCTGGAAAAGATCATTATCGCCACAGGAAAAGACAATCTGCGTAAATACGAAGAACTGATGCACGGGGCGGTGACACTGGAAGACAAAATCAGGATACTGGCAGAAATACGGAAGGAAGAAGGGTATATGGCGCATTATGAAAAAACCCATGACGGTTACCTGTTTCTTGAAAATCATTGCCCTATATGTGAAGCGGCCAAAGCATGCCAGGATTTTTGCAGGACCGAATTACGGACTTTTCAATCCGCCCTGGGCGATGAGGTGGTTGTAAAGCGTATAGATCATATCCTTGCCGGCGCACGCAGGTGTGCTTACCTGATCAGGGCCTGATAAAGAACGGTAGCATCAGGATGAAACATTCTCCTGCCCGTCGGAGATTTTTTCCAGTCCGGGTATATTAATGAGAAGTATTTTTTTACCTCCGGTTTTAAGGTATCCTTCCTTCATGAGTCCCGAAAGCATGCGGATAAGCGATTCGGTGGCCGTACCTACCATACCCGCCAGTTCTTCACGGGTGAGTTGTGCCGAAAGAAAACCGTGCTTATCCGTACCGAAAGTTTTGTAAAGGTATAACAGTGTATCCGCAAGGCGCTGTTTCACTGTTTTTTGCGCCATGTTTACGGTGGAATTATTGGCATTTTTCAGGTCGTGGCATACCTCTTTCATCACTTCGGAAGAAAATTCCCTGTTATTGGCCAGCGATCTCAGTATATCTTCTTTCGGCAACAGGCAGATTTCCATATCACTCACCGCAATGGCAGTGAGATTTACCTTTTCGCCGCTTAAAATGCTTCGCTGCCCGAGAAGGTCGCCGCGGGTCACCAGCTTTACGATCTGTTCCCTGCCATTGGCACTCAGCTTGGTAAGTTTACAGATACCGCTTTTTATGCAATAAACACCTTTCGGATGTTCCCCCTCTTCAAATAAAATCTGTCCCTTCTTTATATTTTCCGATGTCCGGCATACCGCCATCCGCATCAGCTCATCTTTTGTAAGTGCATTAAGGGCAGTGAACTGCCGTACTATACATTGCTCGCACCTGTTCATAATTCCTACGGTTGAAATCCGAAGTAAAATTACGAAATATCAACTGATAAATGTCATGTCATTTCTGGTTATAGATCATCACTTTTGCTGTAAAATCACTGGGACATGGAAGATAACGGAAAAGCCTGTTTTCATTGCGGTACCTCCTGTAAAGGAACAGATATTGTATATGATAACAAGAATTTTTGTTGTACCGGGTGCAAAACGGTTTACAGTATACTTGCCGGGAATGGTCTGGAGAATTACTATGATATGGAAGCAGCTCCCGGTATGCGCCCCGGGGAGTACCATTCGAAATACGATTTCCTGGACAACCGGGATATTTCCGGAAAACTCCTGGAGTTTCACGATGGACCTGTACATGTTGCCCGTCTTTATATTCCCGGAATTCATTGCAGTTCCTGTATCTGGATACTGGAAAACCTGAAAAAACTGCACAAGGGCATAAGGGAATCTCAGGTAGATTTTCCGAAAAAGAGTATTCGTGTCACTTATGACAGTGATACGGTTTCCCTGAAGGAAATTGTACTGTTACTGGTTTCCATAGGATATGAGCCCAATATAAACCTGCAAAACCTGGAATCCGTACCGGAGCCGGAAAACAGCTCATTACTGTACAAATTAGGGATTGCCGGTTTTGCCTTCGGCAATGTAATGTTGCTGTCTTTCCCGGAATATTTTGAAGTGGAAGAATTCTGGCTGGAACAGTATAAGCCATTTTTTCGCTGGCTGATGTTTGCCTTGTCCCTTCCTGCGGTTTTCTATGCTGCGGGAGATTATTTTATATCTTCTTATAAAAGTATCCGCTCCGGTTTACTCAACATAGACGTTCCTATAGCTCTCGGCATAGCCGTGATGTTCTTCCGCAGCCTGGCGGATATAACCTTCGGTTACGGCCCGGGATTTTTTGACAGCCTTACGGGCCTGATCTTTTTTATGACCATAGGGAGATACCTGCAGCAAAGAACTTATGACTTTCTTTCTTTTGAACGTGATTACAAATCCTATTTCCCCGTAGCCGTGACCAGGGTATCCGGAGAAAGGGAGGAAGCCGTACAGGTGAATGAGATCGTAAAGGGAGACCGCTTTCTGGTGCGGAACGAAGAACTCATTCCGGTTGACGGTAAACTTTTAAAAGGCAATGCCCTTATCGATTACAGTTTTGTAACCGGAGAGGCGGAACCGGTGGAAAAACAACAGGGAGAGAAATTATTTGCCGGGGGACGGCAGTTATCGGGTTTACTGGAAATAGAGGCTCTGGGCTCCGTCTCCCAAAGCTATCTTACCCGATTGTGGTCCGACAGCGCTTTCGGGGAGAAGAAGGAAGACCGGTACAGTACCCTGACCAACACGGTGAGCCGCTATTTTACGCCTATAGTCCTCGGGATAGCTTTTTTATCACTTGCATATTGGTTATACCGGGGATATACGGATGTTGCATTCAATGCCTTTACCGCAGTACTTATCATAGCCTGTCCCTGTGCGCTGGCCCTGTCCGCACCTTTTGCTCTGGGAAACCTGGTGCGGATTTTCGGCAGAAAAAAATTCTACCTGAAAAATGCTTCTGTAATAGAAAGACTGGCAAAGACAGATACCATTATCTTCGACAAGACCGGAACCATTACCACGGGGAATTCCGCAGCCATTACCTACGAAGGGGATATTCTTAATCCGGAAGAAGAAGATATGCTTAAAAGTACCCTCAGGAACTCTTCCCATCCGTTGAGCAGGCAGTTATACACTATTCTGCATAGCAATGGCATCCTTACGCCCGATATTTTTCAGGAATACCAGGGAGAAGGAATAGAGGCCACATATACGGAGAAACAGATACGTATAGGATCTGCCGGGTTTACAGGAAATAAAAGTCCGGATGTCCCGAGAAAAACAAGTGTCCATATCAGTACTGACAACCATTATCGAGGCAGGTTTACTTTTGGTAATGCCTACAGGGAAGGCATGTTGTTTTTATTTGAAAAGTTATCCCGGACCTACCACCTTGCCATTCTGAGCGGTGACAACGAAAGCGAACGGCCTTACCTGGAACAACTGCTTCCACCGGGAATACAGATGCTTTTTAACCGCAAACCGAAAGACAAACTGAACTATGTTCGGCAATGCCGGGACAGGGGAGCCAGGGTAATGATGGTAGGAGATGGTCTCAACGATGCCGGGGCCCTGCAGCAAAGTGATGTGGGTGTTGTCATTGCCGAAGATACCAATGCTTTTTCGCCCGCATGCGATGCCATACTCGATGCTTCCCGCTTCCGGGACATTCCGCAGTTCATAGATATTTCGAGAAAGGGGATAAGGGTACTTAAAATCAGTTTCGTACTCTCTTTCCTCTACAATATAGCCGGGCTGTCCTTTGCGGTTTCCGGACGATTATCGCCGGTAATAGCCGCTATCCTCATGCCCCTGAGCTCTGTTACCATCGTAGTCTTCGTAACCGTGCTCACCAATTTTATCAGCAGAAATTTAAAATGACGCAATATGACTTTTATCATATTTTGCCCGCTGGCGGGAAAGTAATTTTGACAGCAAAAGAAACCGGAATGAGTGTCATATATATTCTTATAACAGTGAGTATCGCAGTAGCGGTTATTTTCCTTACGGCTTTTATAACCGCGGTAAAAAAAGGGCAGTACCACGATAGTTATACGCCCTCGATACGTATGCTTTTCGAAGACGAACTGGTAGAGGAAAAAGAACCCTGCAAAACAACAGATAATAAACAATCATAACTATGGAAATAGAGCAATTTTATTACGATAACAAAATTGTACGGAAGTTTTTACTGGCCACTATGTTCTGGGGCATTATCGGGATGGCAGTGGGGCTGTTACTTGCATTTTTGTTTTTATTCCCCGGCCTTACCGAAGGTATTTCCTGGCTTAGTTTCGGGCGTTTGAGGCCATTGCATACCAATGCCGTTATTTTTGCATTCGTCGGGAATGCCATTTTTGCGGGGGTATATTACTCCCTCCAGCGACTACTCAAGGCCCGGATGTACAGCGACTTTTTGAGTAATTTTAATTTTTGGGGATGGCAGCTTATTATTGTTTCCGCTGCAATAACCCTTCCCCTGGGGTATACCACTTCCAAGGAATATGCCGAACTGGAATGGCCTATAGATATTGCCATAGCACTGGTCTGGGTAGCTTTCGGGGTAAACATGATAGGTACTATTCTCAAGCGAAGGCAAAGACACCTGTATGTAGCCATATGGTTTTACCTGGCAACCTTTGTTACCGTGGCTGTGTTGCATATATTCAACAGCCTTGAAATTCCGGTCAGCGCACTGAAAAGCTACTCGGTTTACGCCGGAGTTCAGGATGCCCTGGTACAATGGTGGTACGGACATAATGCAGTTGCTTTTTTTCTTACGACTCCTTTCCTGGGATTGATGTATTATTTTGTTCCCAAGGCAGCCAACAGGCCGGTATATTCCTATAAGCTCTCCATCGTTCACTTCTGGTCACTGATATTTATCTATATCTGGGCGGGCCCGCACCATTTGTTGTATTCCGCTTTGCCCGACTGGGCGCAAAACCTGGGTGTTGTATTTTCCATTATGCTTATAGCGCCTTCCTGGGGAGGAATGATAAACGGATTGCTGACACTGCGCGGGGCATGGGATAAAGTACGTACGGATCCCGTGCTGAAATTTATGGTGGTTGCCATTACCGGGTATGGGATGGCCACTTTTGAGGGGCCTATGCTCTCCCTGAAAAATGTCAATGCCATAGCGCATTTTACAGACTGGGTCATCGCTCACGTGCATGTAGGCGCACTGGCGTGGAATGGTTTCCTCACGTTCGGTATGATCTATTGGCTGGTGCCGAGGATGTTCAGAACAAAGCTCTATTCCAATACACTGGCAAACTTCCATTTCTGGATAGGTACCCTGGGGATCGTTCTCTATACCCTGCCGATGTATGTAGCCGGCTTTCTCCAGGCTTCTATGTGGAAACAATTCAATCCTGACGGAACACTGATCTACGGCAATTTCCTGGAAACTGTTACACAGATCATACCCATGTACTGGATGCGTGCCATTGGAGGCTCCCTTTATATAGTTGGTGCTCTGGTTGGTGTTTATAACGTTTGGGTGACTATCCGCAAAGGAAATAAAGTAAATGACGAACTGGCGGAAGCGCCTGCATTGCAACGCGTATCCAAAGGCAAGGTTAGGGGAGAAGGTTTTCATACCTGGCTTGAACGTCGCCCCGTACAGCTTACCATACTGGCTACCATAGCAATTCTTATTGGTGGGATTGTGGAAATCGTGCCTACACTGATGGTAAAATCCAATATCCCTACCATAAGCAGTGTTAAACCATACACTCCCCTTGAACTCGAAGGGAGGGACATATATATCCGGGAAGGTTGTGTGAGTTGTCATTCGCAGATGATCCGGCCGTTCCGCAGTGAAGTGGAACGTTACGGAGAGTATTCCAGGTCGGGGGAATACGTATATGACCACCCGTTCCTCTGGGGAAGTAAACGTACCGGTCCGGACCTGTTCCGGGTTGGCGGAAAATATTCCGACAACTGGCACTTTAACCACATGTGGGACCCGCAGAGCACATCTTCCGGCTCCATTATGCCCAGCTATAAATGGCTGGTTAAGAACAAGCACGACAGAAGCAATACGGAAAGCAAAATGAAAGCCATGGTGTCTCTGGGTGTACCTTATACCGATGAAGACATAGCAAAGGCACAGGAAGATATGAAAACACAGGCGAAGACCATTGAAGCGAATCTGCATAACGACCCGGACTTCGTAAGATCGTATGAAGAGGACAGGCAAATAGCGGAAGAACGCGGAGAAGCATTTACTGAAATGAAAGACCGTGAGATCATTGCCCTGATAGCTTACCTGCAAAGATTGGGAACAGATATCAAAATAAAAGAAACCAACAGTATTACTGATAAAAAACCATAATCATGCTCAAATTCGTTAAAGATCATCTGGCCGGTATTGATGGGGTGGAGATATATCCTGTCATCTCCCTGTCCATTTTCTTCCTGTTCTTCCTGGCCTTGTTCTGGTGGGTATTTACCGCGAAGAAAGATTATATAGAATCCGTAAAACAGATTCCCCTGGAATCCCGAGAAAACCAAGAATCATGAGGTCATTTTCATCTTATCTGCGCATTATTGTCATAGTAGCCCTTGTCTTCGGTGCTGCGGAATATTTTATCGATTCCGGGGACAAGCCCGCGTTTATAGAACACCCCGAGGTGCTTTTATTCCTGTTGGTTTTCACCATTATTCTTGTCGCTGTTGAAGCTGTTCTGTCAGCTTTGCGAAGGCTTACGCAAATACTGATGACCGAAGAGCAGCGGGAAACCGAAAAGGCCCGGGAAGTATGGTACCGGGTATGGATGCGAAAGCTCACCGGGTCCAAACCGATGGAAGAGGAAGGGGAAATTCTTCTGGACCATAATTACGATGGCATCCGGGAGCTGGACAATTCCCTGCCACCCTGGTGGATATACGGTTTTTATCTGACTATAGTGTTTGCTGTGGTTTATATCATCCGTTTTGAAATGTTCGGAGGGCCCGGCCAGGAAGAAGAATACCGGGCAGAAGTAGCCAGGGCCGAGGAAGCAATAGCTAAATACAGGGAAACCGCAAAAGACCTGGTCGATGCCAATACGGTAACCCTGCTGACGGAGACGAAGGACCTGGAAGGCGGAAAAAACATATTTCAGACCAACTGTGTGGCCTGCCACATGGCCGATGGCGGTGGCGGGATAGGCCCTAACCTTACCGATCCGTACTGGATACTGGGGGGAGGTATTAAAAACGTGTTTCACACTATTTCAGAAGGAGGGCGTTCGGGCAAAGGGATGATCGCCTGGAAACAGTCCCTGAGCCCACGGGAAATACAGGAAGTAGCCAGTTATGTCTTGTCTTTGCAGGGGACTAGCCCTGTAAATCCTAAAGAACCGGAGGGAGACATCCCGGAAGAAAAAGAAGAATAAGATCGGGGCTGCCCGGAGGTTTTGTTAGTTAAGGCGTATTTACAGGTTACGCCGGTAGTTATCCTGAATTGCTATTTGTTATTCCGGGCAGCCTATTTTTAGAAAGATAAAAAATGATACAAGAGAACGAGAATTTCCGGGATTCCATAGGTACGGTAAATGCTGAAGGAAAGAGGGCCTGGGTTTTTCCTAAAAAACCTTCGGGAAAGTATTATACCCGCAGGACCCTGGTGAGCTATATCCTGCTTATATTCCTGTTCCTGGCCCCCTTTATAAAAGTAAACGGCAATCAATTTCTGCTGTTCAATATATTGGAAAGGCGGTTTCATATTTTCGGTTTCCCTTTCTGGCCGCAGGATTTCTATCTCTTTGTCCTTTCCATGATTGTCGGTGTCGTTTTCCTGGCACTTTTTACCGTGGCTTTCGGGAGGATATTCTGTGGGTGGATATGCCCGCAGACCATTTTTATGGAAATGGTGTTCCGCAGGATCGAATACTGGATAGAAGGAGACCGCGGCGCACAGATGCGACTGGACAAACAGGTCTGGAACGGGGAAAAAATACGGAAACGGCTTCTGAAATGGAGTATATTCCTGCTCGTTTCCTTTCTCATTGCCAATATATTCCTCGCTTACCTCATAGGAGGCGATGTGTTGCTGGAATATATAAAAGAAGGGCCTGCTTCCCACCCGGGGACATTTATACCTCTCCTGGTCTTTACGGGGGTGTTCTATTTTGTGTTTGCCTGGTTCCGGGAACAGGTATGTATCATTGCCTGTCCGTACGGCAGGTTACAGGGCGTATTGCTCGACGAAAAATCGATTGTGGTAGCTTACGACTATACAAGAGGAGAAGGGGAAAACGGCCGGAAAAAGTTCCGGAAGAATGAGGACAGGAAAACAACGGGATACGGAGATTGTATAGATTGCCTGCAATGTGTACAGGTATGTCCTACGGGAATAGATATCCGCAACGGTACGCAACTGGAATGTGTGAACTGTACCGCCTGTATAGATGCCTGCGACCATATTATGGAAAAGGTAGGCTTTCCAACAGGGCTTATCCGGTATACGAACGAGGAAAATATTCGTACCAAAGCACCTTTCCGGGTTACATTGAGAATGAAAGGTTATGCCGCCGTATTGTTCATACTGGTAGGGATACTCACGGGACTGTTACTTATGAGAAACGAGGTGGAAACTACGCTTCTCCGTCTTCCGGGGCAGTTGTACCACAGGGAAGAAGGAAATATTATTAGCAATGTATACACCTACAAGGCTGTAAATAAAACGACCAGTACGCTGGACAGCATAAGTTTCCGGTTGCTTTCCGGCGGTGGAGAAGTAAAACCGGTCTCCGGCGAGTACTTTACGATCCCGAAACAGGGATTTGCCGAAGGAACCTTGTTTATCAGGGTCCCGTTATCCCGGCTGGACGGAGAAAAAACAAAACTGAAACTCGGACTGTTCCGCAACGGGGAACAGATAGAAACAACTAAAGTAAGTTTCCAGGGTCCCGCACATTACCGGTAGTACGAGAGGTATGAAATATAGTAGTTGGTTTATTTAGTAGTCCGGCCGTCATCCCCGATATCCGGATAGGTTTATGGTCTGAATATTTTAATCTGTTTGGACGGGATGGCGGCTTTTTTACACAACCAGTTTTGATGGATGACAAAACCGGGTCTCCTCTAAGATAATGTCAATGCGTTCATTTTATTGAAAAACAAGTTTTACGGGTACTTAAATAACCGGCACTATAGAAACAGAAAGCCATGAAAAAAATAAAAACAAACTGGGGAACAGCTGTAGTTCTGGCCTTTATAGGGTTTATAACCTTCATTATGTCGTTCGTAATTCGGATGAATACGGAGAAGAAATACGATCACCAGCTGGTGACCGAAGCATATTATGCCAGGGAATTGTCTTTCCAGCAGGATATGGACAGGGAACAACGGACACATGCGGAAGGAATGGAACCCCGGGTGGAACAAAAGGCAGCAGGAATTTATATTTATTTTCCGGAACAGGCCGATATGCAAAAAATTACCGGAAAGGTATCCTTCTACCGGCCCTCTGACCGGGCAGAAGATTTTGAAGTGCCGATAACGCTTACGGAAACTTTTTTACTGGTCCCGGCCCCGCAGTTGCTTCCGGGGCGATGGAACCTGGAAATCGACTGGCAGTACGGTGATGACCGGTTTCTCACACATAAGAAAATCATGTATTGATTTGCTGTGTTTGAAGGAGGAATAACACAAACATATATAAAATGCTTATATCTGCAATCATATTGGGAATAGCCGGGGGCTTTCACTGCGTTGGTATGTGTGGTCCCGTTGCATTGATGTTGCCGGTAGACCGGAATAACGGGAAGAAAAAGGCCCTGCAACTGGCGAGCTACCATTTGGGACGGATTGTCACCTATACGCTTATCGGGTTGTTATTCGGAACGCTGGGGCTGGGTTTCCGCCTGTTCGGGGTACAGCAGCAGTTATCAGTAATTACAGGGGTTGTCATGATAGCCATTGTATTATTGCCCGGGCTTAAGATACCGTCCGGTGTGTTGCCCGCATGGTATTTCCGCGGTATTGCAATGGTAAAGAACCGTCTCGGGGCTGCTATGAAAAGAAAGTCCCCGGGCACTTTCTTTGCTGCCGGATTTCTAAACGGGTTATTGCCTTGCGGAATGGTGTATATGGCTGTACTGGCGGCGATGACTGCGGATGAGGTATGGAAAAGCGGTTTGTTTATGGCCTTTTTCGGAACGGGGACCATACCCCTGATGACGGTATTTGTATATCTTGGTAACGTACTCAAACAAAAGGCACGGCAGAAACTGCAAAAACTGGTCCCGGTTTTTGTCATAGGTATGGGATGCCTCTTTATACTGAGAGGACTTGGCCTCAACATTCCGTATATATCTCCCGGCCCTGTAGTTGACGAAGCAACATACCATGTACAATGTCATTGATATTGGGGCGGTATATGCATTTGCCTTATTTTTGTCATGAGTTTTCATGTATTTCAACGGAGTACATGAATGTATAATTATAATCACTTTACCGTCAGTTGTGTCTCCGGGCAAACAGGTTTTAGGACTGATCCGTAACAATCACAGATAATGAAAGATATTCAGAACAGGAATGATATCTCCAGGCTCGTTTCTTCCTTTTACGAAGAAGTGAGGGAAAATGAGGAAATAGGCCCGTTTTTCAACCGGGTGATCACCGATTGGGAGGCACATATGGAAAAGCTCACGGATTTCTGGGAATCCAACCTTTTTCACAAAGCCGTATATAAAGGAAACCCGCGTATAGCCCATATTCATATGGATGCTGATACGGATCATACCGTGGAAATAAAACACTTCGGAGAATGGATGCGGTTATGGATCAAAACCATAGATCAGATGTTTCAGGGCGAACTGGCTGAACGGGCCAAGAACAATGCCAGGAAAATGTCCACGCATTTGTACCTCGGGATCTATATGAACAGAAAACCGGGCATTGCCGGGAACCCTTAAAGGAATTTCCGGCTAAAAATAAGTGTAAAGTATGTTAAGTAGGTCCGGATTACACCGTGGAACTGAATAACCGGGTTTCCGGTTTTTTTCGCTGCAATCTCAAATCGAAGGCCATACAGATATTGCGTACGAAAGGTTTTCCTGCCGGGGTGACCCTTATTTCATTGTCCCGGATTTCCACAAGACCGTCCTGCCGGGGTTCTTTCAGCATATGAAGTACCTCGGGAATACCTGTAAACCACATATCCGGATTTTTCCAGGAAGTATAAAAACCGCACATAAGATTGAGTATGTGCCGGCGGATGATGAGGTCCTCATCGTTCAGAATATGGCCTTTGTGAATGGGAAGTATATTATTGTTTACGAGAGCATGGTATTCTTCTGTACTTTTTACATTCTGTGCAAAGCCGTACCAGCTATCGCTTATGGCGGAAACCCCAAGTCCTATGAGCAGGGGAGTGTTTGATGTGGTATAGCCCATAAAATTCCGGTGGAGCGTTCCGTTTTCCGAAGCCCGGAAAAGCGGATCGGAGGCCAGGGCGAAATGATCCATCCCTATTTCGGTATACCCGGCTTTGTGCAACAATTTTTTTCCGGTTTCATACAATAGCCGTTTTTCCTTTCCCGAGGGAAGGTCCTCTTCGCGGAACCCCCGTTGCCCGTTGCCGCTTATCCAGGGCACATGGGCATAACTGTAGAGCGCTATTCTGTCGGGTTTCAGGGCCGTGGTGTATTGCATGGTATTTTCCACATCTTCAGCTGTCTGAAAAGGCAGCCCGAAGACCAGGTCGTGCGATACCGACGTAAAACCTGTTATCCAGGCAGCATCGGTAACCTCACGTACCTTCTCAAAGGGTTGCACCCGGTGGATGGCCCGCTGCACATGAGGGGCATAATCCTGTATACCGAAACTGACCCTGCGGAAACCGAGGCCATACAATGTTTTCAGGTGATCTTCCGTAGTGTTGTTGGGATGGCCTTCGAACCCGAATTCGTAGTTTACGGCCCTTTCCGCATATTTTAAAATACCGTCTATGAGCATTTTGAGATGTTCCGGCGCAAAAAAAGTAGGGGTGCCTCCACCCAAATGGATTTCCTTTATCCTGGGTACATGGCTCAGCATTTCCACATACAATTTCCATTCTTTCAAAACGGATTCGATATAGGGGATTTCCACTTCATGCCTTTTGGTGATACGCTTGTGACAGGCACAAAAGGTACAAAGGCTTTCACAGAACGGCAGGTGAATATAAAGACTTATTTCCCGGGAAAAATCTCCCCCGGAAAAAGCGCTTCTCACCGAAGATATCCAGTGCCGGCTGGAAAAACTGTCCGGGTCCCAGTAAGGTACCGTAGGGTAACTGGTGTACCTGGGGCCTGCCACGTCATATTTTCGGATCAGGGAATCCTTCATGCTTACTTGTTTTGACAGCAAAACTACAATGAGGAATGTTCTCCGGAGATGATATTTGTCATATACGGTTCGGGGAGGTTTGCTATATTAAACAGGTCATCTGCTGTGTTGGCAGGTTTACAGATAAAGTTCGTATTTTAGTTGCACAGTGCCCGATCCGTAAAAAAAGCAAGATTTTCTGTCCCCCTTTTTCGGTCTCGTTCGTCATAGGGATAGAAATATTAAAATTTATAAAGATGAAAGAATTCGTATTAATTTTCAGAAACAGTGCCGATCCGCATACCAACCCTTCTCCGGAACAGATACGGGAAAGGATGAACTGGTTGGGAAGCATAGCGGCACAGAACAAACTTGCGGACAAGGGCAACCGTCTCTCGGCAGACGAAGCAAAGACCGTCAAACCCGATAATGTTGTTACGGACGGCCCTTATACGGAGATCAAGGAATTTATAAGTGGTTTTATGATCGTAAAAACGGGATCTATTGAAGAAGCCGTAGAACTGGCCAAGAGCAATCCCATCCTCAAAGCGGGAGGAAATGTGGAAGTAAGGGCCGTATTACCTACTCCGGGTAAATAATGAAAATGTCGGACAAGAAAACATATAGAGAAGTTTTACCATATCTGTTCCGGCATGAATATGCCAGGATGACGGCAGTATTGTGCCGTCATTTTGGTTTAAAGGATATGGAAACCGCGGAAGATATTGCCAGCGCCACTTTTTTGAAAGCGACGGAAGAATGGAAAATACAAGGCATGCCCGATAATCCGGCCGGGTGGCTGTACACCGTAGCGCGGAACAAAGCCAAAGACCACCTGAGAAGGCGAGCGGTTTTTGAAACAAAGGTCAGTGTTTCTTTAAAAGAGGATTCCCCGGAAGGGCCGGGGGAGATAGATTTTTCCGAAGAGGTTATTGCCGATAGCCAGCTGGCCATGATATTTTGGGTGTGCGATCCGGTAAATGCGCCGGAAAACCAGATATGCCTGGCTCTTCAGGTATTGTGCGGATTCAGCATAAAGGAAATTGCCCATGCTTTTCTCTCTGCGAAAGAAACGATAAAAAAACGCTTGTTCCGGGCCAAAGCCAATCTTCGCAAAAACAATGTCCATATCGACCGGCTACCGGAGCCGGTTGTGCTTTCCCGGATGGATTCCGTATTACGGACACTCTATCTCCTGTTTAACGAAGGGTATTTTTCCAGGTCGGGGAACCATTTGATACGAAAAGATTTTTGTTCCGAAGCGATACGGCTGGCCCTGGTACTTGTCGGGGACCGGAGGACCAATACGCCTCAGGTGAATGCACTTCTGGCCCTGATGTGCTTTCAGAGCTCCCGGCTGGATGCGAGAACGGATAATACGGGAGAAACCGTATTGTTTGAAGAACAGGATAAAAAGGAATGGGATAAAGACTTGATACAGAGGGGGAATTATTACCTGGTAGAGGCCTGCTCCGGCAACGCGGCTTCCAAATATCACCTGGAAGCAGGGATTGCTTACTGGCATACCACCCCAACCGATAAGGACAAATGGCAGCATATATTACAACTGTACAACCGGCTCATTCTCATAGAATATTCCCCCGCTACCGCATTAAACCGTGCCTTTGCTTATGCCCGCGTTTACGGTAATGAAGAGGGGATAAGGGAGGTTGAAAAACTCCGGCAGGAAAAAACAGTTTTTTATCACGCTTTGCTCGGATATTTATATACCACCGTAAACAAAGCTGAAGCTTTAAAACACTATTCCGAAGCTTTGGCAAAGTGTACTTCCGGAGCCGAAAAAAGAAATCTGAAGAAAAAAATAGCCGGACTCCGTTAAATTTCTTTTGTAGCTGGCAAAGGTTCCGGTTATGGGTATGCAGAAAGTACCGAACCACTCCGTACCTAAAGACAGGATGGTCTTGATAAACAATGACGTTGTATTTCATTTTTTTGATTATCACATGTTTGAATTGATTAAATATTATGCCATCGACTCATAAACCTATTGCCCTGTATAAGATTATAATTTAAATCGCAACGTTCCGGCTCTTGGACCCGTGCCAACAAACAATTCCATCAGGGTTGTAACATTTCTTCCTTTTTTTCGTCTATTTATTGTGACACTCAATATACTAGTGTCTGTCTTTTTTGTATTTTAGATGTCACACACTACGTTGGGTATGTGGCAAAAGTGCGGTTTGATAACTCCCGGATACATTCCCCTGTTTCACGGGAGCAAATCGGGGATAACCAGATACCCGGGTTGAAGGAAGCTGCCTTCGGGGCAGGGAAACCGGTTTTCGGGGCAGATGGCTCCACAACAAATTTTGTCATGTACTGAACACGCCAAGTTAAACTTTAACATTATTCTTCATGAAGCTAAACATTACGTTTTTAATGATGTGCATGTTTTTCATTTCCTGTAAAAACAGCACAGAAACTAACCGGGAGGAGACGGTCGGGACCTATCAGGTGCCGGTCGAATATTACAAGCTGGACAATGGCCTTAAAGTGATTCTTTCACAGGACAAGACTTCGCCGACGGCCATTGTTGCGGTGTACTACAACATCGGGTTCCGGATAGAACCGAAAGACAGGACCGGCTTTGCCCACTTATTCGAACATATGATGTTCCAGGGATCCGAAAATCTCGGAAAAATGGAATTCATTAATCTGGTACAGAAAAACGGGGGCGTGCTTAATGGGTCCACCAGGTTTGATTTTACCAATTATTTTGAAATTGTACCGTCCAATAAGCTCGAAACCATGTTATGGGCCGAAGCGGACAGGATGAAAGGACTGGATATAACCCAGGAGAACCTGACCAATCAGCAGGGAGTCGTTAAAAATGAAGTTAAGGTAAATGTACTTAACCAGCCATACGGCGGGTTTCCCTGGCTCGATATGCCGCAGTATGCCAATGAGAATTGGTACAATGCACATAATTTTTACGGCGACCTCGAAGACCTGGATGCTGCAAACCTGCAGGATGTAGAAGATTTCTTCAAAACATATTACGCTCCCAATAATGCGGCACTGGCCGTAGTGGGAGATTTTGATACGGAAGAGACCAGGGCCTGGATAGAAAAATATTTCGGAAGCATACCGTCTGCCGAGATCCCTGCGCAGCCCGATATTACGGAACCGGTGCAGGAAGCGGAAAAACGTTTTGTGAAAGACGATTCTCTTGCCAATAAGCCCGCCATAGCCGTAGCATATAAAATGCCCGAAAGAAATACACCGGAATATTTTGCCATGGGCTTGCTGGACCAGATACTGGCTCAGGGAGATAATGCGCTGCTCAGGCAAAAATTGGTTAATGAAAAAGGATATACCTCCGGGATAAGCGGTGGTATAAACTACCTGGGAAACATGTTTAACTACAAAGGCCCTATGCTCTGGATGTTCGATTTTACCTATGATAACGGTACTACCGAAGACGAGGTGATCGGTGCCGTAGATCAGGTAATGGACAGCCTTAAAGGGAATGTAACCCAAAAAACACTGGATGGGGCCATAGTAAAAATGAGATCCGGCCTTTACGATGAACTGGGCGGGACTTTCGGCATGGGAAGGGCCGATCTGTTGTGCAGCTTTGCCCTTTTTGATGATGATCCGGACAGGATCAATTCTCTTGAGGATGAATTCAAAAGGATAACCCCGGAAATTATCCAGAAGACCATCGACAATTATCTAAGGCCGACCAACAGGACCATTCTGCGGGTTAATCCTTTATTAGCTAACGATAAAAAACAGGCACGATGAGAAAACTTATTCTAAATTCTGTATTAGCTGCTTTTGTACTTACCGCAACTGCCCAGGAAAAGGAACAACCGCCGCAGGGAGGAGAACCTAAAGACTTTAAACTGCCCGAAAAGCAGGAAATTACCCTGGAAAACGGTGCCCGGCTTGTTATGGTGCCCTACGGAGCCATTCCCAAAGCAACCGTAAACATTACCGTAAAAACGGGGAACATACACGAGAAGGAAAACGAAGTATGGCTGAGCGACCTCGTGGGTGACCTGATGGAAGAGGGGAGCATCACTAAAGATGCCAGGGCAATTTCGGACACTATGGCCTCTATGGGGGGTAACCTGAACATTTCCGTGTCCAGTCATGCTACGACACTGAATACCAATGTGCTTTCCGAATTTACTCCCAAAGCCATAACCACTATGGCGGATGTGCTGATGCATCCGAAATGGCCGGAGTCGGAGCTGGACCGCCTGAAAAACGACATGAAAAGAAATCTCAGTGTGCGGATGTCAAGGCCGCAGGCACAGGTGACGAAGGAATTTTATGCTTCCGTATATCCTGATCACCCTTATGGCAGGGTATATCCTACGGACGAAATGATAGACTCCTATACGACGGAAGATATCAAAAAGTTCTATGCGGATAATTTCGGGGCGAAACGCACGGTGATCTATGTAGTAGGCAAGTTTGACACCGCTGCGGTGGAAAAAGCGGTAAAAGATGCATTTTCGTCATGGACGGAAGGACCGGAAGTTTCTTATCCTGTTGCCAGGGCTGTTACCAAAAACACAGTAAAGATCATAGACAGGCCGGGAGCCCCGCAATCTACCATCATGTACGGGTTACTTGCTGCAGACCCCTCCAACCCGGATTACCTGGCCCTGGATATAACCAATTCCCTGTTAGGAGGCTCTTTCGGGTCCAGGATAACCAGTAATATCCGGGAAGACAAGGGATATACCTATTCTCCTTACAGTAATCTGGATAGCCGGTATAAAACCGGGGTCTGGTATGAAGCTGCCGATGTAACCTCCGAGTTTACTGGGCCTTCCATAGCCGAGATCAAGAAGGAAATAGTGAGGCTTCAGGAAGAAGCCCCTGCGAAAGAAGAACTGGAAGGAATTAAGAATTATGAGTCCGGAATTTTTGTTTTGCGGAACTCCACTCCCGGTGGGATCATCGGGCAATTGAATTTCCTCGATTTGCATGAACTCCCGGAATCCTGGCTAAAGGATAAGGTAAAGAACATTTATGCCATTACCCCCGAACAGGTACAGGAAATGACCAAAAAGTATATAAGGCCGGAAGACATGACCCTTATTGTGGTAGGGGACAAGGAAAAGATCAAAGACCAGGTAGAGGAAACACTGGATAAAAGCAGTCTGAAAGAATAGTTTATACGGGATTTCCGGTATTTGCCGGAAGTTCCTTTTAAGTAATAGTTAAAGAGCGGGGAAAAAATCTCTTCGCTCTTTTTTATTTTTCAGGTTGAGGATGAAGAGAAGAGCATTTTTTCCGATATGTTGAAAGACCTTATCCCATGGTACGATATTTGCGGGAAAAACCTTAATTTTACATGTTACCGCTTTTAACCGGTATACCATTATAAAAATAAACAGGACGCTTCTTATGCCATTGATATGCCGCAATAATAAAACCGCATCGGAATTCCGGTTAATTCTTCGTGAAGGTAATTTCAATCGCAGGTTTTACGGCAGGGACCGGAAAGAACGGTTTCTGACCATCGCATGGAATCGCGGAAAATCACAAACCGTGGTTGTAGACGGTATTGCATATGATTTTCCCGAAAACAGCATCCTGGCCCTGATCATCAATCAGACCTTTGATTTTTCGGACCCGGAGTCTGTGGTGGCATGGCAGTTTAACCGGGAATTTTACTGTATCGTGGACCACGACAGGGAAGTAGGGTGTGTGGGCTTTTTGTTTTATGGTTCTTCTCAACCGATGTTTGTGAATATAGACGAAGTGCAGCAGGATAAACTGAACACCCTGCTGAAGGTATTCCAGGAAGAATTTGAAATGAAAGATATTATACAGGAAGATATGCTTCGTGTCCTGCTCAAACGTCTCATAATTATTGTTACCAGGCTGGCCAAAAAGCAATACCTGGCCGGGGATATGAACGATGAAAAACTGGATATTATCCGCAAATTCAATTTACTGGTGGAAACGTATTATAAGAAGGAACACGGGGTTAAATTCTACGCGGACCAGTTGTGCAGGTCGCCCAAAACCCTCTCTAACCTCTTTGCCATGTACAACAATAAATCTCCCCTCTCCGTGATCCAGTACCGCATTGTGCTAGAAGCAAAACGGCTGCTGATGTATACCGATAAATCCATCAAGGAAATTGCTTACGAACTGGGATATGACGATGCTGCGTATTTCAGCAACTTCTTTAAAAAACAAACTTCTTTTGCCCCTTCCGAATTTAAGAGTGCGGAAGCTTCATCGGTAGTAGGCATATAAAGTGCGGAAGAATGATTATTTTAGGAAAATATAAATATTTTTAATGTGTTGGAATTGATGTCCGATATACCTGAAGAATACCTGCCGTTGATTGCCCATGTGCAAAAACGAGTGTCTTTCTCCGACACAGAGATACGGACTTTTATCGAAGCTTTTCAGGTAAAAAAGATAAAAAAAAGACAATTTATCATTCAACCCGATTTTGTGGCGACACACCGGAACTATGTGGTTAAAGGCGCCCTGAGGGGCTATACGGTGGCCGATGGCGGACAGGAGAATACCATACAGTTTGCCATTGAGGATTGGTGGATCTCGGATTATAACAGTTATATCTACCAAAAACCGGCAACTATGTTTGTCATGGCACTGGAGGATAGCGTATTATTACAAATAGACCACCGGGCCGAAGAACAATTGAAGCAGTCCGGCCAGAAGTTTGAAACTTTTTTCCGGATCATGGGAGAACGTTCTACCGCCTATATGCAACGTCGCATTATTAGAAATCTTACCTTAAATGCAGAAGAACGTTATGAAGAATTTATTAAAAATTATCCGCTTATAGCTCAGAGAGTCCCTCAATATACCCTTGCTTCATATCTGGGCATGACTACCGAATCGCTCTCGAGAATACGAAATAAAAGAGTTCACAAAAAAAGTTGATCTATATCAAGCTTTTGCCATGACCCATATCAACAGTTTTTATTGAGGTACCTCATTTTAATCCTTCCCTTGCTGTAGCACCTTTGTAATGTCAATATTGGCAATATAATTAAAAACAACAAAGTTATGACAACTACAGCAAAAAACGGAGAATTCTCCATTCCGACAAGAGCAGAAGTTTCTGCGAAGAACCAGGCTATTTTTGATCAATTACAAAAAAGTGCCGGTTTTGTTCCTAATCTTTATGCCTATATGGCTAAAAATGAAACCGCTTTGGGCGATTACCTGGTGTTGCAAAATAGAAAAAGTACGCTTAGGGGAAAAGAAAGAGAGGTCATCAATCTGGTGACAAGTCAAATCAATCACTGTAAATATTGCCTTTCCGCCCATACGGTTTTAGGAAAACTCCACGGTTTTACGGACGAACAGATTCTTGAAATCAGAGAGGGCCGGGCCGCTTTTGACAATAAACTGGATGGCCTGGCAAAATTCACTGCTGCAGTAGTGGAAAGGAAAGGGAAAGTCTCTGAAGAAGTGAAAGAAAATTTCTTCGTTGCCGGTTATACCGAAGCCAATTTAATTGACGCTGTTATTATCATTGGCGATAAGATCATCACCAATTACATTCACAATTTAACCGAAGTGGAAATAGACTTTCCATTGGCAGAAGATATTTAATAGGAACACAAGGAAGGATTGCTACGGAATAAACCGGGGTGCAATTCTTCCCTTTTTTGACTTAAACTTTACAAAATGGAAAATCAAATACAACAAAAGGATATGATCACAACCGCAAATAGTTCTGGTTTGATAAGAAAGACACAATTTGTAGAGGATCTGAACCTTCCGTTTATTGTAAGTATGGGGTCTGTGATAATTATGTTATTATGGGCAGGGGCATACAAAATGACAGATCCGGGGGCGGAAGGAATTGTACCCCTGGTAACCAATAGCCCGTTTATTAGCTGGCATTTTAAATTGTTAGGGACCTACCGTGGGTCTGACATTATTGGTGCAACGGAAATTATTGCGGCTATTTTAATTTTCATCGGATTATTCCGTCCGAAAGTAGGTATGATCGGAACTTTTATTACTATCATGATGTTTACAATAACCAGTTCCATGCTCATAACAACGCCGGAAACGATAATAAATATAAACGGTATGGGATACATGACATTCCTGGGTTTGTTTCTTTTTAAAGACCTGGTTGGATTGGCTGTAAGTCTATATTTGTTAAGCACTTTCCGCAACAAGGCAATTATGAGGACTAAAAAAAATAATTAGTCATATGTAGGCTTTAAATCCATAATGGCTTAATCTTTTTCTTCCCTGATTTTCTGAACTTCGGACAGACATAATGTATTTCGGGAAGTTTAGGCAAGTCATCGGGAAGTTTTTTTATGTGCCTGTTTCCCGGTAGAGAATAAATTTGCTAAAAACAATCGGATATTCATATGCTCCGGAAATACACGGCATTTCCGGGTAAAAATGGAGTTCTTCTAAAACAATTTACAATGAAAAAAATAATTTTAGGTATTGCCATAGTAGTGGTAGTTGCCATTGCAGGTATTTTTATCTTTTCCGGATCTTCGGGGTCTGATGCATCGGAAGTATTTGTTTCGGATGGGAAAGCCATAAAAGGATATGATCCCGTAGCATTTTTCGAAGTGTCTGAGCCGGTTATGGGAAAGGAACAGTTTTCTTATGACTGGAACGGAGCTACCTGGCTGTTTTCCAGTAAAGAGAATATGAACAGGTTTAAAGAAAACCCGGAAGCCTATGCGCCGCAATACGGAGGATATTGTGCATACGGAACTTCACAGGGGCATAAGGCACCGGTGGAAATAGACACCTGGTCTGTAATTGATGGTAAGTTGTACTTTAATTATAACGGAAAAGTCAAGGAGACATGGGATGCAAACCGGGCGAAATTCATTTTGGAAGCTGATAAAAACTGGCCTAAAGTAAAGGGAGAGGAATGATAAAACAACTCTTTACACCTTGGCAGGAGTTGAGTTAACGAAAAGAAAATAAGAAAATTACCCATTGTGTGTTTGGACAAAATACACAATGGGTGAAAAAATGTCTACATAGATCGGTGATTTGCAGCCCGCTTCTGCATGGCATCATAAAGGGTACTTACTTTCTTGTCAAATTCAAGCGGTTTTTCAAAATTCGTTTTTTCGTCCTCCAGTCTTTGGTCTCCGCCAAGAACCACCCTGATCTTTTTGTCCGTAAGCCCTTCTAAGGTAAGTTGCGCTACGAGTTCCGGAGAATCCATATTTCCCGTGGCGGCTGTTTCCATCATCGGTGTGTCCGTTGCTGTGGGATAGACGGTCATTACATGTATGGAAGTACCGTTGAGTTCCCTTCGCATAGCTTCGGAAAACCTGCTAACCGCAGCTTTGGTCGCGGCATAAGTGGCATAAAAAGGCATACCTATCAATCCCAGTCCGGAAGAGACGTTTATAATAGCGGCTTCCTCACTTTCTCTCAGTAACGGCAAGGTGTATTTGGTGAGCAATATCAGTCCCGCTACATTGATGTTCAGTTGCGAGATAATATCTTCATCGCTTGTTTCTTCCAGCGGACCTGCACTTACCACGCCTGCATTATTGATAAGAATATCCAGTTTTCCCCAGTGTTTGTCCACTGCAGCGGAAATTTGTTTTAAATCTCCGGTCTTGGCAACGTCGCCGGGAAGAAAGAGGAAATCGGCCCGGGGGAAATCGGTTTTAAGGGATTTCATTTTTTCCGCACTGCGACCCACCACCGCAAAGGAAGTTGCACCTTTTTCATACAAATCCTTTACGATGGCTTTTCCTATTCCGCTGGACCCCCCGGTAATTAAAATCTTTTTTGTTTTAAAGTTCATAACATGATGTGTTTATATGGGTTGATTCGTTCATGGTTTTTGAGTAAATGAATATTTTGTTTTTTGTTAAATTATTGTTTGTCATATATTTTGATTATATAATTTATATTCTTTGTTTAAGTATATTGATCTCCAAGGAAATCAATGGCCCATCATCCCGGTGGAATGTTTTGTGAAGGTAGCAGGGAAGGTTTTGCATACACAGACCGTAAATCTGTATTCGGGAATTTTAACAGCCGGTTATAAAAATACGATTTATCCCTGTATGCTATAATATGACCATGATATATTACCGTTAAAATCAAAGAAGAGGGCACACAGGCCCTCTTCTTTTGAAAACGGAATGAGTTAGTTGAGTGTAATTTTCACCACCTGGTCCAATGAAGGCAGTGCAGTAAAACTGTTGGGATTCGGTACTTCCTGTATGGGTTTTTCCTCTGGAATAACGGAACCACCCAGATTGATCTGCGTTACACCCGCACCGGGAAACTGGTTGACAGCCGTACCGTTATCGTATAACCTGACCATAGCAGAGATATCCCCGGTTTCACCAGCAGATATACCACCGTCCCCGAGAGCAAAAAACCAGTCGTTCGAGAAGCCGTACATGGTGGCTATGGCAATGTGGTCTCCTTCTTCCAGCGTCAGTTCCTGGCTTACCTTTCCACCCGCTGTTCCGTTAACGGAAGGAAGCAGGACCGTGTTTTGCGGATCGGGTAGTATGTATGTTGCTTTAATTCCGTTTTGTCCGTTCAAGGCAGCGGCCAGGTCTTCGGCATTTCCTGTTTGGGCCAGTAATGCCAGCCCTTCTCCGCGGTCGTTTTCCCCTTCCTTAAAGATCGGGTTGTCTATGCCGTTATACACTACAACAAGGATGGGGGATAGCGGTGTGAAAATACCGGTGTTGTCACTAACATCATCAAAAATCTCCGTATTGTCCCCCATTTCCGAAAGTTTTGTGAGTCCGCTATAAGAACTTTCCTCTTCTTCATAAAGCGGTGCCAGGTTCAGGGGCGCTCCGCCCGCGATATACGAAACTGCCCAGACCCCGGGACTTACCGGGGTTTCATTGGCCGTACCACCGGAAATGTTTTCGAGAGTCAATGTAAAATAAGAGTCACCGTCGTAAACAAGTGAAACCTTTACCAGTTCGGATGCCGGTAGGTAGGGATTTCCCTGGTCGTCAGTACCGTCTACTTCACGGATAGACTTGGCCTCGGCTTCTCCCGGGTGGTCGACATCGGCGCCTGGCACCTGGTTGACCCTGCTCCCGTTATCCCAAAGTTTCAGTTCTTCCGAAACATCGCCTTCTATCGGATCGCCGTTGTCATCATAAACGGATATTCCCGGGTTTTCAGGGGCAAAGAAAAGGTCATTGCTCCAGCCGTACATGGCAGCAAAGGAAACAGTCTGTCCTTTAGCGGCCGAAAATGAAAATGATACGGATTCTCCCGGAAGGATTACCGGGGCACCCGCACCATCCCCCTCAAAAGTGCCGGACTGCACCAGGGTTTTTGCTTCAAGAACATTTTCTACGGTTAGGGTAGCCATTTCGGGAACCGGTTTTCCGGAATTATCGTCATCGTCACTACATGAATATGCAAATACACTTAGCAATAGCAATGTAAGCAATTGATGTGATTTTCTGAATTTTACCATTTCTCTAATTTTTTGTATTTATAAATTATGTCTGACAAAGGTGTAAAAGCATAAAAGAGCAGGAAATAGCAATTTTTCCTCCCGGCATGTAAAAAATTCCCTTAATCCGGAAACCGTATTGTAAAGTGTTCTGGAGAAAAGGAGAAAAATGGCATAAAATATGCAGAGGGAAATATGTACAACCGGACGGGAAGTTCTTATATTTTCTGTACTGTGGTTTTAGGCGTATCTTTGATATGCTATAAAATTAAAGAATACAATGATGACAAGAAAGAATATGGTAAAGATAATGAAGGGCTTATCCTTGTTTGCAGGCGTTTTTGCACTTACGGCATATACAGTATGGGAAAAAGGAAGGAATGTGACACCAACCCATCCGTCCGAAGAAAAAATGATTGCCGTAAAAATGGACACGGCTACTTTTGCCGCAGGGTGTTTCTGGTGTGTGGAAACCCAGTTCCAGCAACTTGAGGGAGTTAAAAAAGTGATATCCGGGTTTACGGGGGGTACGGTGGTAAACCCATCCTACAAACAGGTAACTACGGGGAAAACAGGTCATGCGGAGGCCTGTAATATTATTTATGACCCTTCGGTAATTTCGTTTGACGAACTGCTCGAAGCCTTTTTTGTGGCGCACGACCCCACCCAGTTGAACCGCCAGGGAAACGATATAGGTACACAATACCGTTCGGCAATATTTTATCACAACAGCTCACAAAAGGAGAAGGCCGAATACTACATCAAAAGACTAAACGAAGCAAAGGCTTATGACAAACCAATTGTTACCGAAGTGGCTCCATTTACGGTCTTTTATAAAGCGAAGGATTACCACCAGGATTATTACAATCAAAACAAGTCGGAACCTTATTGCCAGTATGTGATCCAACCCAAACTGGAAAAGTTTAAAAAAGTTTTCAAGGACAAGTTAAAACATGGAGCTAACAAATGAAGATGATAAAAACCGCTCTGGTGCTGTCGGTTGTATTTCTGGCATCCACGGGCATATGTAAAGCACAACAGACAATGGAAACAAAGCACAAAAACAATCCGTATTATTCCCGGACGGACACAACACATCTCAATGTAAGTGATGCGGAGTGGAAAAAGATCCTTTCTCCGGAGCTTTATTATGTGGCCAGGCAACAGGGGACCGAACGGGCCTTTACCGGTAAATACTGGGACAGCGATACGAAGGGGACCTATTACTGTGCGGTTTGCGGAAACCTTTTGTTTCGTTCCGATGCCAAATTTGCCAGTAGTTGCGGCTGGCCAAGTTTTTTTGAAACCGAACGGGAAGGCAGTGTTATTTATAAAGAGGACAATTCGCACGGAATGCACCGTATAGAAGTAGAATGTGCAAGGTGTAATTCGCACCTCGGACATATTTTCGACGACGGGCCGCCCCCTACGCACAAAAGGTTCTGTATGAACTCCGTTTCGCTCGATTTTGAACCGGATAAGCAGGCGGAGTAAGAGTCTGCCAGGAGTTTTGAAGGTGGAGACCGGTCAGGAGGGAATGCTATTATGTATTTAAGGCATTACCCGGCTAACCCTACAATTCCCTGAACATAACATAGGTATCCACAAAACCCAGCTCCTTATGCCGGAAACCTTTGGGAGTAATGCCTGTTATCCGGAAACCGGATTTTTGCCAGAGTCTCAGGGCAACTTCATTGGTACTCACCACGATGTTGAATTGTATGCCTTTGTAACCGCTTTCCCTGGCAAAGGCTATGGAGTGTTCACATAACTTCTTACCTATACCCCTGCCATGCGCCCGGGGGGCCACCATATAGCCACAATTGGCTATGTGATTGCCAAGGCCCGGCTGGTTGGGCTTAATTATGTACGTTCCCAGTATATTACCGTCTTCTTCTATGACAAAAGTCGTCATGGCATCGGCAAACCAGTATGTTTTCATTTCGGTCATGGTCGTTTCCGGGGGATATGCATAGGTGTCGCCGGTTTGCACAACGGCAGAAAAAATACTCCATACGCTCTCGTAGTCGTGTGTGATACTGGCTTTTCTGATCTTCATGGGAAGAGATTTAAACAATACAATTATACGTATTTATACGATTGTTTTATAGTGCCTCCAAACAAAAAATGACTTCATGTCCCCTTGGTTTTACTGTCTAGGATTTCTTCGGAAAAAGCTCCGAATCTTGTATGGGATACCCTAAATATGAGCCGTAAACGGTATCTTTGTACGGAATAATTTCCTAAATATCACGAACTATGCAACAAGATCTGAGTAATTACAGGAGGACGTACGAAAAAAAGGAGTTACTGGAAGACAGTACTCCCGGGAATCCCATGGAATTATTCCAGACCTGGTTTTACGAGGTAGAAAAGACCGGGGGAGTGGAAGAGGCCAATGCCATGACAGTCTCTACCATTGGGGTGGACGGTTTTCCGAAAAACCGGGTGGTATTGCTCAAAAAATACACGCATGAAGGGTTTATTTTCTATACGAATTACAACAGTGAAAAAGGAAAGGCCATTGCGGCCAATCCAAATATCTGTCTCTCCTTTTTCTGGCCTAACCTGGAACGACAGGTAATAGTGAAGGGGATAGCGGAGAAGGTAGCCGAAAATCTGTCCGACGGTTATTTTGAATCGCGCCCGGATGGTAGTAAACTCGGCGCTTTGGCATCTGCTCAAAGCGAGGTTGTTTCGGGAAGGAAAGAGCTTGAAAAAGAACTGCAACGGCTCGAAGAAGAATTCAGAGGAAAGGAAATTCCGCGTCCCGGCCACTGGGGCGGATATCTGGTAAAGCCGGTATCTGTTGAATTCTGGCAGGGCCGTCCCAACAGGCTGCACGACCGGATACGATATACCCTTGAAAATGAACTGGACTGGAAAAAGGAGCGGCTGGCCCCTTGATAAATTGTAAATAAAAGCCTATAATTATATCTTTAGAGAAGATTCCGTACCATATTAATGTTCAAAAAATAGTTTTATGAAACAACTGACCCTAATAAGACATGCCAAATCTTCCTGGGAGTATGGAGTAGGAGACAGGGACAGGCCGTTAAAGGAAAAGGGAATTAACGACGCCATTCTTGTGGCTTCACATGTAAAGGGTAAAATACCCATACCGGATATAGTGTTTTCCAGTCCGGCAAACCGGGCATTGCACACCTGCACTATTTTTTTGAGAATGCTGGATATCCCCCCGGAAACACTGCGGTTAGCAGGGGAATTATACGATTTTTCCGGTGCGTCGGTTTTTAATTTTATCCGGACGTTAAGCGACGATTACGAAAAAGTTATGATCTTTGGTCACAATCATGCATTTACGGAGGTTTCCAATAATTTTGGAAATCGTTATACGGACAATTTGCCTACTTCGGGAATAGTGCATATTATTTTTGAAGAGGACAGCTGGAGAAAGGTCGGTAAAGGTACTACATACCTGATGGTCATTCCGAAGCATTTACGTTAATCATTTATATGGAGATAACACGAAACCAATACATTAACCGGGAACTTAGCTGGTTACAATTTAATGCCAGGGTATTACAGGAAGCAGCCGATGAGACCGTGCCGCTTATAGACAGGTTGCGTTTCCTGGGGATATTTTCCAATAACCTGGATGAGTTTTTTAAGGTGAGGTATGCCACTGTAAAGCGTATAGCACTTGCCGGGCGGAAAGGAAAAAGTGCCCTTGGGGGCGAAGTGGCCAAAGACCTGCTGGAAGACATTACACAGATAGTGATAAAACAACAGGCGGAAAGCCAGAATATCCTTCGCTATATTGAAAAACAACTGGAGAAGGAAAATATTTTTATTATCAATGAGACCGAAGTTTCCGAATCCCAAAAGCAATTCGTGGTCAATTACTTCGTACAAAAGGTCAGTCCGGCACTTGTAACCATTATCCTTAACGATCTTGCCGAATTTCCGTTGCTGAAGGACAGTGCGGCTTACCTGGCGGTTAAGATGGTAATGAAAAAGGAGAAGAAGCCGGGGGCACTGAAAAATATCTTTTCTTCCGAGCCCAATGAAATACGTTATGCCCTGATCGAGATACCGAAGGACATTGATCGTTTTGTCGTATTGCCCAACGAAGGGGATAAAAGCTATATCATTATCCTGGACGATCTGGTGAGGTATTGTATGCATACCATTTTTAATATTTTTAACTACGAATCGCTTTCTGCCCATATGATTAAAATAACAAGGGATGCGGAACTAGATATCGACAATGACCTTAGCAAGAGTTTTATAGAAAAAATATCCAGCAGTGTTAAAGGACGGGAAATAAGCGAGCCTGTGCGTTTTGTGTATGACGACAAGATAGATAAGGACACGTTAAGGTTCCTGAAGAATAAAATGCGGATCAAGAATACAGACAGTGTAATTCCGGGGGGAAGATATCACAACCGGAGGGATTACATGAATTTTCCCAGCCTGGGCAGGGAAGACCTGCTATACGATAAAGTACCCCCTTTACCGGTGGAAGGATTAAGCTTGCAGGGAAGCGTACTGGAAAAGATTGCGAAAAAAGATTATCTTCTCTTTGCCCCGTATCACACCTTTTCCTATGTGATACGTTTTCTCCGCGAAGCTGCCCTGGACCCGAAGGTGCGGACCATAAAGATTACGGTATACCGCCTTGCCAAGGCATCCCAGGTAGCAAGTAGCCTCATTAATGCCGTAAAGAACGGCAAACAGGTAACCGTACAGATAGAGCTGCAGGCGCGTTTTGATGAAGAGGCAAACATAGAGTATGCCGAACAGTTGCAAAGTGAAGGGATCAAGCTTATTTTCGGGGTCCCCGGCCTGAAGGTACACAGCAAGATATGTCTGATAGAAAGGGAAGAACACGACCGGATAAAACGTTACGGTTTTATCAGTACAGGGAATTTTAATGAGGCTACGGCGAAAATTTATACGGATTATACCCTGTTTACTTCCAATCAGGCCATACTGAAGGAAGTGAATACGGTATTTGATTTCTTTGAAACAACATACAAAATCAACAAATACAAGCACCTGGTAGTCTCTCCCCATTATACGGGAAAAGTTTTTTCGAAGCTTATTGACAGGGAGATAGCCAATACGAAGGCCGGAAAAGAAGGGTACCTGAAGCTGAAGATGAACAGCATTACCAATTACAAGATGGTGGACAAGCTTTACGAAGCCAGCAGGGCGGGCGTAAAAATACAGATGATCGTAAGAGGAGCCTGTTGCCTGATACCCGGGGTAAAAGGTATGAGTGAAAATATCGAAGTGATAAGTATTGTGGATAAGTTTCTGGAACACCCCAGATTGTTTATCTTTGGAAACGGGGGAGATCCGAAGGTCTATATTTCTTCTGCGGACTGGATGACGAGGAATATAGATAACCGGGTGGAGGTGAGTTGCCCCATCTATGATGATGAGATAAAAAAAGAGCTCCTGGAAACATTCGAAATAGGTTGGAGCGATAATGTAAAGGCAAGGGTTATTTCCGGAAAGCAGGATAATGCCTACCGTAAAAACAACCTTCCAAAAGTACGCTCGCAGTTTGCTACCTATGATTATTATTTGCAAAAATTAAAATAGAAAGCTAAGGATATATTGAAAATATAAACGGTTCGTTTTCGGGCCTGCAATATAAAAGAAACCGAAAGACAGCTACGAACCGGGGACAAGGGGACAAGGTGCTCCCGCCAACAGGTTATATATGATTAGAATACGAAAATTTGCTGCTATTGATATTGGCTCCAATGCCATAAGGTTATTGATTAACAACGTAATTGAAGAAACGGGAAAAGAAACCCAGTTCAAAAAAAGTTCCCTGGTAAGGGTCCCGGTCCGTTTAGGACAGGATTCTTTTACTGTGGGAGAAATATCCAGGGGCAATGCCATTCGCATGGTAGACGCCATGAAAGCTTTTAAATTGCTGATGAAGGTCCATAATGTGGAGAAGTACATGGCATGTGCCACCTCTGCGATGCGGGAAGCGAACAACGGTAATGAACTGGCGGCGGAGATAGAAAAAAAGTCAGGTATACGTATAGAGATCATAGACGGAAAAAAGGAGGCGGCCATAATAGCTTCTACAGACCTTCACCAGCTCATCGATACGGAAAAATCTTATCTGTATGTAGATGTGGGAGGGGGAAGCACCGAATTCACCATATTTACGAACGGCAAAATAGCAGCTTCCAGATCTTTTAAAATAGGAACGGTGCGGTTGCTCAATGAGATGGTGGAAGAAGGCGTATGGAAAGAAATAGAAAAATGGATAAAGAAAAGTACCAGGAATCTCAAAAGCCTGTCCCTTATAGGTTCGGGGGGAAATATTAACAAACTGTATAAAATGTCCGGGAGGAAGCCCGGCGAACCCTTGTCCTACATCTGGTTAAACGCCCAGTACCAATTCTTGCAAAGTATCAGCTATGAGGACAGGATATCCGAACTGGGATTAAACCCCGACAGGGCAGATGTTATTATTCCCGCGACGCGTATATTTCTTTCCGCTACCAAATGGAGCGGGGCTAAGAAGATACATGTTCCTAAAATAGGATTATCGGACGGGATCGTAAAATTGCTTTATTACAACGAGAAGGAGAGCTGATATTTACCGGGCCTGACCAATTAACTACCCGACCAACCGGCATGATATATTTTCAAAGTAAATATCTGTACCTTATACTCCTGTTGTTGAGTATGGTTTTCCCTATCCTGGCCCAATCGGGAGATATGAACACTCCGGCAGGTTTTGATTCCATCCGTGCGGATATCCCCAAGGGCAAGGTGGAAACACTGGAATATGCTTCGAAAACTGTGGGAACGGACCGTAAAGTCACCATATATACGCCGCCGGGTTTTTCAAGGGACAGGAAATACAATGTCTTGTACCTGCTGCACGGAATCGGAGGAGATGAAACAGAATGGTATTATCACGGAAAACCGAATGTAATATTTGATAACCTGTATGCCCGGGAAAAGCTGGAACCTATGATAGTAGTCATGCCAAATGGCAGGGCAATGAAAGATGACCGGGCAGGGGATAATATATTTGATAAGGAAAAGATAAGAGCTTTTTCCGATTTTGAAAATGACCTCCTGGATGACCTGATTCCTTTTGTGGAAGCCAATTATCCCGTATATAAGGACCGGAATAACCGTGCTCTTGCAGGTTTATCTATGGGAGGAGGACAAGCGCTCAATTTCGGTCTTGGTCATCTGGAAACATTTGCCTGGATAGGGGCTTTTTCTCCCGCCCCGAACACCAGAGTCCCGGAAAAACTTGTACCCAGGCCGGGGAAAGCTATTCGTAATCTCCGGTTACTGTGGATTTCCTGCGGTCAGGAAGACGAACTTCTGTATATCAGTGAACGGACCCATCAGTACCTTGCTAAAAAAGGGATTCCTCATACCTATTATGTAGAACCGGGACAGCATGATTTTTCCGTTTGGAGGAATGACCTTTACCAGTTTTCACAACTACTCTTCAGGTGATTTAATGCTGCTGTTTTTTGTCTCTCAGTTACTTCCCGGTTTCATTCTGTTCCACAGTTTTTTCCTGGAATCATTCTCGTTAAAAGTACTGCGGAGTTTTTTGTAAACGTGGTTACTGCATACGGAAATCAGGAAAGAGTCGAAGGTATCGGGCTCGATTTCCGATCTTCTTTCCCAGACTTCGGTGAAAACTTCCGCGGTAATCTCCCGGCTGATATCTTCCGATTTCAGGAAGGACAGGGCAAAGCTGTAAATACGGGAATGGTAATGTTCATAAATGTTCATATAAGCGTTAATGTCCCCTTCCTTAAGAGATAATAATACATTTTCGGTAGAAATTTTTTCTTGAGAATTTTCCATATTCAAAATTTTACTCGGTTAAACTCTTACCGGGACAACCCTGTGAAATACCTGTAATAATGCCTTTTTATGCCATTGGGCAGGTTATTATTGCTCAATGGTGGTCATCAGGAGGGGGAAGGCACTTTCAGATTAAAAAATTACTCGATATTTTACAGAATTATACCCTGTCCTTTATACCTAAGAGAAGGCTTTAGGTGAAATAGCAGCTAAAAGGGTGGATAGATTATTAAGAAAAGTGATTTTAGGAACAGAATTTTAAGTGTAATATTCTGAAGTGTAGTTTTTTACAGGGCTTAGTGCTCTCCTTAAAATTGTTAATAACTTTTACCCCTGTTTGTAGTTGAAATAAGATAAAGAAGGATTTTTACGCGGTTGGGAGCCGGAAATAATTACTTCTTTCCGGTTATGGTTATGGCGGCAAGCAGATCTTTATAACTCATGGACTTCAGATCTTCATCAGTATAAAAAGGACTTAACTTATCATCGTTAAAGCTATAGAGTTCCCAGTGTTTCTTATGGTACTCCAGGGAAGTGAGGTTTTCTACCCAGTCACCGGAATTGAGATAAAGGCAAGTACCGTGCCTGTTCACTTTCCGGATCATCTTGGGCTGGTGGATATGACCGCATATCACATATTTATATCCGTTTTGTATGGCCAGGTCGGCAGCTACCTTTTCAAAATCATTAATATATTTTACGGCCTTTTTTACACTGTTTTTTATTTTCTTGGAAAGAGAATATTTTTCTCTTCCCATTTTTACCAGTATCCAGTTTATAAACCTGTTGAACAATATGAGGAAATCATATCCCCAGCCTCCGAGTTTGGCGATCCACTTGGTGTGTTGTATGGAAGCATCGAAAACATCACCGTGGAAGATCCAGGCTTTTTTCCCGTCCAGTTTCAGTGATAATTTGTCCAGGATAGCGATGTTTCCCATGGTTACATCGCTGAATTTCCGAAGCATTTCGTCGTGGTTCCCGGTGATGTAAAAAACCTGGGTCCCCTTGGTGGAGAGGTCTATGATTTTTTTGATGACCTGGAGGTGTTTTTTAGGAAAATAGCGTTTCCGGAATTGCCAGATATCTATGATGTCCCCGTTGAGGATAAGCTTTTCCGGATTTATGCTGTTCAGGTAAGAGAGCAGTTCGCCGGCATGGCAACCATAAGTGCCAAGGTGAACATCCGATATGACGACAATCTCTACTTTGCGCTTTTTCAAGGCGGAAAAATTTTCTGTAAAGAAAAAAAATCTGTGTTAGTTAAAGATTACCTGGCAATTAATTATTTATGAGCATATTGTTAAGGGATTGTGATCCCGGTGGCTTCGGTACAACAGTCTGCGACTGTTACTCAACTACCTCGTTTTGGCTAAACCTACAACTTGTTACTGTAATTACCAACTAGTAACCCCAAATTCAATATTAATTTTGAATAATTAATTATTAACATTTACATTTGTTCAAAATCAATTTAGATGGCAGGAAATTCCTTTGGAACGATATTTAAACTTACGACTTTCGGAGAATCACACGGACAGGCTTTAGGAGGGATTATAGACGGATGTCCGGCTGGACTGGAGCTGCGTCTCGATGAAATACAACACGAGCTGAACCGTCGGAAGCCGGGCCAGTCAGCCATAGTAACACAACGGAAAGAACCGGATGAATTCCGTATACTTTCAGGCATTTTTGAAGGAAAAACAACTGGTGTGCCTATTGGTTTTGTTATTGAGAATACCAATCAGAAATCACATGACTACTCCCATATCAAGGACAGTTACCGCCCCAGTCATGCCGACTATGTTTATGACCAAAAATACGGCCTTCGGGATTATCGCGGGGGGGGTAGGAGCTCGGCCCGCGAAACGGCCTGTCGTGTAGTGGCCGGCGCCGTCGCAAAACAGTTACTTAAAGATATTCGTATAGATGCCTTCGTATCTTCCGTAGGTGATATTTTCCTTGAAAAACCTTACCAGGACCTGGATTTCTCCAAAATAGAAAGCAATCCCGTACGCTGTCCCGACCCGGAGATCGCTGCGAAGATGGAAGATTATATAAAAGAAATACGAAAGCAGGGAGATACGGTAGGAGGTACGGTAACCTGTGTTATTCGCAATGTCCCCGTAGGACTCGGGGAACCGGTATTCGACAAACTGCATGCCGATCTGGGAAAAGCCATGCTATCTATAAATGCGGTAAAAGGCTTTGAATACGGTAGTGGTTTTTGCGGAGCTAAGATGAAAGGAAGCGAGCATAACGACCTGTATAATCCGGACGGGACCACCAAAACAAATCTCTCCGGAGGGGTGCAGGGAGGAATCAGTAACGGTATGGATATATATTTCCGGGTAGCTTTTAAACCCGTAGCAACCATTATGCAGAAGCAGGAAACCATAGACCGGGATGGCAATATTGTGGAAATGCAGGGAAAAGGGAGACACGATCCTTGCGTTGTCCCCAGGGCGGTGCCTATCGTTGAAGCTATGGCTGCCCTGGTATTGGCGGACCACTACCTGTTGAGCAGGAATTCCAGAATATAGCCCGAAATACGATATTTCCGGTTCGTCATGGGTTAAGAATGGCGGGCGGCTATTGCATTAATTTTAGAAA
Source organism: Sinomicrobium pectinilyticum (assembly GCF_003725735.1). Lineage (GTDB taxonomy): Bacteria > Bacteroidota > Bacteroidia > Flavobacteriales > Flavobacteriaceae > Sinomicrobium > Sinomicrobium pectinilyticum. The sequence goes on along the minus strand of NZ_RJTM01000035.1, from coordinate 22,959 downwards.
CTTATGAAGAAAAAGATTGCATTACACTGGCAGATCGTCATAGGAATGGTGTTGGGAGTTGTGTTTGGACTTGTCATGGCGAATGTCGGAAAACCGGATCAGGAAATAAAAGATAAAGCGGCCGGTTACCACAAGGAATTGACAGCATCTCTCTCCAGGCAGGAAGTGTTAAAAGAAGAACTTAAGGAACTCGGCACCCGTTTCAGGGAGGGCCGGACCGGAGGGATGACTTACCTGGTAGAGAAAGAGAACATAGAACAGGAGATAAGTGCCCTGGACGAAAAAATAGAAGCGGATCAGAAAATACTGCTGGAGTTACCGACAGAACCCAAGGGGAAAACATTCATAGAGAACTGGGTTTACCCTTTCGGAGAGTTGTTTATTAATCTGCTAAAGCTCATTGCAATACCGCTTATTATTGCGTCGCTTATTAAAGGAGTTGCGGATTTACAGGACATATCAAAACTGTCCAGCATTGGTATCCGGACGATGATATTGTACATCCTTACCACCATTTTTGCCATTACCATAGGGCTGGGAGTGGCTAATATTATTAAACCGGGTTCCGGTATTTCCCAGGAAACCATAGACCGGCTGACCAGTAACCCAGGTAATGCGGATGTTGTAAACCAGAGGATTAGCGATAGCCAGACCCAGACCAAGAACTTTGTGGAATTTTTAGTGGATATTGTTCCCGACAATATTTTCGGGGCCATGGGAGATAACAACCAGATGCTCCAGGTTATATTCTTTACGATAATGCTGGGTGTTTGCATGCTGTTGATAGGCGATGAAAAGGCAAAACCCCTGAAAGATTTTTTCGACAGCCTCAATGATGCCATTTTGAAAATGGTAGATCTCATTATTAAAATAGCCCCCATAGCTGTATTTGCATTGCTGGCCAATGTGGTTGCAGGGACCAATGATGTAGAGGTATTATTGGCTTTGCTAAAGTACTCGCTTACGGTAATCGGGGCTCTGGCCTTAATGGTAGTGGTATATATGCTGATCGTGGGGTTGTATGTCAAAAAGAACCCGTTGTGGTTCCTGAAGCAGATCGCTCCCGTGCAGTTACTTGCTTTTTCGACAAGCTCCAGTGCTGCCACACTCCCTGTTAATATGGAAAGGGTAAGGGACCATGTTGGAGTGGACGAAGAGGTCAGCAGTTTTGTGCTGCCCATCGGTGCAACTATAAACATGGACGGAACAAGTCTTTACCAGGCCGTTGCAACCATTTTTATATGCGAAGCACTTCATTTTGACATTACCTTTGCAGATCAGCTGACTATTGTATTCACGGCTTTACTGGCATCTATAGGTACTGCCGGGGTTCCTGGAGTTGGGGTAGTAATGCTTATTATAGTATTGCAATCCATCAATTTCCCGGCGGAAAAACTTCCTTTGGGGATTGCGCTTATTTTATCCGTAGACCGGATACTTGATATGTGCAGGACGGTTATTAATGTAACAGGAGATGCTACAGTGGCCACCGCCGTAGCCAAATCGGTGGGAAAACTGGGAGAACCCCAATACGAGGATTAGTTGTACTCTTTCTTAAAGAAAAGGTAAATGCCAAGAGCGGGAAGCCGAAGAAAAAATCCTGCGGAATTAAATTTTGTCAGGAGCTAAGAAAATTTGCTATGAAGGAATATGATATTTTAATAGTAGGGGGCGGGCCTATAGGTATAGCCTGTGCCCTGGAAGCAAAGAAAAACGGGCTTAATTATATAGTTCTCGAAAAAGGTTGCATAGTCAATTCCCTGTATAATTACCCCTTGAATATGACTTTTTTCTCCACATCGGAGAAACTGGAAATCGATGAAATTCCCTTTATTAGTACAAAGAGCAAGCCGCAGAGGGCTGAGGCGCTGGAATACTACAGACGTATTGTGACCTCAAATGATCTGGATCTGCGTTTGTTTGAAAAAGTAGAGCATATCGAAAAAGAGAACAAATTGTTTTCTGTCGTATCTTCCAAAGCGGTTTACACTGCAAAACAGGTGATTATTGCAACGGGATTTTACGATATTCCGAATACCATGGGGGTGCCCGGGGAGGAGTTGCCAAAAGTATCCCATTATTACAAGGACCCTCATTATTACGCCGGTCAGAAGGTTATTGTGGTCGGGGCAAGTAATTCTTCCGTAGATGCGGTACTGGAAATATACCGTAAAGGAGGGGATGTTACTATGGTGGTCCGGGGAGAAGAGATCGGAAAAAGGGTCAAATACTGGGTTCGGCCAGATATCGTGAACCGTATTGCGGAAGGCTCCGTTAAAGCCTATTTCAGAAGTAATATAGAAGAGATCAGGGAAGAGGAGGTAGTGATCGATACCCCGGAAGGAAAAAAGATTGTGCCCAATGATTTTGTACTGGCACTTACCGGGTATATGCCGAATTTTGCTTTCCTTGAAAAAGCAGGAGTGAATTTGTCCGATGACGGAAAGTTTTACCCTTCCTACAATCCGGAGACTATGGAGACCAATGTAGGCGGATTATACCTGGCGGGGGTAATCTGCGGGGGTATGGATACCCATCTCTGGTTTATCGAAAATTCCAGGATACATGCAAAGCTTATTATAAGGGATATTTTGCAAAAAGCGTGACAAAGACCGAAAAGATATTTACGGGATCGGAGTGATGGAACTGATCCTGACAATACTGTCACAGTTTTTTACAAATACTTCAACTTTACCTGTTTTTAGCGATCCTTCGACCGTATAGGTTTTACAGGAGTCCAGATGGGTGTTGCTTTTGGAGAAAATAACATCTCCGTCCGTAAATACCGAAGTTTTAATACCTGTAGTGTCTATAGTGTATTCTTCCAGGTTCTTTTGTGCCTCATTTTCATAAACAATTGTTTTGTTCCGGATATCCTTCAGGACCCTGCAATTGGGGGCATAGCAAAATTCCGTGCCCTTTTCGCGAAAAATAAAAGCGACAATAACAATACCTATGGCCAGTCCTATAAAATAATAGCCGAATCTTCTCAATATCTCCATAAAAACGGGTAATTAGTCTCCGGAAGCAAATGATTTTCGTTTTCTAGAAAATCAGAAGGTTAATATCGCTATGCGACAGGTTAAACCATTCCGCTACCGTTCTGTTCGTTAAAATTCCGTGGTAAAAATACAACCCGTTTCGCAAACCGCGGTCAAATCGGAGGGAATTTTCGAGTCCGCCTTCCTCCCCGATTTTAAGAAGATAAGGAGTAAAGATATTGCTTATGGAAACGGAAGCCGTACGTGAGTACCTGGCCGGGATGTTAGGCACGCAATAATGAACAACACCGTATTTCTCAAAGGTAGGTTTGTCGTGTGTTGTGACTTCACTCGTTTCGAAGCAACCGCCCATATCAATGCTTACATCAATAATTACCGCGCCGTTTTTCATGTTCTCTACCATAGTTTCGGTCACAACAACCGGGGCGCGATTATTTCCCCTTACGGCTCCGATAACCACATCGCAACGTCTCAGTGCCTTAAAGAGGTTTTTGGGTTGCAGGGTAGAGGTATACATGGGCTGGCCCAGGCTGGTTTGTATACGGCGGAGCCGTGTAATGGAATTATCGAATATTTTAACGCTGGCCCCGAGCCCGAGTGCGGACCTGGCTGCAAACTCGCCTACAGTCCCGGCACCGAGAATAACAACATCTACAGGAGGAACGCCGCTTATGTTACCGAACATGAGACCATTGCCGTTATTGGCATTGGTCATCAGTTCTGCGGCGATCAGTACGGAAGCCGTACCGGCAATTTCGCTCAGGGAGCGTACCGCGGGATAATTACCGTCTTCGTCGCGTATGTATTCAAAGGCTATGGCAGTGATCCTTTTTTTGGCCAGTTCTTCAAAGTATTTTTTGCTCTGGGTCTTTATCTGCAGGGCAGAGATAAGTATGGTCTGCGGGTTGATTAGCTGGAGTTCATCCAGGGATGGCGGTTCTACTTTAAGGATAATGGGACAGGAGAATATTTTTTTGATATCATTGGTCACTTCGGCCCCGGCCTCACTGTATTCCCTGTCGGTAAAGTTGGCGCCTTCCCCGGCATTGGATTCTATAATAACCCGGTGCCCGTGTGCAGTAAGGGCATTTACGGCATCGGGGGTGAGACAGACACGCTTTTCCTGATAAGCTATTTCCCTGGGAATACCTATAAACAGTTCTCCTTTTTGTTTCAGGACCTCCAACATCTCTTCCTGCGGCAACAACTGCTGTCTGGTAAATGGCGACGAAGCTACATTCATAATCTTAACACTACAAATACCTGTAAAGCTATAAAATTATTTGGAGAAATCGTCGTCTTCCACCTCATACTTTTTCAATTCTTCATCCAGTTTCCTCATGTCTATGCCATGTACAACCTTATCGAAAAGTTTTAGGCGGATTAAATAGACTAAGGGAATTATAATTAGCATTATAGGAATCAGGTAGTAAATTTCGAATTCGTCGTAATAGCGAATGTCATCATTAATGACACTGAATAGTTGAAAAACATACATAGCAATGGGAATGAGAATAACGTGGTACCACCAATGTTTACAGGTGAAGAACCACAGGAAAAGCAGATATAAAGGGACGAATTTCCCTAAGAAAATCCATGTAAATGTATTTAAGTTTTGATAAGTAGGACTGTTGAAACTGAAGACAAAAAATTCCCAACTTTGTTCTGTAGGAAAACTGTCATACAAGTAAAAAATATATGGAGAAAGCGCTATTAATGCAGCGACAATGCTTCCTATTAATAGCGAACTCCGTAAACGTCTTTTTTTAGATTTTTTTACCTTCATATATTTTTATATCAAAAATAATTACAAACCAATATACAAAGAAGGCATCTTAAATTAAAAGACTTTTTTATAAAAATGCTTTTTTAATTAAAAAGAGATTAAATGTCTACTATGAAATATTTATATACAGATTAGTCACTCTTTTAATTGGCTTAAGAGGTAACTGGAAAATTAAACAACTCCATTTTTAGGAGGTTTTATTGTTTCATCATATTTATCTATAAATACCAGATTGTTTATATTATCTAAATTAATCTCGATAAGGAATATTTGAGAGTTTTCGAAATTATTACTCAAATTATTGGATGTCTTTGGATTAAAGAAATAAAATGAATAAGATACAATTGATAGAATTACAAAAAATAATTTTACTGATTTCATGATAGTTTGCTTTTTGGTTATTTAGTTGTAGCAAACCTACCAAAAAATAAAATCTTGTCAATTAATACTTTCGTCGTAACTTTATTACTTTTTATCGAAAAAAAATGGATTTTGAATTTTTTTTTTCGTATGAAGAAAGAACTGTACAATATTACATAAAAATCCTTAATAAGATACGGTATTTTTAATTAATGTTATTTCTTACATAGTACGTGAGACATATTTCAGATACTTTTATAATATAAGTTTCCTGTTTCCATAGCCTTAAAATCAGTTAATTCTTTTGGGTGATGAAAACCCTTGTCTGGGTATTTTATTTTAATAAGTTATATTTCATTGTAGTAATCGACAAAGTGTTTGTTTTTATCGATAAAAAGCATATTTTTGATTTTAAAAATATACTTATGAATATATCAGGTAAGCTGAGCTGCCTAGTATTTTGTATCTTTTGTTTTCCCTTTGCCCTTTTAGCTCAGGAATATACTTTAAATGGTGTTGTTAAAGACGGAGAACAGAATGCGCTCTCCTATGTTAATATAGTATTGATACAACAGTCGGACTCTACAGTGGTGTCCGGGACCTCATCCGATAATGCGGGAAAGTTTGCTATTACTGAGGTAAAAACAGGAAACTATATTCTGAAAGCCACTTTCGTCGGCTACCGGGATGTGGAGAAACCGATTGAAGTAAACGATGATATAAATGTAGGGACTATTTTGCTGGAAGAGGTAACCGAATCCCTGGAGGGAGTAACTGTAACCTCCGGAAAGCCTTTGGTGGAAATAAGAAGTGACCGCCTTGTTCTTAATGTAGAAAATACCTCTTTTTCTGCCCAATCGTCCTTTGATATTCTCCGGAATACCCCCGGAATACTGGTATTAAACGACCAGATTGTAGTGCGGAATACCCAGGCAACTGTGTATATCAACGATAAAAGGGTTTATTTGTCCGGGGAAGAACTAAAAAGCCTGCTGGAAAATTATTCGGGGAGTAATATCCGTAGTGTGGAGGTCATTACTACACCACCTGCCCGCTATGATGCGGAAAGTGGTGCTGTGGTTAATATTGTAACATCCCGGAGTATTTCCGTTGGATACAAAGGTAGTGTTAATGGAAGGTGGACAGAAGCCATTTTCCCCAAATACAGCCTGGGTACGGATCATTATTACAAAAATAATTTCCTGGATCTTTTTGTGGGTTACAGCTATAATCCCAGGAAGGAATACAAACACGATAATAGTTACTTTAATTTTTTTGACGGAGATACTCCAGATAACCGATGGGAAGTGGATTTTAGAAGAACTACCAGGTCGTATGCCCATAATTTGCATACCATTATGGATTTTACACTCAATGAAAAAAACTCGCTGAGTGTAACGGCCAATATTATGCACTCTCCCGGGAAGACTTACGATAATAACGTAGTTACCGATATTTTTGATACGGTTGGTAACCTGGAATCTTATTTTCTGACAGACAGTGAGCTGGATAACGACCGTTCCAATCTCGCTTTTTCACTGGACTACACTTACAATATTAATGATAAGGGCGCAAAAATGAATGCGGTGAGCAACTATATTTATTATGATGATCGCCAGTTTCAACTTTTGTATACCGATTATTTTGATCCTAATTCAGTACCAACAGATCGTAATTATTTTGATTTCCTGGCTAAACAGCGGAATAATATATTTACCCAGCAACTGGATTTCTATCTTCCTTCGGAATGGGCCCTAGTGGAAACCGGATTAAAGTATTCTTCCATAAGCAGCAATAGCAGTGTGGATTTTGACGGGGACGATATTCCCCCGGAAACAGAAGATGACCGGTTTAAATACCGTGAAAATATTTATGCTGCTTATGTAAGTTTTAATAAGGAATGGGAGAATTGGTCTGCCAATATCGGGCTTCGGGGGGAATATACAGATATGGAAGCTAATTCCGTAGTTATGGGAGAGGTGAATACCCAGACCTATTTTGAGTTATTTCCAACAGTAGTTATAGAACATACTATTAATGAAAATCATCAGTTAGGGATCAATTACAAAAGAAATATAGATCGTCCCAGGTATGGAAGTCTTAATCCTTATCGTTATTATTTATACGAAAGACAGTATAGTGAAGGAAACCCAGGCCTTACTCGTTCTATAGATAATAAAATTGCTTTGGATTATGTTCTTAAGAAGAAATTCATATTTTCTTTATATTATCAACATACCAACAATGAGATACAGGGGCTTACTTTTCAGGACAATAAGAATAAGGTTATAAGTGAAGGGCAATATAATATCGAAGAAGGACTTCAATATAGCCTGGATTTTACCTATTATTCCTATATAAAAGATTGGTGGTATTTTTATACCTACATGTCCGGGTATTATATGGAAAACAGTTTTCCGGCCATACAAAGCGAAGTTCCTGTTCAGAAACTGAATACTATGGGATATTACGGTCGGGCGTATAACCAGTTCACCATATCGAAGGATCGTAGCTTTACCGCTAACCTGTCTCTTTTTTATATGTCCAATTACATACAGGGATCTTTCACCTTTAAAAACCGTTTTTCTACCGATATAGGGTTAACCAAAAGACTTTGGAAGAACAGAATTATTGCTTCCCTGAATCTTACAGATATCTTTAATACTCAAAATATCTGGCTGGCGTCCAGGTACCAAAACCAGGATAACGGCTACATAGCAAGACCGGAAACACGAACCGTTTCTTTTAGTCTTAAATACAATTTCGGAAACTATCGTCTGGACGACAACAAAAGAGACACTACCCCCGATGAACAGGAAAGGTTAGGGGAGTAGCGCCTTATCTTTATGACTTCTAAAGGTTTAATTTTTGCGCACCGCTTTGGATAAACCGTCTTTGTGCAGCATGACGGATATGGCCTTTAACCGCATGTAAGGAACGCTCATATTAATATAGCCGCCGCTCTCTCCGACACGGATTTTATCCGTTCCCCAGGAGTTTTTTACCTTGTAGTATACGTGGCCTTCCTGGTCTTTTACCTTTCCTACGATATGCATCAAATGGTCGTCGGTGGTATGATAGTTCTCGAATTCCTGCTGCCGGTATTCCGGGGAGATGCTTTTTTCCTGTTTTATGTCTTTTAATATAGTCCTGGTGTCTGTTTCGTTTTCTGGGATTACCGCTACGCCGTCTTTTTGTGAGAAGGTGGGTTCACTCACATCACAGTCCAGCGCAAGGGTATACCCGTTTTCGAGAGCATGATCTATAACCGCTATAAACTCGTCCAGCGGAAGGTTGTAGTAGCTTCCGTTGGAAAAGTTATCAGGGATGTTAAGTATAAAGTCCGAATAGAAGGGCTTGTGCGTAAAGGAAGTGACGGACACATAATCTTCCGGTTGTATCTTGGTCATTTCAAGAAAAGATTCGGGGGTATAACTTTTACCTTCATACGTGAATTCTTTGATTCTTTTTCCCAGGTATACATCCAGAACGCCCTCGACAGCCTTCTTCCAGTTGGAAGAAAGTGTTTTAGCAGGATTTTCCACGTATACGTTTAGCATGCCTTCCAGAACAGAGACCATTTCGATATGGTTGTGTTTTTCCTGTCCTTCTTCCAGTCCGGTGTAAACACTTTGGGGAACGATCCCGTATTTCCTGATACTGTTTATGACATCGTGTGAAAGCCCGCCCTGGCTGAACCGGGCATTTCCCTGTCTCATCACATAATTCCATGCCTTTTCAGGGTAGGTGTTCCGCACGTTATACATTTCGGAAATATCGATCTGTTTTCCGGTTATCCGCATAATCTCCGATTCCAGGAAGGAAGACGTAGAAAAACTCCAGCACGTTCCCGTAATGCCCTGGCTTATAACCGGGGTACTTTCCAGGTCCGTAACTGTTTCAAAAGTATACTGTTGTGCGAAGGAAATAACTGAGAAGCATAGAGCACCCAGCGATGCAAGAATCTTTTTCATTATATGGTATTGGGTTAAAAAGACTAAAAAGGATTATTTTTACGCAAAATAACAAAATTATGAGTAAAGCAGATTGGAAAGTAGTCAAAGAATACGAAGATATCACTTATAAAAAATGTGGCGGTGTGGCCAGGATAGCCTTTAACCGCCCTAATGTACGCAATGCTTTTCGTCCCAAAACCGTAGGGGAGCTTTTCGAGGCCTTCCTGGATGCCCGTGAAGATACTTCCATAGGTGTGGTTTTGCTGTCTGCCGAAGGGCCATCTACCAAGGATGGTATATATTCCTTTTGCAGCGGGGGAGACCAGAATGCCAGGGGACACCAGGGATACGTAGATGATTCCGGGATGCCGAGGCTGAACATACTGGAAGTACAGCGGCTCATTCGTTTTATGCCCAAAGTGGTCATAGCCGTAGTTCCCGGATGGGCTGTTGGCGGAGGGCATAGTCTGCATGTGGTCTGTGACCTGACCCTGGCCAGTAAGGAACATGCCATTTTCAAACAGACGGATGCCGATGTGACCAGCTTTGACGGTGGGTACGGCTCGGCTTATCTCGCCAAGATGGTAGGACAGAAGCGCGCCCGGGAGATCTTTTTCCTCGGCAGGAACTACTCGGCACAGGAAGCCTTCGATATGGGCATGGTAAATGCCGTTATACCGCATGAAGAATTGGAAGATACGGCGTTCGAATGGGCTCAGGAAATCCTCGCCAAGTCACCGACTTCCATAAAAATGCTGAAATTTGCGTTTAACGCTACGGACGACGGTATGGTGGGCCAACAGGTTTTTGCCGGTGAAGCTACCAGGCTGGCTTATATGACAGATGAAGCCAAAGAAGGGCGAAACGCCTTCCTGGAAAAGAGAAAACCGGATTTCAGCAATATTAAATGGATTCCGTAACGTTTCCCGGATAAGATTACCCTTACCGGAATTCCGTAGAGGGAATATTATTTTCCTGCTAATATATTTTACATGACAAAAACAAAGGCTTTTATTTCCGCGGCACGTCTCCGGACACTGCCGCTTTCGGTATCCGGGATTATTACGGGGACCGGCATTGCCGCTTCCCGCGGTTTTTTTAACTGGCAGATTTGCGTACTCGCGCTCCTCACCACAATTGGTTTCCAGGTACTTTCCAATTTTGCCAACGATTACGGGGACGGCGTAAAAGGGACGGACAATAAAGACCGTATAGGTCCGCAGCGTGCTTTGCAGAGTGGTGCCATAACACCCGGGGAAATGAAAAAGGCGATGATCCTGACCATAATCATTACGCTTCTGGTGGCCATACTGCTTATTTATGTTGCTTTCGGAAAAGAAAACTTTCTGCTTTCCCTGGTATTCTTCCTGTTGGGGATCGCTTCCATAGTAGCGGCCATAAAGTATACCGTAGGGAAATCGGCATATGGTTACAACGGATTGGGAGATGTTTTCGTTTTCCTGTTTTTCGGGCTTCTCAGTGTAGCCGGAAGTTATTTTCTCTATGTGAAAAACCTGGACTGGACCGTTTTTCTCCCGGCAGCTTCTATTGGTTTGCTCAGTGTCGGGGTACTAAACCTTAATAATATGCGTGATGAAAAAAGTGACGCTGCATCCGGAAAGAACACTTTGGTGGTCAAAATCGGAGGTAAACGGGCGAAAAAATATCATTATACTATCCTCATCCCATCATTACTACTGTTTTTACTTTTTGCTCTCCTCCAAAGTTTTTATATTTATCAGTATATATTTCTTTTGGCATTTATCCCTGTATTGAAACATATAAAAACGGTAAAGAAAAATACGGTGCCTAAAGAACTGGACCCGGAGTTGAAAAAGCTGGCCATAAGTACATTTTTGCTGTCACTCCTTTTCACACTGGGGCTTGTTCTGTAAACAGAAATAATCTCAATCCGATTAAATAAACAGAAAATGAAGATCACATATTACGGACACGCGAGTTTAGGAATAGAGGTAAACGATATTCATATTTTGGTAGATCCTTTTATCTCCGGAAATAAAAAAGCCGCACATATAGATATAAACCAGATAAAAGCAGATTATATCCTCGTTACACATGCACACCAGGACCATACGCTTGATGTGGAGACCATAGCACAACATACGGGGGCTATGATTATTGCCAACTTCGAGGTAGCCCATCATTACGGGGATAAGGGAATAGATTTTCACCCGATGAATCACGGGGGGAGCTGGGATTTTGAATTCGGAAAGGTGAAATACGTCAATGCCATCCACACTTCTTCTTTCCCGGACGGAAGTTATGGCGGACAGCCGGGGGGATTTGTCATTGAGGGAGAGCATAAAAATATCTACATTGCCGGAGATACGGCCCTTACCATGGACATGAAACTCATTCCCATATACCTGAAACTCGATCTGGCCATTTTACCTATCGGGGATAATTTCACTATGGGGGTCGATGATGCCATTATAGCTTCTGATTTTGTGGAGTGCGATAAAATTTTAGGATATCATTTCGACACCTTTGGGTATATCGAAATAGATCATGAAGAAGCCAAACGGAAATTTTTTAATAAAGGAAAAGATCTGATGTTACTTTCCATAGGCGAAAGTATAGAGCTTTAATGAAGATTCGGAGATTTGGAGACGAGGGGATAGAATGGGGGAAAAATTAAGACACATAAGGATTTAAAGGTATATCAGCTTTCTTTTGAGTCAGGAATGGAAATATTTAAGATATCCAAATCCTTTCCGAAGGAAGAAAGATATTCTTTAACAGATCAGATAAGAAGGTCTTCCAGGTCAGTATCCGGAAATTTGGCAGAGGCCCGGAGGAAAAGAAAATATCCGAAAGCATTTGCAGCAAAATTGTCAGATGCGGAGGGAGAAGCTGCCGAAACCCAGGTGTGGTTGGATTATGCTCTGGCATGTGATTATATAAATAGCGAGACCCATACTGTTTTATATGAGAAATATCATTACATTTTGGGAATGCTGGTTAAAATGATAATAAATCCGGAAAAATGGAATTTGTAATTGCAATAAAGGACTTGATTAACAAAGCAGGACTATTCTTCCAAATCAGGAATTTCCAGTTTCTCTCGCTCCAGGTCTCCAAATCTCACTGTCTCCAAGTCCATCAGTCTTTCTCCGGACACTTTAAAATGCTTGAACAATAAATGAAAGCATCCTACCGGAAGTATATACTTCAGTTTAAAAGACCCAGTGGTACCTCAAGGGGAATTCTGAATGAAAAGGAAACCTGGTTTATCTTCCTGGAAGATAACGGCAGAACAGGAATAGGAGAGTGTGGTATTCTCCGAAGCCTCAGTGCAGATGACAGGGAGGACTATGAAGAAAAGCTGAAATGGGCATGTGACCATGTGCATTGGGGGATTGATTATTTATACGGGGAGCTTAAGGAATTTCCCTCCATCCAGTTCGGAATGGAACAGGCTTTTCTCTCCCTCCGATCGGAATCTCCGTTTCTTTTATACCCTTCCGCATTTACCCGGGGCGAAGACTCCATACCCATAAATGGCCTGGTATGGATGGGAAGTAAAGATTTTATGCAGGAACAGATCCGGGAAAAACTTCAACAGGGATTTCGCTGTATTAAGATGAAGATCGGGGCCATAGATTTTGAAACCGAGCTGGACTTGCTTAAATCCATACGCAAAGAATTTTCATCTTCGGATATAGAGATAAGGGTAGACGCAAACGGGGCCTTTACTCCAGGTAATGCGCTGGAGAAACTGAACGGCTTATCCGAGCTGGACCTGCATTCTATAGAACAACCTATCCGCCAGGGACAATGGGAAGACATGGCGCGTCTTTGTGCCGGTACTTCTTTACCCATAGCCCTGGATGAAGAATTGATAGGTGTTTTTGATCTTTCCGTGAAAAGGGATCTTTTAAGGACCATACAACCGCAATACATAATTTTAAAACCGAGTCTGGTAGGTGGATACCGGGGGAGCAGGGAATGGATTCAACTTGCCGGAGATTATAATGCCGGGTGGTGGATTACCAGTGCTCTGGAAAGTAATATCGGCCTGAATGCTATTGCCCAGTGGACATATACGCTCAAAAATACAATGCCTCAGGGGCTGGGAACAGGAAGTCTCTATACAAATAACCCGGACAGTCCCCTTGAAGTAAAAAAAGGCACATTAGAATATAATACAGCCAAGAGCTGGGAGATAAATACACTGAAAAATTAATATATGTATATAGAACAGGCATTTAAAGGAAAACACGAATTGTGGAGATATATTCTCGGCGTTTTTGTGACTTTCGGGGGAAGTCAGGTCATAGGAAGTTTTGTTTTGGGGGCAGCTTTGGCTTATAAAACATTTAAAGGGGAGGATGTAGACCTGTCAAACCCTATGGATATTCTCACCCTATACGACCCCAATATTATGCTTGTATTACTACTGGTCCCTTTTGCTTTGGGGCTGGCGGGACTGTATCTTTGGATGAAGCCGGTTCACGGGTTGCCCTTTAAGGTATTGCATTCGGCCAGGCAGAAACTCGACTGGAAAAGGATATTTTTCTCTTTTGGTATATGGGGGCTTGTGAGTATTGTTTTTGTATGGGTGGGATATTTTCTTTCCCCGGAGGATTATCAATGGAATTTCAAGCTGCTCCCTTTTGTTATCATGTGCATCCTTTCCGTATTGCTGATACCGTTACAAACCAGTTTTGAAGAATATATTTTCAGGGGATATTTGATGCAGGGGATAGGTGTATTTGCGAAAAACCGGTGGGTCCCGTTGGTAACTACTTCCCTTATTTTCGGGCTAATGCATATTTTTAATCCGGAAATAGGTAAAATAGGATATGTAGCCCTGGTGGCTTATATAGGTATTGGTTTTTTCCTTGGAATAATAACGCTTATGGATGAAGGGATTGAACTGGCACTGGGGTTTCATGCCGCCAATAATCTTTTCATAGCCCTGTTTGTTACGGCCGACTGGACTGTTTTCCAGACGCATTCCGTATTAAAAGATTTATCCGAACCTTCCGTAGGATTTGAGATTTTCTTTCCGTTAATAGTGGTTTATCCCATACTAACCTTCATCTTTGCAAAGAAATACGGCTGGAAGGGCTGGAAGGATAAATTATTTGGAAAAGTAATACCACCGGTACCGGAAGATCCCGTACAAGCCGAAATATAAATGACTTACAGATAAAAACATGATGAACACAGGAGAGTTGTCCATAACGTATAAAAATATTCACAACCGCTTCAAATTGAACGGTACCTATTTCAGCAGGGAAGATCTCAGTCTTGTGGCTTACAATTTCATAAAAGAAGGAGAACCTTACCAAAAGGTTATCGGCGATTTTTTGCTGGACTGGCTGGACAACCGGGAAACCATTGCGGTTAATACTTCCGGTTCTACGGGGAAACCTAAAAAAATAGCGTTGTACAAACAGCATATGGTGAACTCGGCAATAGCTACGGGGGACTTTTTCGGGATTACAGTGGGAAATTCTGCTTTATCGTGTTTACCGGCCGATTATATTGCCGGAAAGATGATGCTGGTCCGGGCGATGATCCTGGGATTGGAAATAGATCTGGTTAAGCCGTCATCAACCCCTGTGGAAAAGATAAGCAAGGAGTATGATTTTGTGGCTATGACTCCTATGCAGTTACAGAACTCTCTTCCCGTCCTGGATTGTATCAAAACCCTCATTGTAGGAGGAGCCCCGATGTCCGGAGCATTAGAAGCGAGATTAAGCAAAACCGGGTGTAAAGTCTATGAAACCTACGGAATGACGGAAACTGTTACTCATATTGCCGCCAGGAAAGTAAGCCATCCGCAATCCGGAAGGGAGCGTTGTTTTACCCTGGTTCCGGGCGTAGAGATAACGGTAGATGACAGAGGTTGCCTTGTGATCAATGCCCCGGGGGTTTCAGATGTGGCCATTACGACGAATGACCTGGTGGAACTGGTTTCCGAAAAAGAATTCCGATGGTTGGGAAGATATGATAACCTGGTGAACTCGGGAGGAGTAAAGCTTGTCCCGGAACTCATAGAGGAAAAAATACGGGAAGTAATCAGCGGTCGGTTTTACGTCGGGGGAATTCCCGATGACAAACTGGGGGAAAAGTTGGTCTTATTTATTGAAGAAAAAACAAACCCGGGGTTGACAACAGAAGAAATCCGGGCAAAAATAGCCGGATTGAAGTCGTTGGATAAGTATGAACGTCCGAAAGAAGTCCGCCTGATTAAAAACTTTAAAGAGACCGGAAGCGGAAAGGTATTAAGACATAGAGATTTGTAATCCGGCTTTCCTGCTGATGTGTAAATTATCCGGATTTGTGTTGTTTTGTACGATATTCGGTTATATATTTGCACCGCTTTTGAGGAAAAGTAAAGGGTCGCGTAGCTCAGCTGGATAGAGCATCTGCCTTCTAAGCAGACGGTCACAGGTTCGAATCCTGTCGCGATCACTTAAAAATCAAAGGCTTACAAATTTGTAGGCCTTTTTTGTTTCCTGAAAATGCATACTTTGTGCATACTTTTTGGAAATACCCTCTGAATTAATAAATTTTAACAAACTTTAACGTTTTTTGAAACTTTTTGATCTTTGTAAAGCCTTTTTAAGTATATCTGATTACCTTATTATAAATAGGAATTTTTGGTAATGGCATAAAATCTCGAATTCCTACCTAAAACAGATAACAGATATATGCGGAATAAAGAAGAAGCCTACTTTTATTTAGACTAATATAGATTTGTCACCATCATTATTCTTTCAGATATGGGTTTCTATTGAGGTTGCGTCCAAGTTACTGGAGTGCAATAAAATTTCCGCAATCCAGATTTATGTTAGAATAATTGAATGGAAATTGAATAACAAGATGGAAAATAGAAGAAGTAGTTTTTAGTAGATTTTTTTAAACTTGATACTGTTTAAATTTTGTCCCGATAACTGGAATTCAATTATCTTTCCTTTCTCATTTTTCACAAAATCCAACGTCCCAAAAAACGGTTTATTTGAATAAAACCTATCTTTGGAAAGAGGGTGCAAATCAATGTTGTCGTTAAAACTATGAACGGCAATCAATTGATTATTTTTAATAACCAATTCATATACTGTATTGAATGCTGTGCTTTTATAAATACCTGTATATTCTATAAGATTTATATCCTTTGACTTTGGAGCATTTAGCTTTACTTTCTTGCAGTCATACTTAAAGTCCGCAATATGAAAGTTAAAGCCATTCTCATAAAAAGAAAACTTGCTTGTAGGAATGTAGGGAAACAAGAAGTCTCCATCGCCTATAACAGGAAGCGGAGCTTTATCGTGTGTTCCATAAGATTGAAAATAGAGCGTATCGTTTTCTGCAGTAATATTAAAATAGGTTCCGGGAAACATCTTGTACGTACCTTCAAAACGCTTTAATTCTTGTGTGGTATAGTTGACCTTTTTTGGCGACAATGGTTCTTTTTGATATTCTTTTAGAAGCAAATCAACGGTTTCGTAAACAATTTTAAGGGGTGTAAAATCATTATTGTTTCCCAGCAATACTATTGAAAATCTATGCTCGGGTACGTGTAAAATATAAGAACGGTAACCCGCATCGCCACCTCCGTGAAAGACCACCTTCAAACCTTTATAGTCTTTGAATTCCAGGCCCAATCCATAATGTCTAGCTTTCCCCGAGTTGAGAGTGGTTTTTTCTTGCATTTCCTGGAAAATTTCTTGATTTTCAGAGTGTTGAAAATTAATTGCCCATTTACTCAAATCGTTAATTGTCGTGCTTATACCTGACGAACCGTTCACCATAATATTAAAGGCATAGTTCTCATATTCTCCATTCGTTAATCTATAGGAATGGGCTTTGTTTTTAACAATTAATGATGAATTATCCACGGCCATACTATGCATCATTCCCAAGGGAGTGAAAATTCTATCTTTCAAGATTTCCTGAAAAGGTTTCCCTATAATACGTTCTATAACTTCTGCAAGTAATACATAACCGGTATTGTTGTATTCATATTTATCTCCAGGCTTAAAGTTTATTTTTTTAATATTCAACAACATCTGTACAACTTCCCTATGTGTCATTCTATCTTCAATCCCTATTCCTCGAAGACGGGCCAATTCGAATAGGTTTGGTAGACCGTGGGTGTGATTTGCCAATTGACGAAGCGTTATTTTATACGGGAGTTGTTTTAGTTCAGGCAGGTGTTGTCTTAAATCATCTTCCATGGACAATTTACCTTCCTTTTCTAATAACACAGCCAAAAAAGCGGTAAATTGCTTGGAAACAGATGCGATATGAAAAACTGTAGAATCGGTTATGGGAATTCCGTATTCCATATCTGCCAATCCTATTTGATTGGAATAGACAGTTTTCCCCTTTTTTATGATTGCCATTGCAATACCTGGAGTACCAGGTTGATAATAGCTGTTTAATAATGAATCCACTTTGTGCCATTGCTTTTCTTCAATGTTGTTTTGCGCAAATACGGATAGAAAAGATAGTAATAGGAGGGTTACGGTTAAAAACGGTTTTTTCATTTCTGTAATATAATTTTTCAGCAAAAATGAAATTTAAAACAGTCATAAACGTCCGATTAAAGAAAGTCGGACTGATTTTATAGGTAGAAATAGGTTCACTTTAACCGGACAAAGCTGATTTTCTATATGATGTAGGTGTTTGATTTGTTTCCTTCTTAAAAGCAGTATAAAAAGAGGATTTGGAATTAAAACCTACCTGATAAAGTATTTCTAAAATGGTGAGTGCTTCGTTATGCGGATTTCCTAAAATTCTTTTGGCCTCCTCAATCCGGTATTCGTTTATAAAATCAAAGAAGTGTTTTCCCAAATATTGATTGATAAGTATTGATAGTTCTTTTTCCTGCATACCGAACTGGGAAGCTAATTTTTGAAGCGTCAGTTCAAAATCCAAATACGGTTTCTCATTTTCCATATAAAAAGTCAGCCTTTTTATGGCTTCATTGGAAGCAATATCCTTTTCGGCTGTTGTTTTGTACTTATCGGTTGTTGATTTTATGGGCTTCAGAGCTGCCCTAACACCTGTAAAAAGATATGGACTGTATAAAGCTTTTAAAACAAACCAACATATAACGGACAAGGCAGAGATACTGATCAAAATATAAATGTACTGTAGTAAATGCTGGTCATTATGGAAATAATGTGCTCCCAACTTCACTAAAACAAAAACGTGTGCAATACAAAAAATAACTGTTGCTTGAAATAACCATTTATAGTTGGTGTAATCAGGGTTTGAATAATTTTCCAGATAGATTGTTTTGTATTTTTTGAGAGCAAAAAAAATAGCAACGATATAAGCGAAGTATTGTACCTCTCCCACGATTCTCAAAATTAAAAGGCTTTGATTAGAATAAGAATTAATTTTTAGAATCAATAAAAATAGGAAGAATAAACCCGTATGTAATAGGTGTTTGGGTTTAAGGGTAAAATCTGAATAACAAACAGAAAGCACATATAAATAAAATGCGGGCATTTGCAGCAGTGAAGAAGCCGATTTCAGAATTTGAAAATTCAGATACTTGGCTGATCCATCAATCAAGAATAAACCTGTTAGATCAAAAGCGGTAATGAGAAGAAAAGTGGCAAATATTTGATTGGGTAACCTTTTATTGCCTTTAACACTAAAAAGAAAAGCAGAAAACAGCAACATCAAAAAAACGATGATTTTCCCTAAACTTGATATTAACTCTATATTATTCTCCAAAAAAAATTCGGTTTTTTAAAATTACACCACGTTATATGTTACAAATATAACTTTATCACCAAAGAATATTGGGACAAACCTAACACGGGCATCGGTATTCCGGAAGTTTAGCTTAGGAATAAACCTAATTTAAGTTCTATAAATATTGTTAAAAATGGGCGTGATGGAATTGGTAGACATGTCAGACTTAGGATCTGATGCCGCAAGGTGTGGGAGTTCAAGTCCCTTCACCCGCACAAAAACCGGAGAGAGATCTTCGGCTTTTTTTGTTAAAATTGTTTCATTTTTTTTCTCAGGTACAACCTAGGTACAACATTTTGCCATTTTTGAGGTTGGAATATGGTTTGATGGCTATTGATGTTTAAGAATATTAAAGGGGGCAATCATAATAGTATTTACCTTAATTTCATATTCACTCTGTCCCAAAAATAGAATGAATTTGGGACAGGAAATCTTCCGTTAGTGCAGTGTGTTATTTAACGCCCCAACCAAATTATCTTATTTTAAAGGGTCATTGTTTTTAAGTTTATGAAGATTTTGTAGCTTCCATAGAACAGCAGGGAATCTTTCAAAATCGTAAACGCTCCAATCCCCCGGTGTAAGCTCTTGAAGTCCAAAAATATCTTTATCTTCTTTTGTTAGGCTTTCTTTGACGGCCGTTATAAGTCGGTTCCTGGTTTTTTCAAAATCTTCATAGGAAAATGGGACATAGCTCATTCCATCAAAATGATTTTCCATAGCATGACTTTGGTCCGTGAGGTTAGGGCTGAGCATTTCGTGCAAAGGACGGTTGCTCCCCAATAGACAAAGTAAAAAGCCTTTTTTTATTTCGTCCGTTAAACCTTCGTTCTGCATTAGATATTTGAACAAATCCCTAAGGTGTTGACTGTCCAAAGCAGCACATATTTTATCCCCCATAAAGTTGGCCTAATGGGACTACATCAATAGCACAGAATGCTGCAAACTCATCTTGGGCTTTTTCGCATAGCATCATTTCCTTAGTACCAGAATTGTTCTTCTTTTTCAAAGTCCTTTTCAGACAGTCCTGAAAACTTGTTAAGGTAATCATATAAGGATCTCCTATCCATTTCACAATGATTTAAACTAAAAAAAGGCCTGCATCCAAAAGATGCAAGCCCAGTATAATTAATAATTTTTCAAGATTTTTAAGGCTTCTTGAATGTGTTTTTCGCCATTTAGAAAATCCCTGAATTTATGGAGAATCATTCCTTCTTTATCCAGGACAAAGGTCTCCCTTCCGGTTAAAAACAAAACATTCCTTATACCAAACATTTTAAGAACTTTGTTTCCAGGATCACTTAATAAAGTAAAGGGTAACCGATGATTTTTCTGAAAGGCCTTATGATTTTCAACACTGGCATTATTTATGCCAATCACCTGAAATCCCATATCAGAAAAGGTTTCAAAGTTGTCACGAAAAGCACAGGCTTCTTTGGTGCAAACCCCACTTTCATTTTTAGGGTAGAAATATATAACTGCACCTTTTTGCAGAATGGCTTCCGGTAACTTCACCCAAATTCCATTCTGATCCTTTAGTTGAAATTCAGGAATACGAGTTCCTGTTTCCAGTCCTTTTGCTTTATTGAATATTCCCATCGTATTAATCTTCTAAAATGGTTTGTAAAATTTGTAGGACTTCATCCGGTCTAGAAACAAAGGGACTATGCCCGGAAGTAACTTCATAAGTTTTGGTGATGCCGGCATCTGATGCCATTTTCTTCTGAAACGAATAGGTAATGGCGTGATCTTCTTTGGTAAATACATAATACTTGTTGGATATCGTATTGTAATCTTCCCCTGAATAAGCTAAAGGGGTTGCCAAAGGAGCCAAAGGTTCTGGTTTGAGGTTTTTTATCAGCAAATCAACTTGTGCCTGGGCTCCATATTGGCAGAAGATTTCCGGAATATTGGTTTCCGGATCTGCAATGGCCGCAGTGCTACCATCCGCAGAGAATTCTAGGGCAGACGGTAATAAGGATGTGGTATCCAATGCAGAATTATCCAACACACTTTTTCCGTTTTCCGGAATAAAGCCTGCTATATAAACCAGCTTTTCAATCTGTTCCGATACTTCAGCAGCAGTCTGTGTAATTACTGCACCGCCAAGACTATGTCCCAGTAAAATAACTGGAGTGCCTTGAGCTGCAATAGCTGTCTTTACTTGTTTTACATAGGCTTCAAAAGTAATGTCTGCCACTGGAGTTTCATCTTCTCCGTGCCCCAATAATTCTACGGCCACTACAGTATGGCCCTGCGATTGCAATTGGTTTTTTACCTGATCCCATACCGAGGCATTCTGCCAAGCTCCATGTACCATTACTATGGTAGCATATTCAGTATCAGTGGATGTATGGTCATCATCATCCGAACATGCTTGCATGGTGTAGAATACCATACTCAATAACGCAATAATTTTTAAATTTTTCATTTTCATTTGTTTTAAAATTCATGTCACAAGTAACAGCTACTATTCAGAGAAATTTTTACTTAAGTTAAATGCACCAAACTTTTTTTCATGTTATTTAATGCTTATATAATCCATTAGAAGATTTACCAAAAAGGAAATACGTGTAACAAAAACTTCCTAACAACATTTAAATCGCACTTCTGAAACCCGGAAGGAACTTCGGCATCTGTTGGTTTCTCTAAGTCCATGTTGTATATGTTTCCTTTTCGTTTGATTCTTTAAAAAAGGAAAGCGCTACTGTGAAGAATGCCTAAATAATAGTTTTGAGATTACACAAAGCTACATTTGAATAAGAACTATTAGTTAGTATTGAATCCGTAAGTTTCATTTAAAAATTTACTCAAGCTTGTCGGCTTACGGCCGGTAATTTTCTGAAAATTATCTGATGTCTTTTCAAATTCACCTTTTACGATAGCCCTCGCCGATAAGATACTAATATCGATAAGAGCTTGTGGGATCCCATGCTCCTTAAGTGTTTTTTCGAAATTTACTTCCGATGGTGATACGTAGCTAATGGTAGTGTTGCTTATCTCAGAAATAAGTTTTGCTATTTCATCAAATGTGTACGCTTTTTCACCACTTACCTCATAGACCTTGTTTTCGTGCCCCGCCGTGGTTAATATTTCTGCAGAAAGCTCTGCTATATCCTTTCGGGCTATAAACCCGCTTTTGCCTTGTAGTGCTGGGAAGTAAATGGTCTGGCTGGTAAGGATATTTTCACCAACAAATAATGGGATCACTTCCATATAATAATTATTTAGTAAAAAAGTATAAGGTATTCCTGAGTTTTTAATGGCTTCTTCGGCAATTAAATGTCCTTGGGCAAGTGTGGACAGGGTATGGTTAACGGCCCCATCCTTTCGTGAAAAACTGGTGTATACTATATGTCCTACTTTTGCTGCTTTTGCCGCTGCTACAACATTTTTGTGCTGAACCAAACGGGCTTCAAGATCAGAGCCTGAAACGAAGTACAGTTTGGAAATTCCTTTAAAAGCCTCAACCATCGTGGTTATATCATCGTAATTCGCTATGCGGATATTAATTCCTTTACTGGTAAATGCTTCTGCATCCTTGGGATTCCTTAGCATAACAGCGATGTTACTTGCGGCTGTTTTTTGTAATAATGATTCAACTACAAGGGCTCCTAAATTTCCGGAAGCCCCTGTTACTAATATTTTACTGCTCATATTCTTTGAGTTTGGGTGCTTATTAATTAAACTTTTTTATAAATGGCTATTTAAAAATTCAGGAGGAACCCAAGGGCCTTCCCCGTGTACATGTATAACCGTTTCTACATCATTCCAAGAATAATGTTTTACACCAGGAGGTATCACTGCAATTGCACCGGCACCAAGCGCTACTCCTTTTGACTCGTCAAACTCAGCTCCGATGCCTAAGTGCATTACTCCTGAGATAACAATGTTGCGTTCAAAAAAAGGGGCTGAGTGTTCATGCATTGCTGCCTTGTATCCAGCCGGCATCTTTACACGTGCAATAAATGGCCCCGGTGATGATATTGTACCTTCCACATCAAAGTACTTTACTTCCGGAGCTCCCGGGAAGTCTTTCCATTTTATATTTTCAAACTGTTCTATAATCAGCTCGCCTTTATTTTTAAATTTATTTTCCATTTTGTATTGA
>NZ_RJTM01000034.1 GCF_003725735.1 Sinomicrobium pectinilyticum | reverse complement strand
TAATTATTAATTATTAATTATTAATGTGAGAACTTAATTTTTATGGTGTGTGTGCAACTTCCAACACCTGCCCATCAGGGTCATAAAAGTCAACGGTATAGTAAGCTGCAGAATAATGCATAAAGAGCGGCCCACGGATTATTGTGGCTTTAATAGTCTCCAATGCCTCATATACCTTATTTACCTGCTCCTTTTCTGTTGCCTGAAAGCACAGGTGCCTTACTCCAAGAGATTTTGTCTTGTTAATGCCTTTCATTTCTATAAAGTAGATTACTATATTTCCATCTGAAAAAGAAACATTACTAATCTGTTCCCAGCCAATAAGAGGCAGAAAGCTGCTATAGAATTTGACGGATTTAGGTATATCTGATACCCAAAATTCAATGTGGTTTATGCCCGGCTTTAATTTATTTTTCATATTTTATGTAACAAATGTTCCAGAATTTAATAATTTTAGGTTGAGTCATAATTTAAGTTTTAGATACCTGAGAGAACGTCAGGATCTCCAGTACGCCAAACATTGTCGATTATGACGTGCTGAATGACCCACAATTCATTCTGTCTCACCATTTCTATTTCGTAACGGTTTTTCATTAGATAGTGGCGTGAGTGATCGCTAGATGGTACATGTTGTGCTTCTACCAGTGCGTCTAGTGTCGCCTTGTTTCCATTAATAATTACACGCGGATTGCTCACGGAATGTGTAGTGTCAAGGTTGGTTAGGGATCCGCTTAAGGCAGAGATAATAGTTTCGCGACCTTCCAGTACAGGGTATTCAAAACCTGCTTTTTTTCCAGCTGGGCGAAAATCGGATATGGCATCTGCTGCAAAAGCTGATGTAAGTAGATTTTTGTCACGTTGGTCAATGCCTGCAGCAAATCGGTAAAGGGCATCAATTACAGCAAGTTTATCTGCGGTTTCATTAATAGTTTTCATTTGATTTTCCATTAGAAATAAGTTTTAAAATTTACTATACAAATTTCCGAATTAACGATCTGTGGAAACGGTCATATTCAATCAGAAATAAGGCAAAATCAAACAACAAGATTCTTTCTGAAGACACTTGGGGTAAAGCTTACATTTTTTTTAAAAAATTTGATAAAATGGGAAAGGTCTTCAAAACGAAGGGACCAGGCTATTTCCATAATACTCCATTCTGTATCCTGAAGGAGAATTTTTGCTTCCTTAGCCATTCTGTAAGCAATGAGTTGTGTTGTGGTTTTATCTGTAACCTGTTTTAAAGAGCGGTTAAGGTGATTTACATGCACAGACAATTCATCAGCAAATTCTTGAGGATTCCTCAAAATCATTCTGTAAGATTGGTCGGAGATAGGGAATTGCCCTTCGAGTAATTCATTAAAATAGCCCGTAATACGGGTGGCACTATTGGATTCCCGAATTTTAAGGTGTGGGACCGGACGGAGTTTTAGCGCATCTAATACCAGTTGAAGAATCTTGGTTCTTAACATATCATACTTATAGCTGAAGTCCAGTGTCATTTCTTGTTCCATTTCCTGAAAAATCTGGGTAAAATACTTCATTTGGGATGCGGTAATCTCCATCAATGGAGCTGTTTCCGGGTTGAAGAGGGGATAATTATTAATATTTGCAAACTGGTCAAAAAACTCATCCGTAAAAACACATAAATAACCCGGATATTGATTGCCGATCTGTTCAAAGCGGTAGACCATATTTGGACGGGAAAAAAGAATAGCATACTCTTTAAACTCAATCATTTTATCACCATAATACACCTTATTATGTCCGTGGTGTATACTGATTTTGTATATCCCCTTTCTATTATAAGGCTTACAGGCAAAACCTTGTGCAGCGGCAGGGACTTGTACTACATTAAATTCAATGCTTGGTTGACTTTCTCCAGCTTTCGAATAAATAACGTGGCTTTTATTATGCATAGAAATTAATTTATTAAAGCATTTATTCTGAAATTTTAGAGTCAATTAAATAGGTGTCAGGGATATCTTTTATAATTTCTTCTCCGTATGCAGATCCGGGCGATTGATAGCCTATTTTAAAATCATTATTTAAAATACGATTTGCCACTGCCATTACCGAAAGTGGAGTAAGGTCATAGCCCGAAGGTGCATCAATCCAGGCTTTTAACACTTTACCATCCTTACCGGTAATCTCTCCGGAAATGGCATTTCGACCTTTAGCACGTTCGTCAGCTGTAGGACCTTCTGGCAATTTTTCAAGATTTAAATCCGATAACTCTGTAGCTGGAAGTTTTAAAGAGAAGTACTCTTGAATATTAGGAATTCCCGTGGATTTATAGCTAAGGATAATTCCTCCTAAAGGAGTAGGCAAACATTCTACGTCTTCTTCTCCAAAAGAAAAAACTTTTGGTAGAGGGTTTTCGCTTTTAGTAATAAGTCCATCTTTCCGAACCAATACTCCCAGGTCTGCAATGTTTTTGCTGCTGAGTACTGAACCTTTGGAGAAACCACCATAGTGACGGAAGCCCATTTTTAATTGCTTTGGTTCCTCTACTGATTTGGATAAATGAACCACCAAAGCATCATAGCTCACAAAAAGTCCTGCTCCCGATATTAACTGAATACCCGCTGTCTTAGCTTCTTCATCCAAAGATTCAGCCAATTGGTAGGTTTCCAGTTCTGCACTAATATCGATGTAATGTACACCTGCTTTCAAACAGGCATCCATGGCTTGTTTGGCAGTAAAACGAAAAGGACCTGCTGCATTAAGTAACACTTGCTTATCTTTTAGAGCATTTACCCATGCATCACCATCATCTACGGTAAATACGTGATAGGGAACATTTAATTCCTCTGCAAGCTCTTTAATTTTAATGGGTTCCCTACCAGCAATTTCAAAGTCAAGGGATAATTCTTTAGCCCTAGCAGCAATAATTTTTCCCGTATATCCTGCAGCTCCATAAAGCAGCATTGTTTTCTTAACTTTCATATTTTTCTTTAACATTTGTTTTAAATTTAAATTTGATTATACTTTTGTTAAGGCTTCACCTTCAACTATCATTTTTCTTATCAATGTGTCTGACACTATTCATTGCCAGAAAGTATGTTATGTGGTTTGTTTTTTCCGTTCGTTCAAACGGTAAATTGACAAACCTCCAAGTATTTGAAAAGATCCTGTAATAGACAGTTTATCTAGTAGTTACTTCCCTATTCCTTTAATGCCATCGGTCATAAATACTAATTTATCTCTTAGTTTTTTGTTGTCTTTATATCATTACTATTCTGTAACATATGTTTCAAAATAATATCAAAAAAAATCATTATTTACTGATTTGTGCTAATAAAAAATCTGCCATTTTCTTGATACGTGCTTTGTCCTGATGAATAATAAAAGATTCATGCCAGCCCGAAAAATGGTTCATAATATAATCGGTCAGCATTTCTGCGTCTTGACTTACCGTGATTTCCTTTTTTTCAATCGCTTTATTTACCAAATCGATCAGTAGGTTATATGTAAACTTATTGTCAGCTTTGATGACCTTCTGTACTTTTTCATCACTTGCGGCAATTTCAAAAGTTGTCTTGATGGCTAAACAGCTATTAGGTTCATTCGTGATGGCATATACCGACGATTGAATGAACTTTTCTAAGGCTTTGAGCGGAGATTTAATACGTCCCAATTGCTTTGTGGCAGCTGCCATCCTGGATTCCGTATAATGCTTAATACAACGAATGAACAGCTCGTGCTTGTCACCGATGCTATTATACAAACTGCTACTATTGATGCCCATGGCTTCCGTTAAATCACGCATTTTAGTACCATTGTATCCCTTTTTCCAAAACACATCCATTGCTCTGGAAATCGCTAATTCTTCATCGAACTCTACATTTCTGGCCATTATATTGAATTGAGAATAAACGTTTTAGTGAAAATAAAAAGTACCGCAAATCATTCACTCTGGTTGTAGCCATTTGCCACTATTATTTTATTTTTACTTTTATTGTATTTGATTCAGGTAAACCATTATAGGTTTCGTCAAACTGGATGGTGTAAACACCTTTTTCCTTGAGTTTATACCCATCAAGTAAATTCACTTTCCCAACAACTGTTTCACCTGTTTCAAGGGTTATATAATCCTTTTCGGTTGGTGAAACCCGTTTTACCATAATTCCTTTATATTCTAGGACTCCGTTGTTGTCCGTTACCTCTAAACAACCTCCTGTAAACTTGTTTTCTATGGGTGTTCCCCAAGGTAAAAAGGTATACGGTTTGTTGCCCGTATTTTTAACTTCCAAAGAAAGTTCAATAGGTTCCCCTATTTTGTAAACGCTTTTGTTGGTTGAAATTGTTGTTTGAACCGAACTGATATGTGTTGTGCCTTTTGATTCTGAACCATTGTTTTTTTTGAGGGTATTACACGAATAAATTATAAGTACAGCCAGGATTGTTATAATTCTTGTCATTTTGCTCTTTTTGTTTATAATATCGCTCTTAGGGTTCCTGGTGACTAAATCAATATCCTTAAGATTCAAATCACCTCTGATTTTATTTTGAAAACAATTTTTCGGTTTTATCCAAAAACTTACCCGTAGCCTCTTCTATATCCATACCTGCGCGGTCTGCCAAAATAGTGAGCCACCAAATACATTCTCCCAATTTATGCTCCAGTTCTTCTTGAGAATTTGTTTTAGGCCAACGTTCTTGATGTGACATCACGTTTCTCCCAACCAAACCGGCATCGGTCAAAAATGCCAGAGCATCTTCTTCTACCGTCCATTCAGTTTGATGGTATTCCTTTTCCAATTTATGATAGGTGGCCCTGATGGATTGTGAACGTTTTTTCAGCTCGACAAAATCTAAATTTTTCATCTTTTTCATTTTTATTGATAGTGCAAAGGTATAATTTTAAAACAACTGTTTCAAAATAAAAGATAAAAACATGGCTTAAATTAAATCTGCCCTTGCTTCACTGATTTTATCTTCTTTAAACGCAAAATCAAAAATGCCCTTTATTTTTCCTTCTGGGAAATTCCCGGTAAATTCGACCTCAAGATGGGCTTTATCACCTTTGACAGTCAAGTCGGTTAATCGGGTTTTTGTATTATAACCTATAAAATAGCTTTCAAAGTAATTCTTAATTCCTTGGTGTCCCATAAATTTTCTTCCTACAGAAGGGTCGTCCAATACGGCATTCTTATGGTACATCCCAAGGTATTGTTCAGTATCGAAATCATTACTGACCTTTAGCCAATTTGCTATAAACTTTTCTATATCCATCATACTATTTGTTTTTATTGATTCCACATTGGTTTCTCTTTAAGAATTTGTGTGTAAATTTTACAATCTTTGGAGTGTGCCCCCGGTAGGAATCCTATACTCATCAAAAATTCATTGACAATTTCACCACCGGTAAACTTGAAAGTCTTTTTGAAGAGCTTCATCCATTCCTGCAAAGTTTTCGGGTGGTGGTGTTCAAGCCATTTTTGGAATGAACCATATTCTTTTTGGATTGCCATAATAGCTTGAGCATTGACAATTGCGGCATTTACTTTTAGTTTGTTTCTTATAATCCCTGCATCAGCAAGTAATCGCTCCCGGTCTTTTTCGGTGTATGTAGCAACTTTCTCAATGGAAAAATCATCGTATGATTTGCGGAAGTTTTCTTCCTTTTTTAAGATGATTTCCCAACTTAGCCCAGCCTGGTTGATTTCCATCAATAATCTTCCGAATAGCTCATTATCATCGTGTATGGGAAAACCATAGTGCTTGTCGTGGTACTTTTTATGCAAGCTTTTTCTAGGCTCTGGCATTGTTTCTATTACATAGCAATAACTCATATTTCAATGTTCTTTATGTGTATGATATATTTTAATTCAGGGAGTTCCTGTACCGCAAGGGAGTCTGTTGCGTTTTCTGCTTGAACAATTTATTGAAGGATTGTGGACGTTCAAAACCCAATTGATACGCGATTTCCGCCACGGATAAGTCGGTTGCCATTAACAGGTATTTTGCCTTTTCCAGTAGTTTTTGTTGAATATGGGACTGTGTACTTTGACCAGTATGTGCACGGAGCATATCACCTAGGTATCGCGGCGATACTTTTAAATGTGCAGCCAAATCGTTAACAGTTGGTATACCGTTTTTCAGTGTTTTATCCGTATGGAAATATTGATCCAGATAATGCTCCATCTGTGACACCAAATCATTATTGACCGTTTTACGGGTAATGAACTGACGATTGTAGAAACGGTTGCTGTAATGCAGTAACTGTTCTATCTGGGAAACCATAATATCCTGGCTGAAATTATCGATAGAGGATTGTAATTCTTTTTCAATGGTATTGAAAATACGCACCATCATTTCTCTTTCTTTATCTGATAAATAAAGAGCTTCGGTTAACCCATAAGAGAAAAAACCATAATCTTTGATCGAATTTGCCAAAGCATATCCACGAATAAAATCCGGGTGAAACAACAGGGTTATCCCGGTGTAATCCGCTTCTTCTTCCAGTACTTTTACCAGTTGTCCCGGAGCGTGAAAAGAGAGGTTCCCTTCGTCAAAATCATAATATCCCTGTCCGTATTTGATCTTTCCTTTAAAATTCCTTTTAAAGGAAACTTTATAAAAATTGAGTACCATTCCTTTGGAGAGTTCGGTGACATCTGCCTGTATGGTTCCGTAATCCACAAGACTGATCAATGGGTGTATAGGCTTGGGTAATCCCATGGCTTTGTGCAGTGCTGAAATGGAATTAAATAGAATTGGTTTCATTATCATTGGTTTTTGTGTTGCCTTTATCCATTGAATTTTAGTCGTACCAAAAAATCACTCACTTACAAACATTGCTTTAATGTTTTGATACTGTTTTTCAGTCCCCAGGTTTAAACGATCATCATACAGTGCGATACAATCCTTTCCGGCTATATACCGCAATTGGTCTTTATCATCCGTAGCGGCTTCATAAACCACCCGGGCAATATCGATAGCCGGGGTATAACGCTCCAACTGCTCCGGACTATACCCGGCGCTTACTTTTGCCATTAATATCTCGTAAGCCGGGTGAACTCCCGTATCCATAGAACGGGTAGCAAAATCCGTTTTTATCCCCCCGGGAGCTATGATCCTGACATTTATTCCGAAATCTGCCAGCTCGTAGGCTAGACTTTCCGAAAATCCGTCGACAGCAAATTTGGTGGCAGAATACACCGAACAGGTTGGAAAACCAACAAGACCGAAACTGGAGCTTATATTGATAAAGGTACCTGATCTTCTGGTTCTAAAGTAAGGAATAAATGCTTTTGTTACGCCTATCACGCCTAAAAGGTTGGTTTGTACTTTTGTTTTGATATCTGTTCGTCAGTCAGCGCTTCCAACGGACCTATAAGGCCGTACCCGGCATTGTTCATTACAAGGTCGATTTCATAATCGTTAGTAATATTTGCTACCACAGATTTAATTTCCCGCAGATCGGTCACGTCCATTTTAAAAACGGAAACATTTTCCAGCAGTGTAAGTTCCTGTTCTTTTTCGGGATTTCGCATTGTAGCGATAACCTGCCAGCCCTTTTCCAGGAATAGTTTTGCCGTGGTTTTCCCTAATCCTGATGATGCCCCGGTAATAAAGATCGTTTTCATTATTGATACAATTTACTGATTTGTTCAAATTGATGTTGTTGTCCTAATTTTTGACGATCGTCAGCAATCTTTTGCGCATCCGGTCCGGCCACATATCTTAACTGTGCCTTATTATCTGTAGCTGCTTCCAATACCACTTTGGCTACATCTTCAGGAGAAGAGAAATGCACCTCGGTACTTCCATCTTCAAAGCCAGCAATCATCTTATTCCACAGTGGATTATACGCCTCATTTTCAACATATACTAAAGAACGTCCTGCATAATCCGTAGCCATCCCACCTGGGGCAATTGTCTTTGATTGGATGCCGAATGGTCGTAATTCATAATTTATGGCCTCGCTCCACCCTTCCAAAGCAAATTTGGTCGCACTATAAACAGAAGCTAAAGGATTTGCTGCAATTCCCACAGCAGATGTAGTAGTTAAAAGAAGTCCTTGCTTTCTTTTTTCTCTGAAATAGGTTATAAATGGTTGTGCGATTCTTAATACTCCTATGAGGTTGGTCTCAATCTGTCGTTGGATGTCTTCCTGTGTGTAAGCTTCAAATCCGCCCACCAATCCGTAACCGGCATTGTTAAAAACAACATCGATTTCAAATTGATTTAGTATTTCTTTAATTGTACTGGTCACCTGTGTAGCATTGGTAACATCTAATGAATACAGGAATACATTAGGGAGTGTATTCAATTCTGATTCCTTCTTAGGATTACGCATTGTGGCAATAACCTGCCATCCGCTTTCCTGAAATAATTTTGCTGTTGCTTTCCCTAACCCTGAAGATGCCCCTGTAATAAAAATAGTTTTCATTGTGATAAGTTTTAAAATTCTATACCACAAAGATCTGGCTAACCTTCTGTCAAAATGTTTCTGAGTTGGTAGTTGTTGTTTCCTGATTGACGTAATTTCAATAAACTTGGGATTAAACCAAATAAAAGTTCTTAAAATATTGTTCAAAGCGGGCGTGGTGGAATTAGTAGACACGGGAGACTTAGGGCCTGATGCCGCGAGGTTTGGGAGTTCGAGTCTCCCCGCCCGCACAAAAGCCGTAGAGAAATTTTCGGTTTTTTTGTTAAAATCAGGCCTGTTTTTCTTCTAAATTTTGGGCAGGTACAACATTTCTCGATTTTTACAGCTATAGTAGGACTTGGTATTACCAGGTGGCATTTGAGTTCATAATAAATTATTCAGTTTATGACGAGATGGAAAATTCTTTTTTTCCCTAAAATGAAGAAGTACCCTTACCAACTATTTAATTGTTTGACAGACCTACTTTAGTCAATATTCAATAATTATATATCAACAGCTCAACCTTATTTATTTTTAAAATCTTAGCTGGATTATTGGCGGAAGGTACCTTTTCAAAAGCTTTCTTCTGCCAACCGTATTCATTGATGTATTGATTCAGAGTTTCGCTTGGGTAAGCACTTAATAAGAATTTTCCTTTCATGGCTGCGAGAGCTTCGAGGTCTTGTGTATAATGTTCTAATGTATAGCCACCATAATGGCCCTGGTCACTATTTACATATGGAGGATCCGCATATACAAATGTATCCGGAGTATCTCTGCTTTTAATGACATTTTTTGCTTTGTTCTGCTCGATTTGGGTGTATTTTAATCGTTCACTCAGAATCTCCTGAAATTGATCTATTTTTTGTTGAATAGTATATGCCATTTTACCTCGGTTATATCCCCATGCTCCTATCTTATGGGCAAAGCCCTGATTGGTCAGGACATAAAATGCCCAGGCGCGAATGACCGGATCATCTGCAAACAACCAAGGGCAATCATAGATTATTAATGCCTTTTTGTAGATTTCTCTGCTATGCAGGGTAGACTCTACTCGTTTACGTAACTCAAAATAGGAATGTTTTAGAACTTCATAAAAATTAATAATGTTCATGTTTGTATCATTGATGATCTCAATTGAACTGGGTTCCTTTGCCCAATACACTGCTCCACCTCCAAAAAAGGGCTCCACATAAATTCTATGCTTAGGAATTAATGGGAGGATATGTTTAAGTATATTTTGTTTTCCACCATAATAAGCAATTGGCGTTTTAATTTTTTTTTTGTTATCACTCTTACTCATCAGTTTATCAGTGTTTTAATTTTAAAATAAGTAAAAGGCTAACGATAATGTGCCAAAACCTTCCGGCTTCCTTTCAACTCACTCAACTCCAATTGAAGTTTCTCTTTATCCCCTAACACAAATTTGGGCAGTACATACACAAACCGGTACGATTGACTATTCCACACTTTGGTAGGCATTTTATATTTATAGAGAGGTTCTATCAATAGTTTCTGATAGGAAGCCTTCCGTTTCTTATTGCCACTAACCCTGTAAACATCCAGGAAGTCAATTTCAAAGGCTATTCCGGATTGGTTGGTAATCTCCATTACCAAATAGGTTTCCGAACCGTTGTAGGCCATTTTTTGCAATTGTAGCTTTATGCCTTTCTTACGCTTGGTCGCCAATTTTTTGCCACGGAACCCCAACAGGTGTTCGCTCAAACGTTTAAGATAGGCTGTTCGTTTGGCTATACTATCCAGTATTATTTTCGTTGGTTCCGACACTACATTTACCGGCATTTCATTGCCGATGCTTTCCTCTTCCGGAACAAAATAATTAAGTTTTGGAAGTACCCTGGCGTATTTTAGGATATAGGAATATACCTGGCCATCATCGGTCACTACCAAAAGGTTACTTTCTTCTCCGGGCTGTGCCTGTAACAACCCGAAATATTGCTCCTTTTCCCGGTTATAGGTAAACACGAAATGGGAAGCTCCCGTAATTCCCTGTTGTATGGCACTGGGAAAAAACAGGGCAACGTTTTTCTTCTCGTTTGCGTAAAGAGTGTCTATGGCCTGCTGTGCTTGTAACGAACCACAAAGGAGTATGCTTATGAATAGAATTGTAAATCTCATTGCTTAGGTTTTAGTATTAATTGATAATCATCCATCACGGTCACTTTTACCTTACGGTTGTCCCTTCGGAAAAGCTGCTTGATGCCGCTGACCTGTGGCACCCCGGCCACATTGATATCGTCCACGACATCGCCGATTACCTGTTGCCTGACATCCGCCTGGAAACTGTTCTCAATATAGATGCCCTGGCTACCGTCTTCCAGGTCATAAGCCCAAAGGGTTATTGGGTTGTGATCAATGTGCTCAATGCTGAGCATCGTCCGGTTGGGCTTAAAGCTGACAAAGCCGTATATAGGCGTGTTCCTTGGAAAATGCCGGCCACATATGGTTGCCGCTTTTACCAAACGCATCCGTAAGCGATAGTTTTCCCTGATGGTCTGGGTACCGTCTACCCTGACATAGATCCGGGCATCGGTATTCCGGAGGTTTACCTTGGGATTGTCCTTCGGATTTGAAGCAAAAAATAACTGGTGTTCCAGCCCCAGTTCCTTAGCGGCGATGGCAATTTCTTTTTCTTCTTCTCTGGAAACCGTGTCTTTTTCTATGGGTTTGGGGGATGGGGTAACCGTACTTTCAGTTTGCCGATACGACTTTTCGGTATAATTGATACGTCCCTGGGAATAGATGCTATCAATGATTTGCATTTTTTTCTTATCCAACAGGTCGGGATCATAGGTTCCGGTAGAATCCAGTAAACGTTCATCATAAACACTGGGGGCATTGATCTGGCGTTCTTCCTTTAAATCCTCCAGGGCTTCCATTTTGGTTTTATATACTTTTTGTCCACTTTCCTCCAATTGGGGAACGGGTGTCTGGTTGTTCTTTAGGGTGGGTTCTTCATCTTCACCCAGAGCAACGAAGGCATAAGCCCCGATAAACAGGACGATACAGAGGATGACCAGGGCAAAGACGATTTTATTTTTCTCTATTTTCATGGGTATAGTTTTTTCATTGCCATTAGGGGCTTTCATAGTTCTCAATTTTTCTAAGCGTGTTTTCATAAAAGCCGGTAACCAAAAAGCCGTGGGTATTGTGCGGAAAGTTCCGGTCCACATGGATCAGGTTCCCGGAGGTCTTCAGTTGGTAAGTATCGGTGACCGAACCGCGGTTGATCTTAAAAATGACGGTGGTGCTAAAGGGATAGGGCTCCTTTTCCAGATCCACCCTGGAATCGATCTGTAGCACCTCCTGTACCAGGGAATATTGTAACAGGCGGTTATAGACACCTTCCGCCTGTTTTTGTCGGTAGAGGTCGGCCACGGAACTGTTCCCCAGCCACAAAGCTTTCTCCAGGTTACTTTTGTAATTGTTGGCATTGATGTTATAGAAGTACCGGTGGAACAATTTCAGGTGTGCCAGGGCTTCAACCTGTATGTTCTCCCTTTGGGAGACCAGTAGGAGCGGAATAACACTGCCGTCGCCATTGACCACAAAGGCATTGTTTTGAGATTCCCGGTGTAGTCTGACGACCATAAACACCGAAACGGTACAGGTCAATACCGCGCCAATGACCACGGAAAGAACTATAAAGCGGTTTGTCCTCAGCACATCGTAAATATTCTTATAGGGTATCTTCATTTTTTTCATCATTCTTTGGTATTAAATCTATTTTATGTGGCAAACAGTTTGAACACGAAGGAGGTCGCCCTGCGATAGAGCTTGAACTTTAACAGGACAATAAATCCAATGGAGGCACATTCGACCAATGGCGCAAAGAATTCATTCCCCCAATCGGTGCCGAGCAGGTCGCCCCAAAAGTTGGTGTTGATTTCCGTGTAAAGGTTATTGATAAAGACATTGACCAGGAAAAAAGCCGGAACGAGCATATATACCCCTGCGTACAGTTTGAAGAAGTTATAGGCCAGTTCCCGAAACTTTTCAAAAACGGCCAGGCTGATGACCAACGGAAAAAAGGCCTGCATGATCCCCAACAGGAAAAAGCGTTCCGCCAAAAAGAGCGGGTAAATAAACAGATCGAGGAGCCATAAAATGACCCCGACCATAAAGGCCAGCATTTTTAATCCGTACAATGGGGTGACCAAAGCTTCATATAATATCGCCATTGCTTTTTTGGCGGCCTCCAGGGCACCCACATCCTGTTCCAGGTCAACATCCTGTAACTGCAACGGGAGGAGTGCCGGGGCCGTGTCCCGGTATTGGGCCTCGATAGCGACCAAAATGCTGTCAAAAACGCCCAATACCTGAGTAGAAAAGATGACCAGAAGGACTATGGCAAAATTCTTAAAGAGTTCCGTAGGGTTCAATCCCCAGGTATGCCCATCGGTAGTGGCAATACCTTCATTGTATTTTTTTAGGATGTTAATGAGGAAAAATAGCACGGCCAGAGCCTTCATCCCGGTAATGGTATACTGGGAAAAGTCACTGTTCTTGATGGTCTGGAAGACCGTGTCCACATATTCCAATCCTATACTCATCAGAACCCTGTTTCACGGTTATTGATCCTGTCCTGCATTTTCCGGAACGAAATGATCTCTTTGTACCGCCGGGTCTTGGACTCCACTTCGGCCACCATTTCATTGGATTGGGTCTCATAGTCCTTCAATACCGTTGCCCTTTCGGCATCGCTCATTTTCAGGTAGTCACTGGTGAGGATCTTGTTGACATAATCCACACTTTCCATCGAGCGTTCGACAATCTCGTTAAAGGATTTGGTCACCCGGTTGATTTCCTCGGGCTTGATATACGGGGAGTTCAGGATGTCCTGTAAATCTCCTTGGACCATATTGAATAGCCGTTGGTTGTTCTGTATCAACTGTCCCACGGCATCTAGCTGTTGGATGACATTGCTCACCTGCTCGATACGTTCTTTTTGTTTTTTAAGGAAATCCACGGTCTTTAACAGGTTTGATGTTTGCTTGGCGGATTCAATCAGGGATTTGGCCAGGCTGATAAAATTGGTATTGTCATAGACCGGCATCCCCTGGGCCACAATGTGGCCAGATGATAAAAAGGCAAAAGCCAGTGCCAATACAAGTGTTTTGGGTTTGATTGTATTTTTCATATTTTTATGTTTTAGAGGTTAAAAATTCTTTGATAGCGGTTTCCATGTCCCTATGTTTTTCATAGAGGGCCATTATGATCTCATTCTCACTGCCATCGGTCAAGTAGGCGGCATACACTTCTTTTGGAACTTCGAGTCGGAAGATGTTGCTTTCCTTTCCGATCTTGATAAACATCTCGGTGTATTTTCTATCTCCCGTTAGATTGTTACGGATAGAGCGTAACTGGTTCAGATCGTGGGAGGACAGGTTCAGCCGTTTTTGTAGTTCGTCATAGCCTTTTTCGTTCCGAAGACTATAGATGATCTGGGTGTTTTCCAAAATACTGGCCGAGGTACTATTCTGCGGAAGCTGGTTGATGGATTGCAGGATAATCCCGATGGCCCCGTTCTGCTTCCGGATGGCCTGGTAATAGAATTCCACGCTTTCCAGCACATTGCCAAATTTCAATTGCTTGGCAAACTCGTCAAACAGGATAATCCCTTTTTCGGAACGGTTCCGCCAAATGGTACGCTGGATAGCGGACTTGATGAGCTTGAGCATTACCGAGAGGATTTCCTTGTTGTCCTTGACTTCATCGAGTTCAAAGACGATCATCCGTTTGTCCTCGATCTTATAGGTCTGGTCTTCGCCAATGTTGAACAAAAAACTGTACAGACCGCCATCGACATATTCCGATAGGATATGCAGAAAATCATAGGTACTGAAATGTTCCTCCCGGATGCCCAGATCTTGGGTCAAATTTTCCTTGCTCTTATCCACAAACCGGTACAGGGAAGCCAACGAATGGTATTTCCGAATTTGATTGTAGTAATGCAACAAAACCTTTTTCATCGCGACTTCCTTGCCCTTGGAAACGCTATTTCCTTCTGCTAATAATTCTAATAGGAATACTGATAGATCCTCCAACCGTTCCGGGCTCAAATCGGCTTCGCTGGAAATGTAAAACGGGTTGATGCCCAAATTTTTCCCTTGTTCATATCGTAAAATGATATGGTCATTGGGATAGAGCTTGGCAAATTTGGAGTAGGAACCTCCGAGGTCGATAATGACCAAGCGTACCTGCTGCTCAAAATATTGTCGAAGGATATTGTTGGCCAAAAAGGATTTGCCTTCCCCCGTGGGGGCAAAAATGGCAAAGTTCCGCGCCTTAATTCGTTTTTTCCTTTCGTCCCACACGTCTTTCAGTACGGGGATGTTGTGCTGCCTATCATTAAAGATGACCCCGGTGTTATCCGAACGGTAATTAGTATTGTTGATGTACAGGCAGAGCGCGTGCTTTAAATCGGTCACATAAAGATCCTGGTTGGAAAAGTTGGAAGCGAAACAGGGATAGGAATTCAAAAAATAATGTTTGCGTTCTTCCCCATTGGGATAATAGGGAACAATGTCCAGTTCCTTAAATTCCGTTTTTATCTTCGAGGCTATCCTGGGGAGTTCCGAAGCCTCTTGTGACCAGAATACTACATTGAGGTGTCCCCGGATAATACGGGAACTATCATCTTCATTGATCTGGTCAAGGATATGCCGGATTTTCTTTAGGACCACCTTGTTTTGTGTCCCGAAGTTGGAACTCTTGCTGAGTTCCTCAATCTTCTTGTCCAGGAGTTTCCGCCATTTATGTTTGTCGTCCAGGTAAATAATCTGGTTGATGATATGGTTCTCATTGAGGTTCAGCCCCAGGCCATCTATAAACCCCTGGTGGAAGGTAAAATCATCTGAGGTGAACTTGTCGTTGATCTTGCTGCTCTGCAGCACTTCCCCAAAACACAGTTCGCTATTGACGGCCAACACATCCATATGATGGTCACCAATGGCAATTCCTTTTTTGGCAAGCTGGATATCGGTATCGAACCCCTCGTTAAAACCGTTAAAATAGGCCTCGGTGAAACCAATAAAGAAATCAGGGAGCATAGGAGCCAGCTTTATTCTACGACTGTTGTTGATAAACGAGATGGCATCATTGACCGCCCCGATAAACTCATTGACCTGATGATCCAGTTTCTTACGGATGCCTTTTTCGATTTTCCGGAAAGGGTTGACATATTTAGGGGCATTTAATGTCTTGTCCATCGGCAGGACAAAAAACAGGTAACACTGGTGCTGCATATATTCCCTTCCCTTAAAATAGTCGTGGGTAGCTTTTTGGAGGAAGCTATGGTTGGGCAGTTCCGCTGCCGAATATGCTGTTTTTTCATATATATCCTGTTTATGGATGACCGTTCCGGGAGGCAAGGATTTAAAGGCTTGGAACCAGGCCCCGTGGAGCTGTTCAAAATCCTTTTCCGAAAGGGAATAGATTTCCGGGAGGGAAACCGTATAGCACAGCACCACATTGCCATTGGAGGCGAACACCGTATGGCCCTGGATATCCAGTATGGGGTGGTATGCAGATAGGTTAATCTTCTTCATAGGACAAATGGCTGAGTTTTTTATTACTGATGGTCTGCGGAAACACTTTTTTCAGGTGCAACAATTCCGGATGGCTGATTATCCGGCCCAGGGCGGTGTACAACATCATATTCCAAAGTAGTACGGATACGATCACCCCCAGGCTAAAAGAAAAGATGATGACCAATAATGAACCGATGACCGAGATCATTTGCAAGGCAAAGAAGGGTAGGGGCAGGCCAAGTACCATTGCCCGTTTCC
This sequence comes from Sinomicrobium pectinilyticum, assembly GCF_003725735.1. Taxonomy (GTDB): domain Bacteria; phylum Bacteroidota; class Bacteroidia; order Flavobacteriales; family Flavobacteriaceae; genus Sinomicrobium; species Sinomicrobium pectinilyticum. The sequence goes on along the minus strand of NZ_RJTM01000034.1, from coordinate 36,864 downwards.
TGATGTTTTTATAGGGTTCGAACTGTTTCATTACACTACGATTCCTATCAGGTAAGTAAAGATGCCCACTACAGCCCCGGCAATGAGTACAAAGATGAGTACCCGGGTAATGCCTTTTTTCAGGTCGGCGTTTTCGCCAAAGAAGTGTCCGGCGTTAAAAAGGAAGCCCACCAGGAAAATAACCCCAAGGATAATCGGGAAGATTGTCCTGATGGTATCGGAAATATCATTTACCGAATCCTCAATGCCCCCGATCTGTGCAAACAGGGTATTAGACACCAGGATCAAAAACAGACTTAAGTACAGTGATTTTTTCATATCGAAATAGATTTAAAATTCGTTTGGTTTTGATATGTGAAAAATACTGTATATTGTAACTTAAATAACTGTAAATCAAGTATTTGTTAATAAAATATTCTTTGATTGAGAATGTTTTTTTATGATGTGAAATGAGATCAAATTGTATGAAAAAATGAAAGTGCTATGTTGATAAGTTTAAAAGTTGGGAAGACCTGGAGGCTCAAAAACGTCATTTTTGGACTTTTGCTCTTAAAAAGTTGTGTGTTTTTCGGACAAAATCTTCCGGATAAAAGGGTAATTGTCATTGACCCCGGTCACGGTGGAATAGATTCCGGTGCTATCGGTATAAATGGTATCCGGGAAAAGGATGTTGTACTGGATATAGCTAAAGAAATAGTCCGGTTAAACAAAACCTTGTTTAATGGTCAACTTGATATTTACCTGACAAGATACCAGGATACCTTGATTTCGTTATCAAATAGGACAAAATTGGGCAAAACTTTAAAAGCGGACGTGTTGGTCTCCTTGCATTGTAATCATTCCGGTAATGCTGATGCCCGGGGCATTGAAGTGTATGCCAATAAAAGAAAAAACGTTTTTTCAAAGCATTCCGTTTGGTTAGGTTATCAAATACAAAAGGAACTGAAGGAGCAACTGCACTTTGAAAGTAGAGGAGTGAAGTTTGCAAGCTTTCAGGTGCTTCGGGAGGCTACTGATTATTATCCTGCTGTATTGGTGGAAATGGGATTTCTGTCGAATGAGGATGAGTCCGGGTACTTATTGGATAACAGAAATATCAGGGCCTTGGCACTGGCTATTTTAATTGGGATTGTTGAATTTTTAACGATGGAATTATGAAGGAGTTTTTTATTGAAATCTCGAAGAGTATAAAAGAAATTATTATAATTATCTTAAATCGTGGGAAGGTTTAATTTTTCAAAAAGGATTTTATTCCTCTTTTTAGAATCCGATATTAGCTTATCAAAGCTAATGATCTCAACATATAGGTTATAGTTTCTGTTAAAGTTGAAATAACCATTATTGTCGGGAAGTAAAGTGTAGTTTTGATCTTGTGCGAATTGTCTTAATTTCGGTGTTAAGTCACTAATAATATAGGCGTATAAAGGAGTCCCTTCCCGTATGTCAAAAGGTCTCCCGTCTTTATCAAGCACATCATTATTTATAATTTCCCGGGCGTATTTATTAATTTGATTTATAGGGTTTTCTTCCTCGGTGTAATCATCCCTCATTGGTCTTTTAAACTCAACAATTACAATAGATGAATATGGTTTAGTGTCTTCGTTTAGAATATGAGCTTTATTAAATATCAATAAATCTGCTCTTTGTAATGAAGTTGATGCAGTTCTTTCCACATTAGTAAATGGTCTATCGGAGGCCAAATAATCATGAAAAGCCAATCTTTCATCAATTACCCATAAATTGTGTTCATCAAGCGCAATATCATCTGATGTTTTCTTTAATGGAAATATTAAATTGTGTACTGAATCTTCTTTAGAATATTTGCCTTGATCGGATTTTTTTAGATGAGTCTCAAGCAGTTTTAAAACGAGCTTTCGATGTAGGATATATTCAGAGAGTTTCGCATTTCCTACCTCTATTATCTTATTGTATAATTCACTGTGTTCTGTATTAAAATTTTCTTTTTGCTCTAGATCTTCAATACTGGTCATAATAGATGAAGCTTCAGAAATAACTTCCGTTTCCAAGTTTTTCTGTATTTTAAAAAGTTCTATCTCAAGCTTTGAATCTGGTATAGTTGAAGAAATTCCTTTGAGAGCTTCTTTCTTATATTTTAAAAGATATCTATATCTTGGATGATCTTTAACAAATTTCTTTACTCTATCAATTCTTGTTTCAGATAACGTTGCCAGATAGTCTTTGAATTTATCCCTAATTACATTTACAATTTCATTACTGATATCCTCTTGTTTTAAATCATCGGGAAACAATGTTTCAGTTTTTGAAAAACCGATTTCTGTTCTCTCTTCATTGACTTTAGTATCTAAATATCCACCAGAAACATAAACTCCTATGGAAAATTTATCTCCATTTTCATCTTCGATAAATTTTTGGAGTTCAGGAATATGATTTGTGATTTTTTCACTTACTACATCTCTTTTATGAGCCCGGTAGTGAATTTTATTATCTGGTTTGGGGCTATATAATTTTACAATATCAAGGCTAAATTCATTCCCCTTGACTTTTATCTTTTTATTTTCTACAGCTTGTCGTGTATATAAACCAAACAAATCATTCACGACTAATTGTTCCTTTTCATCCTTAATGATAATTCTTGGACAATTTTCATCTAAAAAATAAGTGAAGCAATGTTCAATTATTTTTAATGAAATATCCTCCAATTTAGAGTTACACCATTTTTGATATTCTTCTTTTAATGACTTTAAATGAACTTTTGTATAGCGGCTAACTTTACCATTAGTGGCCAACGTAGTATTCTCATGGTTTTCAATTCCTTTTCGAGTTGGTTCAAAATTAAAAACCCTTTTCATCATTGAACCATTATTTCTATAAACGCTTTCAATTTCTGCTTTATTAAAAGCCCTTAACCAAGTGATCCTTCCTATTCCTTTTCCCCCTTTATCAATTTTATAAGTAGAATGCGCATAATTGAATGATTCATAGTTATCATCATTAAAACCAATCCCGTTATCAGTAATAATGAAATCAGTTACCGGGGCTAATGATTCTCCTCCATCAAATTCCAAATTGACTTGATTTGATCGAATTACTTCAATTTCAATAATCCCGGAACTTGTAGCGCTATTTTCTTCAATCGCATGAATCGAGTTTACAACAGCCTCATACAGTGGTAATAGAGTATTGTTATATGGTAATTTTTTTTCGCGTACTTTTCCTAAGATATCAATTTGCATTAATTGGGTCTTATTAGTTTTAAACAGAATGCAATTTAAGTATTTTTCTGCCATTATTGATTGATTAGGTAGTATTTTGAATTGGTCTCCCACCGTTGTTCCGTATCCTCGGTACTTTGATTAAATATTAGAAATAGCTCAAAAGCAAAATTTATCACTAATAAGGGTTGTTTCTCAATTTTCTATTTATCCAACCCCTTCATAACAATCTGCTTCGGCAAAAAGTCCCAACAATAGTAGCTACTGCTAAAAGTGATTTTGTTCCGGTTATCAAATGCTATCCTTTTGTCAAACATCAGTAACTGCAAATCCCTATCCATAAATAGCCGTTTGGGTGCGGCATCGTTGAGCCAAGTATTTGTCATCAGGAGGGCGAAAGGTTTGTGAAAAAGAAGGGCGCGTTCAAAGATCAAACGTTTGTTGGTAAAGGGAGGATTGGAGATAATGATATCCCATTGTTCGGGTTCGTAGGTATAAAAATCTTTCCCATCTACAATATGGGAATGGATTACCGGGTTTTGACGGGATATTAACCGGACAAACCAACTGTTTTCAGTATCGAAAGGGCACCAGATGATTTTTCCGGGAGGAATGTATTCCAGGATAGGCCGGACACCATAAGCAGGGGTATAGCACTCATCATTTTTCCCTTTGGAATACAATATGTCCCCTGAACCTATCATACCCGTTTGTCCTTACTCTGTTTATCAAAGGCTACCAGGTTAAACAATTCCCGCATCCGGCTCCGTACCCGGTTGCCGTAGCGTTCTTCCAGTTCCCGGGCATTCAGGTTAGTGGTGGCGTGGGTTTTGATCTTGCGTTTAGTATTCAAATACAAATCATATCTTGACAAAAGGACTTCCCCCATGACATTGCAGTCTTTCCCGTAGAACCTTCCGGGAGGTTCCACACCGAGATCATCAAAACAGAAGAAACTGGTATTCCCGAACTCTTCAATGGTCTTATATCCAAGATGGTTAAAACTAAAGGTAATATTTCGGCAGGGAACCATTTCGTAAGGGCGCTGGTGCGGGACTATATAGCGCAATAGTTTCATCAGACTGGTTTTACCGCACCCCACGGGACCGGAAAGCAGAATCCCCTTATCGACATCAATGCCGAACTTTTCACATCGTTTTTGATCCTTGATGAAATAGGAGCAAAGCCTGTATAGGATGGGCCGGTCTTCCCTGTGGATCTTAAACTTCTCTCCAAACAACAATTTCCCCTTTGCATCCAGGTAGATGAGCATCTTTTCAAAATCGTACTGGATTTCATTATTCCTGAACTCCCCGAGATGGTACTGTACACCTCCTTCGGTAATGATATGTGGGGTTTTGTGAGTCATAGGGGTTCGTTGTAGTTTTTATCCGTACTGGTTCTCAGGTTGTCCTGATATGGGACACTGGTGCTGTGTTTATGGTTGTTTTTCGAGCGTTGATTATTTGAATTTTTAAAATTTTGCGGTTTGTTGTTGTTTTTATGGTTTTCTATAGTTTGTATATGTTTGTTTATAGGTACCACTGCTTGTCCATTGCTTGTCCCGATATTGGTATGGCTTTGGTACACCACTTGTCCAGTACTTGTCCCAAAATCGAACATCTTGATCTTGCTCCCTTTAAAGGGATTGTGCGAGGGTATGTACAATAGGTAGTTCCAATGGTTCAGTTCTTTGATACAGCGGTGGTAAGTGGACTTGGAACCGATCTTGGCGTATTGCATCACTTCATCGCGGTTGATATAGAATTCCTCTTTAAAGAAATTGGTATTCCACAGTTGGAACAATGCGATATATAAGCTGATATGCGTGGGATTTAAACGGCTGTCCTTGGAAAACTGGCTGAACACCCCGTTCAGGTGCTTGATATAGTTGGTATCCTCCAATTTCAGAACTTATTTGGCACCCTGTTCTTCTCCAAAACCCCCATAATCTCGCTGTAATCATAATACAGCACACCGCCCACCTTGGTGTAGGGAATGGTACCGTTGATACGCAGGTTTTGGAGTGTTCCCGGGGATATTCCCAGAAGGTTCCTTACCTCATTGGACTTTAGCCATTTTTTAGTGGGGTGGCCGTTTTGATTTTGAAGTAGTTCCTTGATGTCATCGAGTAGTTCCAGTTTGAATTCCCGGAGGTCTTCTGTAGTAATGATGGTTGCTCCCATAGTAAAACAATTTTAATAAAAGAGGCCATCGCTTTACTGTCACCTAATTTGATGGCCTCCTTCTGATTTGACTTTCGTTTTACAAAACTGGAAATGATTACTGGACATTTTTCACAAGGTGTCCCCAAGTTGGGTGATTTTAGTTGTTAATTTTCAATGGTTTATATTGATTTGCTTTAACAAAGTAATCAACACGGGAGCATATCAAAAACACCCAAATTATATGGTATGTTTTTATTTTCGTTGCATTCCCAAGTTGTACCCAACTTGGGTGTTTTTATTCATCCAGGTCCTGCATCTTTTGGAGCAGGGAATCCTTTAGATTGTCTATAAATTTTGTTGGATTGATTTTCCGGGAGCGGATCTCCAGAAAGGTATGGTAATAATCCCCTAATTCGATATTGAATATTTGCTCGGAAATAGCGGCCATTTCTTTAATATCCGCCGTTCCGCTATTGATTGCCCTGCAGCTGTGCAGGGCATAGATAAGTTCTACCAAATCTGTTTTATTGGCCGTCCAGAAGAGTCTTGTAGGCTTTATGTTGGATTGGAAAAAAGAATCGGTAGGGTTGTTATTTTCAATTTTTTCTATTTCCTTTTTTAAATACACGATTAACATATCGTAGGCCATGATGGTGGCCACGGTACTATCGTGACAGGTTGAAAACTGCTCATCGGTAAGACAATAATAAGTTTCCATCCGCAAACGGATATCCATTTTTTCCCTTAAAAAGTAATGTTCGTCAAAAGCAGTGGCATTCCTGCGGTAGTAGTGGAAAAATTCGAGATTGTCATTAAAATAATCCTGAAGCTTGTGAATATGGTTATTTAAGTATTTTATCTGCGATTTGTTGCTGCCCCTGGGCCTCTTGCTTTCAATGTTAAAGAGTTTGGCACAATAGATCAATTTACTGCATAGCCTGGGCTTGATTTTCTTGAAAAATATGATCTCATTCCGGGAAGATTCAAATCCATTGGTTATTACCTGGTCTCTCATGTTTCTCAGTGCCTTCCGGGATAATTTTATTCCCTTTTCTGTTTTTTCGAGTATATCTTTTGTTTCCGTCTCAAGTGTATCTAAGTCATCGTCCAGCCTTTGTAATATTTCTTTATAAATCTTCATTAAAATTACTTTTAAGGAAAGTAAACAGGTTCCCAAATTTTTCACAAGCCGCTATCATCTGTCCATATTATTTTTCACGGATTACTTTTCCTAAATTTATCTTATGGCCAAATTTTCGAAAAGAGGATGTGGTATAAGAGGTATGTTTTTTAAAAAAATAACAAAAATGGGAAGTTGTTTTAAACCCCAAAGATGTACTTATTACGGCAATGGCCTTATTTTCCAATAAGAGTGCTTTTGCGGTGTTCATTATTTTTTCCTCAATACATTGTTTTGCGGTTTTTCGGGTTACTTTCTTCACGACCCTCGATAAGTGGTCGGCGCTCAAATAAAGTGAATCCGCGTAAAACTGTACTCCATGCTGTTCCCTGAAATGTAATTCCAACTGCCGTAAAAACTGAAAAGCGATCGTATACCTATGTGGGTGCCCCACTATGACCTCCGGTGTATAATTAAAATATATCTTCCCTAGTTCCCGCAAGAGTATTTGGATTTCCCGAAGTACAATTTTATGCTCATATACCTGGGACACGGATTTGGCTCTTTTACTGTACAGTAACATGAACCATTGTACCAGCATACTGAAGTCCTGGGATGTCAAGGTTAGTTTTGAATATCTGAGGGAAATTAGAAAAACCAAAAAAGCGGAGGCATTCTTTTCCAAATATGGCCCGTAAAAATACGATGGGTCAAAAGAGAATACCCATATTTCACACTGTTCGCTTAATATATGCGCCCAATTGTCCGGTGGCCCGGTCACAATGAACAAATCTTTGGTGTTTACCTGAACTTGAATTTCCTTAAATGCCATACTCATATAGCCCGTATTTACAATTATAGCCGTAAAACCATTGACTTCCAAAAGAGAATCCAATGTTTTACTGTGCTTGGAACCCGTTATAAAATCTATAACATAAGCGTTTTGGGGTTCACGGTTCATAAATAGGCTATTATGGTTGGGGCCGGGGCGTGGTAAGAATTTAATTGGCTGGGGTAAAAAGCCTTGCCATCAAGTTGATGTATATATAAAGTATATTGGTCAGGATGGTAATGTACAGTAGTATGGCAAGGCTTCTCGGGGAATCACTCCGGATTGAATTATCGGGCATATAGGCCAATATTTCATCATAGGTATACAATTCATATATAAAATATAGCCCTGTCAGGTTAAGGCAGATCAATAAGACCAGGAGTGCAATGACCAATTTGTATCTCAATCGGGGAGTGGTCTTCATCGGATGGTCAATTGAGGGTGTACATCAGGGCATTGACAATAGCGGCTTGGGTACTCTCAAATACACCTATAAGAATCATAACTATATTTCCTATGGCGATATCCCAGTCTTCGTCCTCCCGTCCGCCACGGAGTATATTTCCGGTCTCCCGGATCAGGGAAGTGGCAGTAAGGATCGTATCCCGGTCTGCTTCCGGCCATTCCAATTGTTGGGTAACCTCATTTTCATAGGATAGGATAAAGGCCTCCCATGCTCCGTGATTTTGGAAGGTGCTATCAACCAGCGTATAAATAAAGTCCGTAAAGCTTTGCTTTGCCGGAGGTGAAAGGGGAGCGTTTGCCAAAATGGAATCCAGCGTACTGTTGGACTTAGTGACCTCTTTGTAGGATGTATACGTACTTCCGGCCTCATTGAGCTTATAGCGTTGCATCAGGGCCTGAACTTCCTTGTTCACCTCTTCGATGTTCGATGGTTCGGTATCATGTTCGGAATGTCGGTCCAGTATTTCCCGGTATATCCTACCGACCAGATAGGAAGTATTGCTGTTTTCCCCTGGCGTGGTTTGTTCTTTTTCTATACTATTGTTGTTATAGTCAAGGTCATTTTCCGTGTTACAGGATATAGCTATCCATGTAATACCAACTAGGCATATTAGAATTCTCATGATTGTAGATGTGTTAATGTTCTGATTACTTATTTTCATCAGTTCATTTCACCCGGGTAAGTAGAACTATACTTATGGAATCCACGGACAAAGCTATGGCGATGTTCTGCTCTCCGCAAGGCCACTAGTATGGGTTTTCGGAAAATCATATATGGATTTTCGGAAAATCCAAACTGCTTTTTATGTTAAAAACACCCCTCTTTTATGTTCTTTGTGCTAAATTTGAACAGCCCCGCATATTGTGGTGTATGTTGTTTGTTGGCATAGCACCCGCTTGCCACATGCCAACCAAATAAAAATGCATTCCCCTGCATTGAATAACCAACCAACCTGTTCCGTACTATGTTTTTAAAGATCTATATAGTCCTATTTGCTCTTTCCATAGTGCCGATGTTTTCCCAACCATCGCCCGAAAATGTTCCGGATAGCATCCTGAACAAGAGCTATGACGAACTTTTCAATAAGATAAAGGGCGAAAGCGATACTGCGTTGCAAGCCATTTATCTCCAGGGCTTTTTGCAAAAGGCCCTGGAGGAAAAAAACTGGGAAGAGATTGTAAACGGGTATAAAAACTATCTGCACCATTCCGAAAGAGAACTGCGGCTGACCTATTCGGACAGCATGATTTATGCTTCCAGAAAATCGGGAGATTCGGCTTTAATAGGGTCTGCCTATTTAACCCGGGGTATTGTTTTTTATGGGAATAAAGAAAATGAAAGGGCCCTGGACCATTATATTATTGCCTACGACTATATAAAAAATACCAAGGATACCTATCTGAAGCATAAGGTAAAGTATATGATAGGCCATGTAAAGTACTATATTGGGTATTACGAAGAGGCCATTACGTTGTTCCGGGAATGCATATCCTACTTTAAAACTGCCGATGGGAGGGCCTACCTGAACACTTTACATTCCCTGGGGCTCTGTTATAACCGTATGGGTAATTTTGGCCTATGCTCCGAGACCAATACACTGGGGCTGGCCGAGGCCGAACGTCTGGACAATCACAGCATGGATGCTTATTTTACCCATTCTGAGGGCATCAACCACTATCACCGGCAAAATTACGCCCTGGCCATACAGACCATAAATAAAGCACTGCCTTTTATTGAGAACCGTCAGGACTTTGCCAATGAAGCGGTAGCGTATTTTTATCTGGGCCGCAGTTATTGGGCTATGCGTGAAAAGGAAAAGGCCTTGCCTTACCTGATAAAAGTAGATGAGATTTTTGAAGAAAAGGAATATACCCGTCCGGGCCTGAGGGAAAATTACGAATTGCTTATCAATTATTACAATGCCAAACAGAACGCCAAGGCCGAACTGTATTACATCAAGCAACTACTAAAGGTAGATAATGTATTAAGTACCACCTATAAATATCTGTCGGGAAAAATCTATAAGGAATACAGGACCCGGCAATTGATGCAGAAACAAACCGAGATAGAACAATTGCTTGTCAAGGGGAAACAAAAGGATATTATACTGATCTTGGCAGGAATTGTGCTATTGCTTTTTATCATGTTTGCCATATTCCAGCGCCACCGGAACCGGAAGAAATTTGCCAAACTTATGCAGGAAATCAACTCGGATCAACCCACCCCCAAAAAGAAACCTGCAAAGCCCGGGAAGTTAAACATCAACCCGGGTACCGTGGATACGATACTAAAGCAGCTTCAAAAATTTGAAGATGAAAATGGGTATATCGAAGAAAACCTGACCCTGGTTAAACTTGCCGCCTCCTTTAATGCAAATAACAGGTACCTGTCCAAAATAATAGCACACTATAAGCAAAAGGGAGTAGTGGAATATATCAATGATTTAAAAATAGAGCATATAATACAATTGTTGAAAGATAAAAAACTTTATAGAAATTACACCAATAAGGCCCTGGCAGGGGAAGTGGGCTTTAGCAGCACACAGCGTTTTGTCGATGCCTTTAAGCACCGTACCGGTGTATCGCCCACCGTTTTCATAGACGAGTTAAACAAGGAAAAACATACAAGAGCAGAGGAATAAAGTCGAAGTATGTACGGCCATATAACAGCTAATTTTCGATATATTGTAAGTATAGTGTTAAATTAATTGTTAACTTTGAATTAGGTTTACACCATTTAAACAATCTTAAAGAGCACCCCGCCCCCTCAATATTCCCCAAATTGTTAAAACTGATACCCAGGTATGTTCCGGTATTGGAATGTAGCTTTTACGATAACAAAAATAGTAGCATTATATAGTAGTACGCCACTCCAAGGCAATAGGTGTGCAAACTACTTACGATACTGAATATAATAGGGGACAATGATGAAAGCAAATATTACATTAGGTCATCACGTATCCGGTGATTTGGAAAACGATAAAAACCAAAACTCTGAAACTGTATTGTGGGTTCAATTCACAGAAGGGGACACCGTTGCCTTTCATGCGTTATACTCCCGGCATGTAAGCGACTTGCTCTCCTACGGCATCCGACTGATTGGTGATGCGGACCTGGTGAAAGACACCATACAGGATTTGTTTCTGGACCTATGGGAAAACCGTAAATCCTATACCAAGGTGAAGAAGGTGCGCCCGTACCTGTTCACCATCTTACGCCGTAACATTTTTAACCAGGCTAAGCAACATGGTAAATTTCTTTCCCTGGTAGATTCCGCACCCCAAAGTAATACTTCCGTCTCTCCAGAAGATGAGATTATTGTCGAAGAGCATTCCTATCTTCGAAACAACCAGGTGCAAAAAGCGATTCAAAAGCTGAACAAAAGACAGCAGGAGCTGATTCACCTTCGGTATTATGTGCAATTAAGCAATAGGGAAATAGCCAAAATTACCGGCTTGCCCTACCAGAAAGTGACCTATGGCATCCGCACGGCCTTGCAGATCCTGGAATCTGTTTTAGGAAATAAAGAACTTTATCTTCTCTTTGTACATAGCTTCAAATCAGCTATTTAATATGTTTTTTGTAAAAAAGTTGAATTTTTTTTAAACAAAAACAATCCTTTTCCACACTACATTATAGAAGCCTTTCTTTTTGGCCTAAGATTTTAAGGAATGAAGTATTTGACTTTTGATAGGATAGATTTTGCCGCAGACGATTACTTTATACAATGGGTACATCATCCGGATGCCGGGAACAATCGTTTCTGGTGCGAATTCCTGGCCGACTATCCTTACAAGCAGGAGGAAGTAAAAGCCGCAAGAACACTGGTGCTGGGACTCTCTGAAAAAAGTTCTTTTGGCAGTATGGAAGACGAGATGTGGAAAGAAATCCAAAGCGGTATGTATAAGAGTGCCGGCCAACCTTCTTTGAAAAAGTGGTATAAACAAAGGAGTTTTTTAACGGCGGTTACGGCGGCTTGTATTTTGGGAATTGGTTTCTTCTTTATAAACAATTTGGGACTGTCGGATAAAGAGGCAATGCCACCAGAACCACAAATAACCTTACAATTACAAGATGGATCCAAACAGGCCATAGACGAAAGCGCTACCCGGACAATCACCACCGGAGCAGGCCGTGCCCTGGGACAACAGAACAAACAGGTACTGGTCTATAAAGAAACACAACAGAGCGCAACAGAGCTGGCATATAATGAGCTTACGGTGCCTTATGGAAAGACCTTTGAATTAGTACTGTCTGACGGATCGCACATATATTTGAATGCCGGCTCTATGTTGCGTTACCCGGTGCAGTTCCTGCCCGGGCAACCAAGGGATGTATTCCTGGACGGGGAAGCCTTTTTTGAAGTGGCAAAAGATAATACCCGGCCGTTTACCGTGGTAACGGACGAAATGAATACCAGGGTGTACGGAACCAAATTCAATGTCACTAGCTATAAAAACGAAGGCAATACCTATACCGTATTGGCAGAGGGGAGTGTAGGGGTGTACAAACCGGAAGATAAAGCGAATGAAAAAACTATACAAAAGATAGTTCCGGGGCAAAAAGCCAATTTCGAAAACCAAAAGATTGTCGTTGAAGACATCAATGTGTATAAATATACGGCATGGACAAGCGGGGAACTGTATTTCCTCAATGATCGCTTCGACATCATCCTGCGGAAACTGGAAAGGCATTATAATGTCAAAATAAACAATACCTACAAAGCTTCTGAAAAAGAGCAATTGACCTCCTCTTTTAAGGAAGGTGATTCGCTGGAACTAGTGTTGGGTATCCTTAAAAAATTGCAACCGTTTAACTATGAACGTAGTGGCAATACCATAACCATTACGCCCCCATAAGACCACCACAACCTACAGGGGAACAACGTTTAACCAAAATACATTTACCTATGAAGCAGTAACACTCGTGTTGCTGCCCTGGATTCCTGTTTCCATACATAAGCACATCCGGGGCAAAAAAAATAATCGGAGAGTACTCGCGATACCCTCCGATTAGAATACGATTTAATTTTTTGGATTAACTAAATCATTACAAAGTTATGAAATTCACCAAGAACCAAGGAGAAAGGATGCTCCTTTTCCTAAAATTTGACCTGAAAATGAAGCTGTTTCTATTACTTTTTTTGGTCACCCTATTCCAGATACACGCCAATGACAGTTATGCCCAGGCTAAGATCACCTTAGATATGGAAGGGGCAACTGTGTTGGAAGTACTGGAAGAAATTGAAAAGACCACCGACTTTCGGTTTCACTATAAGAAGGCCGAGATAGACCTTTCCCGAAAATTGAACATCAGGGCAAGGAAAAGGGGTATACATACGGTTTTACAGGTCTTGTTTAAAGAAAGTAAGGTAGCCTACGAGGTTACCGATACCAATATCATACTTACACCCAAGCCAAAGGCAGAACCTATGGAAAAGCCATTGCCACAGGCGCAGACCAACCAAGATGTGCAGCAATACGAGTTAAACGGCACCGTCACCGACATGCAGGGTAGCCCCCTGGCGGGTGTTACTATTAGGATCAAAGATACCCGCCGGGGTACGTTGTCCGATACTGATGGAACTTATAGCATAGAGGTATCTCCCGTAGATATATTAATCTTTTCTTATATGGGGTTTAAGAAAGTGGAGATACCTTTAAATGGTAGGGAAAATGTAAATGTACGGATGGAAGAGGATATTATGTCTTTGGAAGGTGTGGAAGTAAACGCAGGATATTATACTGTCAGGGATCGAGAAAGAACAGGAAACATAAAGCGGGTTACTTCAAAGGATATAGAAATGCAACCGGTGGTAAACCCTTTGCAGGCGTTACAAGGAAGAATGGCAGGAGTGGAAGTAGTACAGGCAAACAGTATTCCGGGCTCTGCGACAACGATACAGATACGAGGACGAAACAGCCTTAGAACCGAAGGGAACCTCCCATTATATATCATTGATGGTGTACCGATAAATTCCAGCCCTATAACAGCAGGGGGAATATTGTCTCTTACTGGAGTAGATCCATTAAATACACTCAATCTTTCCAATATAGAGAGCATTGAAGTCCTGAAAGATGCGGATGCCACAGCCATTTACGGTTCCCGTGGGGCAAACGGGGTTATCCTTATCACAACCAAAAAAGGAAAAGAAGGAAAAACCTCCATGAATATTAATATGTACTCGGGAGTGGGAAAAGTATCCAGCACCATAAAAATGTTAGATACGGAGCAATACCTGGAGATGCGTAAGGAAGCTTTTGCCAATGACGGGGCTACTCCCACATCGTCAAGTGCGCCGGACCTTGTGCTTTGGGATCAAGGCCGCTATACCGATTGGCAAAAGGAGCTTTTAGGGGGTTCCGCTTTTATAACGGATTTGCAGGCATCGGTATCCGGAGGAAATGCCAATACTTCTTTTCTATTTGGGGGAGCTTACCACAAGGAGGGAACAGTTTTTCCGGGGGACTTTGGCTATCAAAAAATAACAGGAAATTTTAACCTGAACCATACTTCCTCCGATAAGAAATTCCGAGTCATACTTTCTACCAATTACGGTATAGATAAGAATAAGCAATTTAATGACGCTATTTTTGTTCAAAACACAATCTTATTAGCTCCAAATGCTCCAAGCCTTACCGACGAAAATGGTAATCTGAATTGGGAAAATTCCACTTGGGAGAACCCATTGGGCTCTTTAAGAAGAACCCAGGATATTACAAGTAATAATTTTGTTACTAATGCAGTATTAAGCTATCAGCTTTTTCCGGGGTTCAGTTTAAAGACAAATTTTGGATATACCAACCTCAATAGCGAACAGGTAATGAAAAACCCCTTAAGTAGTTATGATCCTGCTTTTCCATGGGTTAATTCTACTAATTTACGCACTACGAAACGACAGTCCTGGATTATAGAACCCCAGGCCGTATATTCCAAAGAGATAGGCCGGGGAAATCTGGAAGCCTTATTAGGGGCTACTTTTCAGAAAAGCACAGCAAATATCTTATCTATGAGTGGAAGCGACTTCGCGGATGATAGTTTGTTAGGTAATTTGGCGGCGGCGGCCGACTCGGGAATTTCAACACAAGAGGATATTGAATACGCATATACGGCTGTTTTTGGGCGTATAGGATATAACTGGAAGAGAAAATACTTCCTGAACCTTACCGGTCGAAGGGACGGTTCTTCCCGTTTTGGCCCCAACAAACGATTTGCCAATTTTGGTGCCATAGGCGGGGCCTGGATATTTTCGGAAGAACCTTATATAAGAAGAAGTATTCCCTTTCTAAGCTTTGGTAAATTAAGGGGAAGTTTCGGTACAACAGGGAGTGACCAGATTGCAGATTACGGGTATTACGATACTTATGCACCAACTAATGCCGGAGGATTGTATCCTACCCAATTAGTCAATCCGGATTATTCCTGGGAGGTCAATAAAAAGTTTGAAGGTGCAGTAGAACTGGGTTTTATACAGGATCGTTTCCTTTTTTCTGCAAGTTGGTATCGCAACCGTTCTTCCAACCAATTGGTTGGGTATTCCCTTCCGGCAATGACCGGGTTTACCTCAATCCAAGCGAACTTACCGGCAACGGTACAAAATACAGGATGGGAATTGGAAATGACCACGACGAATATCCAATCAACTGATTTTAGTTGGAGGACTTCCTTTAATATCACTTTCCCTAAAAACAAGCTGGTAGAGTTTCAAAATATAGAACAGTCTTCTTATGCAAATACTTACCGGGTAGGGGAGTCTCTTTACAGTGCTATTTTGTACCAATCTATCGGGGTAAACCCAGAGACCGGCTTATATGAGGTGCTGGATGTAAATGAGGATGGTAGGTTTGATTTTAATGATAGGATTGTAATAAAAGATCTGGGCAGGAAATATTATGGAGGACTTAATAATAGGATAAACTATAAAAGCTTTGGGCTGGAGTTTTTGGTTGAGTTTGCAAAGCAACTGGGACGAAATCAATTCTCAATGTTTGGGACCCCTGGTAGACTTGCGGAAAACCAACCAACAGAAATTATGGACAGGTGGACACAGGAAGGGGATATTGCCAATACCCAAATGTTTTCCCAGTCGTTCACGGGGAATACGGCATATACCAGGACAACTGGTAGTAATTTAGCCATTGGTGATGCTTCTTTTATACGGTTAAAGACGCTTTCTCTTTCGTACCAAATACCTTCCGCATATATCTCCATGGTAGGGTTCAATACATGCAAAATTTATTTTCATGCACAAAACCTGTTTACCCTGACCAATTATTCGGGATTGGACCCCCAATCATCTCGATTGGGGAGTGCTCAATTTTTCCCGGCATTGAGAACATTTACCGGAGGCATTCAATTAACATTTTAAAATATTAGAAGAATGAAAGCAAACTTTAGTATTCGTGTAATATGGGTTATATTAATCTGCGGGGTTATTTTTTCGTGTGAAGATTTTGTTGATGTGGACCCTCCCAACTCTAGTGTATCAAGTGATGCGATTTATGAAAAGGATGAACTTGCCATTTCTGCAATGGAAGGCATTTATCATAGATTATTTCAGTTGACGGGTTTTGCGGGCGGGGGTTCATATTCTGTTATGGGATTGAGCGGGCTTTCGGCAGATGAGTTTGATCTTTACAATATAGTACTTTTTGCTACATTGCCGGACTTCCGCCAAAACCAAATTGATCCGGCTAACCAGGCAAATATGTATATATGGGCCAGTGCATACAATACAATTTACATGACCAATTCTTTATTGGAGGGCCTGGCTAATTCTACAGAGGTCACCACTAAAATTAGAAGACAATTGGAAGGAGAGGCTAAATTTGTACGGGCGTTTGCATATTTCTATTTAGTTAACCTGTATGGAGATGTTCCATTAATTGTTATCACAGATTATACTAAAAATGCCTTGGCACCCAAGGTCTCCGTTGAAGAGGTGTATGAGCAAATTATCAGGGATTTAACAGAGGCCCGGGATTTACTGGGGGATGAATATATAAATTCAGAAAGGACCCGGCCCAACAGTTTTGCGGCTTCTGCATTATTGGCCAGGGTCTATTTATATCATGAAGACTGGGCAAAGGCAGAAAACCTTGCAACAGAGGTTATTGCTGTAAATTCCCAATATGGCTTGCTGAATGATTTGGGTCAGGTGTTTTTAGCAAACAGTAAGGAAGCCATTTGGCAAATAGATCCTTTAAGTAATGCCGGCCGCACGTATGAAGCGAGTAATTTTATTGTGGAAGCTTTTAATTACTTTTTAACTCCTGCATCCTTTACAAATTCGTTCATTGATGCTTTTGAAACTGGAGACAAACGCTTAACACATTGGGTAGGGATTTTTGATGATGGAACCAATCCAACAGTATATTACCCTTATAAATACAAGGTTATATTGCCTACTATTGAGCCTACGGAATATTCTACAGTCATACGGTTGGTGGAGCAATACCTGGTCCGTGCGGAGGCACGGATGCAGCAGGGGAACATTTCCGGAGCACAACAAGACCTTAATGCCGTTCGCAACCGTGCCGGGTTGGGAAATACTTTGGCAGGGTCCCAAGAAGAATTAATGGATGCTATTCTACAGGAAAGACGGGTAGAGTTTTTTGCGGAGGGTGGGCACCGTTGGCTGGACCTTAAACGTACAGGCAGAGCCGATTCCGTGCTGGCACCGCTTAAACCGGATTGGCAATCAACCGATGTATTATATCCTATACCGGAACAGGAAATAGGACGAAATCCTAATTTAATACAGAACGATGGGTATTAGGAAAGTTACAAGAATTCCTGATTGCAATTAATATCACAATATTTTAAAAAAAACAAAAGAGATGAATGCAATAAAAAGCGTTATTGTAATGGGTGTTGTTATCTGTTCCCTTAATTTAAATGCACAGGACAGTGGCGAATACCCCGAAATAGGGAAACATATCCCGGATTTTGTTTTACAGGATATCGATTACTATCCCAATAAAGAAATAAATTCTGAAGAACTGAAAGGAAAGTTTGTGATCCTATATTTCTGGAGCAGGTTTTGTTCCGGTGCAGTTAAAAGTCTATCAAGGGTAAATGACCTTCATAAAAGATTTAAAGATAGGGCAGAGATTATCTTGGTAGGCGGAGAACCGGCCGGAACAGCAAATAAGTATATGTTGCCTGGACAGGAGCCCGGGATGGATAAATTAAGGGACTTATATGAACGATTGGGGAAAAAGCAAAATTGGCAGGCACCAATAGCTTTTGACCCCAAATTGTTCCAGCGTTTTGTCCCTGGAGGATATGTGCCCCATGCAGTGTGGATTGATGATAAAGGTATAGTACAGGCTATTACTACTACAATCAATCAAGAAAAAGTACAATCATTTTTAAATAAGGAATTATTTCCTTTTAAGGATAGTTCCTATGAAGCGTATAAAGAGGGTAAAGAGGATAAAGATACTTATGATACACAAACCCCTTTGTTAATTGACGGAAAAGGAGGTAAGCCTACCGATTTTTTATATCGGTCCTTATTGACAGAATATAAACTTAAAACACCTTTAGTACCTGGCATCCCGATATCTGTTGATGATGCGTGTCAAGACCAAGGATATATTCCCAAAGGAAAACTTGAGGGAGCGGCCACTTTGGAATCTCTTTATAAATTGGCATATTTAGGTTATTGGGAATTGCTTCTTCAGAAGAAGGAGAATATATCTTCTTATAAGGAGAATTACAATCAGGTTCTGTTGGAAATGGTTGAAGATTCGCTATTTACATCTTACGATTATGGGGATAGGAAAAATATGTTTTGTTATAGCCTCATAGTTCCACCTGAAAGAGCCACACCCAAACTCCTTATGGAATTCATGCAACGGGACCTGCAAAACTATTTTGGGTACCATGCTCAGGTAGAAAAGAGAAAATTGCCTTATTGGAAAATAACAACAACGGATAAAGCTAAAAAAGAGCTAAGGTCCAAAGGAGGGGAATATCGGTATAAAGGGGATAATTTTACTAAGATAGGTTACCAAAACGTACCAATTGATGATTATCTTACAGAATTATTCTATATGGTTCGTAGCAAGGAATTACCGATCATAAATGAATCAGGAATAAAAGGGAATATTGATATAAACGAAGCAGATGTAATTTGGTCGGATTTTGATGATATTAAAAGATTGTTAAGAAAGCAGGGGTTTATCATAGAAAGGGCGGAAAAAGAATTTAAGGTGCTTGTAATCTCGGATTAGGGATGTGTGATTAAAACTTGTTTTGTTACATGTTTTTATTTTGATTTAGCAAATAAGAGTTGGCAAGGATAGCCCTGCCAACTCTTATCATTTAATTATTTAAGGCAACGGTGTATGCCCGAGTGGATCACTACACATTGTAAGTGTTTCATTACTAATGCGATAAACTATTTGTCCTGGAATTGTACAGGTTGGGCCATCTCCACTACATCCGGCCGTAACTGGCTCACATAGGCCAGGCTTTTGAATGAATTCCCCTACTATATCTGTTGTCTCAACAAACTTTGCAGATGCAAAGGAAACAGCTATAGCAAAAACGAATGCCATTACAGGTAAAATAAACTTGAGTTTTTTCATGATTTCTAAAATTTAATTAAACATTAACGACCTACTTTTTTAAACAGGTTTTCGGTACTTTAAATTCCTGATTCTCTCGCGATAGAATATTGTAATGACCAAGCTTTGAAAGCCTGGCTGTTTGTTTAGGTATGATTATGGAGGAGTGGTTTTTATATTTGTGTAATCTACTTTTCCAGGGAAAAGGCCTCTGTTAAACATGTCGAAATGCGTGTTGTAAACAACGAGGTATTGACCATGTAAGGCTATCAGATTTTTATTGGTTATTTCAAAATTTGTTAGTTTAAGCTCGTTATACGGGTAGATATAAAAACTCATCTCATACTTCCCACGTTTTAGATGATAAACATCAATAACGGAAGCTTTGGAAAAGGCTTTTTTGGATTCATTTTTGGCCATAAGGTCAGAGTGGACCAGAAGCCTGTCTCCGTATGTGGCGCTCCTTTTATTTACCATTAATGGAGGGGTGGCCATTGTCTTGGAATTTTCCGAAGTTATTGTGGCTGTTTTTATTTTGGCCCTGCTGTTGGTATCGATGGTATTTCTCCGATATAAAAGGTTTAGGGAAGTGTCTGTGACAATGTATTGGTTGCGGTAATGGTAAAGATATATCAGTTGGGATAGTTCCCGGTTATAATGAAGCATGCCATCAGTACAAAAAATACCATCCACTTGTTTTTCCAGTAAGCCCGGAACCAGTTTTACATGAGGACTTTTATTTGTTTCCTTGCCCAACACATGCTCACGGGTTTTGCTACTGGTGCTTCGCAAAGCAAAAGATTTTGGGCCTATGGGAATTGCAACACTGAAAAATGCGCTATCATACATAAACCGCCTTGCATGCCATTCTCCTATCTTACCCCTTAAAAGTCTTGGGGTAACCCCATCTGTAATATAAAAATAGGGAGGTAGCACTTCTACTTTGGTATTGCGCCGGAATTTTGTGTTTTCCGGATCTTCAATGCTCAGACGAATGTGGGTAGTGTCCAGGTCTGGAAGGTTTACGGAAAGCAGATGAAGTGGAGCGGTTAAATTACTTAGATAAACCCGGTTACTGTCTGTTCCTGCAATGTAATAAGAGTTATACTTCAGGTCGATACCACCAGCCCGTATTATAGGATGAGGAGGGAAAGACCTATGAAAACTGTTATGTTCATGGGTAAGCTTATCAGAGACAGCATATAAGCCCAGAACTGTAAGGATGCTAAAAATCAAGCAAATAGTTAATTTGGTAATAGGGCTTCCCATAATAGTTTCTATTTAGTGTTAAACAAAAATTGTTTAAAAGACTTCCTGGCTACCGAACTTTGTTCATTCCTTTCCGGAGAATGTAACAGGACCCCGATTATTGCCAAGAATACAAAAGCGATATTAAAAACCAAATGTTCTGTCCATCCCATTTTTTCCAGGATGCCGCCACAGGAACATGGAACAAAAGGGCTAAAATTCAGAATGATATAGATGTATGCCGTAAACATAGCCATAAGGCTAAAGCAGGCATACAGGGCCAGTAACCTTAGCCGTGGAATAATAAGCATGAACGCAATGAGCAGTTCTATGGTAGGAATTATCCAAGCGATCAAGCCACCTATAGAGGTAAAAATAGGGGATTGCCCTACCTGTATTTGGAATTTTTCATAATCTATTAGTTTGGTAAAAGCGGCATAAACAAATAAGATGATATACAGCAGGCAGATAATTTCCACTATAATATGGCGGTTTTGATGTGTAAAACGCTTTATGGATATAAGAACTGGTTTCATCATTTTAGGGTTTGTATGCCTGATGTGGTTAGAATTTAAATCTAAAACACCAAATTGTAATTATTATCCTACATCATTACAGCATAAAATTCAGTAATTAAAATTAAATTTCAGTTCGGAAAACGAACTTTTTTACTGAAAATCAGCTTTTTATAAAACTTTTTTAGAGTAAAAATTACCAAAATCCGTTATTTTGGGATTTTTGGGATGTTTATCGGAATTGGGGATTGGGGTGGTTTGGGTTGTAGGATGTTTTATAAAACTGGGAAAGAGGACAAAAAGTGATGTTATCAGGTTATTTTTATTGATGAAAGGGGTATATTTGGGAATAGATAGGAAGTCGCAAACGGTTAAAAGTCAACGATGAAAATTTGTAAACTATGTAAAGAAAAGGAGGCTAATCAAACTGGCTCACACCTTACTTCTTGCTTTATTGTTGCATCTCAAATAGGAAAGAGAGACGAAGAAAAAGGATATGATTTAACCGCTGACCCCAATCAGGATTATTCTCAAAATAAAAAAGCAGAGAGTATTAAAGAAGATTACATCCTGTGCTTAGGATGTGAAAAACGACTTTCTTACATTGAAAGCTATTTTAGTCAAGAAATAACTAATAAAATAGGAGAATTAAAATTTTCAGATAATTTTCCAATTTATAGAATTATTGAAAAAGGAGGTGGAAGTTATTTCTCTTGTGAGCGAATAAACCCGATTGCATTTCATTTGTTAATCTATTCCATAATATGGAGGGCTTCGATATCAAATAAACCTGTGTTCAAAGGATTTGAAATCCCGGAAGGAGCAGAAGAACTATTGAGAAAAACGTTGGACACATTTCTTCCCGAATATAAACACCATAGAATTGCAACGAAGCTCAAGCATTGGTTAAAGGAAATCGAAAATAATTCTGAACATTTTCATATTTTCCCATATGTAATTCTCAGGAGCGAAGATGAAGTTGTCGATTTGGAAAAAATGACTGCGAAAGAAAAAGTTGATTGGGAAAAACGTAAAACAAAGAACTTATTATATTTTAATTTTGAGGATAACGATCCTTTCCAAATAATACTTAACGAATTCATAATCTTAGCCTTTTTTGAAGAAAGCGAATTTGATTTTTCAAGACAAGATCTTTTTGAGTTGAGTGATAAGTATAATTTAAATGCTCAATTGAATAATAAATTGGAACCACCCAAAATAGGAATAATTAGTCATCATGATTGGTCAAATATTAATAAAAAGCTAATAAACATATTAAAGGAGCAAAGAATTAATAATATGCGAAGAGAATGTATCCGATCATTCATTTTAAAACAGATTATACCTACAAAGAAGGATATAGATGATTGTGTGGAAAAAAGAAAAAATGAAATTATAATGGATGAATAAATTACTGAAGGGATACACTAAATCCATTTTATCAAGATGCGAAAGGCAGGTCCCGGATTTGGGAAGACTACACCCCCTCAATTTTAGATGATGAAAAGTGACAACGGCATAGATCATTTGATTCGGACGGACATTGTAATGGAAGTAGAAAAATTTAAAGTCCACTCTCATCCGGAAGATCGTTATACATCCTTTGATTATTGTTACAATTATTTTTTGACGACAAGTGACTTGACAAAAGACATTGAAAAAAGCTGCCTGGCATTGGGTTTTTATTTAGCAAGCTGGGGAATGCTAAGAGGTTCAAGCTTTTTACTTCAAAAAAGTACTAAACATTTTGAGCAGACAGTCCGTTATATTTCAGACTTGGACAGATCAATTTGGAACATTGACGTGGATAATTATAACGATCATAACATCCAGACCATACTGACCATTTATAAAGAAATTAAGGAGTGTTTAATTCACAATGGCAATGCTGATTTGACCCTTACAACAAAAGTTTTGCTTGGTGTTTTTGGGTTTCTTCCGGCATTTGATAATTACTTCTGTAATACTTTCAGAGTAATAGCCGAGGGTCAATGTGGCTTCAGAAGAGTGAATGAAAAATCGTTAACTTTCATACGAGAATTCTATGAGGCTAACAAGTACACTATTGACAACTTGGCCAAGCAGACATACACAACTGACTTTATAACAGGACGGAAGACAAAGATTAATTACCCAAAGGCAAAAATAATTGACATGTATGGCTTTACGGTTGGACAATAAAAAGCGCGACCTTCCTAATGGGCTAAGAAAATATGTGAGTGGGAGGGCTAAAATAAAATTTAGTACATAAAATAAAACTTGGTTTTCGGTTAATAGAAGTATGTTCCAAAACCTGGACGTTTCTTAACCAGGATTGTTGGGCAGCATGCAAAAAAAATACAATGACACAACTATATTCATACGTACTACGATTTGATGACGGAGCAGCACCTAATCCATTTTGGGGAACCTGTACACTGACAATATGTAAACCAGCCATAAGAAGAACTGCAAGAATTGGTGACTGGGTAATTGGGACAGGCTCCAAAAACTCCAAAATCAAGGATGGAAATACTTATGATCTCTCAGGCAATATTGTTTATGCCATGAAAATCACTGAGAAAATGAGTCTTGAGGATTACGACAAATTTTGTATAGAAAATCTCCCAAATAAAATTCCTAAATGGTTTGCCGGAGATTGGACTAAAAGAATGGGTGATTGTATTTATGATTTTAGTAATGGTGCTGAGCCGACAATCAGGAAAGGAGTTCACAATGAAACAAACAGGGAAAGAGACCTAGGTGGACAAAATGCTTTACTTTCAACCCACTTTTACTATTTTGGAGAAGAACCTCGTCCACTTCCTGAGCATCTTAAACCAATAATCAAGAAAAACCAAGGGCATTTAAAAATTGAGCGGCGCGAAATTATTGATAGTTTTGAAAAATGGATTATCCAATTCGACAAGAATAAAATTTATGCAGACCCTCAGTTAAGGCACGAGTTCGATAGAACACCATCCGATGAACAAATAATAAAATGTTCCTCCAGGCATAAAGAGGAAGACTATGATGAAAGTGAAGAAACATTATGCTGACAAAATAGAAAAATACGACTGACCATCCAGTGAAGACATGTCAGAATGTATGTTAAGTGTAATTTGGAAAGTTCTACTTGTCTTTTGAATTTTATGTATCTTCGATACAAGGGTTTAAAATTCAAAACGAAACTTAATATAGTGCTTTACTGTGCTGAATGCTGAAAAACCTAAATGCCGGAAATAGATAACATAAAATATTTTGCACTTTTAGAGGAATTTGGAACCTCTGATAAGTTGATTAAGTTAGGTTTTGGTGAACTACAAAATATCAATCTCGACAACGATTTTTACTTTCTTCCTTTTCAACTTTTATCGCAAGGATTTGAGAGATTTATGAAAGCGTACATCTGTTTAGGACATTTTCATAAATACGGAAAACTACCGAATTTTAAATATCTAAAAAATCTTGGACACGATTTAGAAAAATTGCTTAGGGAGATAATTGAGAATTATTATACAGACTTTAATCGACCACAATTTGGAGGGGATCGCAATTTTATTCGGACCAGTTCAGATTTAAAAAAATTACTATTCATACTATCCGAGTTTGGCAAATTATCAAGATACCACAACTTTGATTTAATAACCGACAATGCGAAGATTGGAGTTGATACTAAAGAACTTTGGGAGGAATTTGAAAATACAATTCTTGATAGTAATGATATTGAGAAACTAATGGACTTTAATTTATGTCACGAAGTCTACCAAAAGATAAGCAATCATATTATTATTGTATTTGAAAAGTTTATTTCGGCACTATCAAGACAATTTATTTTTGAATGTTTAGGAGAAAAAGGAAGACAATTATCAGCAGCAACAGTTTTTGATTTTGGAATGCTTTACGATAAAGATTTTGGCAAAAAGGATTATAGAAACCAAACTACCAAATACAAAGAAACACCGAAAAAGGTGCACAAAAGAACAGTATTTGATGAAATTCAGAGAAATGTAAATCCTGAATATAAATCAAAGAAAATTTTGAAATCGGAATATAATGGTGAGTGGCCTTTTTATGCTGACCAAGTTATTATTGAGTGTAGGCAAAGTCATTGGTGTATTGTGACAATTAACGGATTTGACTATGCTCTTAATGGTTCAGCAAAAGGACGTTACAAATTAGAAAACCCTCACGATGCAGGAATGGCAATTTTAGGAAAAAGTATATCTGATTTTATACAAATGGCACTGGGGTTATGTACGAAAGAAAGCGGTAAACAGAATAAAGTAAAAAGCAATATCAACGAATAAGCTTAAAATAAAAGTATAAAAACAAAATAGAGATCAACGATAAATTAGGGTAGTACATAAATATCATTACTATGCTTATATTTGGTCGTTTGTGGCAATTAACCAATAATCGTAAATACTAAATGATAGAAACAAAGGAACTAATTACGTTCATTGGAATTATTGTTTCACTTGTAGTGGGTTTCACTGGACTTTAGATAAGTTTTAAAAATGCAAAAAAACAGTTTTTATAAATTCTGTTACAGCATCAAGAGCTAACTGGATTGAGACCTTAAGACAGACTTTAGCAGAATATTGTGGACTTTCATTCCAGATTTTCCAATCTACAATTGCTGAAAAATTAATAAAAATGGATAGGCTTCACCAACAATAAGAGTTGGCAATCTTGACTTTTATCCTAAACATCTGTCCGATTGCTCTGAGACAAGAGAATGGCACTGGAATGGACTGACTATGTCAGATCCGAGTAAAGAAATTCTGATAGAAGTTTTGTTAAAGGGGTACTTTGAGCTAAAAAAAGAGAATGAGAAAAAGGAGTTATCCCCATATATTGTTAAACACTTAAATGAAAGTGAAATAACAAAGTCCAACTGCGGATGTAAGTAGAAAGAAAAACGGTCGCTAATAGCGGTTTTGTGTAATGGGGGCTAACGTGTTATTGAATTGAACGTTAGTCCCTTTTTTTTTACATTTGCGCAAGCTGATTGTATAATGCTTTTAATATTCTGACAACCAAAAGCTGCAAAACCATTAATACCTAGCCGTTTCTTTGGTATTCCCTTAATTACAAAACTTGCCCATTTTTCAGGAACCATCCTTTCCATTGCCCCTCAAATTGTTGTGTGAAGAACAAAATGGGAAAAGAGAAACAAAAAGTGCTATTATCCCGCAATTTTAAATTATAAAAAGATATATTTATGATGATTTAACAAGTTGGGCACAAGTATATGACCGCATCTAACAAAGAGATATGAGCATATTTGATGAGAAATCAAATCACAAGTCATCAGACTATAGAAGTCGAAATTATTCAGGAAACTGGGTGAGCCATTTTATTAATGAATATGTAGACAGTTTACAAACGTTAGGATTACAAAAAACACAAAGTGAGTTCTTCAAATATAAGGATGAGCATCTTCCAAGAAATTTATATAAATTTTTCCCGCCAACAATATACAGTTTATTAAGCCTGCAAAATCAAACAATTTTTTTATCAACCCCTCAGAACTTTAACGACCCATTCGATAGCTATGTGTGCGTTGAAACTGAAACATATGCAAAGCTGTATTTATTAAGAGAGTTAAAACGAAATAATCGGATAACGGCTACAGAAACGCCAAGCAGTATTAGCTCAAAAGAGTACTGGGAGATAAATAATTCATGGTCGAAAGAAGATGAAACAAATGGTCGTGTAATTTATAGTAATCGGAGAAGTACTTTTATGACTATTTATTCAATTTTTGAGAATAAAAACAAGGATTTTAAAGAATATGCAGACCGTTTACTGTATAAAGGTCGTGTTGAGTGTCAAAGAAAGATTAAGAATATCAGAAGCTTGCAGTTTAGAATTAGTTGCTTCTCAGACTTTAAAGATGATGACGAACTATTACAAAATTCGACAATGTGGTCTCATTATGCTGATAATCACAGAGGCTTTTGTATTAAATATTCAATTGACTTTGAGAATTTAGATGATAAAGAATTGATTGTAAGTGGTTTATTTCCTGTTAAATACACCTCTGTTGTTCCCAAAATCTCATCAAAAGAACTCCTGAAGCTTGAATTTGAAGAAGGAAAATTAAAATTAAACAAGTCAGTAATAAAAACCACTCTGAAAACGCTTACAACAAAATCAAGATTTTGGAAATATGAAAATGAATGGAGATTAATATTAAGTGAGCAAAGTTCCTTAGCTTTTCCTAAAAACACAATTAAATTTTTCAATATTGAAGCCATCTTTCTGGGTTGCAGAATTGAAAAAAACTTAAGAAACGAGATAATTAAATTTGGTGCTTCCGAAGGTATTAGTGTTTTCCAGACAACTCAAAGTAATGAAAAGTTTAACCTACATTCACAATATGAAGATATAACAAAATTGAAAACAGATGAATTTTACGAAAAACTTGATTGTATTGACAAAATTGAAGATTTGGAGTTTAAAAATCATTTAAGAGATAAACTTTATACATATTTTAACCCATAATAATGCCAGTGCCCAACATGGTACAAGAAATTGGCGGTTCAGTGGTTAAATGAAGCTTTGTGCTTCTATTCATGTGTAGTGCAGGTTGACAGTTTTGTGCTCCGAAACCCGCCCGAACGCAAAGCCCGAAAAAGTTAGTCAGAATTAAAAGAAAGTTGAAAATGACCACTCGAGGACATATTATAGGACGAATAATTGATGATTTAAATAGTTTATCAGAAAAAATCGAGTTTAGAGCAAAACTTGGAATGTTTGACATACACAGAATTTTAGAGAATTTTGTTAGAGATATTCTTAAAGTAGTTTACGACGCAAACGACATAGAAAATTTAAACTCGACAAGATCAAACGCACCTGGGCTGGATCTGAGAAGTAGTTTGTTGAAAACAGGATATCAGGTTTCTTCTAAAGTAGATTCAGGGAAAATAAACTCCAGCTTTGAAAAAATTGAAGAACAATATCCTGAAATATTTGAGGCAGTCAAATTTATTGTTATTGGCAAAAAACGGAACTCTTATCCTTCGTTTGATTCTAATAAAGTACCAAGTTCTATTGCATTTGACATAACAAGAGATATTATCGATTTTCGAGATTTATCTAAAATAGTATTTGACTTGGACATAGAAAAGCTGTTAGAGTTAAACAGCATATTTGATAAGGAATTCCTCATAGTTCAATACAACATAATTGAACCTGAATCTGAAACAATTGCTCCAATTGATCTTTTTAAGCCAAATCAATTCCAACCAGCACTTAATGGATTATTGTTTTTTCAAGGTGAAGATGACAATGATGAAGAATTAGAAAAGATAAACAATGAAGGCAAACTGTTAAGTAACCTTCCCCTTAGGACAAGACTCATTTTAAAATACATAATTGAAAATGGAAAGGAAGAATCTAAAGCTATAAACAACCAATTTGAATGCAGATATTACTTAATTCCTAAACTCAAAAGGGAAATAAATCTCCCCGCAAAGGAAATTGAAGAGGAATTAAATATATTGATTGACGAGAGATTTTTAGGAATTGAGCAAAAAGAATTAGACCCTGATTTACACGTACCCGAAAAAGCTGTATATACAAGGTTCGGTGAATGGTTTAAATACCTAATTACGTATTCCCTTGAGAACAAAACTCTTGAACGGATTATAATAAACCTTGATTTAACAGTAATCGACAGTGAAGGAACATAAAAAAGGAGGAAAACTCCGACCAACATTGTGTATGAGATCAGACTTGCTATTGCTGCGTCAGCTCCATACACTTAGACGTTGTGCATAATCCCTCATATAAAGAAACTCTATGAATGAAAGAAATCTACGAACCTAAATTTGTTGAAAAGCTATTTGATAGAATGAGTAGTTCGTATGCTCAAATGAATTACATAACATCATTTGGATTTAGTGAAAGATGGAGACGTCAATGTGTTGAGGAAATCCAAATTGAGAAGGGAAAAATAGTTGTTGACTTAATGACCGGAATGGGAGAATGTTGGAAACATATTTTAAAAACATCTGACAAAAACTCAAAACTCATTGGACTCGATTTTTCAACGGAAATGGTTAATCGTGCCAAGAAAAACAAAAGCAAGTTCAAAAACTCGAATATTAAAATCCTTAAGGAAAATGTCTTTAAAAACTCAATCGAAAGCGGAAGTGCAGATTTTATTATTTCGAGTTTTGGTTTAAAGACCTTCAACGATGAACAGCTTGGGAAGTTAGCCAACGAAATCCACAGGATTCTAAAACCAAACGGAAAATTCTCTCTTATTGATGTTTCTGTTCCAGGAAACAGAATATTAAAATCATTTTATTTGTTTTACCTGAACCACATCATTCCAGTTTTGGGAAAAATATTTCTTGGAAGTCCAGAAACTTATAAAATGTTGGGTGTTTATACAGAAGAATTTAAAAACTCCAAAAATGTTTTTCAGATTTTTAACCGACCTGGGTTTGAAGTTGAATATGTTGAATATTTTTATGGTTGTGCAACTGGGATTAAAGGGAAAATAATAAAATAGTTATTGCCAATACGGGAAATCGTTGCATAACCCAATAAGTTATATTTTTGAGGGTTTAAAGGAAATCTTTCCTTTATTCAAAAACCTTCCTGTTCTCCGGAATCGTCTTTTTTATTGCACCTCCGGCTGGTATGTCATTAACCAAAACCAGGAAAGAGGTACAAAAAGTACTATTATCCCGCAATTTTAAGTTATAAAAAGATATATTTATGATGATATAACAAGTTATCTACAATTTCAAAATGAACAATCTTTTCAAGAGAAAATTAGAAAATATTCACAGTAAAATGCTTGAATGTCATAGAGATAGTGAAAAGTATTCATCTTCTATAATTGGAGATGAAAGAGAAATATTTCAAACGAACCTCTTATCAAAAATACTTCCATCCAATTTCAGATTTGGTAGTGGTACAATAACAGATGCTAAAGGAATAGAGACTGGTCAAATCGATACTATTATTGAATTACCCTTTTCTTTAAGTTTCCCAATTTCAACAGGAAACAATAGATTGTATTTAGCAGATTCCGTAGGAGCAGCATTTGAAATAAAGTCTAACCTATATAATCAGTGGGATGAAGCTATTAAAAAGATTAAGGAAATTCAAAAGCTCAATCGTTATAATTTAGAAGATAACGAAATGGCTCTTCTTGATGATTTGAAAATTCCAACCTTTATAATTTCTTATAAAGGTTTTAAAAACATAGATACTATTATCGAAAAACTGGGCGAAATCGAATCAAGATATTGGCCAAATGGAATTCTAATAATTGAAAGTGGAATCTTTTTAGGTTTAAAAAACAATACTCATTATGAATGTGTCGGAAATAGCTCAAGTATATTGGGTTTTGTTTCTCATTTATATACTTTTTTAAACAGATATTCTAAAAATATAGTTGATTTAAATCAATATTCTAGATTATTGAAATGATTGCATTTACAAAAAATATTGAAAGTGTAATTATCGAAAATTTTTCGAATGCAAAAAAGTCAATTACAATAATAGTAGCTTGGTTTACGAATTCTAAAATTATTGAATCACTTATCAGTATTAAAAATAAATCTAATATTGAAATTGAAATTTTAGTAGATGATAATCATATAAACAAAAAATATTTTTTCGGAAAACATCAAGAAAATTTGTTAAATGCTGGAATTTTAATACAAAAACAAAATATTAAAAAATTCAATCATAATAAATTTTCAATAATTGACAAGAAAAAAATTATTACTGGTTCCTACAATTATTCAGTTAAAGCAAATAAAAATCTGGAAAATATCGTTGTTTTTGAAAATAAAAACATAGCATCATATTATCACCGAATTTTTAAATTTTTGACAAATGACAAATACATTGATGAGAATATAGAGTTATTATTTGAGGATACTGAATTTGCGAATATGTTAATATCAACATATTATCCTTTTAATAGAATCTTATTTAATAAGCTAAAATATAAAGTTAAAATAGGAGAATGTTATACTTATCCAAATGGATTATATGATGAAATTTATTATGAACCAGGTCTTATCTTTAATCAAAAACATACGTTACATAAAGAATTAATGAAAACAATTGTAAAGAAAAATAAAGGAGAACTTTCGTTTGAAGATTTGGATTCCTCTTTCAGTCAAGAATTTAAATTACCTATAGATAAGGAGTTAATTAAAAGCCATATCATAACAGCAATTAGTGACTTTAATCATTCAACTCTTCAAGAAACAGCATACTACGACAAGTCGGAAATTGATTACGAACAATTTGGAAAAGATTATGAGGAATTAGAATTATCTGTAAATAGATATTATACTAGAAAGTTTGAAAAAACATTTAATAAGGAAAAATTAAAAAGTATTTTGAATAAAAAGATAGATA
Source organism: Sinomicrobium pectinilyticum (assembly GCF_003725735.1). Classification (GTDB taxonomy): domain Bacteria; phylum Bacteroidota; class Bacteroidia; order Flavobacteriales; family Flavobacteriaceae; genus Sinomicrobium; species Sinomicrobium pectinilyticum. The sequence continues at coordinate 5,360 of NZ_RJTM01000034.1, read as the reverse complement.
TTATTAAAGAAGACTATATGTGGATTAATAATTTCGAACCATTCTTAAACGACAATATTGTTTTGGAAATTTACAAAAAACTGTAGGTAACAATATAAAAATATTAGCGGTTTAATCGCTAAATCGAGATTAAGAAAGTATAATATAGGTCTGTGTTTAACTGAAAAGTAAGCGCGTGAAAATCCGCTACTATTTTTAATACTAGGGAAGGCTACATTTTTAGGGAAGGCTACAGAACAAACATTAAGAAAATGGAATTGAAGGCATTTATTGACGAATGGTTAAACTCTTGGTCAGGAAATAAACCAAATGAATTGTTGAGTTATTATGCTGACAACACATTCTATTTAGACCCGGCTAATCCAGCCGGTATCTCTAAAAAGGAAAATATAAATCTGTATTTCGCTAAGCTGTTGTCCAAAAATCCGAATTGGATTTGGAAAGCAGAAGAAATAATTCCAACAGAAAATGGCTGCACACTAAAATGGAAAGTTGAAATCCCTGTAGGAACGAAATCAGTTATACTCTTTGGGTTGGACATTGTTGAAATTTCGGACTGGAAAATTACACGAAATGAGGTGTATTTTGACCGCACTCCTTGGATAGAAGCTATCCAAAAACCAAATAAGTAAAGATGATGAAGATTGTAATACCCCCTTTCTTCCATCATCAATCTTCAATTTCATAATCACCCCTCCCTAACCACCTTACCCGGCGTCATCCCAAACTTCTTCTTGAATGCCTCATAAAAACCGGATTTGGCACTGTAACCAATAGAAAAAGCTACTTCCTCGATACTCAGGCGGGAGGTTTGGAGAAGTTCCATAGCCCTGTCCAATTTCTTATCCATATAATAGGCATACGGGGTCTGGTGGTAGTGCTTTTTAAAGGACTGCTTTAATTTTTTTTCGTTGACACCAAAATTCCTGGTAATTGTTTTCATATCGGGTAAGGATCCGTCCAGGTGTTGCTCTATATAAAGTGCAATTTGGAGCATAAGAGTTTTGGTCTTATCTTCTTCAGATAGGGGAGTTGGAGATATTATTTGTTCTTCTTTTGGCGGAGCAATACCCAATTGCTCCATGATAGCCTCCAGAGTTTGGGTTTTGCTATTATGTGTGGATATATATATGCTGTTATCGGGTAGCTTCCATAAGTAACAGAAGCAATCGTAATATATCAACGTATTTATTTTAAAGAAAAGCTTACAGCTGGAGCTTGGTATATCGTGATAAGTAAAATTATGCTTTAGAGCGGACCAGACCTGTAGTGATTCATGGGTAATCAATTCTTCAAAGAGCTTCCCTTCCAGTTCTTTTGGAAGTTTATTCAAGATTTTGGACAGGTTTTCATTAATGGATTTTACGGTAAAGTTTTGGTTTAAATGGAGGGTGATTTCTGTATAAGGTTCTATGCTGTCGTTTCGGGACATTATCTCAGAGAGGTAAAGTGTTCCCATATCCCCAATAAGGTTGATATACATAACCAGCATATCATAATCATCGTCTTCATCAGAAAATTCCAGCCGATAGTTCAGGTTGCCCAGGGAGAGTTGGTTGAGCACCCTACAAATGCTGGTAAATTGGTATTCAGATAAACAGTGCATGACAAAAAACAGCAGATTGGCTAAAAACCCAAATGGTTATCTCTGCCTATAAATATACAAATTTGTGTACAAAATGCACAAAATGTGTATTTTAAGAACCACTCAAGAGTGATTTTTCAATAGGGTTTTCCATTTTTTTACCTGTTTACGGAAAACCCCAAAATACCCAGGATATCTATTTGTATATTGTACCCCATACACCCCGCACCGGTCTATCCGGAAGGGGTGTTTTTATGTTTATAATCGTGGTATTAAAAAGGAGAAATTATGTGGTTAAAGAAATACCTGGCCGGGATTATGGGCCATTTGATGGAAGATCATAAAGTAGATATTTACCTTTATGAAAAGGATAAAAAAATCGGTTCCAAAGGTTCCGTTCCATACGTGCCGCCTATGGGGTCAGTCATAGAGATTGAAGATGATGGCAGGTTGTTTATGGTAGAGACCGTTTTCATAGGCCATTCGTTTGGTGTAGTCCATCTTTATGGTTACATAATGGACGGGATGACAAAAGAACAGTTGCACCGGTAAGGGGCGGACCGCCACTACGGATTTTTTTGTACTTTTACGAAACCCCGCCTGTTTGCGATGCCCCGAGCATCCTGATTAATGAAACATTAACCGAATTTTATCAAAGCTATGGTGTCTACACTATATCTTAAGTCATTAAAAGTGCTGAATTCCCTGTTGGTATGATCGTACAAGGAAAACTATTTGTGGAAGGGGAGGTGCGTAATATCCTGGCGTTTGACCTGCTCTTTGAGCAGGGTACGGACTGGAGCGGTAAACCGAGCCGGAAATCGCAGTTGGAAGGGGTGTATATTCATTTGGAATCCACCAAAGACGATGACCTGTTCCACCATTGGATTACTTCCAACCACACGATGAAGCAGGGCAGGATCATATTTTACGGCCCGGATGGCATGAAAGAATGGCGTAAATATGAGTTTTGGGATTGTGTATGTGTTTCCTGGCAAGAAAAGTTCTGGCATAACACCACAGACCCTATGGGAATGAAACTGAAACTTATTCCGGCCATTTTTAAAACCCCCGGCGGTACCATTGCCGAGAAGAACTGGAAGATTTCAAATCCTTTTCAGGGCTATATGGAAGTTCCGTGGGAGGAAGAGGAAGAAGAAAAGGACGATCAGAAATACTATTTTAAAAAAGGTCAGTCTCCTTTCGAGATCAAGGAAATAAACTATGTTTCCGGGGGTGAATTGGTTACCGCAGGTTATGGGGAATTGGAAATTTCACCAAAGGCAGGAGCACCGGAAGGGCTTCAGGGGCAAGTTATTTCAACAGGAGGGGCAAGTTTGGGAGCGGGGATAGGACTTCCCGTAGAAGTTATGACCGGTGCCATCGGAACCATAGAATTTCATCAGGATATGGAAGGATATGACCTGGAGGATATTTTTAGCAGTACCGGGTATATATCGGTTAAATCGATAAGTGCCCTTTTAAAATATACCAGAATTAATGCCTACACTGACACGAACAGTAATACGCTTTTATGGACTGCTAACCTATATGGCGGAGGTGTTATTTCAGCTGGATTAAGCGGAAACAGATCAACAGTTAAATTCAAGAGAAAAAAGTAAAATGAAAAAACTAAGCGTTCTTCAAAAAGTATTGCTCAGTATCTTCCCGGCCCTGGGAATAATATTCTTTGTGGATACATTCTTCTTTCAAAGCATCCCTCACGAGGTTTTCGTCACAATGTGGTGGATACTACTTGTTCTGATGGTTATACATAACATAGCACTTATTATAAGGATATGGAAGGCAGTTACAGAAGCAGGAACAAAGTTCATTTTTATTTTTCTTGTCCTATCCATTATACTGTTCCATCCAATATATGTTTGGATACTTGACGATAAATATTGTCGATAAAACTCTCCTGTTTTTAGAGAATGGTCAACTATGTGCCGGTAAGTGGGTAATTGAAAAAACGGATATGTGTTGATTGATTGAATTTTTGTGGTAATTTAGATTAGCCTTATATTTTTTGTGGCTGTGGTCAATTTTTTAAATGATAATCTGTCACCTTTTTTATCAAGATTAAAGATAATTTCTTCGGATGGAATTTTTAGAATTCGAACGGGTTCAAAATATTCATTTAGTTCAACAAATAAGCAATAGTCGAAATCAAATCCTCTAAAAATGACTTTGGCTGAATTAGAAGGTAATCTTCTGGTTTTTATTTCAACTTTTAAACCATCGGGATCAAATCCGTCAAACCCTTTTTCAACAATTTTGCACAGTTTGATATTGAGCAATTCCTGACAATAGTATTCTCCCAAGTCCCCGACCAAATTTTTCGTTCTGATAATACCGTCACGTCTTAAAGTTCGCAACGAATCAGCAATTGCTTTTAATTCCGATCGAAATTTCATCTTTCTTTGAGAGTTTTTAACATCCCGATGATTTTTAGGAAGTTTAAACTAACTTTTCATTCTGTTATTAAACAATTTTATATACATTCCTCAGTTGTAGCACATAGTATGAAATTTTTAATACAACTTAGTAAAGCGCTTTAATGCAGTATTTGCCCTCCTAAAATCACATTGCGGTTTTGTAAACTGCTTTCGGAGCTAAAGGAGCCTAAAACAAAAGATAGCTTGATGTTTTCAGCAACAATAAGCCCCAATGTGACCTGACCGAAAGAAAAACTTGAATTGTCAATTCCTAAGTTCTCCTGATAGGTGTCTGTCCCAAAAATGCCGTTAATGTTTAAATTCATAAAAAACCTTAATGCATTATTACTTAAAGATGCATCAGCATAGATATCGATCCCAAAAGAGGCGCTTCCAGCAAATTCATCCGTGGTGGTTCCAAATTCCGGGAAGTCTGCGGAACCTTTGGCTATAAAACGCGATATTAAATTATATTGATTGTTTCTAGAATGGATATAAGCAAGCGGGTATTCCATAGTTAAGACCGTATTACCGCCATAAGAAGCTAATCTCTGAAATGCTTCTTCTTCTTTAGCAGTTTCATTGTCTTCTGATGAGCTACTCGATATCATAGAACCCAGGCTTACCCTAAAAATACCCAGGTTTCCACTGACGAGCTCAGAATATATGGAGCCCGTATTGTTGCCAAAAGTAAATCCTGTATTATTTAAAACCTGGAACCTTTTTCCTGAGCCGTCATAAATAAAGTCAAACAATGCCCTTGACCTTTTAGGTCCGAAAGTAAGAAACGTAACCCTTTTATGTTGTAAATAATCTTTTGTATAAAGGTGATATAAAGAATCTTGTTCTTTGTTTAACGTTGTTAAATCGGACTGGATCACCTTCATTCTGGCCAATTTTGAACTTATAATGGTATCGTGATATCTATTTACTGGATCTGTATCCATTGAATTGTTATATAACTCGTTTTTTATTGTTGATAATTCTGTCTCCAAGGTATCTATATCCAGTACATTATAATTAAATAAAATAATTTCAGGTGTTTTGTATACAGAATCTAATTTTCCATTTAAATATATGGGAAGTGGAGCAGCATTTGCATCAATTGTGGGGGTGGAATTCATAAGTTTAATTCCTGATGTTTGGCTGAAAGTTAGTGATGAAACTAACAGTGCTAGCAGCGTGTAGTAGTTTTTCATTTTATTTGGTGTTGGTTGGTTATAGTGTTACTCCAAATATACGCATTAACCTATTGAAAATTAAAGAATAACAACACATCGCCCAATATCGGATGATTAACAAAAAAACCTTCTTATTTTGACAAGTATTTCATTGGT
>NZ_RJTM01000033.1 GCF_003725735.1 Sinomicrobium pectinilyticum | reverse complement strand
GCAAAAGATTGCATCCAGGAATTTTTTATAAAATTATGGCAGATAAAGGAGCGGCTGGGGGATGTTTATGCCCTAGGACCTTACCTGTTTAAATCGTTTCGCCGGTATATTCTTAATGAGGCGTCCAAACAAAGGAGGGTAACCTCAGTATCTTCCGATTCCGTATTTGATAAAGATGCCACCCCTTCCACGGAATATTCCCTTATCGAAAAGGAGAAGTTCAACAGCCAGCAAAAAGCCCTAAAAGCTGCCCTTGAAAAATTGAGCGAAAGGGAAAGGGAGATCATCTATCTGAAATTTTACGGCCATCTGGAATACGATGAGATCGCCGAGGTACTGAACATCCAAAAGAAATCGGTGTACAATTTTACCACACGTGCTTTGAAGCATCTTCGCTATAATTTAAGGGACCTGTACTTATTAATTACTTTTCTTTTTTTAGCTTAATATACCTTCTGAATCTTCCAATCCTACCTGAAGTAATTTATTCTACCAGGGGAAGGGCTACGCCACTATATAAAATTTAACATTTATTTAAGAGTAATATGTAAGGTTTAACCCTCTTGTTTATAAAGGTTATTCCTATTTAATATTAAAAAAACGAGCTTTTTAAAAATATGAAATACAGTGATTACGAAATAGATGACTTTGTGAGTGACAGCTATTTCCAGAAATGGGTACTGAATACTGATACGATGACCTCCAATTTTTGGGACAACTGGGTGGAGCGGAATCCGGATAAAGCGGCAGATATTGAAAAAGCCAAGCGGATGGTAAAATTGCTGGCATACGAAGAGCATCCCCTCTCCAAAGAGGACTTTGATGATATGTGGCAAAATATTATTGATGGGCGACAGACTTTTGAAAAAGGAATGGTGGAAGAGCGCAGGAACCTGAATAAGCAAGGAAAAGAGAGGGTTCCCTTGTGGAAAATGGAGAACAAGTATTTCAAAATAGCGGCGGTCTTTATAGGTATTATAGCCCTTTGCTATGGGATGTTCCTCTCTGGCATTTTGGGTACGGGTAACCGTGAGATGCAAACCGTACCTCAAATTACCCTGGAGCTGGAAGACGGTACCATCAGGATTATGGACGAAAATGCCACAGGTGCCATCACCGCCGCCAATGGAAAAAATGTGGGGCTGCAACAGCAAAACACACTCCTGTACAACCAGGACAATAGGCAAGGGGATATGGGCGAGCTGATATATAACAAACTTACCGTACCCTACGGAAAGACTTTCGAATTGGTGCTGTCGGACGGATCGCATATAGTACTCAACGCCGGCAGTAAACTCCGTTACCCGGTACGGTTTGTCAAAGGCAGGCCTCGTAACGTATTCCTTGATGGGGAAGCTTTTTTTGAGGTGGCAAAAGACGACCGGCACCCCTTTACGGTAGTTACGGACGATATGAACACACAGGTTTATGGTACCGAGTTTAATGTGTCCAGCTATAAAAATGACCACAACACCTTTACCGTACTGGCGGAGGGGAGTGTTGGGGTATATCCTCCCAATAGCCCAGCAAAGGAAAATCCCGTTAAAATTGTTCCCGGGCAACGGGCTATTTTTGAGAAGGGAAAAATAGCAGTGGAAGCGGTGGACATCCTTAAATACACCGCCTGGACAAAGGGAGAGCTGTATTTCCTCAATGACCGTTTTGATATTATCCTGCGGAAACTGGAACGCAATTTTAATGTAAAAATAGAGAACCGTTATCCCGAGCTGAACGACAAAAAGTTTACCGGAACCTTTACCACAGAAGCCTTGGAGGATATTTTAAAGATTTTCCGTATGCACACCGCTTTTGATTATCAAAAGGGAGACAACAATCACATAATCCTAAATAAACCAACCAAAAACCAAAAAGTATGAAGAGATAAAAAGAGACAAAAAAATCAGAGGGTGCTGTAACACCCTCCGACAATTAAAGATTAAAGTCAATAGTAGAAACTTAAATCCATTCAAAAGTATGAAAAAATATAAATATGCCTTATGGTATTGGCATGCTCTTGCCCTTAAACCCGGTCTAAAAATGAAACTCACGGTACTCCTGTTTTTTATTGTCCTTTTTCAGATCAAAGCAGGCCCGGGCTATGCCCAAAACGAAAAGATTACCCTTCACCTGCAATCAGCCACGGCCCTGGATGTCATCCGGGAGATAGAGGCAACAACCGAGTATAAATTCTTCTACAGCAAGGAAGAGCTGGACGCTTCCCGTAAAAGGGACGTCCGGGTCACCGATGAGGAGCTAAGGACAGTTCTGCAAAAGGTATTTACCGATAGTGGTATGGACTTCCGGATTATGGACAAACAAATCGTTCTCACCCGTAAAAAGCCCAACACCGGGCAATTGGATAACACTATAAACAGACTACCGCAACAAGGTGTGAGTGGGATGGTAAGTGACATTTCGGGCCCCATTCCAGGTGTCACAGTTTTGGTCAAGGGAACACGAAACGGTACCATAACCGATACTGACGGGGAGTACGTTATTTCCGTAAGCCCCCCGGACACCCTACAGTTTTCCTATATCGGCTATAAAACACAGGAGGTACCTGTTCTTGGCCGTAACCGTATAGATATAACTTTGGAGGCGGATATAACGGATCTGGAGGTGGTGACCATTAATACCGGTTATTATACCACAACGGAGAAGGAGCGTACCGGGAGTATATCGAGCATTTCATCTGAGGATATTGAGAAACAACCTATCAATAATGCGCTGGAAGCGATGCAGGGACGGATGCCGGGGGTGGATATTGTACAGAGCTCCGGTGTACCCGGCGGGGGTTTTGAAGTCCGTATCCGTGGGCAGAATAGCATTATGGCAGGTAATGAACCGCTCTATATTATTGACGGGGTGCCCTATGAGTCTGCACCTTTAAGTTCATATTATACATCTGGACCCATTATTCCAGATGCTAATATAAGTCCCTTAAATGCCATTAGCCCAGAAGCAATTGCATCTATAGAAGTACTAAAGGATGCCGATGCCACGGCCATTTATGGTTCCCGGGGTTCCAATGGGGTGATATTGATTACCACTAAAAAAGGAAAGCAGGGAAAGACCAGATTTACTATAAACAGCAGTACAGGTATCGCGCATATTGCTAATAAAATGGACCTCCTCAATACAGAGCAATATCTGGAGATGCGCCGGGAGGCGTTCGCCAATGACGGCATAACAGATTATCCTGCCAACGCCTATGATGTGAACGGTACCTGGGACCAAAATCGATATACCGATTGGCAGGAAGAACTTATCGGTAAAACTGCCTTTTTCCGCAAGTTGCAATCCTCCATTTCAGGAGGAAACCAACAGACCCAGTTTTTGGTTTCAGGAGTACTACAGGAAGAAACCACCGTATTTCCCGATAGATTCAAATACGACCGCCTTGCCATTAATATAAACCTTAACCATAAAGACAAGGGGGAAAAGTTTGGTCTGGTCTTTTCTACGGGCTATACCTTGGAAAAAAATAATCTCCCCGATGGGGATTATATTTCGGAAGCGCTGAGCCTTGCTCCCAATGCCCCGGCATTATACGATGAAAAGGGAAACCTAAACTGGGAAAACAGTACGTGGGGCAATCCCTTGGCCCGCTTGGATGCCAAATATTCCCAGGATACCAAAAGTTTAATTTCCAATATGGTGCTATCTTATAAGTTTTTAAAAAGCCTTGAGGGCAAGGTCAATGCTGGTTATGGGTTTACCAAGTTAGCTGATAACTTGATAACGCCACATACCATATACAATCCTGCTTTTGGATTGGACAGTGGCTCCTCAACCTTGACCACCAACGAGGGGAACAGGTTCTATTATATCGTCGAACCGCAATTGCACTGGGAACAGCAATTTAAAAACGGTCGGTTAAGTATGCTGATAGGTACCACCTTCCAACAGCAGGTTTTTGACCGTACCGAGTTTATAGGGTTTGGGTTTGCCAACAATAGCCTTATCTATAACCTGGGAGCTGCCAATACTTTGATAGTATTGGGGGAAGATAAAACCACATACAGGTATCACTCCTTGTTTGCCCGGGTAAATTATTCCTATAAGGATAAGCTCTTTTTAAACCTTACGGGCAGACGAGATGGTTCCAGCAGGTTTGGGCCGGATAACCGTTACGGTAATTTTGGTGCAGTGGGGGCCGCCTGGTTATTCTCCGAAGATTTAGGGTTGCCCTGGCTTAACTATGGGAAATTAAGAGGGAGTTATGGGTTAACGGGTAACGATCAAATTGGGGACTACCAATACCTGCAAACCTATACCATCGGCGACTATCCGTATGACGGAAATATCGGACTGGATCCTGCACGCTTGTACAACCCCAATTTTAAATGGGAAGAAAATGTTAAAAAAGAAGCGGCTTTGGAGCTGGGCATATTTGACCAAAAATTATCCTTTTCCCTTGCTTATTACAATAATCGGTCCTCCAATCAACTCATTAGTTATGCCTTGCCGGGCACTACAGGATTTCCCTCTATCCTTACCAATTTGGATGCACTGGTAGAAAACTCCGGGTGGGAATTTGAGTTAGGGGGAGACATAGTGCGTAATGAACATTTTAAATGGAATACCTCGGTAAACCTCACCTTGCCAAAGAACAGGTTACTGGAATTTCCGGGACTGGAAGAATCCACCTATGCCAACAAGTATGTGATCGGGGAGCCTTTGTCGATTGCCAAATTATACAAATTAAATGGGGTTAATCCGGAAACGGGGTTGTTTGAATTCGAGGACTTTAACGGAGACGGACTGATTACCAATCCCGAAGATCGCCAGTATATAGCTGACTTAAGCCCAAAGTTCTTTGGAGGACTCAGCAATACAGTGAATTATAAAAACTGGTCGTTCGATGTTTTTTTTCAGTTTACCAAAAAGAACGGATATAATCAATATCGACATAGTACAGTTCCCGGATATCTATTCAACAAACCTGTCTCGGTGATGGATCGCTGGCAGCAACCGGGGGATGAGGCCGCTATACAGCGTTTTACTTCAGGTGCGGATAGTGGGGCGGTTAAAGCCTATTCCCAGTTTACGCAAAGTTCGGGTATTATCTCCGATGCCTCTTTTGTCCGATTAAAATCTTTGGAACTGGCCTATTCGCTCTCTCTGGGAAGGAAAGGCATCGATCAGTGCCGTATAGCTTTACAGGGGCAAAATCTGTTCACCATTACCAAGTTTAAAGGAATAGACCCGGAACAGACCACAACATCTATTCCTATTTTAAGAAGGGTTAATCTCGGAGTTCAAGTTAAATTTTAAAAGCAAATAATTATGAAATCTATATATATAAAACGACTGTCACTGTTATTCATCTGCTGCTGTTTGTGTGCTTGTGATGATTATCTTGAAGTGGACGCTCCATTCGGGCAACTTCCGCACGAGGAGGTATTTAAAGATGAAGCTACGGCTACTTCTGCCGTAACCACTTTGTATGCCAAATTGAGAGATGAAGTATTGATCTGTGGCGGACAAACGGGTGTAGGCTTTTTAATGGGGCTGTATGCAGATGAACTGGATTACTATGCCTTGGCCCAACCTGCTGAGACCTTTTATCGCCATCAAGTCATAGCCTCAGATATTACCGTGAATAATCTATGGAATAGCGCCTACAATATGGTCTATATGAGCAATTCGGTACTTGAAGGGTTGGAGAACTCGCAAAGCCTGGCTGAAGAAACAAAGAACCAGTTAAAAGGGGAAGCGCTTTTTGTCAGGGCTTTGGTTCATTTCTATTTGGTCAATTTGTTTGGGGATGTTCCCTATATCACTATTACCAATTATAGGGAAAATGATAAAGTAACAAGAACGCCGGAGATAGAAGTATATGAAAACATCGTCGAAGACCTTACCAAAGCCAAAAGCTTGATAAGTAACACTTATATTACTGGGGAGCGTACCCGTCCGAACAAATGGGTGGTATCGGCATTGTTGGCAAGGGTGTATCTTTATTTGGAACAATGGCAGGATGCGGAGATTGAAAGCTCACAGGTTATCAATACTACCACATTATATGATTTACAGGTATCCATAGATGAAGTGTTCTTAAAAGAGAGCCCATCCGCAATATGGCAGCTAAAGCCCAAAAATGAAGGGGACAATACCGCAGAAGGGACTTTATTTTTTCTTTCTTCCGGCCCACCGCAAATATCCGCCTTAAACCCTGCCCTGGTTCAGGAAATGGAAGATGGGGATTTAAGAAAGCAACATTGGATTAGTGAAGTGACAGATGGTAACACAACCTGGTACTTTCCATATAAGTACAGGCAAAACCAGAATACCGGTACCAGCCTGGAATATTCCATTGTATTCCGATTGGCGGAACAGTACCTGATCCGGGCAGAGGCCAGAGCCCGACAGGGTAACGTTCCCGGGGCACAACAGGATATCAATGTTATGCGTGAACGTGCAGGATTATCAGATATTACCGCTTCTTCAACCGAAGAACTGATCCAGGTTATCCTCAAAGAAAGAAGATTTGAGTTGTTTACGGAGCACGGCCACCGGTGGTTTGACCTGCGTAGGTCAGGACTGGCCGGCCAGGTACTGGCACCCGTTAAACCGGGATGGACACCAACGGATATTCTACTTCCCATACCGGAAGCAGAACTATTGATGAACCCTAATCTACAGCCGCAAAACCAAGGATATTGAAAAAGAACTAATAACAAAAATGAACTAAAAAGAAGATAAATGAACAAAAGCATATATACATCATATCCAAAATTCTTTTTGCCTACCTTACTGATAATTCTATTATTTTTTACTGACCCTTTGGCAACCCAAAATGGCGCAAAGAAAATCTATACCCCTGACCTGGACTCTTTATGGAGCGATAATACTTACATTAAAAAGCTGTCACCTAATGGTGATTGGGTCACCTATGTTGAGGTATTTAACAATAAAGAAAATTTGCTAACCTTAAAGAACACTTCAAATTCTATATCCCATACTTTTAAGGATTGCAATATTGCCGATTTTTCCCTAAATAGTAAATGGTTTGGTGGTATTTCCGGCGACAGGGAGTTAATCCTTGTTGACCTGGTGAACCATACCAAGGAAGTGTACCCCGATATATTATCCCGATTATTTCATTTTTCGAAATCCGGTAATTATGTAGCTGCTTATCAGAAGGGCGATGGCACCCCAGATATACTCTTAATAGTAAACTTAAACACCAAGGATGTTGTGACCATTTCCGGGGTAACAGAGTATCAATGGCATCCTGTTAATGACCAGTTATTGTTGGTCAAGGAACAGGAAGGGCAAAAAAAGGTAATGAGGTATGAAGCCAAGAACGGTAAATCCATTGATTTAATAGAGAACAGGGAAAATGATTATCGTTTCTTAAAATGGAGCGACTCGGGCAATGCTGTTTTTGTGGATCAGCAGAAAGATACCAATACCCTGCATTATGTCGGCCCGGATGGTAGTTTACTCTCGTTAGATGATACGACCATCGCTACACTTGGTGGTGGATACCGGTTAAGTGACCGGGAAGCCTATATCTCTGGAGATGGAGAAAAAGTCCTTTTTTACAGGCAGGTAATTAGCGAAAAACAAGAGGCTATGAATCCAACTATGGAAGTATGGAATACCGATGACCCCTGGATTTATCCCCGGAAGAAATTTTATGAAGAGCGGGAACTACAATATGTACTGACCGCCTGGTATCCCGGCACGGGGCTATTAGTGCCGATTGAAACAGAAAAGTTTCCTTCGGCAGCGTTGAATATCAATCACGACTATGCCCTTGTTTATAACCAACTGGACTATGAACCTCTATATAAGTATTATCCCAATGCTGACTTATATCTAAAAGATATGCAAACGGGCAAGACCCGGCTGGTATGTAAAAACCAATATACCGAAGGGAAATTTGTAACTATTTCTCCTAAAGGTAGATATGTGGTCTATTTTAAAAACCACCAATGGTGGGCCTATGACACCCAGAAGAATCAGGCTGTCAACCTTACGAGTGATATAAAGGTAGATTTTCATAATATGGATATTGAGTTTGCCGGAGACCTTTACCCTTACGGGAATGCAGGTTGGTTGGGTGAAGATGACTATATCGTCCTTTATGACCAGTTTGATATCTGGTTAATCCGCCCGGACGGGAAGGAAAAAAGAAGGATCACCCGGGGTAGGGAGCAGAATATCAGTTACCGGGTTAGCCGGGAAGTTAGTCGGAATGATTTTTACCAACTAACCATTAACCAAAATTTTGCTTCGGGATCTTTGGACATATCTCAGGGAGTTTTGTTGAAAATGTTTGACCTAGGTACTTATAAGACCGGTTATGCCTTGTGGCAAAATGATAATTCCGTTAAAACGATTACCCTACAGGATCTTAGACTGGATAAAGTATTGGCTTCACCGGGTAATGACATCCTAGTATATCGGAAGCAAAAGTTTGATACGCCCATTGGTATCTATAGTTATGATCGGACTACAATGCAGGAACATTTGATATACCAGTCGAATAAAGAATTACTGGATTATGACCTGGGTAAAGCAGCATGGATCGGATATACCTCACCGGAAGGGAAACCCCTCAAAGGAGTTTTGGTGTACCCGGCCGGATATGATCCGAATAAAAAATATCCTATGATATCACATATTTATGAAAGGGAGTCTAAAAATATATTAAGATTTGCGCCACCTTCAGATTATTCTATGTCTGGTTTTAATTTATTGAAATACATCACCAACGGGTATTTTGTTTTTTATCCGGATTTCACCTATACTATGGGAGACCCCGGTATCTCTGCTTTAGAGTGTTTAACCACAGGGGTGGAAAAAGCACTTCAAACTGGACGGATTGATGAAGGCCGGCTGGGGTTGATCGGCCATTCCTTTGGGGGCTATGAAACGGCTTTTATTGTAACGCAGACAGATATGTTTTCTGCGGCAGTAGCGGGAGCAGCCGCTACAGACCTGATAAATTGGTACCACGATGTTTCCTGGCATTTCAAAATGCCTCAGCTATGGCGTATAGAAAATTGGCAATGGCGAATGGGAACTTCTTTTTATAATAATAAAGAGGGTTATTACAGAAACTCTGCCCTACAACATATTGAAAATGTAAATACCCCATTGATGCTTTGGACCGGGAAATTGGATACCAATGTTAATTGGAACCAAAGCGTAAATATGTTTATGGCCTTAAAGCGACTCAATAAAAAGTCAAAAATGCTTCTTTTTGAAAAAGAAGGGCACGTTATTTCACAAAGAGAGCATCAAATGATATTGTCACGTGAGATATTTAATTGGATGGAAAGGTATGTCAAGGGTAATAGCTAGAGTAAATCAATTTCCTGAATTACACATAATTCAGGAAATTGATTGTTAAAAAGTTAAACTTAGATTATTCCGGCCATTCAAATAGTTTTATTGAACAAGCTGTACCGTTTTTAAATCTGTAAACTTGTTTTCCATCGTGCATACATTCAAAAGACCCGGTAGGGGCACAATCTCTTGGTGCAGGGATGCAATCACTAAGATCAGGAGAATAAACAAATCCTGTAATAAAGGCATCTTCCTCCAGGGAAGTGTTGTTCTGGGTGGCAAAGGCAAACACGATTGCCATCATAAATACTGCCAGGGGCAGTCCGAATTTTAAAACTTTTGTTTTCATTGTATTAAATTTTATTGGATTAGCGGCCTACTATTTTATACAGGCGTTCGGCCTTCTACCTGATACTGCGCAGTATGTGTTTACTTAAAGCCGGGGTTAAAATACCTCGGCTTTAACTTTTGAAATTATTAGGGACATTCAAATAGATTTACAAGGCACATTGTATCATTCTTAAATCGGTACACATTTTTATCATTGTATGTACATACTATTGTTCCTGCAAGACAACAATCCTTTGGAGCATTGATACAGTCAGAGCTATCATTATTGTATGTAAAACCTAATACCAGAGCTTCTTCATTTATAGATGTCCTGTTCTGTGTGGCAAAAGCAGTGGCAATAGCCAGTGTAAATACCAGTAAAGGCAATCCCGTTTTTAAAATTGTTGTTTTCATTGTTTCTCATTTTTTGGATTAAAATATTTTGGTTTTAGTTTATATAACCACAGCCTATCATCTACAAGGGCAACCAAAAACTCCTTATAAACCCTAAACTCCCGTAATTTTTTACCGGGTTGGTGGTATAAATAAAAACTGAAAGCATAGCTGTTGTCGGTAATGTCATATACGTCTATGATAGAGGCAGATACCAAGGGTTTCTCGCTGTCATATTTTCCCAACCTGTCACTATGGATATATAAGTAATCACCATAGGTACTGGCCTGGCGGTTGACCATTACGGATTTTCCACGTTTATATACATCTTTTGTTTCGTAGTAGGTCACATCTATTTGGGGGGTATTAATGGTATCGATGGTTTTCCCCGTGAAAACTTTAGACAATAAGCCATCAATTACCTCATAGCGGTTACGGTAATAATAAGGGTAGATAAACTGCCGGTGCTCGTTGTTCCATAGCAACATACCATCGGTATCAAAACGGCCGTCCAGTACATTTTTCAGGATGCCGGTGTTCAGCAATACCGTGTCCCGGCCCTGGGCTTTATGCAACAGGGCAAGGGCCTTTGTTCCGGTTTTACTGCTCACGATTGTAAAACCAGTGCGGGTACTGTCCGCAACCACAAAGGAGGTAAAATATGCCTCATCATACGAGTAGGTTGTGGCATTCCAGTCCTCTACCTTGCCTCTGAAAATTACGGGTACTGTACCGTCACCAACATAGAAATAGGGAGGGTGTACGGCTATCCTGACCCTTTTAAAGAGCATTTCGGTACTGTCTATAGTTACGGGATGGTCCTGGCTATCCTTCAAGTTATGGGCTACTGATTTTATTAAAAAAGGTGCGGTCACATTGCCCAAGTAAATACTCTGGTCATCCATCCCGGCAATATAATAGGAGTTGTACCCCAGATCGTACTCCCCTAATTTTTCAATGGGGTGTGGCATATACCGCCTTATAAATGCGTTGTTCCGTTTCATTTCCTTTTCTGAGGTCAGGAACATCAAGGTAACCACAGCAATCCCCAACACAGTTAGTACGGAGAGAACAAAAAATATCTTTTTCGGTGGTACACCGATGTTTTGTGCCAAAAGGAAAATGGCAAAGCCGGCAAGGAGTATAAAGACAATATTAAAGATGAGGTGTTCCGTCCATCCAAGTTTTTCCAATACCCCGCCACACGAACAGGGCGTAAAACTGCTAAAATTCAGTATGATGAAAATGTAAGTGGTAAACATCACCATCAAAGTGAAAAAGGCATAGAACCCCCATAACCTAAAGCGCTTCGTACATAGCAGGGCGGCAATAATAATCTCCGAAACCGGCACCATTAGGGAAGTGATCCCGGCATAGGCACTCAACAAGGGAGATTGCGCCAACTGGTTTTGAAACGTATTAAAATCAAGAAGTTTGCTCACTGCCGCATATACAAAGAGCATCGCAAAGATTAAGGAAAGGCTATAAACAATAGTTTTTTGGTGTTTGGAAAGCCATTTCATTGGGGGTAGCTTTTGTGGTCAATGAGGGTTGGTAACAATAACATCGGGAAGAAGGCATCCCGCACAGGGGTCGTTTGGATAAAACAAGTGAGACTAAATTAGAAGATTGTTTTGGAACAATTGTTACCAAAATTCGGGATTAAATATCCAAAATTCGGGTATTTTAAGGAAGGGCTGTTAGGATTTGCCAAAACCTTTAAAATTTGAAACAAAATGTGGGTTTTGGGTCGGGAATTTTATGAAGTGTGTATGAAGGGTGGGGAAGGAGTGATGTAGAAAGAAGGTCGTATTTTATTAGTGTAAACAGGCAAAATAGATTTTAATTGCGTTATATGTTGTTGTGCTTAATATTGATTAAATTCTGTTCTTGTAAGTCTAAACTGTATAAGACTCTGATATACACCATTCTTTTTGGTATGTTCCTTTAGCTCACCTTCCTTTATCATTCTGTTTTTAATCATAACTTTCCCGGATGCCGAATTTTCCACTAGGTGAGTGGCAAGTATTTTATTTAATTTTAACCCATTAAATCCATACGCCAAGACAGCTTTTACAGCTTCAGTTGCAAAACCATTATTCCAAAACTTTTCGGCAATCCAATATCCCATTTCAGCACGGTCAAACTTAGGTTCTATCTTAAGCCCAATTCCTCCAATAAATTCATTTGTTGGCTTGATTCTAATGCCAAAGGTAAATTGTGTTCCATTTTCAAATCCTTTATTGGAATTCCTAACCCAAAATTTTGCATCTTCTTTGGTATACGGATGTGGGATATTAAGAGTATTTTCCGCTATTTTCTTATTTCCTGCATATTTAACGATTACGGAAATATCCGCTTCTTTAATTTTACCTAAGATTAGCCTTTCTGTTTCCAATCTTGGAAATACTTTATTCATTTTTTTTCAAATTAAGCGCAACTTGTTATGTCACCACTAAAATACACTTTTTAACTTTTGTCATCCTGGGATAACAATATTTTTTGAGGCTTGTGGAATCATTTCATAGAGGTGTATTAATCCGCCACTTTACTGTAGGGTTGACACAAAATGTGGGTTTTGGGTCGGGATTTCTGGTAATGGGAAAGGAAGGGAAAAAATAACGTAGTATTTACATACCGAAAACTATTTTTTTACTTCGAAAAATAGCACATAATGTTAAATTCATAAAATAATGTTAAGTTTGTGTGTAAAATACTTCCTGTGCTGTATAAAAAATATTTATAAATAACATATTTCACTTTGCTTATCTATTGATTTGGTGTAATGAAAGAATAGTATGTAGGGTTGAAAGCATTATTTAGCGGATCCATTGAATTTTCAGGAAAACCCAGCACGTTAATTGTTTAAGGAAAATGGCCTATGCTGTCAACGTAGAAATTAAGAATCCACGGATGGGAAAAAATACAAAACGACTATTTCCAACTTTGATTTTCGGAATGATGTGTATGCTGACATTTGGGCAAGTGCAAATGCCAAAAACACCAACACCTACCAATTTCCAAATAGCCACACCTACGCAGGACATCACTCCGAACGTTGTTCCAAATCCTTTGGGCAATCCCTACTATGATGGACAAGACCGCATCCGACGGCAGAATGAACAAATAATTGCAGAAGTGGAACGTAACGAGCAATTGCTAGCGCAACAGCAAAAGCAACTCAATGATGATATTGCGGAATTCAACAACAACCATATCAATTATTCCCTGCCAAGTTACGGCAACATTGAAGGCACAAAATATTATCGGGAAGTCTTTGAAAAGCTAAACCGGACCGACCCAAACAAATTTTCCGTAAAGGACCTAAACTTTCAGATAGAAAACGCATTCTACGAAAACCAACGGGACAAAGCGGAATTCGATAGGATTATCAAAAACATTGGCGAGTTCATAACCGCCAAAATGCAGGAACTCAATTACGGCCCGAACAGCAATTCCGCTAAAAACTTTATGCTCTTCCAATTCTTTTCGGACACTCTCAAACTGAAAAATGGAACGGAGCACCTACCTTTCAAATATGATTTCGAGGACTATATGGGCATTAAGGATTATTCCAAAATGTTTGTTACAAAACTCTTGGCAACACAAACAGGACAATGCCATTCAATGCCATTGCTCTATTTGATATTGGCAGAGGAAATAAACGCAGAGGCGTATTTGGCGTATTCGCCAAACCACTCATATATCCGTTTTCCCGCCGACAGCGGAAAATGGTACGATATTGAGCTTACAAACGGAATGTTCTCGACCCCTTCCTATGTACTGCAATCAGGCTTTATCAAATCCGAGGCATTACAGCACAAAATCTATATGCATAGTCTTTCCAACAGACAATTGCTTTCGCAATTTTATACGGATCTGGCAGGTGGGTATATCGCTAAATATGGTTACGATGAGTTTTCGGCCACAGTAATCGGAAAAGCATTAGAGCTTTATCCAAATAGCATCATCGCAAATCTGACCAAGGCAAATATAGATGCAAATCGATTACAGTATGTTATTCAACAACTCGATATCGACCCAAGTATACCAGAAGAACGTGACAAAATCCGTAGTCACCCACAAGCGGTCGAGGTACTGAGGGAGGCCGATTGCCAATATAATAAAATAGATAATCTCGGTTATACCTTTATGCCTGATGAGGCCTATCAAAATTGGCTTCAATCAATGAAAGAACAAAAAAGCAAACAGGACAATCAAACCATCAAGGAACAGTTAAAAGGTTTTATGGACAAAAAACAGCTCAAAAACTAAATGAAAAAATACCTTATATACTGCATCCTCTTTTTTTCCTGTTTTTGTACCACCGCACAAAAACAGGAAAAACTATTCGAGCAAAGCTACGCTTTACTTGATAGTATGCTTGAAGATAAAACCGCTTTCAATTTTAAAAAAGCCGTTTTTTCAACTGAAAATGCCTACCTAAATGGCAAATTGGACACCAGGGCACTGAACAAAAACATTGCCTTTTATACAAATTTGGCCAAATCCATTGTAGCAAGCAAGACGTTGGTCTATGGTGAAAAGGACAGGGAAACCGTAAACAAATGGTTTTCCATTTTTCAGGTGATGTGCGATACGGTTCCTTTTTATCTTAAAGAGAGACAATATATCTCAAAGCCTTTCGGCTATGATTTTACGGACGTTTTCGGGCATCAATCGAAAGAAAGCCTGTTTGTTTCCAAACTTCTCACGAACCATAAGGGCAACTGCCGTTCACTGCCCTATTTATATAAAATCCTCGCCGAAGAATTGGGAGTTGATGCGAATTTGGCCCTCGCACCAAATCACGTTTATATAAAACATAAAAGCGAAAGGCACGGATGGTACAATACGGAACTGACAAGCGGGATCTTCCCCATTGATGCCTGGATAATGGCCTCGGGCTTTGTCCACGTTGATGCCATTACCAACGGAGTGTATATGAAAGCATTGGACAACAAGGAATCAATCGCACTGCTTTTAGTGGATTTGGCAAATAACTACAACGCCATTTATCCCGAAAATGACGGAACATTTGTACTGAAATGTGCCGAAACTGCCATAAAGGCCTATCCCCATTTTGGGACCGCATTGATATTGCGGGCGGAGACTCACAAAAAACAGATTGAGGAAGAAAAGGACAACCAAGTGGCGAGCAAGCGTTTTACACTATTGGAAAAGGAATACCAGCACATCCACGAAATCGGTTACCGCAATATGCCCGAACAAATGTACCTCAATTGGTTGGTTTCCCTAAAGACCGAAAGGAATAAATACGAAAACAAAAATTTAAATACCATTAACAAAAAGTAAGATTATGAAGCACATCTACCTTTTGATCCTCTGCCTTTTCACGTTTGGCATCTTGTCCGCTCAGGAAGAAAACCTCTCAAAAGAAGAAAAGGAACGCCGCGAAAAAAATATCCAGGCGGGAAATCCGTTTGCAAAGTTTGGCTACAAGGCCAAGGTCGCCACATTGAGCAAGGGCAAATATTTGGAGGTCCACGATTTGGATAGCATCGTAACAATCGGAACGGTACGTTGGAACGTGAATCAAAACAAAATTGTTGGCAATGTTGTACAGGACACCACGGATATGTACGCCCAGCCCATTGGCGACACCGCAGGTCGTTGGATGTCGCCCGACCCTTTGAGTGATGAGTTTCCAGAATGGTCGCCTTATACTGCAATGAATGATAATCCTATAAATTATATAGACCCAACGGGTATGGCTGCGGAATGGGTGCCAACTCTTAATGAAGATGGTTCGGCTTCTTATATTGCTGAAAAAGGTGATAGCGCAAACACACTATCTTCTCAATATGGGATAAGTCAAGATAAAGCAGAGGCTATAACTGGTACAACAGGAGATACACAAATAGCAGAAGGCACTGAAGTTAGCGGTCAAACAGTTAAAAACGTTACTGGTAGTGAGGTTTTAAAACTAGATTTAAACTCCAAAGAAGGACAAAGCTCTCAAAGACGATTTGATCAATTTTTATTTGCCCGAGATCATTCAAGTTCGCAAGGCGCATTTGCTTTTTTATCAACTGATTATTACTCCAACACTCAATATAAAGATATGATTTCAGGAAGAGCTTCAATGAATATTGATGGTAAAAATATTGGTGTACTTTACAACATACCTCTATATCGTTCAGCGACCCTTGATGGTTCAAGTCGAGCAACCGCTTTATCTAATGCACCTTTAAATGTAAAACATACCAGCGGCACGAGTTTTTCAAATCAAGCAAATATTATGTTGCCAATGTATCATCCAAATACAGGAAATGATGCAGGAGAAAGATATTCTATATTTACTAGCGGAAATAACACGAATAGTGTGTACACTAGATTGGAAAAGACCTTTCCTTTTTATAATTATATAAATACCTCAAAGAAAACTAAAAATTAAATGATGCGACTATTTAGCTATATTTTCACTTTTCTTTCCGTATTAGTATTTACGGATTGTAGTTGTCAGAACAACAAAGTTGAATCTGCCCTTAAAGAATGTGTAAATCAAAAGGTCAATAAAAATATTCAAGCGGCCTATGGAAAAGAACCTTTCGACTTTTACGATTTTATTCTAAAATTTGAAAAAGAATTAATTTCAAATAATTTGTTGAAGAATAGGACAAAAGATGACTATTATAATTTACTATTGAGCATTATTGATGATTCAAGCGATTCCAAATATTCTAAAATATACACCCAACAAAACAACCTTATGGATGACTATGGTTTTAGTGCTTTTTCTACAGAAGCCATATTTACGCAATGCCCTTATCATATTTCCGAATCAAGTAAAGACACAGAAGGAAAAATAATATACGCAGAAGGGAATGTGTTAAATAAATTAATGGCACAAGGTTTTGACGACAAAGAACTTTTAAAAGAATTAATTAATACGTTGGACGAAGAAAGTTTTAAAAAAGAAGTTTACAGAGCACCTATCATTCTTTTGGTAATGATAAATATTGACACTAAATATAATCCCGATTTACAAAAGCTAAAAGAGCGTCAAAAAGGAAAGAAATTTTTGAACAAAAATTAATAGCTGTTTGAAAATAATAATGAAAGCTAAATTTATTGTATTAATCTCCATAGTGTTATTAATTGTTTCCTGTAACGAGAAAAAGCACGTTATTGCGGATATACAATTAAACCGCAATCTTGAAATTATTTACGCAATTGAAAATTTTTATTATTACAATCAAAAATTACCTGCTTCAACTAAGGCATTAAGAGATTTCTATGAAGAAAATATTGATTCATTATTTATAAATAACTTCGAGCCGAAAAAGAAACTTATATATGTTCCTGTATTCGATGACTCCCTTTCAAACCCAATTGCATATTATATTGTCAGCACAAATAATAACATTAACAAAATAAAAATAGATGGGGAAGAAGCCTTCCTTAAAACATTAATTACTGTCTGTGAATATAATAAAGGTGACGATGGAGACATTCTATTATATTACGAAAACCCCTATCTTGTTTCCAGTGGTCGTGCAGCATTTTCTTTAGAAAAAGCATTATATCCCCATTGGAAAAATAGAGTTTTTTTCAATGTTATATTCGATATAGATTCAACGGCGGTTTTTAAAAAGGAAAATCTCGATTTTACAGTTCAAAAAGATACAATTACCATTAACGGAACATTTTTCAATAAAAAAGTGAAAAATAAGGTTTTAAGTAAATTACAGAATAACAAAAAAGTAGAATTACAGGGATTTAAAACAAAAAATATTAATGGAAAAGAGTTTGTTTTAAAAGATGTGGTATTAAAAATAAAAAGAGATTCTATTTTTGGCAAGTACTTTAACGAGGTCGGCGAATTGGAAAATTATAAACACATAAGGGTGTGTGATTCACTTACGGTTCAATAACAAATGTGTTTTCTATGGAAATACTCCTTATCAAATATATTTCCCAAGTACAGGGGTAAACTTACCAAAATGGGGAAGTTGACCGTTTTACCCAAAAAGATAATAGTCATATACGTTTAAGAAAATTATGGTTTCAGATGTCCCTGCCGGATAAGCAACACAAAAAGATGTACCATAGTTTGCGCTCCATAGGCCTTTTTTAATTTTTGAAGCTCTTTCTCGATTATACTCAAGCTATTTGGGGTAATCTCCCTTTTCTTTAAATACTGGGCAACCTCCGGTTGTGTATACCCGTGGGCCATTTTCTTTATGATGATTTTCTGCAACCTGTTCATACCACAAAAGTATAATATTTTGGTGTAGTTTACGGGATACTGTATTCTGGAGACTATTGAAATGGTTATTTACAAATTAAAATTTCCATAAACTCACTCCGCAAACCTCGGATCCTGGATATAGGCTTCCTTTCGTATTTTCAGCGCTTCCAACGACAGATAGCCAAACTCCTCTACCACTTTGGCATAGATACGATAAACTCCCTTCCCTCGGAAAGCATATTTTTGGGCAACCTGCGGAAAAAGTACCGCATCAAATACCTCCCCCTCCTGATCGAGAAAAGTCGCAAAAAACATCTGGTCCCCTTTGACCGTCCGGGAGCGTTTGACGGTTACCAGATAGCCGTAAATATCCACATATCGATGTAGCCGAGAAGAAAAATCCCTGGCCACCCGGCTGTTTTCCACCGGATTCAACAATAATAAAAAAGGAGGGCAGAGGCAAAAACCGAGGAGTTCTATCTGGTCAAAGGCGGCTTCCAAAGCGGTGGTTCGCAAGGTGGGGATGGTATACGAACTTTTATGTCCCGCAAAAAGCCGTTGCTGGGCTTCCAGCCGTTGGAGATGCCCTAAAGTAAAATGGGCTTTCCATAGCAATTCGTATTTATCCACCCCTGTAAACCGAAAAGCACCGATACGGATTAGAATGGAAAGCTGTTCTATCGAAATGGCTACCCGGTCCATAAAGTCATCAAGGGAAGCAAATACACCACCAATTTCCCGTTCCCTTAGTATACGTTCTCCTGCCCGGTCTTCCAGGTCCTTTAAATAACCTAGGCCCAGATAAAGGTCTTTCCCATAGATAACATTATCCATACGGCTCCTGTTGGCACAGGGCAAATGGATATTCGCACCCAGCATCCGGGTTTCGTGGAGGTAGATCTCCGGACCATAGAACCCGCCGCCGTTGTTCAACACGGCAACCATATATTCGAGGGGGAAGTAGGTTTTTAGATATAAACTCTGGTAACTCTCTACCGCATAAGATGCCGAATGGCCTTTTGCAAACGCATAGCCGGCAAAGCTCTCTATCTGTTTCCAGACTTCAAGGGTCACTTTATCCTCATATCCCTTTTTCTGGCAGTTTGCGATAAACTTTTCCTCAACAGCCTGAAATTCGGCACGAGACCTGAATTTCCCACTCATACCTCGCCGAAGCACATCGGCTTCTGCAAGGCTAAGCCCGGCAAAATGGTGGGCAACCTTTATCACATCTTCCTGATAGACCATAACCCCGTAAGTATCCGGCATAATTTCAAGAAGGACAGGGTGTGCCTGTTTGATCCGGGAGGGATCACGGTGCCGGAGGATATATTCCCGCATCATCCCGCTTTGGGCCACTCCGGGACGGATCACGGAACTGGCTGCCACCAGTCCGAGATAGTTATCCACTTCCAGTTTTTTCATCAGCATCCTCATAGCCGGGGATTCGATATAGAAACACCCCATACACGCCGCTGTCCTCAATAACGCATTTATCTTTTTATCTCTTTTTAACCTCGGAATATCGTGAATGTCCCATAATTCTTTTTCCGGTTGGTTATACCGGATAATATCCAGGGTTTCCCTTATTTTGGCCAATCCCCGCTGGGCCAGGATATCAAATTTATACAGCCCCACATCCTCGGCAATGTGCATATCAAATTGTACGGTAGGGAAGCCCTTTGGAGGTAAAAAGGTGGCTGAAAAATGTTGTAACGGCCTTTCGGCAATCACTATACCCGAAGCGTGTACACTCACATAGTTGGGAAAGCCATCAATCAAACTACCGTACCTCAAAACCAACTGTGACGGCTTATCCAATTCTTCTATATTAAAACCGCCTTCACTTAACCTGTCTATATCTTCTTTTGGTAGTCCAAACACTTTTCCCAATTCCCGGACCACGCCCTTGTAATTAAAGGTTACATAAGTACCCATAAGGGCAACGTGCGGGAAACGTTCAAAAATATAGCGGGTCATATCTTCCCGATCACGCCAGGAAAAATCGATATCAAAATCGGGTGGGGAACTACGGAAAAGGTTGAGAAAGCGTTCAAAGTACAAATCCAGTTCCAGGGGATCCACATCTGTAATCCCCAGGAGATAGGCCACGATGCTATTGGCCCCGCTTCCCCGTCCAACGTGAAAATAGCCGCGGGACCTGGCATAGGTTACAATATCCCAATTGATCAGAAAATAGGAAATAAAATTCATTTGGCGAATCAGGCCCAACTCCTTTTCCATACGTTCCAAAGCTAGAGAGGAGTCTCCCGGATAGCGATAGGAAAGGTTCGCCAGGCACAATTCGCGTATTTTTTTATAGTCATCGTCCCTATTTCCCAAATAGGTCTGTTGGTTTTGACTTTCGGCATTCGGGGCAAAGTCAAAATGGATATCACATCCATCGAGTAATTGCCGGGTATTCTCCACGATAAAATCAAAGTCCCTGAAAGCTGCGCACAACTCATTAAGGGGAAACATTTTTTCCTGTTCCGAAGCCACTTCTTCCGGCGAAAGCTTGCTGAGCAGGGTATTGTTGTCAATAGCACGCAATAGGCGATGGGCATTGAAATCCCGCTTGTCCCGAAAAGTTACCGGTTGCATTACTACCAGTTTATCCCGGTATTTCAGGTAACCTGAGAATGGTAACCTTCGCAAATCGGCTATTGAAATCCCTATGTATTCATGTTCCTGAAGATCCTTTAGCCCCAGGAGCAATACCTTTTCAAAGGGATATACAAAACAGGCATCCGGCAATTGCGGGGCCCTTTCCTGAAAATTCCTTTTATGATGTAAATGTTCAGACAGTAAATCATTCAGGTTCTTATACCCCTGGTTATTCCTTGCTATGCCCACATACTGTTGTTCCGCCCCATTTCGAAAGTCAATTCCCAGGAGGGGCCGAACACCAAATCCAGGGGCTTTCCGGACGAAATTCAGGCAGGCGGATGTATTGTTAATGTCGGTCAATACGAATGACCCAATCCCATTTTCCTGGGCCAAACGAAGCAAATCCAGTTCGGAAAACGTGCCAAAGCGCAGGCTGTAATATGTGTGACAGTTGAGGTACATTATTGTTTTCTGTGCGCTAAAATGATTGGCGGATCGCCATTAAAGGGATTGGTCATTCTCCCTATGGTGTTTACCCCCATGGAAGCCGCACGAATCACACTGCGGTCCCCGTACCGTTCACGTATCTTGTCCAAGGCCTGGTACAGCCGGATGGACTCTTCCGTGTCCTCAAAAAGGTTGATCTGGTAGTTTCCATGCACCAAGTGGCTGAACCTTACCCCGATCAGGCGGACAAGCAATCTTCGATTGTAAAGTTGGCTGAATAGTTCCTGGATTTTGGGAATAAGAATATGATCCGCACTGGTATAGGGGATTTTCAGTTGTTTGGAATAAGTCTGAAAATCGGAATACCGAAGTTTCACGCTAATGCAAGCGGTGAGTTTCTCGCCCCTTCGGAGTTGAAAGGCGAGATTTTCCGTCATGGCGGTAAGGATGGAGCGTAGTCGGTGAACATCTATGGTATCCCGGTCAAAGGTGCGCTCCGTTGAGATGGATTTACGTTCCGAAAAAGGAATAACGGGGGTGTGGTCCACGCCGTTGGCACGGTTCCAGATGGTGAGTCCGTTCTTTCCCAGGACGGTGTAAATCATATCCCGGGGCATTTCCTGTAGGGTCTTCACCTGTTTGATCCCGAGGTTGCGAAGGGTCAGGTTGGTTTTCTCTCCTATCATGGGAAGTTTCCTGATGGATAAAGGAGCCAAGAAGGATTTCTCCAGGCCGAGATCAATTTTTAGTTGGTTGTTGGGTTTGGCCTCACCCGTGGCTACCTTGGAGACCACCTTGTTTTCCGAAAGGCCAAAAGATATGGGCAGGCCTGTTTCGTTCAATATTTTCTTGCGGAGTTCGGAAGCATATTTATACGTACCAAAAAAACGGTCCATCCCTGAGAGGTCGGCATAAAACTCATCGATCGAAGCTTTCTCAAAAAGCGGTACCCCTTCTTTAATGATCCCGGTAACTACCTCCGAATGCTTCGTATAGGTTCCGGCATTTCCACGTATCACCGTAGCTTCCGGGCAAAGGTTGCGGGCCATTTTCATGGGCATTCCGCTGTGAACGCCGAAGGCACGCGCCTCATAACTGCACGCGGCCACCACGCCCCGGTCGCTGATCCCGCCCACGAGTATAGGTTTGTTCCTAAGCCGACTGTCCAGCAATCGCTCGACCGAGACAAAAAAGGTGTCCAGGTCCAAATGTAAAATCGTGCGCTCCATATTCGGGAATTTATGCAAAATTATGGACAAATTCCAATATTATGGAAATATTCCAGTTAAAAAGCATGTAAGTATCGATAAAAAAATATTTAAAATAGGACCAGCTAATTTACTGGGAGTCCATTACATCAAAACCGCTATATACAATGCCCTTTATCGGTATCAAAATAAAGTTTTGTGTACAAAATCTAAAGTAGTAGGGTAGTAGTGGCCATTTCGGGCAACAATCTACTTAGACCATAAAGACCACTATTTAAAAATCATCTGAGCTTCCCTATGGACCTGTTCAAAATTGATCAACAAGTCAGTCTCTGAATAGTGAAACTTTTTTTCGGGAAATTCCCTTTGTAAACGGGGAATAGCAAACCGAACTTTCTTGTCCCTTCCATCAGCAAAGGCAATGAACTCCCCTTGTTTCAACCGGAAGAATGTATCGGATCTTCTTTTCGAGACTTCTTTTTCCCCTTTGGTTACCCGGCTTTCAAAACTCAGCCCACTGCTTTTACTGATGCTTCTTGTGGGGGTTTTGATAATTTCAAAGAAGCGTTCGTAGTATTTGGCCGTGTCCGGATCGTTTACCTTTCCGAAAAACTGGTAGGATAGGTTGCTCAAAATTGCCCTGCTCGCTTTGTCCCCGTATAATAAATCATTCTGTACCTTGTCCTGCATTACATAGACCGTACAAATGTCATAGCTTCTCAGAGTTGATGGCACCCGGTGCATATTGGGCAGTCTCAGGGTCGGTGCTTCCTCCATCAAAAGAAAGGATGATTTTCTGCCCCGTACACTCATTTGCTTGATGATGGTATGTATCACCATCGCAATGACAGGCGAATAAGCGGAATCATATTTCGGGTTATTGACCAGGGAAATTACGGCCGGGTTTTCCGGGCTATTGATGTCCAGGGGAACTTCGTCCTTGGACAGTACATAGAACAATTTTCTGGAACTTATCTTTTTAAGCGCATTGGCCAGGGTACTTTTTACCCCTGCCGTCTGCTTTTCAGATTCGATGCCATTGATAAAGGCACTGGCCATACTTCGGGAAGTCAGGTCCGATTTCAAAAAGGCCACCAGTTTTTTGGTACTTACCGATTGGAACAGGGCGATGATATGGGGGAGGGTACAGTAAGCAGGATAGGCCGTTTTCAATTTCCATACCATCCCGCTCAACAATCCCTCAACGGCATCCGAGAAAAATTTGTTGCTCCCGGTATTTTCCGATAGGTTCTGTTCCAATAGGTTTTCCATCAGCACCCGGGATACCTCGTTGACGCTTTCCTCAT
Organism: Sinomicrobium pectinilyticum; assembly: GCF_003725735.1. Lineage (GTDB taxonomy): Bacteria > Bacteroidota > Bacteroidia > Flavobacteriales > Flavobacteriaceae > Sinomicrobium > Sinomicrobium pectinilyticum. Next base: position 2,630 of record NZ_RJTM01000033.1, on the reverse strand, counting down.
TGGGCAGGTATCTGGGGGCAATGGGGTTGACCCGGCAATGGATATCGTCAAAGGCAATGGTATAGAACCGGACCTTTTTCTCCCTGAACAGGGGGTAGGCGATCTCGGTAAGCTCAAAGTCCTTGTAGTCATGGATCACCCCACAAAAGCCATGCTTGCTAAAATGTTGTAGAAAATTATAGACCACGCTTTCCGTTTTTCCGCTTCCCGCCGAACCAATGACCGAAGCGCCCCTGCGTATGTTATCGATCCTGAACCTACCGTTCCTTAATGTAAAGCGGACCTTGTATCTTTTATCCGTCCGCCCGTTCTTTTCCCCACCCAGCAATCCATAGAGTACCGTGCCCACAAATAATATGGGAACGACAATATAAAGGATGATATGTACCGGTTGCATGTTCATACCCCAATGGAACCTGATTCAATGGCCTTGCCGATACCTTTTTTCAGTGCATTGATGGCCTTGATGGTGAGCTGGATCTTATTTGTCGGGATGCTCAATAAAGCCGTATTGACACCAGATTTTTGCAATAATCGAAAGGCGACCGCCCTTTCGTTTGTCGGGAGTTTTGTTATCGTGGAAAAATACAGCTTGGGGTCATTCAAAAAGGTTTTTCTGGCTTTATAGCTCTCCACATAGTTCCGTTTATAACCGAACATCCCATCAAAGGTCTTTTCCGCATTTTTGATAAAAGTGTCCCTGTCAAACCCACGTTTCACCATTTTCCCGTTCATCTCTACCTCGGAGGCCTTGTACTTGCTCCCGGGGGAAAGGCTGTACCGGTTGGAGGCATCCTTACGGCTCATGATGATATGGATATGGCTCTGTGGTCCCGGTTTGTACATTCCCCGGACAATCCGTTTCCCGTTAAGTTGGTGCGGTGCTTCTTTTTCCAACCGTTGGATTTCCCTTTGCAGTTTTTTGATGTTCCCTATACTTTCCCCGCGTTCAACACTTCGGATTTCCTGTTTTAACTGTAGGATCTTGGTCGCATAGGGCTGGTTTTCCATAATCTGTCTGTCGTTTCCCTTAAAGGTGCGCTGCCGTTCCACCTTGGCATAGTACTTAATATCATCCACGGTCACGGGCCTGCCATCAATTTCCCTGTTAAAAGCCTTGGCATAGTCCTTCATGGCCTCCCGGGTGTAGTGTTTCAGGGCCTCGGGGGAATCCTGTACGGCCTTCAGTTCCCTCGCACTTGGATTTAGGGTTATGGAATAAAACTTGGGCTCTTTCTTTTTGAGTTTGGCCGTGTTCCCGTCTATTTCCTTGATAACCTCTTCTGCTGAAATTTCATCTTTGTGTTGGTCAAAGAAATGCTCCACTTCCTCTATAGACTTTCCCTCGTTTTCTTTTTCCAGATAGTCCACAAAATCAGCGGCACTCTGGGCATAGTTGCCCTCAACTTTCTGGGCGGTGATGGTGATGTACATCTTGTAATTCTTTTTTAAGGTTTTCAAATTCGTCCCTGTCCATATCCAGTTTATAATGCCCCTTGCCAAAGGTTCCCTTTACATAGGTCAGTTGCCCCAATAGCCCCTGTACCCGGTCTTTATAGCTATGGAGCTGTTGTTGCATTTCTTCATATCGATTCCGGTAATATTCCAGTTCGGTGTCCCGGGAAAGATCCTCTGGTGTCCCGAAATCAAAATCTTCTTCCTTTTCTTCCTCACCCTCCACTTGGGATATTTCCTGGAAGAGGGTATCGAGCATGGCCTTGGTGGGCAGGGTCTGGTGCTTTTCAATATTTTTGAGGATGGCGATCACGGCATTGATACGTTTGTTGGTCCGGTTGTTCTTGATGCCCAGGTCATCGTTCGGGGAAAGGTCGTTCCATTCAAAAAAGTTCATAATGGCCTCCAGGGTCCGGGTATGGGAATCCGAGACCAGGCGGGAAAATGTCCGAAAGCGCATGGCCACTTCCTTTTTGATACTGATGGCCGAAAATTGATATTTTTGATAGGCATCTTCCATTTTTACTGTAAAAATTTCCCTGTTTATTGGCGGTCTGGCGGTATTTACTGTAAAAGCCACTGATTGTCAGTTTATTACGCACTATTAAATAATTGATTATCAGTTGTTTAAAACTTAAAAAATGACCGTAACACCGCAACGCGTGTTACCCTCTTGCTCTTCGATTTTGTCCCGCAGGGACAAAAATGTATCGCACGACCTGTCTTAAAAAGCCGGTCGCCCTTGTTCTGTATGCCATTGGATTGTACGGGCTTTGGGAAAGTCAGATCAAAATCGGATGCCGTACAAAATGTGCTTCAATGTAACCCTATAAATATATCGACAATATTGCCCACATGAAAACGTGCGTTGTTGCCTAATGTACTGGTTTGGCAGCAAATGGTATGGAACTGCCGTTTGGGGGATTTCGGAACGTCAGATACTCCCGAAATGAAAAAAAAAGACTCTTTTTCAAGAGCCTTTTTTAGGTGCGGTCCCAAATGTCAAGATTCGGACATTGACTGTTCCCTGGTATATTCATACCGGAATATCCAGAGGTTGACCACCAGGGAGAAGGTTTTGTCCACCGTGGTATCCGGTACTTTTTTGATGACACCTTCCTTGGGGTGTTTCTTGGCCGGGATTTCCAGCGACTTTTTAACTGTTGCTTTCATAA
>NZ_RJTM01000032.1 GCF_003725735.1 Sinomicrobium pectinilyticum | reverse complement strand
CGAGCAAAGCCATTATGCCGTAGTCTTTTGATGGGAATATTTTTGAAGGGCTATTTTGCGGCCAAATAAGGGATAGGGGTTCCTGCGGACTTCCACGGCCTTGGCAGGCAGTCGTGACCCCGGTTGATTTTTGGGTGTTCGATCCTCCCAAAAATCAAACTGGGACAAAAAAAGACCCTTGGGATGGCAAGGGTCTTGGGTGGTGTCCGTCGTGTTCAGATATTGAACACGTAATCGTAGGTGTACAGGTTGCGTATGGCTTCCTGTTCAACCAGTTCATCATAATCGAGATATTGGGTCTTGGCATAGTTGCGCAACTGTTCCCCGAAACGGCTTTCCACTTCCTCTTTGGACATGGAAAGTAACCGCTGTTGGGTTTCCAAATCGAGGTTGTTATAATTCAAATAAACCATCGTTTTAAATTTAAGGTTACTTACAGGTCGTACAGGTTGGGGTCAAAACCCTCGGGGTAGTCCCGGGGGTCTTGTTGCTCATCCAACCAGATTTCAAATTCCGTCTTTTCCATTTTAATATTCACTTGGGAGCATCAGGGTATTGTCCACAAAGTACAACCGCAGTTTATCTAACGGAAAATCGGTCACGCTGTAACGGTGGGTTTCAAGGATATGCCCATTACCGTCACCATAAATTATTACCGCCTCGCATTGTTGTTCCGCCCGTTCCCGTTCGGAGAGCTGTTTAAAATCGACAGTTATAAAATAGCTTTTGCCCATCAGACTTTTGGCAATGACCGATGCATCCATAATCAGCCAGTAACAGCCTGCGGCATTTGCCAAAAATTTCAATCCATCGGTATATCGTGTACGTATCAACGGGATGTGGTAGAACATTTCCGAGCCGTGGAAATGTTGCAACCCTGTTTTGATTTCATTAGCTTTGTTATTCATTGCTTATTGATTTAAAGTTAATAGTAATGATAAAGAGGGTGCTCCTTTCGATGGTTACACCCTCTTTATATTTGTTTAATCGTTACCGCCCAATAGCAGGATTTCATAGACTACCACTTCGGTAACGTAACGTTTTACACCTTCTTTGTCCTCATAGGAACGTGAAGTCAACTTGCCTTCAATGGCAATTTCCCTGCCCTTGTCCACATACTTTTCGATGATTTCGGCGGTCTTGCCCCATGCCACCACGGTATGCCATTGGGTGTCGGTTTGTTTTTCGCCCTTGGCGTTTTTGTAGTTCTCATTGGTAGCCAATGATAGGCGGGCTACTTTTTTCCCGCTGTCAAGGTTGGTAATGGTAGGTTCCTGCCCTACGTTTCCGATTAACTGTACTTTGTTTTTAATGGTACTCATAATACAAGATTTAAAAGATTAATAATTTCCCTTTTTCCGTACGCAATTGCGCTCAAATTTTAAGGGGGTGTTTGTTTGCTTCTTACGTGCAGAGCACAATAAAATAAGTGGGTTCTGTCAAGGCTTTTGGGAGGAAATCAGGAGTGTCCGCGACGTAGTTTTTACCGAAGGGTTAAAAACAAGGAAGCAGAAACCTTATTTGTGAGCAAAACCTGCTTGGCCTTGACGGGTTCCATAAGGGCATTAGGAATTCTTTTAAGCCCGTTTGTGTTTGAGCGTACCGGCAGTTAAGCGAGAAAAGCAAATGGGGTTATATTAGAATTACTTATGCCATGCCTGTTTTTCGATGCCCCGAAAAACAACAAAGGCTTCTTTTATTATGAACCCCTTAAAATTGATGGGGCCCAAGCCTTGGTTTTCCGGCATTCGACAAGCAAATCCCAGAGAAGGATTTGCCGAGAATGGTACTTGGGAAAATTTAGGGTTGGGTAGGGCAGGGGCATTGGCATTACTAATTGTCCAATTATTGAAACTACTTATAAACTAAGGGGTTTCTGTAACATTTTATTGAGTTAATAGTCTTTCTTGTATAAAAGTCAATACCATGAAGAAATTAGTTTTTATTTTCCTTGGAGTTTTATTGTTCCCTGCCTGTAACAAACCCCCAAATTATGATTTAGCAATACAGAACGTAGCCGTTTTTGATAGCAAGAACAAAAAAGTACTTAAAAACAAGACGGTTTTAATCAATAAGGACAGTATAGCGGCCATAATCAATGCTTCACAGGAATCAAATGCAATCCATGTTATTGAAGGCAACGGCCGTTTACTTATCCCCGGATTTATTGATACGCATACACATCTTGGCCAACTATATGCCATAGGAGATGATGTGGCTCCAGAATATATTGATGACTCGTACCGTAAAAGGCTGTCAGAAACTTATTTAAAATACGGTACTACTACCATTGTAAGTATGGGAGATCCTGAAGAATGGATGGATATTGCACTCAACTGGCAAAAAAATCCGTCCCCGGATTATCCCAACCTGTTCATCAGTGGTGGAGCCTTAATTTCCGATGAAGAACGGGAACCTGTTCAACATCATGTAGAAATTTTAAGCCCTGAAGATGGTAAAAGGAAAATCCGCGAATATGCCGAATTAGGGGTAAAACATATTAAGCTGTATTCGAGGTTGCGCAAGCCCGAAATGAAGGCCATTCTCAGTGAAGCCGAAAAACAAAATATAAATGCTTCCGGTCATATACAATTTAGGGAAACCGTTCCAGATGCGGTGGATTTAGGGCTTAAAAATTTTGAACATTTTTTCACTTTGGTATCCAGTGTCTTTGATTACGGGAATCATTGGGAACCATTTGTCAAAAAATATAAATTGGAACGGACAGGGACCTTGGATGAGTTTGCTGCCGATATGGCATTGTTTTTTGATTATATAGCAAACACGCCTGAATTAAAGGCCAAAATGGATGCCTTACTGGATAAAATGGCTAGTGAAGGTGTTACTATAAGTACGACAATAAACGTTCTGGCCTCTGCTACAGGGGATACGGATTTCTATACCTCATTCAATAGTTTTCCCTTAAGAAGTACACCGTATATCCCAACCAACACGGATAGTTTTAGAGAACAGGCATCCATAGGGTTCGGTACCATGATGAAGGTCCTGAAAACAGCACATGATAAGGGAATCAAGATCAGGATAGGCACGGATTGCAAATACGGTGGCAGGGCACTCTTGTCAGAACTCATGCTTCTTTATAAGGCGGGCTTTTCTATTAAAGAGATTCTTCAGATAGCCACATGGAATGGAGCTGAAGCCATGAAAATAGCAGCTGAATATGGTTCCATAGAAGTAGGGAAAAAGGCTGATTTAGTACTGTTTGACAAAAACCCGTTTACAAACCATGAAAATTTCTTATCAAAAAAAACGGTCATAAAAGGTGGAAAAGAATTTGTCCCTAAAGAAAACAAGATCCAACAAATGTTGGCCAGGATAAATGAAAAAGGAGTGGCAACGGCAATTCAGTGGTATAATGGTTCTGAGGAAAAACCCCTGAACGGGATCGAATTAAATGAAGTGGGACATCAATTGTTAAAATCGGGCAATGTAAAGGAAGCCATAAGTATTTTTAAGTTGAATACTGCCTTTTTCCATAATCGAAAGGTCTATGCCACCCACCATTTTATGGAAGAGAGCCTAATTGATGAAGGAAAATATTTATTGTATAAAGAAATGAATAAAGAAGCGGTTGAAATTTGCGAATATACAGTTGGAATGTTCCCGAATTCATCAGCAGCCTATCAAAGTTTGGCAGAAGCTTATTTGGCCGATGGAAATAAGGAGTTGGCCATTCAGAACTATAAAAAGGCGATAGAACTTGACCCTAAAAACAATTTAGTTATCCAAGCTTTAAAGAGATTGTCGAAATTGTAAACAACAACAAATGCTCTTTCAGGAAAAAGGGAGCAATTTTTAAAGAAGGTTCTTAAGTGCACAATGGAAGTTCCGGTCCAGCGGACTTAACCCATTCCTATTTGTGTGCCAATAATTAACGGGAATTGCAGTGTTACATTCCAGGGTTTTCCGGAATGGGTCAAAAGGAACGGGAACAAATAGGAGTGGGTTGTGTCCAAGACCTTTTTGACGAAGCGCTTTTCCCGGATTGAAGAGAAACGGAAAGTAGGGGAATGGGCTGAGGAATAGGTGTATTTTAAAATGGGAACAAAAAAATCTGAATTTCGAATTAAAAGAAACATTTTATAAAAATCACCATTAACCATTTAAGGGCAACGGCAGAACTTTCTAATGGAGAATCTACATTTTTTAATTGGTAGCGTAAGTGTAAAAACTTGACCCATTTTCACGCTAACAACGCTTCACACAAAGCCATTACATCTCATTCAGACATAAAAAAAAGCCTGTCCGGTAAGGACAGGCTCTTTCGGAAAGGTAAAGACCTTATAGTTCAAATGATACGATCTCATTTTCAAGTTCCCCTTTCCGTGTTTCCAATGTGGATTGCAGATGGACAGAGACCAACTGAATCAGATTGGAATTGGTGGTCTTGAATTCCATTCCGTGGGAATCCCTTAGATAAAAGGAACTGGAATCCCCCTGATTGTAATTGAACTTGGTCAATTCGTTCAGGGTCTGTACCAGGCGTTCCCTTTGGGTGGCCAATCCACGCAGCTTCTCAAACTTTTGGATACGGTCATCCAGGTTTACGGGAGCCTTATCGGTTTTCTCCGCTTCCCTTGCTTTTGTGGTTGCGGATGGTTTGCCGATGGCTTCTTCGGCCAATTTCTTTTTTACTTCTTGGGATGAAGCGGTTTGCTTTTTTGCAATTCCGTTTTGTTTTGCTTTTGTTTCCATAATAATGAAATTTTAAATTAAACAATATTTGAGCACAACCCAAACGGAAGACAAAATTTTGGAGGGGCAAGGAAACGGAATAAAAAGAGAGGCACGAACGGTTTTATGCCGTCCCTTGTTCGAGAAACATTTTGCGACGTTTATCTTTCGGTAATATTGTATGAATACTTACTACGTACTGTTTATTCTATTGAAGACACGACTAAGGCGGACTTAACCCGCTCCTTTTTGTGGCAAGTGCAATGTACCGTTCCAGGGTTTTCCGGAATGGGTTCAACGAAACGGGAGCAAAAAGGAGTGGGTTGTGTCCAAGATCCCTTACCGAAGCGCTTTTCCTGAAATGGAGCTTGTCGGAATGCAGGGGAATGGGCTGAGGATTTTTCTTGCCTTAAGGTATCATCATTTCGTTTACAATGGGAAAAATCAACTTTTTTTAATATCTTTTCAGAGTTAATCATAAAACCATTACTTATGCAAAAATTTGAAATTTACACAGACAAAGGGGGCGAGTTTAGATTCCGTTTAAAGGCTGCCAACGGACAGAACATTCTGGCCAGTGAAGGCTACAGGGCCAAGGCCAGTTGTACCAATGGTATTGAGTCCGTCAAACAGAACTCCCAAGATGACAGCAAATATGAGCGTCTGGAATCCAAAAACGGGAGTCCCTTCTTTAACCTAAAGGCTACCAATGGGCAAGTAATCGGGACCAGTGAGATGTATTCTTCGAAAAGTGCCATGGAAACCGGTATTGCATCGGTCAAAAAAAATGCTCCCGGAGCCACTATCGATGACCTTACCCAATAAGGGCCATGACCAAATTTGTGAAAGCTATAAGGCTGTCCTTTACAGGGACAGCTTTTTTTGGATTGCAGGTTCTTCTGCAGTGGGTTTGTCCACTTTCAGCTTCTTCTTTAGGGCCTCCCGTCTTTTTTCGTAAATCCATACCCGAAGCCGTTTTAACAGGGTCTGCTCGTAATTGGACAGGTTCTCCGGTGCTATCCCCGCCATGGCTTCCATTTGCCCGGCATGCTTGAAGGTCTTTGCATATTGCAGCCCGCACCAGGTATAGATGTTGGCCCATTCACTTTGTATGGGGGCCTCAAAGGTCCGTGGCATCATATAGGCCACCACTTCGGTCAGGGAGGCCATCCGCTCCCCTTGCATCTGGGTGAGTAGACGTGCCAGGGTAATGTCCTTCAGCAAGAGTTTTGGTACAACGTCCTGCCAGGAGTTCGGATAGACGATAATGGGACTGCTCAGGCAATCCATAAAGTCGAAAACAAAATCCGACTGGACCTTTTTAATGGATTTTTGTGTAGGTTTGGGATTTGCCACGGGCTCTAGCTCGAAGCCAAAATCAAGTTGTTGCAGGTCTGGATGTTCCATAATAACTGTTTTTAGGATTCAACAATATTTTCAGGGATTTCCAAACGGAAGAGAAAATTTTGGAGCGGCAAGGAAACGGAATAAATAGTGACGGAGGAACGGCTTTATGCCGTCCCTTGTCCGATAAACATTTTCCGGGTTTAACTTGTGTAAATATTGTATGAATAATCACTACGTTCTACATATTTTATGGAAGTACAGTTAAAGCGGACTTAACCCACTCCTTTTTGTGGTAAGTAAGGTGTTCCATTCCAAGGATTTCCGGAATTGGTTCAACGCAACGGGAGTAAAAAGGAGTGGGATGTGTCCAAGACCTTTTTAACGAAGCGCTTTTCCCGGAATGGAGCTTGTCTGAATGTAGGGGAATGGGCTGTTTGTCTGTGATGATATGAATTAATCTTTAATAATTGATTATTTGGAATTTATGGTGAAAGGAAATGTGAAAAACCGGATTCGTTTTGAAGTGAAGTAAAAAAATGCTATTCAAGAGCTAGAAAAAAGGAAAGAGTTGAACGAATTAAAAGATTCATTCAACTGACAACCTTTTCGTTCGCCTCGTCCAAGACTTCATTGTGGAAATGCTTGAGATATATTTCTGTGGTTTTTAACGAGTTATGCCCCAGGCTTTCACTGATGACCTCGATGGAAACCCCTAAAAATTTAGCGATGGTTGCCCAGGAATGCCGTATGGAATAGGTCGTTAAATTTTGTTCGATCCCGGCATCCGCACCGATGATCTTTAACTGCTTGTTGACACGCCTTCTATGGGACATATAATGCTTATAATTTTCCGGGCTTCCATCATATCCGACCGGGAAGATAAAATCATCTTCTTCCTTTTCCCCAACAAGATAATAGCTTAGGATTAGGGCGAGTTCTACAGTAATTTTTACTGAGAGGGGTTGGCCGGTTTTGCTCCGCCCGTACCGCAATCGGTCATTATCTACATCCTTAACCTTTAATTTAGCTAGGTCTATAAAATTCATCCCCCGGCAATTGAACATGACAAGCACATAGTTTTTGGTATGCCATATCTCAGTTCCCTTCCCATATTCCAAATCTCTAATGGCCAATAGCTTTTCTTTGGAAATAGCTCTTTTTTTCGTTCTGGTGGTACGTGGAATCTTGTAGTGCATAAAAGAGTTTTTGATAGGGATGAACCTATCCTCTTTAATGGCACTGTTGTAAATGGATCGAATGCCCCGTAAATAGGCGCTGATACCATTTTTTGAATTTCCCAAATGATCATGATGTGCCTCAAACTCCTTAAGAAAGGTAACTGTGATATCGTAGAGCTTGATATCCTTTCCCTTATTGAACTTCTTTATGGCATTGATTGCACCTCTGTACCATTTTGCCGTTCCCGGTTGGTTGGCTTTTAATTTCCTGTTGATGATTACCTCTCCCCATTCCTCAAGGGACAGGGTATTGGTTATCTTTTGTTTGATAGTGGAATTTTCCTTTTCACTCCATGCAATTTTAATATGTTCCACCAAACTATCCACAGTAATGGTATTGAGGGTATCACCAAGCTCATCGATAAGTTTCTTTGCAAGGTGACATCTATCATAAATGAGTTTATTGATATAATCACAATCCTGGCTTTTGTTTACCAAAACAGATTTCTTAAATTTATGATTGGAATTGTCCCATCCATGCATGGAAGTGTAATAAGGTAAACGGATAAGACGCTGCCTTTTATGGAACAACCGTAGTGCTACGGGATACAATCCAGAGGTAGCACTTTTTGATGATTTTCTAGTGTCCAGTATAAGTCTTATGCGGGCCATTTTTATACCTTGTTTTCCCTTAAAGTTAGGTAAAAAAATGCATACTTTGTGCATACTTTTTTTTGGAATGAATTGGTTTTAAAGCAAAACAAAAAGCAATTGATTTTATGTAAGATATTGATATTGAATATTTTAATTAGATAATTTATTTTTAATTAAATTGTTTTTCAAGGACTTCTAAGCAGACGGTCACAGGTTCGAATCCTGTCGCGATCACTTCACGGGACAAAGAGGAAAAATCCTTTTTTGTCCCGTTTTTGTTTGGAGGTAATTCTGATCAAGTCTAACGCTTTTTGTTTGACCAAGGATCAATCCCAACAACTATTCATGCGTATATTTATTCCCGGGTAAGCCTGAATAGTGTCATTTAAGGGATTGGGTATACGCCGAACCGGTTTGGGTTAGCGGCTAACCCATTCCCTTTAGCGGTCAACATAACCCGGTTAGCCGCTTAAGCAATTACGTATGCGGCGTAACC
>NZ_RJTM01000031.1 GCF_003725735.1 Sinomicrobium pectinilyticum | reverse complement strand
CGCTTAAGCAATTACTTATGCGGCATAAGTAACCCGGTTAGCGGTCAACGTAACTGTGTATACCGCTAACTTAATCCCTTTAACGGCTGATCCATTCCCTTTAGCCGTCAACGTAACCCGGTTAGCCGCTTAAGCAATTACTTATGCGGCGTAAGTAACCCGGTTAGCGGTAAAAGCAGTTCGGTTAGCGGCTAACCGAACCCCTTCCGGTGTCAAAGGGATTGTGTTCAGGGCCGTTTTACAGCTTTCAATGGGAAAATACCTTGCCAAAATCGATGCGTCATTGGCAGTGAAGCGTGGCGGTCCGGTGGCAGGTATGT
>NZ_RJTM01000047.1 GCF_003725735.1 Sinomicrobium pectinilyticum | reverse complement strand
ATTTCAAAGAACATGAATATAAACAACTGAAAATCAGTTTATTTCAAGTGGACACTAGTGAGTTAAACATTCTTTTAATTTGATGAAACAAAGGTATGTTCGCAGAGTGCCTCAAAAAATACACAAACGGCTATTATTAGTGTACTTTTTTCCCTTGTGCGGTATTTATTTAGGAAAAAGAAGAAGTTTTAACAGTTTTCCATAGCTGTGGAGGGATGTATCGGGAAGAATTTAATCTTTTCAGCAGCGTGGAGTTTTGGGTAAATTTGTATAATTTTTCGTTTCTGCAGGTAATCCGGATACGTTTACCTGAATAATAAATACCGGTGTTCGAATGAAAAAATCGCGTTTATATGTTTTCATTTTTTTGGGAATAAGTGTTGTCGTCCTGCTGGCGGGCTTTGTTTCGCTGCAATATTTTTATCGATCGGCGGAGAGAAGCCTGTGGGACACCCAGCTGGAATCCGGGCAAAGGGAAACCAGGGAAATAGCTGTGCTCCTGGAACAGCAATTGCGGGCGGGATTACCGGAAGAACAGGTAATACGTAATCTGCAACAAAGTATTCTGAATACCGATATCAGGAGTGAGTTTATCTGTATGTACAATACGCAAGGCATAGAATTGTGCCACCCCGATCCTGCTTTGGTGGGACAAAAGATAGGCGAAAACAATTCCCGTTTCTATCTGTCTGAAAGTGAAAAGGAAATTGCCTTCAGTGAAGTATTGCGATCGGGAGAACAGTATGAGGGCATACGATCGTTTTCTGACCCTGCTCGCTCTTCGGAGATCGTCAGTGTTTATCCGGTAGGCGGAACGGACTGGATGGTGGCATTTCACGCGAATATTTCTGTTTTGCAAACCCAGTTGTCCGGTTTGTATAACCGGTTCATGCTGGGAGCTCTCCTGGGGGCACTTGCTGTTATTTTGTGTTGTTTCGGGATAGTGCGGTGGATATACAGAAAATATGAGAAAGCCACGGAGACGGAAAAAAAAGAACTTACCGAAAAGGTGAACCAACTGACCGCCTTCAATGAAAGTCTCAGGGCTTCGAGAGAAAAATCAAAAGAACAATTCGTTACTGCATTGATAGAAGAAGAAACGGCATCCCGTAAGCGGATAGTGACATATCATAAGAACGAAATGGTGGCCATACAGGTAGAAGAGATCGCTTTCTTTAACCTGGTAAACGGTATGACTTATATACATACTTTTTCCGGACAGAAGTTTCAGAGCAATAACAGCCTGGACGAATTGATAAAGCAGGTGGGACCGGATAGTTTTTATCGTGCTAACAGGCAGTTTCTAATTAATGTACAGGCGATAAAAAACATATGGATGTATGGGAAAAACCAATTACGGATTACTGTAGAGCCAGATACCGGCGAAACCGTGGTAATAAGTAAAAATAAGGTGGCAGAGTTCAAACAATGGCTTGACAGGTAGGAAGAGTGAGGGTTGGTTGCAAGTTGCAGGTTCCAAGTTCCAAATGGCCCTGTTATCGTGAGTAAAAGTTGTAACACAGACACACAAAGAAGACACAGCGGTTCACGTAGCAGTTATACTTTGTGTAATTACTAAAGGCTCTACTTGTAATAACAGTAACTATAGCTTGGAACTTGCAACCTGGAACCTGCAATCCAATATCATACAAGTTTGGCTTCGAGTTCGATGTCAAAACTAAAGGCCTGGCTTACGGGGCAGGTTTCTTCGGCTTTTTTGGCGATGTCCTGAAAGGTATCGTTGTCAATCCCGGGAACTTTAGCCTGGAGTTGAAGTAAGGATTTTGTGATTTTTCCGTTGTCGAGGGTTACGGTAGAGGAAGTGCTCAGTTCCTCCACTTCATATCCTGCTTCGGTGAGATCCAGGCTCAGTTTCATGGTGAAACATCCCGCGTGGGCTGCGGCCAGAAGTTCTTCCGGATTGGTGCCTTTACCTTCGGCAAAACGGCTGTTAAACGAATATTGGGTCTTATCCAGCACATTACTACCTGTGGTAAGATGTCCTTTTCCTTCTTTGATACTGCCGTTCCATACGGCTTGTGCTTTACGTTTCATGGTTTATTACATTAAGAGTTAAACATTCTTTTATTTTTGATGAAACAAAGATAGGCCCGTCTTAAGCCGCCGGAAATACACAAAAGTCTATTCTGATTGTACTTTTTTCCCTTCTGTGTATTTTTTCCTGAAAACGGCCGGACTGCTTCCTGCTTTGTTGGTGAACAAACGGTTGAAATATGCAGGGTCTTCATAGCCCAGGTCATAAGCAATCTGCTTTACACTGAGTCCCGTATAGTTTAATAGTCTTTTGGCTTCAAGGACGATCCTGTCCTTTATGACTTCATTGGGCTGGGGCAGATCATGACGTTTAAATTTATTGGACAGCGTTTTAGCCGCTACACCGAGCAAGTCGGCATAATCGGATACACTGTGTTTTTTCCGGAAATGGATTTCCACCAGGCGGCTGAAGTCCCTGAAAAACTCGATTTCCTGGTTTGGCTCGCTGTTTAGTTTTCCCAGTTGCTGCTCTTTCCAGAGCCGTGTGGCACGTATAATGATTTGTTTCAGATAAATCCGAAGCATTTCTTCCTGAGTGGAAGCCTCTAGTTCAAATTCCTCACGGATCTGTTCGTACAGAGCGAGAATAATCGTATTCTCCCTCGGAGACAATTCGGTGACAGGGATCTGGTAAATATTGTTGAACAACAGGCCATCGCAGGCTACTTCGGCATCGTGTATCTGTATACAATAAAAGTCCCGGTTGTAATACATAAAATAACCCTGCTCTTTCCCGGCTTTGTCCATACGCATAAACTGGTTACTGTTTATAAAGAAGAGCGAAGGCCTGCGGGTGTTGTAACGTGTAAAATCCACAGTGAGTTCGCAACCCGCGGGGAGATATAGAACCTTGATATAAGCCGCATAGGACGAATGGTTTATTTCGTCCAGCGTAAGCACTGATACAGGTAAAAAACCTATTTTCTTATAGTTACTGGTGTATTCCCGGTTTAGTGTCATTTTTCTTTTAAAGATGCGTTTTTATACCGAAAGGATGCTATACAAGTAAAGTTAAACAAATTATGATAATCCGCGAAGTTGACAAAAGCTGTTTAGGAAGGAATTAACGTTATCCGGTCAAGCCTGTCTTTTATCAAGAGGAGTTTTTGTAGCATGTGGTTAATGTTATGAGGCCAGTCCGTTTTTATAGGCGTCCAAGGCACGTTTTCTGGCAAAGCTGTGCTCCACTATAGGTTGATTGAACAAATCCGAATCATAATCCGGATACCATTTGCGAATGTATTGCAGGTCTTTATCAAACTTCTTGGTCTGGGACTCCGGATTGAATATCCGGAAATACGGGGCGGCATCGCAGCCACATCCGGCAGCCCATTGCCAGTTGCCATTATTGGCTGCCAGGTCATAATCCAGTAACTTTTGTGCAAAGTAAGCTTCTCCCCAACGCCAATCGATAAGAAGGTGTTTAGTGAGAAAGCTGGCTGTGATCATCCGCACACGGTTGTGCATGCACCCGGTTTGATTGAGTTGGCGCATGCCTGCATCTACGATGGGATATCCTGTTTTGCCTTCGCACCAGCGTTGGAATTCTTCTTCGTTATTGCGCCACTTTATCTGCTCGTATTTTTCCTTGAAGCAGCGGTTTTCCACTTCCGGAAAATGGTATAGTATCTGCATGAAAAATTCCCGCCAGATCAGTTCGTCAAGCCAGGTTTTATTGTGTTGAAGGGCAAAACGCACGCATTGTCTTATGGAAATGGTGCCGAACCGGAGATCCTTACCCAGGTTTGTCGTATGCTCCATGGCAGGATAATCCCGGTATTTATCATAGGTGTCTATGACAGAGGGATTCAGTTCCGGTACGGAAAAGGTGATATCCGTTTTTTCGTAACCGATTTCTTTCAGCGTGTGGAATTTGTTGTTCTTTCCGGGAAGGAAATTGTCTTTTTTTATATCGAAAGCTTCATAATCCGTTTCCTTCAGTAAATTTTTCCAGGTCTTCGAATAGGGGGTATACACCGTATACGGATCACCGTCTTTTTTAACAACTTCGCTTTTTTCGAATATGACCTGGTCTTTGTAGTCCTGGAACGCTATATTTTTTTGCTTCAGTAGTTCGTGTATATTTTTATCCCGCTTTAATGCTTCGGGTTCGTAATCCCTGTTACAAAAAACACGTTCTATGTCATACTGTTCCAATAGCTTTTCAAATGCTTCTTGCGGAGTGCCGAAAAAGGTGAGGAGGGAAGAGCCGTTTTTCTGTAATTCCGAATTGATGTGTTCAAGCACCTGATGAATATAATGCACCCTGCGATCTTTTTTGTCGATAAATTGTTTCAGTATATCCGTATCGAAAATAAACACCGGTAAAACGTTCCTGTCCGATTGAAGAGCATGGTACAAACCGGAGTTATCATGGAGCCTGAGATCTCTGCGAAACCAGAATACGTTTATTTTATTCATTGTTTTCAATATTTTTCGAGAATTTGCGAAAAAAGAAGATATTCCACAGAACAAGCTCATAACCGTAAACGGCGTCCTCCACAGGAATGGTGAGTATCCGGATCTTCATGAAATCTTCGGGATTATAATTTACAACAGCTTCTTCCGGTCCCGTACCTGTGAGAATTCCGTTAACTACCAGGAATGGCAGAAGTAAAGCGGCATATACTGCCGTAATTTTGGTTATGGAATCATATTTAACTACAAATTTCAAAAAGACCAGGGAGAGTCCTGTGGTGAAGAAGGTCACAAAAGTATATAGTTTATCATAGTGTATTACCGCAATTCCAAAGCATAAAAAGATGGCCATGTAAATCCCATAAGGTACTTTTGACCGATCTTTCCCGAGGTTCAGAAACAGATCCAGGCAGTAGTATGTAAATACACAGGAAAAAGGAATGCAAATAAAAAAGAGCCATTCTTCTACGGGCAGGTTTAATAACCGGAACCCTGTAAGATACCGCTCGTTAAACCACCAAACGCCGTTTGCGGCAAACCATATGTCCCAGAGAATAAAAGGAACAGCTACTAAAAGGCTGGCTTTAAGAAAGGGAATAAAATATTTGTCGAACCTTACTTTTCTGTGAAATGCATATATAAAGCAAATAATAATCGTGAAAAAATTGACAGCCAGGTACAGGTAGTTTTCCATATTATCTTTTTTGTATATACATTTTGAAATACTTTACCGGTACCCAGAGAAAACCGAAGCATTCACCTTCTCCTTTGTCCGTATGTTTATGATGTTGTTTGTGGGCCCGCCGGATGCCCAGGAGATAAGGACTTTTGGTATTGCGGAAAATCCGTATACGCTGATGGATAAAAATGTCATGCACAAAAAAATAGGCAAAACCATACAGCGTTACTCCAAGTCCTATATAAAACCAGGGACTAAAGTCGTTTAAAGATCCGTAATATAGCATACCGATGGCCGGAATGGCAAAAATCAGGAAAAAATAATCGTTGCGTTCCATTTTCCCGCTATGACTCTTATCGTGATGGTCTTTATGCAAAACCCATAAAAACCCATGCATTATGTACTTATGGGTAAGCCAGGTAATACCTTCCATGGTAAAGAATGTAATAACTACAATAAGCAAGTTCATAGTACTTGTTTTTTTCGTCCGTTGCTGTTAAATCTCTCTTCCAGGACCCGGTATCTGTAATCAAAAATAGCTTCCAGTTTGCGCTTTATCATCATGCGGTGCAGCCATTGGCCTAATATACCCATTGGAAGTTTATAGTCTATCGTATCTTTTATCAGGACACCTTTTTCGTTAGGAATGAACTCGTGAAAATGATTCCACAGCGTATAAGGGCCTTTCTCCTGGAAGTCGGTAAAACTGCGACCTTCGCTGACCTGGGTGATAATCGTTTGCCAGTGCATCTGTATACCCAACAGGGGAGAGACTTTATAGTCGATGGTCATCCCTTCATAAATTTTATGTGTTTCGGGTTTTGAGACTATTTTAAATCCCATGGTATCCGGCGTTATTTCAGGGAGATTTTCCGGGTTGGAAAAAAAACACCAGGCAGTTTCTATATCACAATACAATTGTTGTGATTTGTGTAATTGATATATCATCTCTTTAACATTTTTTCCTCTTCCGGGGTTAACATATCATTTTTATTCAGGAAATTAAAAATAAGATCCTGTAATTCGGTATCAGTGATGTGAGAATAATTGTTCACAATAAATTTTTTGTCCTCTTCCAGATCGGATTTATAATTCAGGATACCGGGGATTTCCCGTTGTATGGACATCCGGATAAAACGTACTTCCACATCATCCGGTACCTGTGCTACGGCCTTTTCCAGGTTTTTCTTTCCTTCCGAAAAAATCTTCAGTTTTTTAAAAGGGTTGAACAGATGTTTCGCACTGATAATCTGGAAAGCTCCCAGGTAAGCTGTCTGCCTGCTGCTTTTTGTTATATTTTCGAGAATATCCAGTGTTTGCATGCATATTTCCTTATTAAACGGAGCCATAGTGTAACGTTTCCTTATATTTTCGGGAAATTCCTGTTGCTTCACGGCAAAAACGGTATTGGCCGTTGTAAAAAATATGAGCAACATTAGTTTCATATCATAGCCATTTTAAACTGAAGGTAGCTGCTCATCATCAATGATATTTTTTTACCGTTATGAATACGAACCCGTTCGGAAATGATCTTTTGTGCAGGTGTCTGCTGTATTTTGCGGAACAGGGAAGTATAATAGGTATAGGCCAGGTATATGCCGAATTTAGCCGAATGGGGTAACATTTTTATACCTTCCAGGGCTTCCCGGAATTCTTGTTCGATCTCCTTTTCGATCTCCAGTTTTACCCCGGTATCGAACTCCTTCATATTGACGTTCGGGAAATAAGTTCTACCGAGGATATTATAATCGTGTTTCAGGTCCCTGAGAAAGTTCACTTTTTGAAATGCCGATCCCAGTCTCATAGCATAGGGCTTGAGCTTTTGGTATTCTTCTTTATTACCTTTTACAAATACCCGCAGGCACATAAGCCCGATAACTTCTGCAGAGCCCAGGATGTATGTATCATAGAGATCGGAATCGTAATTAACAGGTCGGAGGTCCATTTCCATGCTACGAAGAAACGTATCTATAAGTTCCCATTCTATCCCGTACCGGTTTACGGTTTGCTGGAACGCATGAATAACGGGATTCAGGGATATTTGTTCTTTTATGGAATAGATCGTTTCTTCCCGCAGATGTTGCATGAGGTAGTTCTTGTCATAGCCGTGAAAACTATCCACAATTTCATCGGCCAGGCGGGCATATCCGTAAATTGCATATATGGCAGGGCGTATCTCATTGGAGAGTGCAAGTATCCCAAAAGAGAAACTTGTACTGTATTTTTTGGTGGTTTCCTGGCAGATCTTGAATGATAACTCGTCAAAAAGAATTTTCATACCAGTATGTTTTTAAGTTGATTTATTTCTTTGGCCACTATTTTACCGGAAATAATAGAAGGAGGAACTCCGGGCCCCGGAACCGTGAGTTGCCCGGTATAATACAGGTTTTTTACTTTTCGGTTTTTTATAGATGGTTTCAATACCGCTGTCTGGTTTAGTGTATTGGCCAGGCCATAGGCATTGCCCTGGTAGGCATTGTAATCCCTGATAAAATCTTTGATGCAATAACTTTTTTTATAGTCGATGTATTCCGCCAGGTTCGAAGTGCCGGTGTGTTTTTCCAGCCGGGAGATCATTTCCGTGAAATACGTTGCACGTAATTCTTCATGATCTTCTATACCCGATGCCAGAGGCATGAGCAGAAACAGGTTTTCATGTCCTTCGGGGGCCACTTCATCATCTGTTTGTGACGGACAACAGGCATAGAAAAGTGGTTTGGAAGGCCATTTTTTATCACGATAAATTTCATCGGCATGTACATCGAAGTCATTTTCAAAAAATAAGGTATGATGTTTCAGGTTTGGTATCCGGGTACGAAACCCCAGATAATAAATCAGGCAGGAGGGAGCAAATATCCTCTTTTGCCAGTAATCTTCGCTGTAATTACGATATGATTCATCCAGGAGTGTTTCCGTATGGTGATAGTCCGATCCAGCAATTACAGCATCGAATAAGAGGGTTTTCCCGTTGACGGTTATCGCATGGGCACGGTCATCAACGACATGTATTTTTTCTACGTCGGCATTCACGTGAAAATGTGCACCTTGCTGTCCGGCCACAGTGATCATGGCTTCGCAAACACGATAAAATCCCCCCATGGGATACCAGGTTCCCAGTTTATAACCACCGTAGTTCATAAGACTGTACATTGCAGGAATATCTTTGGGAGTAGCTCCTAGAAAAAGCACCGGAAATTCCATGAGCGTTATTAATTTCGGATTTTTGAAATACCGTCGCACGTGATTACGGAAATTGGTGAGCAGATCCAGTTTCAAAGTATTCCGGGCTATTTTCAACGAAAGGAATTCTGTCCATGACAGGCAGGGTTTGTTGATAAATTCCCGCATACCTATCTCATATTTTATTCTGGCTTCTTCCATAAACCGGTCCAGTTTACGGGCAGCTCCATCTTCGAGATTTTCAAAAAGCCTGCGCATGTCATCGTATTTTTCCGGAATAGCGGTAATACCATCACGAAATACCATTTCAAACTGGGGATCCAGGGAAACCAGCTTATAAAAATGATCGGGGGCAGTATCAAAATCCTTAAAAAACTCTTCGAAGATATCGGGCATCCAGTACCAGCTGGGCCCCATATCAAACACGTAGCCGTTAGAAGTTTTAAACTGTCTGGCCCGCCCGCCCATGGTACTGTTCTTTTCAAATACATGCACCTCATGGCCTGCCGAAGCGGTATAAGCAGCGGCAGAAATACCGGAAAAACCTGAACCGATAATAGCGATTTTCATTGTCATAGGATCAATTTTTTCCGGGTAAATACTGTGCATTTACCTTTTCAAGTAAATCTCCCGGCGAGATATTTTCAGAATAAATAGGGCGATGAAACCTGTCCAGCTTATCGAGCAGTCGTATGAGTTCCATTTTTTCGTGAGAGGTAAGGTTTCCCGTAACTATCTGTGTTGCTTTACGTATTTTCAGCATTTGCTTTTCCAAGGTTTCGGAACCTTTTACAGTTAAGTAAATTATCTTACTTCGTTTATCTTCCGAAGAGGTTTTCTGTTCGATCCATTCATGTTCGAGTAGCCGGTGAATTATTTTGATTCCCGCCGATTTATCGTGAATATTCTTTTTAATCAATTGCATTTTTGTCATAGGTCCGAAAGCCTTCAGGTTTATCAGGTAGATAAATTCTTCCTGGGTGGAAAATTCGGAATCGTGTATAGCGGCTTTTGAATAAGTCTTTGCATAACGGTTGAGATGTACCAGTAGCGTATTAATGACACTGTCCGGGCCGCGGCCGTTTTCTTTACCTTCCCAGTAAGGTTCGTTATCCTGAAGTAATACGGATTGTTCCCGGTGGCAAATCCACTTTTTAAAGCCCTCTACTCCGGGGCCATAGGCAGGATAGTCCGCGGATTTTTCGTAGTCCTCAACTAACGAAATAACATCTCTTAGCAGTGTATAGTTCATCATTTCTATTATAGAATTGGAGTAAAATTACTCTTTTTATTTTAAGTAATAGTATAAATATACTCTTTTTTTTAAAGATATTATCGTGAGGGGCAGGAATTCGTTTGGGTTTCTATGCTGTTAACAACATGTTATACATAGGTGTTGCGGGGTGTCTGTGATCGGAAATTAACCGCTGAGTAGGGAGGAAAGAAAGTGTTTCGGATAAATATAAAAAGGTTTATGGCATTACTCTTAAGAGAAACCATAAACCTTTTTCAGTTTTTAATATGAAATTTATTTCCGGATAAACCTCCGGGTTTTTTCTTCGCCGTTGACATTCATCTTGAGTATGTATATACCGCTTTTCAGGCTGGAAACGTCTATATCTTCTCCGGGCTGTACATTCCGGAATGGTATAACGAGTCGCCCGTTCATATCATATATGCCAATACCGGCATTATCTCCATCGAATTTAACTTGTAAATGGCCGGGAGTAGGATTGGGGTACAAGATGCTTTCTTCTTCTTTTTCCTGTAGAGCCGGGACTGAAGCTGTCGATTGCTGCACGATACGCCACCAGTTAATGTTCCATGCGCCACTCTGTGCGTAGATACCAAAATTGTGTGTTCCTGCATTGAGGTATGCGGAATGAGACACAGTAGTCCAGTTCTGCCATCCGCCTGTAGACGGAATATTAACCGTACCGAGTACCGTTGCTCCTGCATTGATATCCAGGGATAATTGTCCGCCTCCACTTTCGCTGGCTACCCGGTACTGTATGGTGTAATTACCGGAAGAGGGGATGTTAATGGCATTATAGGCCATCCAGTCTCCCGTATCTATATATCCCACATTCAGTCCGCCACCGGAATCTGTTGTGTTTTCGGTTTGCACACCACTCATGTTATTGTAACTTTCCGCCTCGATATGTTGTGAAAATCCGGGGTCTCCGCCGCCGCCGTTGCCATTGCGCTGATAAACTCTTACGTAATCTACATACATATTAGCAGGAAGAGCACTGTTGTCTACCTGGAAACCGGGCCAGTTTCCGCCTATGGCCATATTGAGTATCAGAAAGAAATTTTCATGGAATTCCTGGGTTCCGTTTACGCCGTTGCTAATGTCAGCTACGTGATATTCCTGTCCGTCCAGGAACCACCGGATATAGTTTTCGTCCCATTCCACTGCGTAAACATGATATGCCGTAACATTGGCCGGAGTATCTCCTCCGTAATTCGCATAGTTTCCGTTGTGGTCTTCCCAGTGCATGGTGCCATGTATATTGGGAGAAGTATTGATATGTTCCATGACGTCTATTTCACCGCATTTAGGCCACCCAATGGAAGATATGCTGTTGCCCAGCATCCAGAATGCGGGCCATGTACCCAGGGAAGAAGGGATGGCAATACGAGCTTCCATTCTTCCGTATTTAAAGGATTTTCTACCTTGGGTCTTCATCCTGGTTGAGGTGTAGCCATATCCTCCGAAATTTTCCTGCCTGGCCGTAATGACCAGGGCCCCGTTCTGAACGCTGGCATTTTCCGCCCGGTAATATTGCAGTTCATTGTTTCCCCACCCATTAGCACCATTTCCTGTTTCAAATACCCAGTCCGGGCCAATACCATCGGTAAATTCGTCTTGCCATACCAGTTGCCAATCACCTTCCACCGCATTTTGCTGACCGTTATTATCCCCGAAACCTATGACCACTTTTTGCGGATTCGGAGTATGTACCGAAGAAGAATAATCCCATACGTCGTCATACGGAAAGCCATAAGAAAGGTCATCTATACTTATTCCCTGCTGGTGCCAGAATTTGGCGTAGTGGTTACAGGGAGATTCCTGGTAGTATTCGGAAGCATCCGACCAATCCTGCTGCCCGACGTTCGGGGTAGTAATATCAATAACATGCCTGTTCAGAGCGGCACAAATTTGCGCCTGGACCAGTTTGTCGGTGGTATCATCCTGTACACCCATGTCAAGAACACCTTTACCTTCAAATACTTCCTGTGTGGTAGGACGCCGGGTAATAATAGCCTGTCGCCCCTGGAAACCTCCCGAAACGGCGGTCATTACAAGCTGTTCACCCTGAACACGTCCCTGCCACACCCCGGCATCCCCGGAATCGAAAATAAGGTCTTCATTGGCGTATTTGGCCCATACGGCATCGACATATGGTTTCATATAATGTACATAGGGACCGGGAATGGGCATCGTACCTACGCTGCCATCGGCAAAATCCTCAATTTTCCCGGGAGCCGTAATCTCTTCGGTCTCCGCGTCCAGGCACCCCTGGAATTCTACAGGTACGCTCGAAGGGAATGCAGCCAGGATTTCGCTGTGTGTGGCCTGTTCTCCCACTTTTTTGTAATAACCGCTATTACCGTACAATTCCATGGTTAAAGGATATTGGTAAGAATCCACCCTGGTAGGATTGCCAAAAAAACCATATTCATTATTGGTAAGTTCTATAATTTCATATTTGATACCGATATTCGGATCGGTGGGATTGGTATAACTGGGAGAAGTGTACCCTCTCTGTGCTCCCGAAGCTCCGAAAAAGTAGAGGTATAACGGGCTTCCGACAGAGATAAAAACCCGGCATCCCTGGATGGGAGGGATCATTATTGTTTTATTGGGAATATCACTTAGCCTGGTGAAGCAGTCGGCATATTTGCCATCTCCTCCCGGCCCTGCATTCCCTCCAACGACAGGTCCCTGGATCGTATTGTACGAAGGACTCATGGGAAAGGTATTACCCGTAGCGGTGTTTACCCAGATATGCTGGCTGGGTTCTGCAAGGTCTTCTCCTACTACAGCGACATAAAGTTCACTGTCAGGGTAAGGCGAGTTGTTGTTGATCTCAAAGGGAACGGTTGTTTGTGCTTCTGCATGGGCATAAAGCAACAAAAACATAAGTAGGATGTTATATACTGTTTTTTTCATAATGTAAGATTTTGGGTCACCCGCTTTATAAAAACATCTAGTTTTTAATCACGGGTATGGTTATAGATTTATTATCGGGACTGTAAATTTTGAGGTAATATGCTCCTCGCGGCAGGGAGGACCCTTCTATGGTTATTTCATTCCTGCCTTTACGAAGGTCTCCCTCACTGACATTCCGGATAAGCCTTCCGGAATTATTGTACATCAATATTTTTGTATTACCGCTTTTTTTGAGATTTACTTCCAGCGTAGCGGTTCCGTAAAACGGATTCGGGTACAGTACGGCCGGTGACACCTCTTTACCGGAAGCTATAGAAGCACTGTTACACGGCCCCAGGTATTCCCAGACATCCCATTCTGCCGAATGTGTTTCCGGGTTTTCGTTCTGCGTCCACCATTTTGCCCTGTATAATCCACCGTTATGAGAAACCTGGTCATCAGCAACATATATACTATTGGCCCCCCAGGCAGGAGCGGAACAACCGGAAACGGAACCTGCCGTAAGCGTTAGTTGTGCGCTTGCTGTGTTTCCTTCATTGTCCGTAACAGTGGCGGTTATGGTATACGTTCCGTCCGAAGGTGGAGTCCAGGAGGCAGCATAGGAACCTTGCGTTCCGGAAGCGGTAAGGGTTTGTCCGTTCACTTCAAATACAACAGAGGTAATGCTGCCGTCATCATTGGCGTTTACCGAAAGCGTTACCGGCTCCCCTGTGGTTACGGTACTGCCGTTGGCTGGTGATGTGAAAAATATACTCGGATTTCCTCCGTTACCCTGGCAATCATCAGGAGCTTCATCGTGAATGGCATTGAGCAGGGAAATAGCAATATTATCGTTCGTGTCCTGCGAAAGCTCCCATATCATAATCCCGGAAGCACGGTCTGCTGCCAATTGTGTTTTCTGCCGTATTGTGGCCAGCCCGTTGTAGTAATCACCATTATAAGTATCGCTGTTCGGATCGGCTCCGCTGGCTACGAGATTACGGTACGAACTCCAGGATGGCCGGGCGTAGAAAGGCACACCGAGGACGGCTTTGGATGCCGGAAGTCCACGCCCCAGCCAATAATCGAGCGTCTGTACGGCATAGCTGTAGGGCGAATGCGTAGATCCGCTTCCTCCGTCATAAGCCATAAGGTTAAGGAAATCAATATGAGGGAATACGCTGTCCAGGATACCGTCGGCATAATAGCCCACTGCGGCAACTGCTGCTGTGAGGAGTTTGCCGTTGCTATGCATCACTTCTGCAAGTTTTTGCATCATGGCAGCATAGTTCTGTGGCTGGTTACCTTCACGGGGATATTCCCAGTCTATATCCACCCCGTCCAGGTTGTACTGGTTGACAAGGCCGAGCAGGTTATCGGCAAAGTTCTGACGGGATGCGGCATTGGCGGAGAGTGTTTCAAACCCGGGATTGTTGAGGTCGGTCCATCCGCCTACGGCGATCATTACCTTAACACCGCTGGTATGAGCGCTGGAAACTATTTGTTGCAGTTTTGCCGGGTTTTCGATGGCCGTAAGGCTACCGTCTCCCGATGCCTGCGGATTGATAAAAGCATATATAATATGTGTCAGCTTGTCATATTGTATTTCGGCAGCAGTCCCAGCCCAGGACGGCATATACCCTACAATACGAAAATCATCAGGACAGGCGGAGTCTGTACTTGCGGTTATGGATATACTTTCCGAAGACACGGTAGTTCCTGCATCGCTTGTGGCAACTACTTTGATATTGTGACTGCCTTCCGGAATATTATTCCAGGTAAAACTATAAGGGGCTTCGGTATCTTCCCCCAGTTTTTCTTCCCCGTTAAAGAACTCTACCTTGGTTATGGTACCTCCCGATGCGGTGGCTTCAATGGTTATATTTTCACCGGCCCCGAAAGCCGTTCCGCTTTCCGGGGAGGTGATACGTACCGTGGGGAGTGTACTGCCTTCCCCGGCGAATGCTTCGTTTACCGTATTGATAAGGGGAGAGGACATAGAGGGCCAGCGTTTCAGTTTGGTACCGAAACTTTCCGGACTTCCGCTGAATTCGAGATCACCGTATACGGTCCATACGATGGCTCCGGCAAGGTCATTATCCACAATAAACTGCGATTTATGGGTTATGGATTCTTCATCATCATAACTCAGAAAATAATTATCCTTGGTCAGGTAGGGAACTTTGGCCTGGTCGTCCCAGTGCCTGGTCCATCCCCCGGCATTCATGGCCTGCTGAATGAAGAAATAATTGGGAGTCCCATCGTAAACATCCCTGGGCCAGTTGACAAAATCCGCGCAGGTAACGATAGCGCCGTCCGGTTGAACGGTTTCGTTTCGTTTTTGAGTAGCGGTATTGAGCCCGGCAGGACCGTCCGTAATCACCCCGCGTCCATAAAAAGGCATTCCGAAGTTGATCTTGTTTTTCGGAACCCCGAGCGAAGTAAGTGCATTTAAGGTAGACTGCCAGTTAAAATCCGGGGCCTCGGCACCGTCATAAGGATATAAAGGAGAATTATGCCCTGCAATGTCCGACCACCCGCCATTGAAATCATAGGTCATAAAGTTAAAATAATCCATGGTCGCTGAAAGGGAGGACCAATTGAACCCCTGGACTTTCACCGGGTCGGCAGAGAATGCGGCGGTGATAAGTTTATCCGGGCCAATGGCGGCACGCAATTCCTGTACGAGGATCAGGAAATTGGTAAAATCGGCCTGGCTTCCTGTAAAGTTCATCCCGGCGTATGGCCCCGGGTATTCCCAGTCCAGGTCGATACCGTCAAAACCTGTATTGATAAGCCTTTGGCAATCGGCGATAAAGGTCGCTCTTTTCTGCGGATCGGCCGCCATTTCGGGAAAGTGCTTGCACATGCTCCATCCTCCTATAGATGCCATTACCTTTACGTTGTTCTGATGGGCAAGTTCCAGTACTCCCGGGGCTCCGTCCT
This sequence comes from Sinomicrobium pectinilyticum, assembly GCF_003725735.1. Classification (GTDB taxonomy): domain Bacteria; phylum Bacteroidota; class Bacteroidia; order Flavobacteriales; family Flavobacteriaceae; genus Sinomicrobium; species Sinomicrobium pectinilyticum. The sequence continues at coordinate 28,555 of NZ_RJTM01000047.1, read as the reverse complement.
CTTTCCGGAGGGGCAGCGGCAGCGTACCGCTGAGCCCCCAGCCCGGATGTTCCCAGGTATTGCCGTTTACTTCGACCACAAAACCCTGGGCTTCCGCACGGGTCTTGATATCTTCACTGATATAATGCACCGCTTCGATCTCACCGAAAAGCAATAGCATATCCCAGCTGTCATAAATACTGGTAAAAAAAATGTCGGCCGGCTGTTGTACCTGGCCTTCCTGGTGAATGTTCTTGTTTCTCAGGTCCCCGCTATGAAGCGATCCGTCTACCGAAACACCGAAAAAGGAATAATTGAGAATGGTATACTTTGAATAATCGATATTAAGGTGCGTGAGCGAACCGGCAGACGGTACACCCGCAGCCGAGCTTTTCCAGGCATCCCAGTTGGTGATATAACCGATTATTTCTTTCTGATGGTCCGCCGTGGAGGCATTTCCGCCCGTATTTACCTGGGCATATGGGACGTTACCGAATGTCAAAAATAAGATAAGGGGTGTGATCCACTTCCGGAGAAGGATCTTAAGTAGGTGTGAATTCATGATAAAGGGTATTTGTGTTTCTATAAATTAAATTTTAATAATAATTCTTACTTTTTTAACCATTAAAAAGGTACAATAAAAACAGGCATGTTTCCAATTTTTTTAGCTTAACTGCAGCAATTTGTAGCTGAACAGGGCTGATTTAAGTACCAAGCATTTTCCGGTGATGATCTGTGTAAGTGTCTGAAAATAAAGTGTGTTCGATCCCCGTTTTTAAGCTGAATGAAAAACCGTATGGCTTTGGGAGACCCGGAGAAATGAAGATGAGCAAGGTATTAACAGGACAGAACAGGATACATTTTGCACTGGAGCATCATACTTTTGAAAGTCAGGTTTTTGATAGCAGGTTTGTACATTTTCAGGTATTCTCCCTGTACATTTTAACCCGGCCCTGTCACGCTACGGATATCGCTTTTCGGTATATATGACCAAATATATTAATTCATAATAATCAAAAAGAGAATATGATGTTACATAAACTGCATTTGATCGTTGGTCTGCTCTTTGCCACACTAGTCTTTTCGCAGGAAAAGACTATTACCGGTAAGGCAGTTGATGAAGGAGGGATAGTTATGCCCGGGGTGAATGTCCTTATTAAGGGCACCGGCAGGGGAACCCAAACCGATTTTGACGGAAATTACAGCATCCTGGCTTCCGAAGGAGAGCGCCTCATTTTTTCTTATATCGGAATGCAATCGATTGAAAAAATTGTAGGCACAGAGAATGAGATTAACGTAACCCTTGTGGAGAGTGCGGAAAATCTGGATGAAGTGGTGGTTATAGGATACGGTACGCAAAGTAAGCGGAACGTAACAGGGTCGGTAACCTCGGTAGAGGTAGAGCAGATGGAATCCCAGCCCAACACCAATGTGGCTCAGGCCATGAGGGGGAGGGTTGCGGGTGTACAGTTCAATGATAACGGCAGGCCGGGACAGAGCGGAAATCTTCTTATCCGGGGACAGTCGTCACTTACCGCCAGTAATGATCCCCTTATCATTCTGGATGGTGCATTTTTTTATGGTGAACTTTCCGATATAAACCCGGCCGATGTAGCATCTATGGAGGTGCTTAAAGACGCCAGTGCCACCGCTATTTACGGGGCTAGGGCTGCTAACGGGGTTATCCTCATTACTTCCAAGGGGGGTACATCCGAAAAACCGCTGATCCGCTTTAATACCTATGCAGGGTTTTCGGAGTATGCCAATACCGTTTCTCTCTACGATGCAGAAGGTTACCTGCAACGCCGGAGAGATTATAACATTCAGAATGCAAGACCGGGGGAAACTCCCATTCTGGACGTGGAAAATATACTCGATTCACAAACCGAATTATTGCAATACCGGGAAGGCAAAACCGTTGATCCCTGGAAATACGTGAAGCAGGGAGCCCTGCAAAGCTCATATAATCTCAGTGTTTCCGGGCGAACGGAAAAGACCAGCTATTTTATTTCCGGCGGATATGTGGACGAAAAGGGACTGATCCACGGGGATAAGGCAAGCAGGTTGTCCTTACGTATGAATATAGAGAACAAGATTACGCCCTGGCTCACCGTCGGTGTAAACAGTATGTACTCGCAGCGCAACCTTTCCGGGATCAATGCGGATATCGAAGGGGTGTACTGGCTGTCGCCCTATTCCAGGGTAGAGGATGAAAACGGTGAAATTCTGCCTTACCCTACCAATGATCAGTTGTTGCTCAACCCGCTCTTCAACGCTACACAGCGCAGGAATGAAGAAATTTACAACAATCTTATGGCCAGTGCCTTTCTGAAGATTGATTTCCCGTTTTTAGAAGGTCTTTCCTATAGGTTTAACTATAACCCCAATATACAATGGGGGCATGATTACACCTTTATACCTATCTATCAGCAGAATGGTATAAACAACCTGGGAGCGGCAAACAAGACCAATGAGAACCGCTTTAACTGGCAGATGGAACATATAGTGAAGTTCGAAAAAAGAATAGACGATCACAATTTCGACCTTACGCTTCTTTACGGGGCCAATAGTCTTTATATGGAAAGCACTACGGCGGAGGGGAGAAATTTTTTTACCGATGTCAACGGATGGGATAACCTGGAGATCGCAGACGTACAGCGCAACTATTCTTCGGGGGAGGACCGTACAGGAGTTTCGGCAATGGCCCGGCTCAATTACCAGTTTAAAAGCCGCTACCTGTTTACCTTTACAATGAGGAGAGACGGTTCTTCCGTTTTCGGAATAAATAACAAGTACGGCAATTTTCCTTCTGCCGCATTGGGGTGGATTGTAAGTGAAGAACCTTTTATGGATGCCGTGAGAGAAAAGATCAATCTCCTGAAATTGCGTCTGTCTTACGGAAAGATCGGTAACCAGGCCGTTTCCCCGTATTCTTCGCTGGACAAGTCCATGTTTGATCAATATGTGTTCGGCGATGGGAGCGACACCCATACGGGATCGTTCCCCGTTTCGGAAAACATGCCCAACCCCAATCTGAAATGGGAAACCTCTGTTTCTTTTAATGCCGCATTGGATTTCGGGCTCTTTAATAACCGTATCAATGGTACGCTGGAATATTACAATACCAAAACCACCGATCTGCTTACCGGGCGCAGTATTCCCACGACAAACGGTTTTTCCAATGTGCTGTCTAACGTCGGAGAGATCAGCAACAAGGGTTTTGAAGCGACACTTAATACAACCAACATCGATAAAAATGATTTCGGCTGGACATCATCGGTGGTTTTCTCTACTAACAAAAACGAGATCGTACATCTGTACGGGAGTGATACCGACGGTGACGGGACAGAAGACGATGACCTGAATAACGGTTGGTTCATCGGGCACCCCATCAGCGTTAATTTTGATTATGTTTTCGACGGTATTTATCAGGAGGGTGATGACCTTCCGGACGGGTACCGGCCTGGCTGGGTAAGGGTGAAGGATATCAACGGTGACGGACAGATAACTCCCGAGGACCGTACGATAGTCGGACAGAGACAGCCCAAGTATCGGATCGGATTTGGAAATGATTTCCGTTACAAAGGCATATCCCTCTCTTTCTTCCTTAATGCAGCTGCCGGATGGGAAGCCCCGATGCCTTTGCTGGACCCCAGCCCGTATTCCGGAGCAAATTATGCCGGAAGGTCCGTAAATATGATCGATGCCGGGTACTGGACCCCTGAAAACCGTTCTGCTTCGCGGCCGTCACTAAACTGGACGAATCCGCTGGGAATGTCTTTCTATCAGAGCAGGGATTTCGTGAGGCTACAGGATGTTACCCTCGCCTATAATTTTTCGGATGACCTGGTTAAAAAGCTGGGACTAAATGCACTTAAAGTGTATGTGAGCGGACGGAACCTCTATACCTGGACCGACTGGATAGGCCCCGACCCGGAAAGCGGTTATTCGACAATCAGAGATCTTTATCCTTCGGCGCGAACCATCGTAGGAGGGCTTGATATCAGTTTCTAATCCATAAAAAACAAGTGATGAAAACTAATCATATAAAATATACTGTATATCTGGTAATGATAGGAGTGGCATCCGTATTGTGTTCCTGCCAGAAAGATTTTTTAAAAGAAGAGCCCATAGGAATACCCAATTCCGGAAACCTGCTGGTAGATAAAGAAGGTTTTGAGAGTGCGGTTACCGGTTTGCATATCGCAGCAAGAGAACTGTTCTTTTATCCCGATGGTTCCCGTATGAACTCTTTCTGGCTGGGGACCGACGTGGCCTGTACGGGGGATCGCGGATTAGCCGATTTTGAGAATTACCAGACCTGGCTTACCCCGGCGCAATGGAGTGTGGAATTTTACTGGAACTGGGCTTACCTGGACCTTATTCCCAGGGCAAATAATATACTGGCCTATATAGACAATCCCGATATTTTCTGGGAAAGTGAAGAGGAAAAGAACGCCATAATTGCCGAAGCGAGATTTTTCAGGGGATATGCCTATAATATGCTTGCCAATCTTTATGGCGGAGTACCCATCGTAGACCGGATATCCGACAGTCCCAGAACAGATTTTGTACGTAGCACCCGCAGGGAAGTATATGAATTTGTCCGGGAAGACCTGGAGTACGCAAGTCAGTGGTTGCCTGCAGAAGCCCCGGAAGATGGCAGGATAGAGCGGGGAGCGGCCAACCATCTGCTGACGGAAGTATATATCAGCCTGGAAGATTATGAGGCGGCTGTGGCCAGTGCTACGGCGGTCATAGGTTCTCCGCGTTATCGGTTGATGACAGAGCGGTTCGGTAATTATACGGACAGGCCCGGAGATGTTTTTGCAGATTTGTTCAAGGATGAGAACCAGAACCGTTCTACTACGGTAAACACCGAGACTATCTGGGCGCTGCAATTTGAATTCCAGACCGCAGGAGGTACCGCAGGAGGACAAAAGTGGTATGCCAACGGATGGTTGAGAGCATGGGGACCAAAATGGTGGGATATAAGAGATCCTGACGGAAATACAGGTATGGAACTTACTACGGACAGTCTCGGCCGTGGAGTGGCATGGGTGAGGCCCACATCCTATTTCTATAACGATATCTGGAAAGAAGACCCTTCGGACATGAGGAATTCCGGATACAACATCAAACGGAAATACTATTACAACAATCCCGATTCCCCATATTTCGGGCAGGAAGTAGACCCAATGGCCATTCAGGCAGATACTATGGTGAATTATTATCCCATGATCATGAAGATAGAGCCTCAGTTATTTCCCGAAGGAGAATCTTTCGGAAGGGCTTTTAAAGACACCTATGTCATGCGCCTTGCCGAGACATACCTGTTAAGAGCGGAAGCATACTGGCGTATGGGAAATTCCGAAATGGCGGCTGCAGATATAAATGAACTCAGGAACCGGGCACATGCTACGGAAGTAGAACCCGCAGAGGTAGATCTGGATTACATCCTGGACGAAAGAGCCAGGGAACTTATTATTGAAGAACCCCGAAGACTTACGCTGAACAGGGTAGGCAAACTTGCCGAAAGAGTGAGGCGGTATAATCCGGAGAGCGGAAGCTCCGTTCAGGATTATCACAATCTTTTTCCCATTCCGCTTTCTGCCATCGATGCAAATATCGATGCCCGGCTCGAACAGAATCCGGGATATTAGTACTGTTAAGAGGTGCTGGCAAAACTGCAAGGAAGTACAGGATGGTTGAAACCCCGGGAAGCCCTAAATTTGGACAGAACATATAGAATCTGATAGTGTAATGAGACCTTTCTTATTAGTAATAAGCATAGTATATACTTTATTTTCAGTAGATTGTTGCTGGTCTTCGGAAATATGGGTATCCAATAATGGAAATGACCGGAATCCCGGGACGGAAGAAAAGCCGCTGGCATCGATTGACATGGCATTGCGGAAAGCGCGGGAATTACGCAGGTTGAACGATCCTTCCATCAGGGGAGGTATAGATATTATAGTGAAGGACGGGCTTTACAGGCCGGATGCTCCTGTGCTCATAAGACCGGAAGATTCCGGCACAGCGGAAAGCCCTACCGTAATACGTGCGGCTGACGGAGCCCGTCCGGTAATATCCGGTGGACGTAATATTGGTAACTGGAAGAAATTGCAACAACCGTTAGCGGGCCTTCCCGGAAGAGCCGAAGGCAAGGTATGGGTAGCCGAAATCCCTTTTATGAGAGGAGGATGGCTTCAGTTCCGCCAGCTTTGGGTAAACGGCAAAAAAGCTGTTCTGGCCAATACACTGAACGATGGTAAACTAAAACGGATCCTTTCCGTGGACAATGAGGAGGAAGCCCTGTGGATCCCTACCCCCGGTATTACGTTTGGCGATGGATCCCACCCGGAATTTGTAATTCATCAGTGGTGGGCCATAGCCAATCTCAGGGCCAGGAACATACAGGTAAACGGCAATAAGACCAAACTCACTTTTGAACAGCCCGAGAGCAAAATAGAATTTGAACACCCGTGGCCCGCACCATTTATAGACGAAAAAAAGGAATATAACGGTAATTCCGCATTTTTCTTCAGCAATGCCATAGAGTTGCTCAACAGTCCGGGAGAGTGGTTTGCCGACTACAAAACCGGAAAAGTATACTACTGGCCGAGAGAAGGTGAAGACATGCAAAAGGCCGAAGTTATTGCTCCGTTTTTGCAATCGATTACGAAAATTGTCGGCTCGGCAGATTGCCCGGTGTCCCATATCGGTTTTAAAGGGATCACCTTTGCACATACCACCTGGTTACGACCTTCCGAAAAAGGGCATGTACCGTTGCAGGCCGGATTTTATATTCTCGATGCCTATAAACTGGAAACCCCGGGAACCCCCGATAAGGCCGCGCTTGAAAACCAGGCCTGGGTCGGCCGTCAGCCTGCAGCTCTGGAAGTAAGGTATGCCGGTAATATTTTCGTGGAACGCTGCCGCTTTACACATATGGCGGCAACAGCTGTCGATTTTATTGCTGGCGTCAACCAAAGCCGGGTGGAAGGTAATGTTCTCTCCGATATCGGGGGAACAGGAATACAGGCCGGATTTTTCGGAAGTGAGGATTTCGAGGCACATTTGCCCTATGATCCTTCCGATCGCCGTGAGCTGGTCCGCCATATAAAAATAACCAATAACCTGGTATCCGACGCTACCAATGAAGATTGGGGCTGTGTGGGAATAAGTGTGGGATATGCACAGAACATAACCATAGCGCACAATGAAGTAAGAGATGTCAACTATTCGGGGATATGTGTCGGGTGGGGATGGACGAAAACCGTCAACGCTTCCCGCAATAACCTGGTGCACGCCAACAGGATACACCGTTTTGCCAGGCAAATGTACGATGTGGGGGGAGTATATACCTTGTCCGCCCAGCCCAATACGGAGATCAGCGGGAATGCTATTTACGATTTAATGAAAGCTCCCTATGCCCATATTCCGGAACACTACCAGTATATATATCTTGACGAAGGGTCATCCTATATCAGTATTAAGGACAACTGGACGGAAAAAGACAAGTTCTTTTCCAATACCCCCGGCCCCGGAAATGAATGGGAGAACAACGGCCCGGATGTATCTGAAGAAATAAGAAAAAATGCCGGTATTGAGCCGGAATACAAGGATATTTTAAAAGAATAGGCGCTGGAAAAAATATAAACATGCCTTAAAAATAATTCTCTTCGCTATAAAGGGAAATCCCCGGAAGGAAAAACAAAACCAATCGTGTAAACACAATGACAAACAATAAAAAATTACGGCTGGGAATACTGGGCCTGGGCGAAGGCAGGAGCACCATGCACGCCGCCCTGACGAGTACGGAAATAGAACTCATCCAGATCTGTGACCTGAATGAGGATCTATGTCGTAAAAGAGGTGAAGAAATGGGGTTTGGTAACTATACGACCAGGTATGAGGATATGCTTGACAATCCCGACATAGAAGCCATAGCCATCTATACGCCGGACCATTTGCACGCTTCACATATCACGGCTGCCTTACGGGCCGGTAAACATGTGGTCTGTACGAAACCCCTGCTCGACGATCTGAAAGATGCGGCCGGATTGCTGAAACTTCAGGAGGAAAAGGGCCTGAAACTGTTTGTAGGGCAAAGCAGCCGTTTTTTTGAGCCCATGAAACGACAGCGGAAAGATTATGAGGCCGGGCTCATAGGTGAACTCATTACCGTAGAAGCGTACTATCATGCCGATCACCGCTGGTTTCTGGCCAAACCCTGGTCGCTCGAACCTTCGTTCCAATGGTTGTACGGGGGATTGAGCCATCCTGTGGACTTTATCCGGTGGTACCTGCCCGATGTGGAGGAAGTAATGGGCTATGGTATGCTGAGTGCCAATGGTAAAAAGGGAGGGCTGAAAAACCCGGATACCATGCATTTTGTTTTCCGGGCCTCGGATGGAAGGGTAGCCCGGGTATCAGGGGCATATACCGGCCCGGTGCAACCTGTAAAAAGAGATAGCGAAATGAGCTGTATCCTCCGTGGTACCGAAGGTTGCAGTCAGGGCGATTATATGGATATCAGGTATGCCATTACCGATAATACCGGAGAAGAGCGCATCGTAACGTGGGAACATAAACTCAAGTATTATTTCCCTTTCGAGGGGAAAAGCCATCACGCCGGCGAATACCGCAATTACCTGGAATATTTTGCCGGATGTATACGAAATAACGAAACCGCATATCCCGATCTCAGGGAAGGTATTGGTACGGTGGCCCTGTTGAAAGCGATGGAAAGATCATTGACATCGGGAAAACCGGAGAAAGTAAAGGATGTACTGAAAGAATACGGATTGGGCCAGAGCCATTAACCAGCCGAAAAATGAATATATACGATAAGTTACAACCTGTCGATTTTATTGTAGTGGGGATTTACCTCGCTATAGTGATCGGTATGGGGGCCTGGGTAAGCTTCAGGAGCAAAAGTGCCGTAGGGGATAACCAGTTTCTGGCCGGGAATTCGCTACGGTGGCCCGGTATCGGTTTTACCATGTGGGGGACCAATGTAGGCCCTTCCATGCTAATAGCATCGGCGAGTATCGGGTTTACTACGGGGATCGTCGCCGGAAATTTCGCCTGGTATGCCTTTGTGTTCATATTTCTTCTTGCCGCAGTTTTTGCCCCGAAATACCTCGGTGCCGGAACTGCTACGTTACCTGGATATATGGGAAATAAGTTCGGGGCTTCCACCCGAAGTATACTGGCCTGGTACACCTTGATAACTATCCTTGTCAGCTGGTTGTCCCTGACCCTTTTTGCCGGGGGCATCCTTATCCGGCAGATACTGGGACTTCCCATGGTACTCTCGGTCATGGTACTTCTGGCCATAGCCGCATTCTTTACAATTGCGGGAGGGCTCAAAACCATTGCCTATACGAATGTTTTTCAGATGATACTGCTTATCGTGGTATCCCTGGCACTTACCCTTACCGGCCTGGACAGGGCCGGTGGGATCGGCACGCTGAAAGATGCCGTTCCTGCCGGGTACTGGAACCTTTTTCTGCCTTCGGACAATGCGGACTATCCCTGGCCCGCCATTCTACTCGGATATCCGGTGATGGGCGTGTGGTTCTGGTGTACCGATCAATCGATGGTTCAGTCCGTACTCGGGGCAAAAAGCCTGAGGCAGGGGCAGCTGGGAGCCAATTTCACCGGGTGGCTCAAAATACTCGATGTGCCTTTGTTTATCCTTCCCGGCATATTGTGCTATGTACTTTTTCCCAACCTCGATGACCCGGATAAAGCTTATATGACCATGGTTACCGAGCTCTTTCCTCCCGGAATGCAGGGACTCGTAATGGCCGTACTTATTGCCGCCTTGGTGAGTACCGTAGATTCGGCGCTTAACGCATTGAGTACCGTATTTACCATGGATATTTATGCAAAAAAATATAAACCCGGGGCCGGTTCGGGAGAAATAAGGAAAACCGGTCATATCGTTACAATAGCAGGTGCAGCTATAGCCGTTTTCATAACTTTGGCCATAGACAGTATAAAAGGACTGAACCTGTTCGACGTATTTCAGTCCGTACTCGGATTTATAGCCCCGCCGATGACTACCGTATTCCTTTTTGGCGTGTTGTGGAAGAAGGCGACCGCAAAAGCGGTGAATATCGTCCTGACGTTGGGAACGGCTCTCAGTATTGCAACCGGAGTTTGTTACCTCTGGATATTTCCGGCAGAAACACATGATTTCTGGCCGCACTTTTTGTTGTTGTCCTTTTACATTTTCCTGGCATTATCAGCTATGATGATTATTGTTTCCCTTGCGGATAACAACGATACCGGCACAACTTTACGTGAAGATCTGCCTGCTACGGCAATGTCCGGTACTGTCTGCTGGTTATGGGCAGCGCTGGCCGTAATCATGGCAGGGTTATACCTGCTCTTTAACGGCTGGTAACCGGGAAATCCCGAAGTTGTCCATTAAAAACTGATAAGGTAAATGTGAGGCACGGAATAAAAGAAAATATATACTGATAAAATGAAAAACAATAAAAAATATATCCGTTACAGCATACTGGCCCTTGTGGCCATGTTGTGTTTACTTGGAGGGCCCGCAGCCGCACAGCAAAAGAAGGCGGATGCCACCTGGATATGGTACCCCGGGGATTATGAAATATGGCTGAGTAATAAAATGCAGGCACGCCGTACGGAACGCGGTGCATTTTTTCCGCCTTTGTGGCGTTATTACAGCCCTTATGCACTGGTAACCTTCCAAAAGCACTTTACCCTTCCTGAGGATGATATTATCCGTATTTCAGCGGAAGGAGACTGCAAAATCCAGCTGGACGGAGCTATGTATTACGGAGACCCTTCAAGGATGACCGTTCCTGCCGGAAAGCATCATCTAACCGTAAAAGTGTATAACCAGGAGAGAACCCCGGCGCTTTTCGTACAGGGAAAACACCTGGCGAGTGACCCTTCCTGGGAAGTAACTTACGAGGATAAGGAATGGATAGACGAAACAGGCCGTGCTTCCGGGCAGTCCGGGACCGAATGGCAGCAGGCAGGAAGCTGGAATTTCAATTCCCCCGAAAACAACCCTTCCGCATTCAAACTGGAAACCACCCCGCAGTACGCGGTGTCCGTTAGTGAGGAAGAACACGGGGTGATTACCGACTTCGGAAAGGAAACTTTCGGTTTTATCCGCCTGCACGGATTAAAGGGAGAAGGAAAGATAAAACTGTACTACGGGGAATCGGAAGAGGAGGCCCGGTCGGTCGAGGCCTGTGAGACCCTGGATGAAATTACTGTGGATGACACCCTCCCGGAGACCTATACCCTCGATACCTCCAAGGCTTTTCGTTATGTACAGGTACGCACCGAAGGGACGGCAAGGGTAGACTCCATATCCATGCTTTATGAATACCTCCCTCTCGAATACCGGGGGAGTTTTAAAAGTTCGGACGACCTGCTGAATGAGATATGGGAAGTATCCGCCTATACCATGCATCTGACCACCAGGGAGTTCTTTATAGACGGCATAAAGCGCGACAGGTGGATATGGTCCGGCGATGCCTATCAGAGTTACCTGATGAACTATTACCTGTTTTTCGATAATCCTTCTGTAAAACGCACACTCTTTGCCCTGAGAGGAAAAGACCCGGTAAACAGCCACATCAATACCATTATGGATTATTCCTTTTACTGGTTCCTCGGGGTATATGATTATTACCTGTATTCCGGGGATAAGGATTTTATCCGGCAGATTTATCCCGGTATGGTATCGTTAATGGATTTCTGCCTTCAGAGACGAAACGAGAATAACATGGTGCAGGGCTTGCCCGGCGACTGGGTGTTTATCGACTGGGCGGACGGGCTGAGCAAGGAAGGTGAGGTCAGTTTCGAACAATTACTGCTGGCCCGCAGTCTGGAAGCCATGTCGCTTTGTGCCGGTATCGTGGAAGATAATGAGGCTGCCGAAACCTATAAAAAGGAGACCGAAGCATTAAAACAGGATATTTTCAGTGCATTCTGGTCCGAAGAAGAGCAGGCATTCCTGCACAACCGGGTAGCAGGTAAAACGATAGATAAAATAACCCGCTACACCAATATGTTTGCCATTTTCTTCGATTATCTGAACGGGCAGCAAAAACAGGGAGTAAAACAAAATGTATTACTGAACGACGAGGTACAGCAGATCACCACACCGTACATGCGCTTTTATGAACTCGAGGCCCTCTGTGCCATGGGCGAACAGGAATACGTGCTTGATGAAATACGGGATTACTGGGGGGGCATGCTCAATCTGGGAGCCACTTCTTTCTGGGAGAAATACGATCCCTCCGAAAAAGGGGCCGACCAGCTTGCCATGTATGGCAGGCCTTTCGGTAAGAGCCTGTGCCATGCCTGGGGTGCAAGCCCCATATATCTCTTCGGAAAATATTACCTGGGGGTAAAACCTGTCACACCGGGATATGAGACCTATTCGGTAGAACCGGATCTCGGCGGACTGAAATGGATGGAGGGCAAGGTGCCTACGCCAGAAGGGGAAATAGAAGTCTATTGCAGTACCGGGGAAATGCGTATCCGTGGTGCCGGTGGAACGGGAACATTAACATTCAGGAGTAAGATCCCGCCCGTTTGTCGTGAAGGAGAAATTAAGAATACCGCGGAAGATACCTATCAATTGCAGATAGCCCCGGGAGAAACATATAACATCAAATACAAATATAAAAACTGACCGTTAACCATGAGAAAAACATTTCTCTTTTATCTGATATTGAGCATGGTATCCCTGAGCAACCTCGAAGCGCAACAGGGAAACGAAACAGAAGTCCTCTATCTTTCCAGTAAGGGCTACCAGGATACCAGAACCTGGGAGTTTAAAGTGTCTGAGGGAAGAAACAGCGGAAAATGGAGTACCATTGAGGTCCCTTCCGTGTGGGAGCAGCAGGGTTATGGTAAATACCAGTACGGTATCAGGTTTTATGGGAAGCCCCACCCGGACGGTATAGCCGATGAGGTAGGCGAATACAAGTATACCTTTACCGTTCCGAAGGAATGGGAAAATAAAAGAGTGAGAATAGTGTTCGACGGCTCCATGACCGATACCGAAGTAAAGATCAACGGCCGTTCTGCCGGATCAAAACACCAGGGAGCCTTTTACCGTTTTCAGTACGATATTACCGGCCTGTTGAAGTACGGCCGGGAAAACCTGCTCGAGGTCACCGTAAGCAAGGAGTCCGAAAACGGTAGTGTAAACCTGGCAGAACGAAGAGCGGACTACTGGAATTTCGGGGGGATATTCCGTCCCGTTTTTCTCGAAGCCCGTCCGGCACAAAATATAGAACGTACTGCCATAAAAGCCGAAGCAGACGGAAGTTTCGAAGCGGATGTCTTTTTGGGAGACGGAGCTTCCGGCCTCCGGGTAGAAGCGGTCATAACCGGTACCGATGGCAAAAAGAAAGGGACGCTGCGGGGAGAAGTTTCCCCGGGGAGCGACAGAGTAAGGCTGTCCGGAACATTCGGTGATATAAGGCAATGGACTGCCGAGACCCCGGATCTTTACCATATCGATTTTTTACTGTACAAAGGAAACGATCTGTTGCATAAAACTTCCGACAGGTTCGGTTTTCGTACGATAGAAATACATAAAGGAGATGGTATTTATGTCAATGGCCGGCGTGTGCTGATGAAAGGAGTAAACCGGCACAGCTTTTGGCCCGAATCGGGGCGTACGCTTAATAAGGAACTCAATTATGCCGATGTGCGGCTTATTAAGGAGATGAATATGAACGCCGTAAGGCTGTCGCACTATCCGCCCGACCCGGAATTCCTGGATGCCTGTGATGAACTGGGGCTGTATGTTATGGATGAACTCGGGGGATGGCACGGACATTACGATGATGCCGTAGGAAAAAAACTGGTAAGGGAAATGGTAACCCGCGACCTGAACCACCCTTCCATTATTTTCTGGTCCAACGGGAACGAAGGGGGCTGGAATACCAATCTCGACAACCAGTTCGATATCTGGGATCTGCAAAAACGTCCCGTACTACATCCGCAACAGGAACTTAGCGGGGTAGAAACCATGCACTACAGATCCTACGGGGAGACGCTCGAGTATTTCCGAGGTGAAGAGATTTTCATGCCTACCGAGTTTCTGCACGGTCTTTATGACGGTGGACACGGTGCGGGGCTGCATGATTACTGGGAAGTAATGCGCAAACACCCCAGGAGTGGCGGAGGGTACCTATGGGTATTTGCAGATGAGGGGATAGCCCGTACCGATCAGAACGGACGGATAGATAACCAGGGGAATTACGGGGCAGATGGTATCGTAGGGCCGCACCACGAAAAAGAAGGCAGTTTCTATACCATAAAACAAATATGGTCACCAGTAATTATAACTCAGGAAGAAAGACTCCCGGATGATTTCGATGGCGTCTTTACCCTGGAAAACCGTTACGATTTCACCAATACCAATCGCTGTACGCTGGAATGGGAACTGGCGCAGTTTCCGAATCCGGAAGACAAAAATGCAGCGCGGAAGACCATAGAGAAGAAAACGATAAAAGGCCCGGATATACCCCCCCATACTACCGGGGAACTCCCGATAAAACTGCCCGGTAACTGGAAGGAAGCGGACGTACTTTACCTTAAAGTACTCGACCCGGAAGGCAAAGAATTGTGGACATGGGCCTATACCTGGGATAAAGAAAAAGAACCTGTGGCTGAGCATACAGAAGGCAAAATCTCCCTGCAGGAAACAACGGACTATTATCAGGTGATCGCTTCCGGCACACAGATAAAAATAGACCGGAAAACCGGGAAATTGCATGAGGTTGTACAGTCGGGGAAGGTAATGGATTTCGGGAACGGTCCCCGGTTTATCGCTGCACGAAGGGGCGACAGGACCCTGGACGGTACCGTAGATAAGGAAGCGGCCAAAGGAGAGGACCGCATCTATGAAGAGATAGCCTATGAGGAAAAACTGCAACATATTTCCGCCGAAGAAAAAGACGGTGAGGTAGTGGTCAGTGCCGAATATTTCGGGCCTTTACAAAAAGTACAATGGACGGTAAAGGCAGATGGTAGCGTACAACTGGATTATGAATATGACTATCACGGCATAGTGGAACTGGCAGGAGTCTCCTTCGGTTATCCCGAAGATAAGGTGAAAAGCGTCAAATGGCTGGGGAAAGGGCCTTACAGGGTCTGGCAAAACCGCCTGAGAGGGACCGCGCTTGATGTTTGGGAGAATGATTACAATGATCCTATTCCCGGAGAATCTTTTGTATATCCCGAGTTCAAAGGGTATTTTAACCAATGGCAATGGGCGGTTTTCCGTACCTCACAGGGAGAAATACAGTTAAGTAACTCCCAGTCCGGCAGTTATCTTGGTGTATATACTCCCAGAGATGGCAGGGATGCCCTGTTGTACACCCTGCCACAAACAGGTATAGCCGTGTTTGATGTGATACCTGCCGTGCGAAACAAGGTAAATGCCACCGATCTCGTAGGTCCTTCGTCGCGGCCCAAATGGATAGAAGGAGTTAAAAAACATACGTTATACCTTAAATTCAGGGCAAATTAAGTCTCTGTTAACCTTTGTGTATAAAAACATAGTACTATATGGACAAGAATAGAATATACATACCCGTAATACTGCTCCTGCTAACTTTATCTGCGGCATGCATCCCGGAAAAACCGAAAAGGGAGGTGACCAATGCCGTGATGCAGGAAATCTATGAGGAGATAAAAACCCCCTTTAAATACGGACTTGTAATGGTTCCGCCGGATAATTCCTTGAAAATGGACTGCCCCAGTATTTTTCGCAAGGACGGAAAGTGGTATATGACCTATCTGATGTACGACGGACGCGGGTACGAAACCTGGCTCGGAGAAAGTGATGATCTGCTGCACTGGAAAGAAAAAGGAAAAATCATGTCTTTCTCCGATACCACCGACTGGGATGTCAATCAGAAAGCCGGTTATATTGCTTTGCAGGACTACGAATGGGGAGGTAGCTACGCCTGGGAAACCTATGACGATAAGTATTGGATGAGTTATTTTGGCGGTGATAGCAGAGGGTATGAGGCAGGAGTACTTTCCATAGGGATGGCCTACACCGAAAAATCTCCTGTCGAAGCGCACGAGTGGGAGAGGTTACCGAACCCTGTCCTGACTCCTAAAGATGAAGATGCGAGCTGGTGGGACAACAGCACGATGTACAAAAACTCGGTGATCCGGGATGAGAACCGGGAAACAGGTCATGATTTTGTGATGTTTTACAATGCCCGTGGCGATAGTATTAACCCGGCTCGTGGTGCCGAACGCATTGGTATGGCAGTATCGGATGACATGAAGAACTGGAAACGTTTTGGCAAGGACCCTGTTATTAACCATCATACGGGGATTTCAGGAGATGCCTACATACAGCGTATTAATGATTTATGGGTGATGTTTTACTTCGGGGCATTCTGGAAGGACGGTGCATTTAACCGGTTTGCCGTTTCCAACGACCTTATACACTGGAAAGACTGGGAAGGAGACGACCTGATCCGTTCCTCCGAAGACTACGACAACCGCTTTGCACACAAATCGTTTGTGGTAAAACATGACGGGGTGGTATATCATTTTTATTGTGCTGTGAACGAGAAAGATCAGCGGGGAATTGCCGTGGCAACCTCAAAAGACCTCGGGGAAAGTGATATGTATTTTGTAACCGGAAACAATGAAGAAGAATAAACTGTTTTTTTATATCATATGTACTTTTCTGGCCGGTTGTGGTTTAGCCCTGGCGCAAACCGTAACCGGTGAACCGGCAGGAATACCCCGGGTACCACAGAAATATGCCGATAGCCCCTGGGAAGATCCCCTGGTGACCAGCCTTAACAGGGATGCAGCCCGTACAACGGCCTATTCCTATACTTCCGTAGAAGATGCTCTGGAAGGCAACAGGAATAAGAGCCGCATACAAATGTTAAACGGTTTATGGGATTTCAAGTACAGCGCAAATCTCCGCGAAGCCCCGAATGATTTTTATGTTGACAGGGTAAAAGGCTGGAATACGATAGAAGTCCCTTCCAACTGGGAAATGAAGGGCTATGACATTCCTATTTATAAAAGCGCCGTATATCCTTTTCGCCCGGTAAATCCGCCTTTTGTTCCCGTCGATTACAACGGTGTGGGGTCCTACCAGCGTACGTTTACCGTACCTCCGGGCTGGCAGGACAAAAACATTACCCTGCATTTCGGGGCGGTCAGTTCGGCCTTCCGGGTATGGGTAAACGGGGAATTTGCAGGCTATGGAGAGGATAGTTTTTTACCTTCGGAATTTAATATTACCCCATACCTGGAAGAAGGAGAAAATATACTCTCCGTACAGGTGCTGCGCTGGAGCGACGGCTCGTACCTGGAAGATCAGGACCACTGGCGGATGAGCGGTATTCAGCGTGAAGTATACCTCATGGCCGAACCCAAACTGCGGATACGTGATTTTTTCTGGCAGGCCGAACTGGATGAAAATTATGAAAATGCACTTTTTAAGCTTCGTCCCGATATCGAAAACCTCACCGGGGATACGATCCGGGATTACACCCTGCAGGTACAACTGTACGATCCCGAAAACCGGGAAGTATTTGCAGAGCCGATGGAAAAACCCGTAGAAGATATTCTTAATGAAAGCTATCCCAGACTCGACAATGTCAAATTCGGGATGTTTGAAAAAAAGGTCCGGGCACCCCGAAAATGGAGTGCCGAAACGCCCGATCTGTACACGGTAGTCCTTACGCTTCGCAATCCTTCCGGGGAAATCGAAGAGGTAAAGAGCAGTAGGGTGGGGTTCCGTTCCATAGCATTTTCGCCAGATAACGGTAAACTGCTTATCAATGGCAAGGAAACCTATGTATATGGCGTTAACCGCCACGATCACCATCCGGTCCGCGGAAAAGCGCTGACCCGTGAGGACATTGAAAATGATGTCAGGACGATCAGGCAGTTTAATTTCAACCTTATTCGTACCAGTCATTATCCCAATGATCCGTATTTCTATGAACTTTGTGATAAGTATGGTATTATGGTGATGGATGAGGCCAACCTGGAGACCCACGGCCTGGGAGGAAAGCTGGCCAATGATACACGCTGGGTACACGCCCATATGGAAAGGCTTACCCGTATGGTACAGCGCGACAAGAATCATGTTTCCGTTATTTTCTGGAGCCTGGGAAACGAGGCGGGGAAAGGTCCGGCCTATGCGGCCATGGCCGGGTGGGTGCACGATTTCGATCTCACCCGCCCCGTACATTACGAACCCGCACAAGGTAACCCTAGATTAAAAGGATATATTGCTCCCGGTGAGCCCGGTTATCCCAAAGATCATGCCCACCGTATCGAAAATCCTGCGGACGAACCTTATGTAGACATGGTGAGCCGTTTCTACCCGGGGGTGTTCACGCCGGAATTACTGGTGGACCGGAAGGTGGATACACGTCCTGTCATTTTTGTGGAATATGCACATTCCATGGGAAACTCTACAGGAAACCTGAAAGAGCTATGGGATGAATTTCGTTCCCTCCCGCGGGTGATCGGGGGATGTATATGGGATTTCAAGGACCAGGGACTGCTCAAAAAAGATTCGGCAACAGGAAAGGAATTTTATGCCTATGGAGGGGATTACGGGGAAAAACTGCACGATGGCAATTTCAATATCAACGGTATAGTGGCTTCGGATGGCCGGCCTAAGGCAGCCATGTATGAGTGTAAATGGGTATTTCAGCCGGTAAAAAGCAGTTTGGAAGGAAAAAAGATACGTATATCAAACCGACAGGCAGCTACATCGCTTGCAGGGTACATACCGGAAATAGAAGTGCTTGAGAACGGTGTTTCTGTACTGCGTAAAGAACTCCCTGCTATAAATATCGAAGCAGGTAAAGATACTGTATTGAGCATAATACCATATCTTCCGGAAATGGATGCAGCTTCGGAATATCTGTTAAATCTGAAATTCTTTTTGTCAGAAGAGAAGGAATGGGCGCCGAAGGGATATATTGCAGCCTCAGACCAATTTGTGCTCCGGGAACATGACCCTGTGACCACAGGTTCCGTTACAGGTGTAAAAAATGGCAGGCCTGAAGTTCGGAAGGATTCCCGTTTTTACACCGTCAAAGGAGAAGATTTCCAAATCGGTTTCGACCGGAAAAACGGTGCATTAACGTCCTATGTATTCCGTGGAGAAGAACAGTTATTCCGCCCCCTGATGCCACATTTTACCCGGCCGCTTACCGATAATGACAGGAAGGGCTGGAAACCCCATGAGGTGCTGAAACCCTGGTATGAGGCCAAGCCGCAACTGAAAAAAATGTATATGGAGGAGCAGGATGGTGCCGTAACGGTTCGGAGCACATATACCGTTATAAAGAAAAAGGCCGAAGTAGAAGTGTCCTACACAGTTACGGCGGACGGAACGATTTATGTGGACTATCACCTGAAAGCCTCCGAAGACCTGCCCAATATACCCAAGGTCGGCATGCAAACGGGGATAAAGGATGCCTACAGGAGTATCTCCTGGTACGGAAAAGGCCCGTCGGAGAACTATTCCGACCGTAATCACGGTTTCGCAGCAGGGATATATAACCTTCCGCTGGACAAGTTTACGGAGCCTTATGTAATGCCACAGGAGAACGCCAACCGTACCGATGTACGCTGGATGGCTTTTACAACTTCCGGAAAGGAAAAAGGCTTATTGATTGTGGCCGGTGATTCCGTATTAAGTATGAGCGCCTGGCCCTATACGGAAGCCGGTATCAATAAAGCCAGGCATACCTTTGACCTGCAGGATGCCGGTTACATCACCGTAAACATAGACCTTGTGCAAATGGGAGTAGGAGGAAATGACAGCTGGTCAGAAGTGGGACAACCGCTGGAGAAATACCAGGTTCCGTCAGGAGAATATCATTATAACTTTTATATTGTTCCTTATGCGAAAGGAGGGATGGATGCTATGTTACAACGATTTGAATAGAAATGCTAATGTGCCAATGCGATAATTGGATAAATGTTTAAAAGAAGAATAATTTCTCCCCTTTGAGGGGGAGATGCCAAAGGCAGAGGGGGTGCCGCCCCAGTTTCCAGAGATATAATAAGTGACTAAAATGCATAAACCAAGTAAAATATTGTGGATTGTTCTGTTCATGCTGAGCATCCTCTCCTGTAATGCTCCAAAAGAGGAGGAGGACAGTTTCGAACCTACAGTAGAATCCTCCCGTCCCTGGGTATACTGGTACTGGATGCAGTCGGCTTACTCAAGGGAGGGGATTACTGCCGATCTCGAAGCCATGAAAGAGGCCGGGATAGGCGGAGCCTACCTGATGGCTGTAAAAGGGCCCGCCGATCCGCCCCTCATCGATCCGCCCGTACTACAGTTGAGCCAGGAGTGGTGGGATATGGTAGCGCATGCCATGAAAGAGGCCGACAGGCTGGGGATCGAGCTTGCCATGCATGCTTCCGACGGGTTTGCCGTAGCCGGGGGGCCCTGGATCACGCCCGAATTGTCCATGCAGAAAGTGGTGTGGTCGGATACCCTGGTAAACGGGGGACAAAAACTGGATATGCAGCTTCCCGAACCTCCCGGTTATAAGGGGTATTATAAGGATATTGCTGTCTTTGCACTTCCTGTTAAGGAAAATTACCGCGAGAGCACACAGCTACAGCTACAGATAAGCTGGAGCCTGGAGGATAAGGCAGATCTCGGCTTTCTGAGTGACCGCGAAGGAGAAGGAACTGTAAAAATGTACGAAAAAGGATGGGTGCAATACAGTTTTGAAGAACCTTTTACCTGCCGGAATATAGAAATAGTGACAGGAGGAAACAATTACCAGTCGCACCGCCTGATCATAGAAACCAGTAACGACGGGAAACATTTCGAGCGTGTAACACGCCTGGTCCCCCCGAGACAGGGATGGCAGGATACCGATGCCGCGTATACCCATGCCATAGAGCCTGTGACCGCACGGTATTTCCGTTTTGTCTATGACCCCGAAGGCTCCGAACCGGGGGCAGAAGACCTGGATGCCGCCAAATGGAAACCATCATGGAAAGTAAAAAAGATCATTCTTTCGGAAGAACCCAGGATCGACCAGTACGAAGGCAAATCGGGTATCGTATGGCGTATCGGTCCTGCCTCAACCAAAGCAATGCTTCCCGAAGAAGATTGCCTTGCCAGGAAAGACCTTGTAAATATTACGGCACAGACCGATGCGGAAGGGAGACTAAACTGGAAAGCACCCGAAGGAAAATGGAAGATCATGCGTTTTGCACATACTTCCACAGGGCATACCAATGCCACCGGTGGTGGCGGAGTGGGGCTGGAAGTAGATAAGTTCAACCCTGAAGCCATACGTTTACAGTTCGACAAATGGTTCGGGGAAGCCATACGAACCGCCGGTCCCGGACTGGCTGAAAGCGTACTGCGAATTTTGCATATCGATAGCTGGGAATGCGGCAGTCAGAACTGGTCGCCCGTATTCCGTGAGGCCTTCAGGGAACGGAGGGGATATGACCTGGTGGACTACCTTCCCGTGATGGCGGGAATTCCCCTGGAAGATGCCGAAACTTCCGAGAAGGTCCTTTATGATGTACGTAAAACCATTTCGGAACTGATAACCGATAATTTTTTCGGCACCATGGCAGAAGAGGCCCGGAAGGCAGGTGTGGAGTTCAGCGCCGAAAACGTAGCACCGACCATGGTCAGCGATGCCCTCCGGCACTTCCGGTATGTGGATTTTCCCGGCGGAGAATTCTGGCTTAAAAGCCCCACACACGACAAGCCCAATGATATGCTCGATGCCATTTCAGGAGGACATATCTACGGCAAGGATATCATCCAGGCCGAGGCATACACGGAACTGCGGATGGACTGGGACGAGCATCCCGGAAACCTTAAGGCTCTGGGCGACCGGAACTATGCCCTTGGCATAAACCGTTTCTTCTATCACGTCTTTGTGCACAATCCGTGGACAGACCGGAAGCCCGGAATGACCCTTGATGGGGTAGGAACCTACATACAGCGCGACCAGACCTGGTGGAAACCGGGAAAAGCGTGGATAGATTACGCCCGGAGGGTTCAGTACGAACTTCAAAAGGGACAACCGGTTATAGATATTGCCGTGTTTACCGGGGAAGAGTTGCCCTCGAGAGCCGTATTGCCGGACCGGCTGGTGCCTTTTCTGCCCGGGGTGTTCGGACAGGAAACCGTACAGAAAGAAAAAATACGGCTGGCCAATGTAGGACAGCCACTGTCCCGTATGCCCAGAGAAGTGACCGCCTCGGCCAACATTACGGACCTGTCCGGTTGGATAGACGCTCTGCACGGGTATAAATACGATTCCTTTAACCCGGATGTCCTGCTCCGGAAGGCAAAGGTAGAAGACGGTAAAGTGACTTTTGGCGCCGGGATATACTACAGCGCCCTGGTATTCCCGGGAAGCAGGAAAATGTCACCGAACCCCGTGATGTCGGCCGAAGTGGCGCAGAAAATACTGGAACTTGTGAAAGCGGGAGCCACTGTACTTCTGGGAGATAAACCGCTGCGTTCCCCCGGCCTGGATACTCCGGAAGAACATGAAAAACTGCAGGTAGCCATACAGGAATTATGGGCGGATGCCCGGGAGAATACGACCGGAAAAACAAGCCAGGGTAAACTGGGAAAGGGAACCGTGGTGATGCTGCCTTACATTCATAAAGATTTCGAACCTTTGGGGATAGCACCCGATATAACCTTCAGGAATGAAAACAATACTTCGGAGGTACGCGATATGGCTTTTACGCACCGTACTACGGCCACGGAAGAAATATATTTTATCGCAAACCAGAAAGAGGAGAAACGGAAGGTGAATGTCTCTTTTCGTATTAGTGGCCGGGTCCCGGAACTGTATGATGCCGTTTCGGGCAGGACAACACCCTTAAAGGAGTGGAGGACGGAAAACGGACGGACGGTAATTCCGCTGGAATTCGATGAAAATGCTTCTGTTTTTATAAGGTTCGGAGATAAAACGACGGCAACCTCCCTCAATGAAGGAAAAAACTGGAAAGTATATACTCCCGTGCAGGAGCTTAAAGGTGAGTGGAAAATAACTTTTGACCCTGCTTTTCACGGGCCGGAATCACCGGTAGTGGGACCCTTGTTCGACTGGAGTACCTCTGCTAACGACAGTATTCGCTATTATTCCGGTACTGCGGTATACGAAAAGACCTTTATCTGGAATGGCGGGGATAATGAAGTCTGGCTCAATCTCGGGGAGATAAACAATATTGCAGAAGTTACCCTCAATGGTAAGGACTGTGGTACAATATGGACCTATCCGCATCGTGTGTCCATAACGGAAGCATTAAAGAAAGGGAAGAACAAGCTCAGAATAGAAATAACCAATACCTGGGCCAACCGGCTCATAGGAGACCGGAAACTCCCCGAACCGGAAAGATTGACCAATACCACGGCCCCGTTCCGTTTGGAAGATACCCCATTATTAAAAGCCGGGTTATTAGGACCGGTGGTTATTGAGGAGTAATGTAGTTGTTAGTTCGGGAGTTCAGGAGTTCGGAGAATTGGAGTAGAATTATTTAAAGAATAAACATATGTAAACACACTGTAGAATAACCGGGGCTTCGGTATACTCATCGCTTAGCTTGAACACTCAGCCGCCTTCGTTCCGACTGTAACCGTAACTTAGAATTTAAATTTGAAACCTGTAACCTGCAAACTCGTAACCTGTAATTTGTAACCAATTAATGAAACACATATTACCCTGCATATTACTCATTCTCACCACCATCCTCCGGGCACAAACCCCGGTACTGGAAGATTACCATCCTGTATGGACGGAGCAAAGCAAAAATGCCTCCGGGTCCATGCCATTGGGAGGTGGAGATATAGGCATGAATGTATGGGTAGAAGAGGGCAGCCTCTATTTTTATATATCCCGGAGCGGTACGTTTGACGAGCACAATACCCTGCTCAAGCTCGGCAGGATGAAGATCAGGCTGGATCCTAATCCCTTCGGTGAAGATTTCCGCCAGGAGCTGGTACTGAAAAACGGTAATGTGGAAGTGAGGGGCAGGGGAACAAGGGTAAAGCTGTGGGTAGATGTCTTTGACCCCGTAATCCATGTCGATATCCGGAGCAAATCCCCTGTTTCGGTCAGTGCCGTTTATGAAAACTGGAGGTTTGAAGACAGGAAGGTGAAAGGAAAGGCCAATAATGCCAATTCGTATAAATGGGCTCCTCAGGGAGAAATCCTGACGTACAGGGATTCGGTGTTTTTTATGGAAGACGATATCCGCTTTTTCCATCACAACAGGAAAAAAAACGTTTTTGACGTAGCTGTAGAACAACAACAGATGACAGCAGTCAAGAACCAGATGTATAATCCGCTTACCGGCCTTACTTTTGGCGGGCAAATCAAGGCTCCGGGGATGCAGGCTTCCGGAACGGTTCATGGCACGTATGCCAATACTGCCTTTAGAGGATGGAAATTACAGACTCCGGCCCCCGTTAAACACCAGCAGGTGGATATCTACCTGCACACCGAGCAGACTGAACATATAAAGAACTGGGAGGATGGCCTGGAACAGGAAATTTCTGCCTATGGTAAAGAAAAGCTTACCGTTAGGGAAAAACGTACCGTGCAATGGTGGAATGAGTTCTGGGAACGCAGTTTTATATTTACCGGCAAGCAGCAGGCAGGGAAGAAAGATTCGTTATGGCAGGCCGGCAGAAACTACCAGTTGTTCCGGTATATGCTCGGGTGCAATGCCTATGGCGATTACCCTACCAAGTTCAACGGCGGGTTGTTCACCTATGATCCGGTCCATATTGACAATACATTGACATTTACCCCGGATTTCCGCAACTGGGGGGGAGGTACGATGACAGCACAAAACCAGCGTCTGGTCTATTTTCCCATGCTCAAGAGCGGGGATTTTGACATGATGGATGCCCAGTTCGGTTTTTACCGGAGACTACGGAAAAACGCCGAATTGCGGAGTAAGGTATACTGGGGGCACCGTGGGGCGTCGTTTACCGAACAGCTGGAAAACTTCGGCTTGCCCAATCCTTCGGAATACGGGTGGAAGCGCCCCGATGACTATGATCCGGGCATGCAGTATAATGCCTGGCTCGAATACCAGTGGGACACTGTACTGGAATTTTGTCTGATGATGCTGGAAAGACACAGGTACAACGGAGATCATATAGCCCGCGATATACCGTTTATCCTGAGCTGTATCAGGTTCTTTGACGAACATTATCAATACCTTGCCCATAAACGTGGAGCAAAGGCCCTGGACCAGAATGGCCACCTGGTCCTGTATCCCGGGTCTTCTGCCGAAACCTATAAAATGGCGTATAATGCTACTTCCACTATAGCCGGGTTAAAGGTAATTACCCAAAAACTGACGGAATTACCGGAGAGGGGGCTGAGCGAGGAGGAAAATACCTATATCCGTGAAGTTTCCGGCCGGATTCCCCCGCTGAACTTCAGGGAGATAGAGGGACATAAGGTATTATCCCCGGCCAGACTGTGGGAAAGAATAAACAATACCGAGGTACCGCAACTTTACCCGGTGTTCCCGTGGAGAATTTACGGCGTAGGCAAACCCGGCCTTGATATTGCCCGGAATACCTGGAAATATGATCCTGATGCGATCAGGTTCCGGAGCCATGTAGGGTGGAAGCAGGACAATATATTTACGGCGGTGATGGGAATGACCGACGAAGCCATGTCATTGAACCTGAAAAAAATGTCGGATTCCGGAAGAAGGTTCCCGGCCTTCTGGGGCCCGGGCTTCGACTGGGTGCCCGACCACAACTGGGGAGGTTCCGGTATGATTGGCATGCAGGAAATGCTGCTGCAGACCAGGGGGAATACCATTTACCTTTTCCCCGCGTGGCCGCAGGACAGGGACGTACATTTCAAACTGCATGCTCCCGGAAAAACTACGGTAGAGGTAAAACTGGAAAACGGAAAGACCGAGATCATCAAAGTACTCCCCAAAGAAAGAGAAAAGGATATTGTTAACATGATAGGCGGACCGGGCAGTTATCGGTAAAGCCGGGATGTCCCCGCCCAGAATACTAAAAAAGATATATATGAAAACTCTTGTAAGGAACACAGTAACCATGCTGCTGTTATCACTTATCCTGCTTACCGGCGTACAGTGCACAAAGCAGCAGAACAAATCGGAAAAGCAGCCCTTGAAGATAGATTTTGATTTTGCCGGGCGGAAGCAGGAAGAAGTACATTATCCGGGCTATGCTTCATGGGTCGTTGAAGAAGGGACCGAATCCGGGAAACAACTGGAAGGAGTGACATTACACCTGCAGGGAGAAATATCCTCTTCATGGTATAAGACAGGCATTCAACAGGGAGGTGAAAACTTGCTGATTAATGACGGTTTGCGTGCAAAAAACAACGTTACACTCACCATTGGCGGGCTCAGGGAAGGGGAACATTCACTGCTGGTTTTTCACAATACATTCGACAGTCCCGAAGCCAGGGAATTCCGTCCGGTGAAGATCTACGTTAACGGAGAACTCATGGAGAATGTCAAGCCCAGTAACAGGGCCCTTCATCTCACGGATGCAACGATGTCTTACCTCACATTTACAGCCGAAAAAGGTAAAGATGTCGTGGTCCGTTTCGAAACCGGAACGGGAACCGGTATTTCCAACGAAAACCTGGTCATTAATGGCCTGGAGATCGATATGCCCAACAAGATGAAACAGGTTTACGATCCGGAACCTGCCCATAATGACCTGCATGTTCCCGGAGAAGAGTACAGGCTCAGTTGGGATGCCCCACAGGGAAGTTCATCTTACCATGTCTACCTCGGGACTGATAAAAATGCTGTGGCCGGTGCCACTACAGGCTCTCCCGAGTACCTTGGGGAAACCGGGGAGCAGAGTTTTCCGGTGGGAAAACTATACAGCATGCAAACCTGTTTCTGGCGGGTAGATGTAACCGATAGCAATGGCGAGACCACCCCGGGGGCCATATGGTCCTTTCGTCCGGCCCAGCCGGCATTTCCCGGTGCGGAAGGCTATGGACGCTACGCTATCGGCGGCCGGGGTGGAAAAGTGGTGGAAGTGACCAATCTCAATGATAGCGGTCCCGGAAGTCTGCGGGAAGCGGTAACCAACGATATCGGGCCCAGGACTATCGTATTTGCGGTGTCCGGAAATATAAAACTGAAATCGCGACTGGTAGTGAATCAGCCCTATATTACCATTGCCGGGCAAACTGCCCCGGGGAAGGGAATATGTATAAGCCGTGCCCCCGTAGGACTTACCGGTGACGACGGTATTATCCGTTTTTTAAGGGTGAGGGTCGGGGCAGGAAGAACCTATGACGGTATGGGGCTTACCGGGGCAAATCACAGTATCATAGACCATTGCTCCATAAGCTGGACTATCGATGAGGGCTTCAGTTCCCGCGGGGCACACAATATTACGCTGCAAAATACCCTTATTTCCGAAGCGCTTAACGTGGCCGGCCACGGAAAGTACCAGGAGGGCAAAATGCACGGTTATGCGGCATCCATAGGAGGCGATATAGGAAGTTTTCATCATAATCTTCTCGCACATAATTACGGCAGGAACTGGAGTATCGCCGGTGGGATCAACGGAGACGGGTATTACACCGGCCGGCTCGATATCAGGAACAATGTGGTGTATAACTGGGGGCACCGCGCTACCGATGGCGGGGCAAACCAGGTGAATTTTGTCGGGAATTATTATAAACCCGGGCCCTCTACCGATTTCTTTTATGCCCTTAATGCACAACACGAGGGAGTAGGACTGGGAAAACAACAGTACTTTTTTGACAAAAATGTAATGACGGGCTATTTCGATGAATCCTCCCAGGAAAAAGGACGGACCATTTCCATTTCCGGGATGGCACAGATCGATTACGAAACCTATGTGGAAAAGCCGTTTTTTGTTCCCCATGTAAAAACACATACTGCACGGCAGGCCTATAAAAATGTGCTTTCGGACGTAGGCGCCAACCAGCCGCAGACCGATATGCACGACAAACGTATTATACGCGAAACACGCGACAGTACTTATACCTATAAGGGGAGTATAAGCGGGCTGGCCGGAATGATAGACACTCACGAAGATGTCGGGGGATGGGAGGATTATCCTGAAGAAAAACGCCCCGACGACTGGGATACCGATCACGACGGGCTTCCTGACTGGTGGGAAAAGGCCCGGGGCCTGAATCCCCGTTCGGCAAAAGGGGATTTTACCGATACCAATACGGATTCTGACAAAGACGGATATACCGAAATGGACCAATATCTGGATTGGATGGCCCGGCCACATTATTTTATAAGCCCGGGAGAGAAGATCACCATTTCCGGAGAAGATTTGTTTGCCGGGTATGACGATCATCCGGAATACAATATCCCGGAACAGGATACTATGAAAATAACAGCAGAAAATGGCAAGATCACCGCAGTTGCTGTTAAACCCGGATTTGCCGGTTTTGAAGTAGAAGTAAAAGATGCTGCCGGAGATACGATGCGCAGAAAAGTGAATGTGTTTGTAAAATAA
>NZ_RJTM01000046.1 GCF_003725735.1 Sinomicrobium pectinilyticum | reverse complement strand
AAGCCACCGACTTGCCTAGCGCCGAATCTGCTGGATGAATGATAGTTCGTAGTGGGGAGGGATTATTAAGTTAAAAAACCTGGAACCAGTAACCAGTAACCAAATCAACAACAATGAAAACACACAGAAAAGCATTATACATCATAACACTCTTCATATTTCAGGGAATCACAGCCCAGGACAAATCTCTGGTAAATACCTCCGAAAGCCCTTATGCCCGGCTACGTGGAGCAGGTCTGGCCGATGTGTCCTGGACCGGTGGTTTCTGGAAGGAACAGTTCGATATTGCGAAGAACAGTACCTTACCGTATATGTGGGACCTCTACCACGATGCAGAGACCACACATGCCTATCGCAATTTTGAAATAGCAGCGGGCCTTTTGAAGGGTAAGCATGACGGGCCTTCATTTAATGACGGTGATTTTTACAAGATTATGGAAGGTATGGCAGCCATGTATGCCGCTACGGGCGATGCTGCCCTTGATGAGCAGCTGGACAAGGCCATAGCCCTTATTGCAAAGACACAACGCAAAGACGGCTATATACATACACCGGTTCTTATAGAAGAACGCTGGGGCACCCTGGGGGAAGAAGAACTGCAAAAGCAGCTTGGGTTTGAGAAATACAATATGGGACATTTAATGACAGCTGCCTGTGTGCACCACAGGGCGACCGGAAAAGACAACTTTTTGGATGTGGCCAGAGGAGTAGCCGATTATCTCTACGATTTTTACAGAAAGGCATCACCCGAACTGGCGAGGAATGCTATTTGCCCGTCTCATTATATGGGAATAGTGGGAATGTACCGTACTACCAAAGACCCCCGTTACCTGGAACTGGCCAAAAATCTTGTGGACATTCGCGGCACCACCCACGATGGGACCGATGACAACCAGGATCGTATCCCGTTCCGGGAACAGAAAAATGCGATGGGTCATGCGGTCAGGGCCAATTATCTCTACGCTGGTGTGGCCGATCTGTATGCGGAGACCGGAGAAAAGGCTCTCCTGGATAATCTGCAATCCATCTGGGAGGACGTGGTATACCGTAAGATGTATATAACCGGGGCCTGTGGTGCCCTTTACGATGGGGTGTCCCCGGACGGCACCTCGTACGATCCTGCCGAAGTTCAAAAAATTCACCAGGCGTATGGCCGGCCATATCAGTTGCCCAATGCCACCGCACACAACGAAACCTGTGCCAATATAGGCAATGTGTTGTGGAACTGGCGTATGTTACAGGTCACCGGCAATGCCAAGTATGCAGATATTGTAGAACTTGCCCTGTACAATAGTGTTTTATCCGGTATAAGCCTGAAGGGAAAAGAATTCTTATATACCAATCCGCTATCGGTTTCAGGTGATTTGCCCTTTGAACAACGCTGGGGGAATACCAGGCAGGGATACATAGCCCTGTCTAACTGCTGTGCGCCCAATATAACCCGTACACTGGCCGAGGTCGGCGACTATGCCTACAGTTCGTCCGAGGAAGGGATTTATATCAACCTGTATGGGAGCAACCGATTGGAAACCACATTGGCAGATGGCTCCGGAATAGTTCTGGAACAGCAGACCGATTATCCCTGGAGCGGGAAGATTACCGTTACAGTGGAAAAAGTCCCCGCTCATCCTTTCGGTATTTTTCTCCGGATTCCCGGGTGGAGTAAAAACCCGAAAATACGGATAAACGGCCGGAAGGTTTCGGAGCAGGCGTTGCCCGGTACCTATGCCGGACTCAACCGCAAATGGAAAAAGGGTGATAAGATTGTCCTCGACCTCCCCATGCCTGTAACCCTCATGGAAGCCAACCCTCTCGTGGAAGAGACTGCCGGCCAGGTTGCTGTTCAGAGAGGACCGGTGGTATACTGCCTGGAATCCGCCGGGGTACCGGGAGGAAAAAGTATCAGCGCAGTGGAACTGGACAGCAATGCAGAATTCGAACTTGTGCCTTATTCCATAGAAGGAAGGCCTGTCATTGCATTAAAGGCACCCGGCCATCTCAAAGCATCCGGGCAATGGGTAAAATCCCTGTACCGCCCTCTCCGGAAAGAAGCAAGTATCGTGCCCTTACAATTCATACCCTACTTTGCCTGGGGAAACCGGGGAGAAGGGGAAATGCGTGTGTGGATGCCCTACAGGTAGCGGTTTTCTGAAAAGCCGGTCATGCCCCCGATCTTTCCTGATATGCCTTTCCGGTACCTGTATTCGATAGGGCTTTGGCTATGTGAGTTTTAACATAAAAATTAAAAAAAGCAGTACAGTACAGGACACTTTATTAAAAATAACTGCTGACATTTGACTACTCTACATTTTTAGAGGGGTATAATTATCAAATTAATACTTATCAAAAATCGCTTTTTCCTGGAAAGTTAGACAGGTTTCCGGAGATACAAGGCGAAAACTCTTGTTATGACTGTTAAAATAAATGTAAAAACCACACTAAAATGCAATCGATTACAAGGCGTAATCACCTGGTAATAAGTAACATATTTTGATTAACTGACTAAAACCATTAACCAATGAAACACGAATGTATAAAAAGGTGGCTGACGATGTTGATTCTCCTTGGAAGCATTATTGCCTATGCCCAGGACAGGGTGGAGGCTACAGTTTCCGGTACGATAACGGATACTATGGGTGTACCGCTGCCGGGGGTTACTATTTTGATCAAGGACACCAATGACGGAACTGTCTCCGACATGGATGGAAGTTTTGAGATAAATGCTTCCGAAGGAGATATTATACGCTTTTCCTATATAGGAATGAAAAGCGTAGAGCATGTGGTCGGTGAAAATCTGAACATAGACATTACTATGGAAGAAGACAATGCCCAGCTTGACGAAGTTGTGGTGGTAGGATATGGTGCCCAGAAAAGAGAAGACCTTACGGGCGCTATCAGAACTATCAATCCGGATGAGGTCCGGGACCTTCCCGTATCCAATCTTTCCGAGTCCTTACGGGGACAAATACCGGGACTATCCGTATCCGGGGGATCTACACGTCCCGGGGAGGCCGCAACCCTTCAGATCCGGCAGACTTTCGGATTTTCTAAAGACGGAGGTACATCACTGCCTCTGGTTGTAATTGATGATATGATACAGGTAGATCCGGAAACAGGGCTTCCTACCCTGGAGACATTTAATCGCTTAGACCCTTCGGAAATAGAAAGCATTACCGTTCTAAAGGACGGTTCGGCAGCAATTTACGGTGCACGGGCATCCCAGGGGGCCATAGTAGTAAAAACAAAAAGGGGAAAGATCGGCAAGCCCACATTTAACTATTACAGCCAGTTTTCTTTTAACGATGCCGTAAGTCACAGTAAAACCATGAGTGCTTATGAATATGGCATCTGGCATAACAGGTTTTTGAAAGCAGACAACCGGGACGATGAAGGAAGAAACCTGTTTTCCGCTGAAGAACTGGATGAAATGAGGAGTCTCGATTATAACTGGCTGGACAAGGCATGGTCTGCAGCAGGACAACAACGACATTCCTTTAGTGTAAGCGGGGGAACCGAGAAAGCAACTTACTTTGCCGGGGTTACCTACTTTACACAAGGATCAAATCTGGGAGAACAGGATTATGATAAATGGAATTTCCGTACCGGTGTAGATGCCAAAATCTCGGAAAGTTTTGATCTGTCAGCCTCTGTTTCCGGAAATTCCGGGAGTGTGGAAAAATCATTTACGAAGGCTGCTGCAAATATCAACGACAGCAGCTACGGCTCCAAAGCCGGAGGAGGAGAGCAGGCAGACTACGGCTATCTGTTGCATATGCCCAGGTACATTCCCTGGCATACAACTGTAGAAGGAGAAGATTACTGGATGTCACCGTTTCCGCGTACGGACCGCAATCTTGGAAGTGCCAATTCCAATCGTACCATTGCAGGATGGAATTACTTCGCCACACTGAATAACGGATCAAAGCAAACGGAAGAAGATTTTATGTATAATTTTAATGTGTCCCTGACCTATAAGGTTCCTTTTATTAAAGGGCTGTCCGTAAAGGGTACATTCTCCAGGAATGAAAATTCCACATATACCGAGCAGGTTCAGTTGCCTTATGAGCTGGCAAGGATTACCAATTACAATAGCGAAGGCCGTCACCTCGCCAGTGCTGCCGGAGATTCGGATTATAAGATAGAGACCAACGAACGTAATTCACGCGTTTATTACAATAATTATAACAGTAAAAGTACCCAAGCCAACTTCTTTATAAATTATGCCAGGACTTTCGGAGATCATGATATCAGTGCCATGGTATCCATGGAACGTGCCGAATCCAGTTATAAGAGTACGCGTCTGGCCTATGAAAATACATCTGCTGACTATCTGGGTACGCATGAAACGGCAGGAGAACTATCCAATAACTCCACCTCCTACAAAGGAGAAGCCGGAACCCTTTCTTATCTCGGCCGGGTTAATTATAGTTACAAATCGAGATATTTATTCCAGTTCCTTTTCCGTAGTGATGCTTCTACGAAATTTGCACCGGAAAATTACTGGGGCTTCTTTCCTTCCCTCCAGCTAGGGTGGATCATGTCTAAAGAAAACTGGTTCGTGGATGCCTTACCCTGGATGGATTTCCTGAAGATACGTTATTCCGTAGGTAAAACTGGAAAAGATAATATCAAGGCCTGGAGATGGATGCAGTATTATGATTTGTATACCGACAAGGGATTTCAATTTGGCGAGAATGGTGGAATGTTAGGGAACGGACTCTCGCCTAAAGTAAACCCTAACAGAAATGTAGGCTGGGATAACACCCTAAAACATAATGCGGGACTGGATTTCAATATCCTGGACAACAGGCTACAGGTTACAGCTGATTTTTATTATGACAGGACCACGGATATGCTTACGGGTATGGCAGGTGCTGCGGGAGTCCCTATTTCTGTAGGTGGTGGATTCGCTGAACAGAATTTTGCGGCAGTGGATGCCTGGGGAGCGGAGTTTAGTGTAAACTGGCGCGACGATATAACGAATGATTTTTCCTATAACGTAGGGGTCAACTTCGGATTCTCCAATAACAAAGTCAAAAAATACCCGGAACAGGCCCTTCAGCACCCGTCTAATAACATAACACAGGAAGGAGCATCACTTTTCTTCCCGGTCTGGGGAATGGAGACCTGGAAAGAAACGTCTACGGGAGATGGTATTTTACGTACCGATGAAGATATACAAAGATACTGGAGCTATCTTTCCGAAAATGCGGCAGCAGCAGGGGTAGACCCTATGTATTTTGATATTAATTCTATGGATGCCATGCGCAAAGGAATGATGGCCTATAAAGATGTAGGAGGCCAGTTCGATACGGAAAACGGCACACAGGCAGGCCCGGACGGACAGGTTACAGAAAACCTGGACTATGTAAAACTGGTGAAAAAGAACCGCACCTACGGCTTCACTACAAACCTGGGAATGGCCTACAAATCAGTTTACCTAAGGACCCAGATTCAGACGTCCTGGGGAGGAGTTCGTATGGTGGACATTGTTAAGCAGGGAACATCTTCATCGCACAACATGTGGGCACATGAAAGTTACTGGAAAGATATGTATGATCCGGACGATAATCCGGATGGAAAATATCCTAACCTGGCTTTTTACGATTATGTTGCACAGCCATCAGATTTCTGGAAATTAAATACTTTTTCATGTGCCATACGAAACCTTACCGTAGGGTATGAACTTCCCAAAGAGTTCCTGTCCAAGGTTTTTATAAACAGGCTTACCGTTGGTGTAACAGGGAACAATCTTTGGTTTTTGAATAATCCGTATCCTGATAATTACCGGAATATGTATGATAACTCCTATGTCAGTTATCCCACACTCAGAACATGGACGGTTAATCTAAATGTGTCATTCTAACTTAAACCGGAAAATAATTATGAAAACAAATATAAACACATATGTAAGCATGATCTTTCTCTTGGTAGCAGGGGTTTCCTGCAGTGATGATTTTCTGGAGGACATGAAAAACTACGGAGAGTACGACGATACGTTTTACCAAAGTGAGGAGCGGGTTACCGCATATATTGATAATGTATATTACGATTTTTTCGCAGCCTTTACTTCGCCATCATCTACTGTAGTAGGATCTTATAAGACTGAAAATTCCGGTATGACCGAAGAAATAGGAGGAATGCAGGATCTGATAAATCCAACCCTCACCTTTTTTAATGCTGACGATGCTTCTGGCTATTACGGTACCAGACTGGAAGATAAAGTAAAGAACGAACCTTATCACAGGATAAGAGATTGTAATGCGTTTCTGGAGGAAATAGATATCAAAGGAGAAAAGCTGGACGAAGAGTTCCGCAACCGGGCCAAAGGGCAAATGTATTATTTGAGGGCATTGCAGTATTTCGATCTGATGCGTGTCTATGGAGGTGTGCCCGTTGTAACCGAGGTTCAAACACCATCCGCAACCGACGAAAGTATAAAACTTCCCCGCGCAAGTGTTACCGAAGTGGTGGAGCAGATAGTAGCAGATTTCGATATGGCCGCAAGCCTGTTACCGGAAAACTGGGAACCGGCAGATTACGGACGTTTTACCAAAGGAGCAGCCCTGGCTCAGAAAGCAAGGGTATTGCTTACCTATGCCAGCCCGCTTTTCAACAGCAATTGGGATAGTAGTGAACGCTGGCAAGCAGCTCTACAGGCCGCTTTGGAAGCAGAAAGCCAGTTAACTGCAGATGGATACGGATTATACGGAAGTTCCGCAAAAGACTGGGAAGAAATGTTCCTGGTAGATAATTCGTTCTGTTCCGAGGCTATTACCGTACAGCTTTTAGGTAGCGGTAACCTGAGTAATTATCTGAACAATTCATGGGAGCAGAATATTCGATTAAATAGTCAGGATGGTGGCGGAGGACAATCGGCCCCGAAAGAAATGATCGATTTGTTCCCTATGGCCGACGGTTCCAGGCCTACCGCCGCAAACGGATATGACGATTTTCTTTTCTTTCTCAATAGAGACCCCAGGTTTTACAGAACCTTTGCCTTTTCCGGCAGAAAATGGGGGTATAAAGAAGATCCGGAATCTGTCGTATGGGCATATCGCTGGTTAGACAGTAATGATGAAGCACATTTCAGCGATAATAACCAATTATCCAGTCCTGCGTTTGTCCGCAAAATGACCAATAAGAATGTGACCGGTGAAAGCGGTTTCGAATATTCAGGAACAGATATTTTCGAATACCGTTATGCCGAATTATTGCTGAATATTGCCGAATGCTACGCCGGAATAGGGGACCTGGGTAACTGTACCGCCTATCTCGGTAAAGTAAGACAGCGGGTAGGTATTCCGTCTGCCAATAATTACGGGATCGGTACGCTGGGCAGTAAATACGAAGCTATCGAAGCCTGTCTGTACGAACGCAGGGTGGAACTCGCCTATGAAGGAAAGCGTTTCTGGGACATACAGCGCTGGATGTTGTATAACGATGATGCTTCGGCAGGAAATAACACCTGTGCCGTGCTCGGAATGGAGCCTATTAACGGTACCCAGCGAACAGGGCATTTCCTGCAATATAATGGAGTGTCTGTCGCAGACGACCCCCTGGCCGGTATGCGCGAAGATATTTCTGTAGATCCCGATGCCGGTGATTTTGAAGAGCAATTACAGGAACTGGCCGGTTTTTATACCGATAATTTTGTCCTGGAAGAACTGATAACTCCTATGGATAATGTTAACGGAGATCCCGTTCAGATAGACTGGAAGCAGAATTATTACATCCAGGGACTGAACAGCAGTGTTTTGACACAAAATGACTGGCTGGAACAAACCATAGGCTGGAAGGATGCTTCCGGAGCAGACGGAACTTACGATTATAGAGAATAGATAACCGATAAAAATCGGGTTTTTAGTAGTGGATAAGGATAAACGAACCAAAATATTCCGGTAAGAGAATAAGTTCGTGTAGATAAATATATTGTCGGAGGTGAAAGGAAAAAACAATAAAACCAACCTTTTTTCTTAGTCCGTGGCAATATATATAACAGTAAGAATTTTGCAAATCTTAAATCATATAACTATGAAAAGAGCTATTGTGCTATTCAGTTTAGTGTGTTTCTTTTTATCCGGTGGATTCACCTCCATTTCTGCACAAAATTCTGTAGAACTGGGGATTATATTACCCTATAGCGGAAACTATAATAATTGGATAATAACCTTTACAGGAAGTAACGGTACCTATACTTTTACTACGAATGACGACAATTTTGAATCCCAGGTACTGGGGGTCATTCCGGAAGGTACTTATGACATAGAATTTGACAGTGGTTATTTTCCCTCCGGCTTTGATTTCGGAGTGTGCGGTCCTACATACTACCATTTCCGGGCAAGGAACGATAGCTTTACCTGGTATGGTGCCGTTGTAGAAGAAGGGACATATATTCAGATTGATCAAGGTTATTGACCTCCGTATAGAGGATACCTGATCTTAACCGAGCAACATCCTTATCCATTACTTTTATAAAAAGCACAATAGTCATCGAATTAATTGTAAAAAACCGAAAACACCTAATTTATGATCCATAAAAAAATTGCATTATCACTATTACTGATAGCCTGTTCATTAGTGGCTTTTGCGCAGTATCCGAAACTCACGGAAGAAGACAGGGCCAAAGAAAAAGCGATCAAAGAAGAAGCGCTCAGGCGATCGGACGAAGCCTGGGAAAAAGCATTGCCAGTAGTAGAAAAGGAAGCAAGAGAAGGAAAACCATATATTCCCTGGGCATTCCGGCCCGATGACCTGCCCCAGGCAGATATCCCCGTGTTTCCCGGGGCAGAAGGCGGTGGGATGTACAGTTTCGGTGGTCGCGGCGGCAAAGTGTATACAGTGACCAGTCTCGAAGACAGGGGCCCCGGAACACTCCGTTGGGCCTGTGAACAGGGAGGAGCACGGATTATCGTATTTAACGTAGCCGGGATCATCAAGCTGGAAAGCCCGCTTATTATACGTGCCCCCTATATAACCATTGCAGGGCAGACCGCTCCGGGCGACGGGGTCTGCGTAGCCGGAGAGACCGTATGGATAGATACCCACGATGTCGTTATCCGCCATATGCGTTTCCGCAGGGGAGAAACCTTTGTAGGGCGGAGAGATGATGCCATAGGAGGAAACCCCGTAGGAAATATCATGATAGACCATGTTTCCGCCAGCTGGGGGCTCGACGAAAATATGTCTATATACAGGCATATGTACAGTCCCGGGGCCGATTATAAAGATGAAAAGCTCGGTACGGTAAACGTAACTATCCAGAACAGTATTTTCTCCGAAGCACTGGACACCTACAACCATTCCCTGGGAAGTACCCTGGGAGGGGAAAATTGCGCATTTATGCGTAACTTATGGGCTAACAATGCCGGAAGGAACCCGTCTATAGGATGGAATGGCATATTCAATTTTGTAAATAATATCGTATTCAACTGGAGTCACCGTACCACCGACGGAGGAGATTACAAGGCCAAGTATAATATCATCAATAACTACTATAAGCCCGGTCCGGTAACAGACCTGGAATCACCTGTAAGTTACCGTATCCTTAAACCCGAATCCGGACGTAGTAAGCTGGACTCCCTTGTGTTCGGAAGATGTTATGTAGAAGGAAATATCATAGAAGGAAATCCGAAAGTGACCCGTGATAACTGGGCGGGAGGTGTGCAAATGGCCGGAAAGGATGATTTAATGACTTTTGAAGAAGCTTCTAAATATTTCCCCTATATGAGGGCTAAGGAGCCCATGCCCATGCCGTACATGACCATATTACCGGTCGAAAAGGTACAGGATTACGTATTATCGAATGTAGGAGCTACATTACCCAAAAGAGACCCCGTAGACGAACGGGTGGTCCGTACCGTAAAAACCGGGAAACCGGAATATGTAAAAGGGCTCGATCCGGAATCTTTCTACCAGTTCGAACACAGAAGGCTCCCTCCCGATGCCTATAAGCAGGGGATCATAACCGATATTGCCCAGGTAGGAGGGTACCCTGATTATAAAGGAAAACCATACAAAGATTCCGATAAAGACGGTATGCCGGACAAGTGGGAAAAAAAATACGGACTGGACCCTAATGATCCGTCAGATGCAAACAAGGATATGAACGGGGACGGATACACCAATATCGAGAAATACATAAACGGTATAGACCCCACCGGAAAAGTAGACTGGAAAAATCTGGAAAACAATAAAGATGTGCTTGCAGAACAAAAAAACGGTTTGGCAGCATATACAAAATAATAAATTATGCACGGTGGGAGCCGTTGGTTTCCGGCTCCCGTCAAAATTAATATCAGTAAATGAAGTCTAGAATTGTTTCAATAGTTGCTTTTTCCGTATTTACGGTATTTCAGGCCCATGCGCAGTATCCCGAAATACCCGGGGAAGAACAGGCAAGAACCGATGCCATGATGCAGGCAGAAGAAGAAAGACTGGCTGAAAAATGGGAAAAAGAAGTGTTCCCGGTTATTAAAAAAGAAAGAAAAGAAGGAAGGCCTTATGTAGTTTGGGGGGCGTACCCGGGCGATTTCATAAAGGCTGATATTCCGGCGTTCCCCGGGGCCGAGGGCGGTGGAGCCTTTACACCCGGAGGAAGAGGAGGTAAGGTCTATGTAGTAACAAGCCTGGAAGACAGCGGTCCCGGGACCCTCAGGGAAGCCTGTGAGGCCGGGGGAGCCAGGATTGTGGTTTTCAATGTGTCCGGTATCATTAGGCTGAAAACCCCCATCAGCGTCAGGGCCCCTTATATAACTATAGCAGGCCAGACCGCTCCCGGAGATGGTGTCTGTGTGGCAGGAGAAACCTTTTCCGTGGACACCCACGATGTAATAATAAGGCATATGCGCTTCAGAAGGGGCGAAACCGAAGTCACCCGGAGAGACGATGCCCTGGGCGGAAGCCCGATGGGAAATATCATCATAGACCATTGTTCCGTAAGCTGGGGTCTGGACGAAAACATGTCCATGTACAGGAATATGTTCAAGCCCAACGAAAATTCCGAGCGGCAAAAACTTCCCACAGCCAATATAACCATTCAGAATTCCATTTCTTCAGAAGGACTGGATACTTACAATCACGCTTTCGGAAGTACCATAGGGGGCATGCATAGTTCGTTTCTGCGAAATCTCTGGGCCAATAACGTAGCGCGGAATCCTTCCATCGGAATGTATGGCGATTTTACCTTTGTCAATAACGTACTTTTCAACTGGTGGAACCGTTCCGTAGACGGCGGGGATTACCGCTCCATGTACAACATCATTAATAATTACTATAAACCAGGCCCCATAACACCCGATGACGATGTACGCTACCGGGTACTGAAACCCGAATCCGGATGGCTCGATCCCAAAACCTACGGCCGTGCCTATGTAAATGGAAATTTCGTGGAAGGAAATCCCGGGGTAACCAGGGACAACTGGAATGGCGGGGTACAATTGGGCGGGTCGCCTAAAGAAGAATGGCCGGAGCATTTTGCCTACATGAAACAGGACAAACCCTTTGATGTTCCCTTTTACACCAAAATGTCCGCCAGGGAAGCCTATGAATACGTCCTGGAAAACGCAGGAGCAACCCTGCCCAAAAGGGACCCTGTGGACAAAAGGATAATCAGGCAGGTACGTACCGGGGAAATCAATTATCCGGACGGACTGGAAGCAGATACCGGAAAAGAATATGTAAAAAGGAGACTTCCCGCCGATTCCTATAAAAAAGGTATTATTGTCAAT
>NZ_RJTM01000045.1 GCF_003725735.1 Sinomicrobium pectinilyticum | reverse complement strand
ACAAGTAGGGGGCTACCCCGAATACAAGGGAAAACCATACAAAGATTCCGATGGTGACGGACTGCCCGATAAGTGGGAGAAAAAATACGGCCTCGATCCCCGCGACCCGTCAGATGCCAACGGCGATGTCAATGGTGACGGATATACCAATATAGAGAAATATATCAATGGTATTGACCCCACCGTAAAAGTGGACTGGAAAGACCCGGAAAACAATACCGATACCCTACAAGGTGTTAAAGGAGGATTATTGCAATAACCATGCTTATAAGACCGTAAAACCCGATAAACATTTTGTTTATT